>JAOLBX010000002.1:50000-154217 GCA_028339355.1 Bacteroidia bacterium
AGGGCTCCTTACTCCACTGCAATAAAATTCTTTTTGCTTTCTTCGTTAGAAGATCTCTCGCCTCAACAGAAAATGAAGGTGCAATGCAGACTTCATAAAATATTTCATCAATAGCTTGGGCTGTTTCTAAATCAATTTCCCTGTCTGAAATCAATATGCCACCAAATGCTGAAACCGGATCTGCAGCCAGGGCATCTTTAAATGCCATCGCTACATTATCTCTAATAGCACAACCACAAGCATTATTGTGTTTAAGCACTGCGAATGCACTTTTACCTTCTTGAGAGACATCAGTTATTAGATTGATGGCTGCATCTACATCTAATAAGTTATTGTATGATAGTTCTTTACCGCTCAGTTTAGTAAACAAGCCATTAAGATTGCCTTGAAAAGATGCTTTCTGATGAGGGTTTTCTCCGTAACGCAATGGCAACACTTGCTCTGAAGCAAAATAGCCTGATATGGCTGTATCATACTCTTTAGTAACATCAAATGCCGCGTGTGCTAGTTCTTTTCTATACTCCAAAGTGCTGGAACTATTTTGAGATTTATAGTGCTCAGTAAAATCTTGATACTGTCCTTTATGACTTATGATAGATGTGTGTTTGTAGTTTTTTGCCGCAGCTCTAATTAGTGATATTCCTCCAATGTCTATTTTTTCGATGATATCTGAGTGGTCTGCACCTGAAACAACGGTATCTTGAAAAGGATAAAGGTCAACAACTACTAAGTCGATCGAAGGGATGTCGTGAGCCTGCAGTTCACTTAAATCGTTTTCATTATCTCTCCTATACAATATTCCTCCAAAAATAGCCGGGTGCAATGTTTTGACTCTACCTCCAAATACCTCAGGGTAATTTGTAAAATCCTCAACCGCTAAGATGTTTAGCCCTAAGTTTTCTAAGTATTTTTTTGTACCTCCAGTGGAATGGATTGCTACGTTATTTTTGGCCAATTCCAATGCTAATTCGTCAATTCCATCTTTATTGAAGACTGAAATTAGTGCTGATTTTATCGTCATTTATTCTTATTGCTAATATAGTGCAAATATTGGTTTAGGATATATTGAGCAGCTAATCTCTAAGCAATAAATGCTTACATATTGTAAACAAATCAATAACGGAAAGCTAAGCCTAGATGAAATTTACCGGATAGCAAAGCCTGATCCTCTATACCAATAGCATAGTCTAACCTAATGGGATATCCATAAATTTGAGTTTTAATTCCTACTCCAAATGACGAGATAAATGGATGCTTGAATGCTTGCACTGTAGTAACAATGGCACCTGTGCTAGACACTATCGTACTGGTATTTAATACATTAGCAGGACTAAAAATGCCGTCATCATAAAATGAGAGTCCCATATCTACAAAAGACACTATTCTAAGATTAGAAAAAACCTCTGATACAATGGGTCTGTCAAAAAAATAACTAATCAGCTCACTCTCTACCTCCGAAGTATAAAGGAAATATGAATTTCCGTTCCTGTAGTTAGCATCGAATCCCCTTATGCCAAATTTGTTCTCATATAGCATCGGGTTTTTATAATCTGAAAATGCTCTATTGTTATCGGATATTAGAATGTCATTAGAATAGCCACCTAGCATATAAAAGACGGGGGATTGCCCTTGAGATGTGCCTATTGATAGCTTATTAAAAGTCGCAATTCCATTTTTTGATTTGTAACTATGCTTAAGGTCCATTGATGTGCTAACATTCCAAGCATTGCCATTCAATATATAACTTGGAGCTACTCTCATCAAGAAATTAAAATTATGATTCCTAAACTGATTCTTGTAGTTCAAATCTGACCTATTGGCAAAAATTACCTTTTGAGTAATTGACAGATCCCGACTTTCATTGTTAACGTGTAGCGGGATGCTTTGATTATGACTTCCAATCAATGAAACACATAGTGTCAAGTTCTGGGAGATTGGTTTTTCCCGATTAACCTGAATGTTGTTTGATAACAACTTTTCGGCATGCTCGTCTAGCCAAATTGTTCTCTTCCTGTGCAAGAGACTTAATGCAGTATTTTGTTTTCTATTTACGGCATAATGAAGTTTTATATCTCTAGCTCCGGGCTGCAATAAACCAGTATATGATATTCCCAAGAGTTTAGTTCTGTACTGATTCGAATAATCTGCTCCGATTTTTACCAATAGGTTGCTAGGTAGTAATGACGGGTAGAATTCTTTGAAAGCGGAAATTTCTGACTCTTCTGGTGTGTTGGTAAGCTTGAAATGTGCAAATACTGCATCCAATTCTTCTGATGCTGGCGTTCCAACATCTGTATATTGCGAAGCATCCTTATCTGCACTCCTGATTGAATCATAATTGGATGTGGTAAAATCCCGTGAATCTGGAACTGGTGTTTGAAAACTATACGATTCAAGAGAATCAATGCTTCGAGTAGTCTTCACCTCTTTAGTAAGATTCAATTTTTCAAGATTGGCACTGAGAAAACTTGGAATTATTGTGTCATATTTAAAAAAGTCGTCCGAATCGATTTGTCCAGTGATGAATAAAGATGCGAGATCTAACCTGTCTACATACTCCACAAAAACCTTTTCTGAATACTGATGCCCCAAAATATTGGAGCGATAATTCGTGACATTGAAGAGTTCTTTTTTATTGATTGCAAACAGATTTCCATTCCAGATACCACTTTCCACAGAGTTGAACAATAATGTACTGTCGTTTGCCAGAACTAGCTGACGCGTTTTATAATCAAAATCAAGCAAAGATGTGACTACTTCTCCCTTTCGTACAAAAATCTTACTGCCCCTCTCACCCTCACATATCCACGAAGAGATATTGACACCTCTTGTATAACTATTTATATATGAGGCCGCACTATCTATTAATTTCATTTTTTTAGAAACAAGATATATTCTACTCTGGTATAATTTGGCATTGACCAATATAATACCTTCATCACATTGAGATGCTGATGTGGTAAATGATAAGTTCAATATTCGACGAGTATGCCTATTTGATGAGAAGTCGTGAAGTATTACACCTTTGGGGCTATTGACAACCAATTGGACTCCGACGGCCGATGAAACTAGTGATCCCGAAAAAGGCTTTAGGTTTACTTCTGAGGAAGACAATGTATATAGCCGACTCTTTTTGTTGGAAATGGTATTATGATGAAAGAGAGAGACCCCTCTAAACGAATGTTCTAAGGTATAATAATCATGCTCATCTACAACCGTGAACTCCAATAATTCGTATGAACTAATCTCGATGCCTTGAATGGGATTGGGTTTCTTTTGATCTGCTTCGTATGCCCTATTGTAATACTCCTGCCATCCCTCAAATATATCTTTGAAGGATGCTTGAAATGAGTAATATATGGCGGAATTAAACTTACGAGTAAACCTAGACATGTATAATAGTGTAGGTATGGCTGTCTCCCCATATTTATACTCCATATATTTCCAAAACGATGCTCCCTTCACTACATTGTAGTTTCTCGGTATTTTATTGAAATCTTGCAGACTTATCTCATCATAGACTACACGCAATTCATTATCTAGTTCTGCAGACCACCCAAACGCTAAATAGCTATTAAGTCCAGGGAGTAGCCATTCAGGAAAATTAATTAGATTGGCACTTTTCACTTTATCTTGTAAGGTGCCTCCGTACATCATTTCATCTATTAACAGTTTGGAAGCACTCAGCCTAAAAGTCTTTGAAATGCTTGCTACACTCTGATTAATCTGTAAAACCACTCTATGAGGGCTAAGTAATATATCTCCGGGACCTACTTGTGATTCAAAATCTTCCGAAGCTAGATAATCAGGAACTATTCCGTCTATAATAAAAACATCGATAGTACCCCCTGTGTGATAATTTAGTCGTTTTTGTAATTCATTGAGATCTGCACTCAATACTGAATCTAAACGATTTATATGTTGTAGTGTTTCTGATTGAAAATAATAGTGAAAATCTAGAGTAGCTTTCACCTTCCATTCTTGGCTGTAGCCACTAGTGACCAGAAACGATAAAATGAGTATGGTAATGTATTTATAGACTTTCAATCTTTTGGCAATATACTATTAACGAATGTTTATTTGAAATAGCATTTCATCTACACACTTATTCTTTAGACAACCGAATAAATGCCGACTATTCTTAGCCTTTATATTTCTGTTATAGTTTCTTATGGAATTCAATTTTTTTGTAGGTTTGCCCGATGACACAGACACAAGACTATTATATAGCTTTAGAAGATAGACACGGTGCACATAACTACCATCCTCTTCCGGTAGTATTGGCTAAAGGTGAGGGAATTCACGTGTGGGATACTGACGGCAAACGTTATTATGATTTTTTGAGTGCTTATAGTGCTGTGAACCAAGGTCATTGCCATCCAAAAATTGTAAAAGCACTCACTGACCAAGCACAAACATTGACTTTAACCTCTAGAGCATTTTATAATGATAGTCTTGGAGAGTATGAGAAGTTCATGACAGAATTTTTCAAATTTGACAAAGTGCTACCTATGAACACCGGTGCAGAAGCAGTAGAAACTGCTTTAAAACTTTGCAGAAAGTGGGCTTATGAGAAAAAAGGAACTCCAGAAAACCAAGCAGTCATTCTGTTTGCTACTGAAAATTTTCATGGCAGAACTATAGCTATAGTGTCTGCAAGTACCGATCCTGATAGTAAAGGTGGTTTTGGACCATACTTACCAGGCGTACAAGTAATAGAATATAACAATGTAGATGCTTTAGAAACTGCACTGAAAGCCAACCCGAACATAGCAGGATTCATCGTAGAGCCGATACAAGGGGAAGCTGGTGTAATGGTGCCTGACGAAGGATACCTAAAAAAGGCTAATGAGCTATGTAAGCAATACAATGCTCTATTCATAGCAGATGAAGTACAAACAGGTATTGCCAGAACTGGCCGTTTGTTGGCTACTTGTGGTAACTGTGATTGCCCAAAAAAAAACTGCTCTGGCACTCCAGAAGTAAAACCTGACATACTGATACTTGGTAAAGCTGTAAGTGGTGGAGTATTCCCAGTGAGTGCGGTACTAGCAGATGATGATATAATGCTATGCATAAAACCAGGAGAACACGGTAGTACTTTTGGTGGAAATCCTCTAGCGAATAAAGTGGCGGTAGCTGCTCTTGAAGTAGTCAGAGACGAAAAGCTTGCTGAGAATGCTTACCAACTGGGTAAAATATTCCGTGAGCGAATGAGTAAAATAGACTCGCCAATTATAGAAACTTATAGAGGTAAAGGTCTACTAAATGCTGTAGTGATAACACCATTCAACTACGAAGGAGAAAAGAAAACTGCAATGGATGTTTGCTTGAAGCTAAGAGACAATGGCCTACTAGCTAAGCCTACTCATGATCACATTATCCGTTTTGCTCCGCCACTTGTAATAACAGAGGAAGAATTGAATGCTGCTTGTGATATTATAGAGGAGACGATTTTGAGTTTCACTAAATAGTAGTGAGATATGAGACTAAGAGTATTGAGATTTCACTAAATAGTAAGGAGAAGGGAGATAGTGAGTATTGAGACTTCTCTGTTCTAAAGATTATCTGAATCCCTTTGACGAAAGTTGATGGGATTTTTTTGTAGGTTTAAATTACAAATGAACAGGTCAGACGACGAAAAATTTGGTATTGCCCTTATCGCTATTCTAAGCAAATTTATTGAACAGTTTAGACATAAAGGAGTTTCTCAGACATCTATTGAGGTAGTCGATGAGTATAACAAATGCATAGTTGTACTTGATGAATATATACTAGATACTAAATCTAAGTTCCATAAGAGGGAGAGAGAGTTACTTCCAACATTAACAACTGAAGACTATAAGGTGGTTGCTCGGTTAAACGAACAACGACCAGTATGGTTTTGGATTTTAGCCATCTTTCCTTATACTCACATTATAGCTATATTACTCTCAATTAGGAAGGATGGTGACTTTCAAACATTGTTTAATAAAATTGAAACCATAATTGAAATTTTTAGACGTATAGTTGACCTAATGAAACAACCTGAGCTTCTTGAAGGCTGGAACAACAGTTTTAAAAATGGGAATCAGCAGCTTTTAATTCTGAGAACAAATTACCACAGATACAACCGTGAACCTAAGAAATATAATGTAATGCTCGGTTCAGGCCTACACGCTTAAACCCACAATACAACGATTTGACCACGCCGGCAGGCGTGAACCTACACCCCCACGCCTATCAAACTAGTTATCGTACTGCGTTCTATTCGTACGTCTACGTAGTCTCCCATCTTATAATCTGCTTTTGGGAAAATGATTTTGATGTTTTGTTCATTGCGTCCCATCCATTCATCTGCATTTTTCTTGCTTTGCATTTCGATTAAGACTCTATGGATTTTGCCTTCTTGGGCTTTATTCCTTCTTTTGGCCACCTCATGTTGTACCTCTATTACCTCTGTCAATCTTCTTTTTTTGATGACTTCTGGAATATCGTCTTCAAACTTACGAGCTGCAAGCGTTCCGGGACGCTCACTATAGAAGTACATATAGCTAAATTCATACTCACACTTCTTCATTAAGTCTAGGGTAGCATGGTGGTCTTCCTCCGTTTCAGAACAGAAACCGGTAATAATATCGGAACTCACGCTACACTCTGGAAGAATTTCTTTGATACGATTGTATTTCATCTCGTACCACTCACGCGTGTACGTGCGATTCATTTTTTCGAGAATACGTGTACTCCCACTCTGTGCTGGTAAGTGAATGTGTTTGGCTACATTGACATACTTTTTCATCACAAAAAGCACTTCATCGTGTATGTCTTTGGGGTGGGAGGTTGAAAACCTTACACGCAAGTTTGGATCTACCTGTGCTACCATCTCTAGCAAGTTAGCAAATGAAACACTAATATCTTGCTCTTCTTCTGTTAGTTTATTAAAATCCTTACGGGCTCCACCACCATACCACAGGTATGAATCCACGTTTTGGCCGAGAAGTGTTACCTCTTTGTATCCTTTGCTTACTAAATCTTGTGCTTCTGCTACTATACTCTCTGGATTTCGGCTACGTTCTCTCCCTCTCGTAAAAGGGACTACACAGAAACTGCACATATTGTCACACCCACGTGTGATACTAATAAATGCCGTAACTCCATTGCTGTTTAGTCTTGTAGGTTGTATCTCAGCATACGTCTCTTCTAGACTGAGCATCACATTGATAGCTTTGTGGCCGCTTTCTACTTCTTTAAGCAGAATAGGGAGCTCTTTGTAGGCATCTGGCCCAGCCACTATGTCCACAAGCTTTTCTTCTTCGAGCAGTTGCTTTTTCAGCCTCTCAGCCATGCAACCCAATACTCCAATGGTGAGATTTTTATTTTGCTTCTTATTGTGACGTAAATGTTTAAGCCTATGGCGGATTTTTTGTTCAGCATTATCGCGTATGGAGCAGGTATTTATAAAAATAATATCTGCTTCCATCTCGTCATTGGTGGTCTCCACCCCTACTTCTGCCATGATAGATGCCACCACTTCGCTGTCTGCAAAATTCATCGCACATCCATAACTTTCTATGAAAAGCTTTCTTTTTATATTTTCTTCCAATTTTATTGTCAAAGCGGTGCAAAGTTATACCAACTATTAATTACTAAGTCATGATAATTAATTGAAGTAAGAGAACGAATATTGCACCGAATAAAACATCTAACAATTTAATCAAAATGAAAAAGACCTTCAATCTATTAATGATCCTAGCACTAGGTGCTGCAGTATTTACTCTAAACTCTTGCAGTGAAGAACCTGCAGAAGACCCAACTCCTGCTGAAACAATTTGTTATCTGACACAATCTGAGGAAGATGGAGAAGTGACAACTTACAGTTACGACTCTGACAATAATGTAATCTCTTCCATATCATATGGAGACACTACCACATTTGAATATTCTGGAGGAAGACTTAACCTTGCTTATGATGGATCCACAGAAGCAACTTTTATATACGAAAGTGGTAATGTACCAAGCAGAATAAACCTTCAAGAAGACGGCCAAAGTGATGGCTACATTATAATGACGAACACCAACGGTAATATTACTAAAATAGAGCAGCACGATGTTGATGATCAAATACAAGATGTGACCTTTGCTACATACGATGCAAATGGTAATCTCCTTTCTGTCATAAACGAAACTTGGGATGCTGATCTTAAAGAATTTGAGACCATGGCAGAAATTACAAACATTGTAACTGATGGTAAAAAAAATCCATACTCAACAAGTCTTGCTCTCATCTATGCAGATCTTGAGAATCCATTAAACTTTGGTCAATCAAATATCGTGTCTGGTGATTTTGTTGTTTTTGATCAAGCTGTTCCTGTGACCAGCAGTTATACTTATAACGCTAACAATTATCCAACATCTTCAGTTTTGACGGCTCTTGGAGAAGAGACAATATTTAACTTCACGTACAACTGTAAGTAAAACATTCTAACAAAATTGAAAAGGCTGTATCTATGAATAGGTGCAGCCTTTTTTCATTTATTTACATTTATTAAATTATCATTCAAACTAATAATAATACTTTTCCTAGGAGCAGGCATAGTTACTCTTTCTTCTTGTGGTGATGGAAATAAAGATGATCCGGAACCAACAGAGACGACACCAACTTACAAACTTACCAGCACAAATGAGGTAAGCCAAGGGTCTGGGTTTGCTACTACGTATTCTTACGACGCGAGTGGTATCCTGACTTCTTACAACAGTGATGGGTTTACAGTGAATTTCACCTATATCGACGGAAGAGTGAATACGATGTCTACGACCGACGTCTTAGCTACAGCAAAGTATGACGATGATGGAAATATTCCCGAAAGAATAACATTGATGGTAGAAGGTGATACTTCTTTTATCCGATTTGAATATACTAGCGACCAAATCACAACTATAGAAGACCACTTCATAGAAGACGGCATCTCAGAATTAGCATACGTTTCGTTCATCAGCTACAATTCTGACGGGACTCTCAATAGTGTCACAGAACAAGAGTATGACGCAGATTCGGAGACAACCGAAACACTAAGCACTATAAAGAACATCACCTCTGACGATAAAATAAATCCATATATTGCTAGTCAAGCTCCCATACTCATTTCCTTACTAAAAGAAAACTATGATAAATTGGGGAAAGGGAATATTTCAACTGCTGAGTATGATTAAATGATCAACGAACCCTCAAACATAACAAATACTTATACCTATAATAATGAGGGCTATCCTATATCTGCTAATCAGAAAGGTTTCTCAGACGAGACTAATTTCACGTTTACCTACGATTGCAAGTAATTGTGATCATTAAAAAATGCAAAGCCTGAGCTATTAGCTCGGACTTTTTATTTACATTAAATTTGCCCAAGATTGAAACTAAAAATTGATTTCGAAATACCTAAAAAAGTACTGGCCTCGAATTGGCCGTCTTTTTTTTTGATAGGTTCGTGCTTCGCCGAAAGTCAAGCAGAACGAATGGGAAAAATGATGCTTGATAACTATTCCAATCCTTTTGGTATTTTGTACAATCCCATAAGCATAGAAAAAATCATTCGAAGAATCTCCAATAATCAGAAGTACTCCACCACGAATTTTGATTACAGAAAGGATTATTTCTCGTTCGAACATCACGGTAATTTCAAATATAAAACCGTAGAAAATGCCATTACAGATTCCAATAAAAAATTGGACGATGCTCATACCTTTCTAAAAAATGCTAATGTGGTTGTGCTGACTTTGGGCACTTCATTGGTCTACATTCAAGATAATGAAGTCGTGGCTAACTGCCATAAGCTGCCAAACAATGAATTTGAACAACGTCAATTATCTTTTGACGAAGTCAAAACATCGATCGAAAACATAATACAAAACATCCGCATCATAAATGCACATGCACACATACTATTTACTGTAAGCCCTATTCGTCATCTGCGGAGCGGAATAAAAGAAAGCAGCAGAACGAAAGCAGTATTATTGGCGGCAATACATCAAGTAATTGAGACCCTCGACAACGTTTCATATTTTCCTTCCTTCGAAATTTTTATAGATGAATTAAGAGATTATCGCTTTGCGAAAGAGGATTTAACTCATCCCTCTCTGCAAGCAGAAAATTACATATGGGAACGTTTCTGTGAAACATACTTCTCATCAGAAACCATAAAAATACTGAAAGACGCAAACAAGTATAATCAATTTGCTTCTCACAGACCCATACACTCCAATGAACTGCATAATTTGCAAGTAGCCGAAAAAAAGTCTGCATTGCTGAATAAACATCCATTTTTGAATATTAAATGAAAAAAGTACTTATAACAGGTAGCAACGGGTTATTGGGCCAAAAGCTACTCGACCTTTATCTTACAAATGATAAAATAAAAATAATTGCGACCGCACGAGGAGCTAATAGATATCCAATAAAGGCAGGATATACTTATACTTCAATGGATATCACAGATGAGACATCTGTTCAGCAAGTGATAGCGGAGCATACACCGGACTGCATTATAAATACTGCTGCCATGACGAATGTAGATATCTGCGAATCTGATAAAGAAGGATGTGATAAGCTAAATATAGATGCGGTATCTTATTTAGTAAAAGCGGCAAATGCGAATAATGCTCACCTCATTCATCTAAGTACTGACTTTATTTTTGATGGGAAGAATGGTCCATACACTGAAGAAGATGAACCTAATCCACTAAGCCACTATGGACTTAGTAAGCTAAAGTCAGAGACAATTATTCAGGAGAAATGCAACAAGTGGAGTATCGCACGTACTGTATTGGTATACGGCGTGGTGCAAGATATGAGCAGAAGTAATATTGTGCTTTGGGCAAAAGGAGCATTGGAAAAAGGGCAACCCATTAATGTGGTAAATGACCAATTTAGGAGTCCTACTTTGGCAGAAGACTTAGCCAAAGGCTGTCAACTTGTAGAGGAAAAAGAAGCCGAGGGTATATATAACATAAGCGGAAAAGACCAAATGAGTATACTCGAAATAGTACACCGAGTAGCGGATTATTTCAAACTAGATAAATCAATAATAAGCGTGGTGAGTAGCAGCACACTAAATCAAGCCGCCAAGCGTCCTCCGCTTACAGGTTTTGATCTCACAAAAAGCAGAAAGGTGCTGGGTTATGAGCCTCGTAGCTTTGAGGAAGGTATTGCAGTATTAATGGAGCAGGTGGGATGAGTAAGCAACATATTTGTTAGATTTGTGTCTAACAGTATATGAGAAACATTCTTCTTACCGCAGTATTCACTTGTTTGTTTATTCTTGGTTTTGCTCAATACAGCAATCCATACAGAATGACACATGATGGCACCAATTACCTGATAACAAATAAAGGAAATGGCACCGTAAGCAAGTTAGACTCAACCTACACGCATACCACAATAATATCTGGGCTTCAGTCACCCAATGACATTTTTTATGGCAGTATAGCTGGCAATAATGTAATTATCATTATAGATAGCAATACGATCAAACTATACGATTCTACTTCTCACGCCAATCTATTAAGCATTCCAATAACAGGCGTAACAGAAGCCCACGATGGTATATTTAATCCGAGTAATTCAAATGAGTTTTTCATAAGCGATAGAGCTGGCAACAAAATAGTAAAAGGCTCCATTGGCTCAGCCCCATTTTACAATGTGACTTTCAGCACTTTTGTGGCTAGCATTACTAAACCCGCAGGAATGATTATCAATAATCAAGGAAAGCTCTTAGTGGTTTCTGATACCGCCAATGCAAAAGTTTACGAAGTGAATACAAGTACGGGAGCGGTTTCTGCAGTCCTATCGTCTTCATTCGATAATTTTAATGACCTAGCTCAAGACAACGAAGGAAACTACTATGTGACTTGCTGGGGCAATAGCAATCTATACAGGTATTCTTCTGCTTGGACAAACCCATACTCTGTGGCTACTTTTAATCATCCTAGCGGTCTATATGCCAACATAAATGACGACATACTTGGAATAACCTGTACCAATTGTCAAAAAGTAGAATTCAAATTCTTTCATTTATTCAGTCCACTGAACGATGTAATAACGTGTGCCGAAGACAGTTTTTTTGTAAGTTTCACTCCTTCATACAACGGAATAGGTACCTACAAAACTGGCAATAAATTTTTGGTCCAAATGAGCGACAGCAACGGAAACTTTGACTCTCCTGTAGAAATAGGTAGTGTAAATAGTGCCACACGTCCTTCAGATATAAAAGCATCTGTACCTTATGGCAAGTATGCCGCCACGGGACACAAGTACCGTCTTGCCTCTACATCTCCTTCAGTGCTTAGTTATTTCACTAAAGATCTAACTATAAAATCAACTCCAGATGCTGCACTAACTGAGGGTGACACTCTGTATGGTTGTATAAATACGGAAGTAGCACTCACCCATGATTACCAACCCTCCTATGAATACTCTTTCTTCCCCCCTGTACCTATAATATTTAAGGATTCTATAACCTTTGGTTTTACCAGTAGTGCTAGCGGCATGTTCAACTTCACATATCAAGAGCGTGATACTAATTCAGGATGTGTAGCTATAAACATGTTAACAATTAATATATCCAATGAGCTGAAATTAAGCGGATTGGCAGATAGTCTAAGTATGTGCAAAGGGGACACTATGGATATAGGAATAGAAGGTCCCGCTTATAAATACATCTGGCAACCTAATAGTGATCTGAGTCCATTGACGAGCTCTAATCCTATGTATAGTGGCGATAGTTCGCTATTATTTCATGTAGAATTTAGTGATAGCAACTCTACATGCTTCGGTACAGATAGTGTATTTGTGCAAGTAAATCCACTTCCATCCTTTGCTTTTACGCTACAAGAATTGGTTTACTGCAAAGGTGACACAGTCGGTTTTCAAGACTACATAATAAATGACACTACTACGAATACAGCGGATCTATTCGAATATGAAATAGCAGGGGTTGAAAAGGACTCTTTCGGAATTTATACCAATCTTCTTGTAGCTCGATATCCTTATACGATAACATATACCAATCAAAGCACCGGTTGCTATGATGTTTTTGGAAATCAGCTAAACATACTTCACAGAGGTGATTCTTTAGTAATAGCATACGATGGAGCTGCTCAATCGTTCAAGGCTACGGAGCACAATACTTTAGGGACAGGCATCGTATTGTGGAAAATCAATGGTACAACGGTAGCTGATAATCAAGACACACTCTCAGTAAACAGGCTGCAAGATGGAGACACCTTGACAGCTGAACTCACATCATCTTATGAGTGCAAGCTAACCTCAAACCGCATTATTTGGAAAACACTTTCTATAGAACAAAACAGCATTAGCTTTGGTATTATTCCTAATCCTTCTCAAGGTATGTTTCAAATTGCTGGGCTAAATAATATCACCGAAGTGAAAATATTTGACATGAACGGAAAGTTGGTTTTTTATTCAAACTCAGCAGATAACAACCGCATAGAAACAGAAAATCTAAAAGGACTCTATCTTATAGAAATACGCACGAAAGACGGAACTGGAAGGGAAAGGCTAATAATAGAATAGCTATAGCCATACTATCCCAATCATAAATAGTAAAATCACCAGTTGGAGTATTCTCCGCAGTGATGTAGCTGGTTTTTCTATAAGAAAAATCATTGCCATTTTAAGCAATGCTATCGCTCCAAATACATAGAAGAACTCAGGTTTGGTATCAAGCCAAATAAACACGGCATCTACTATGAAACTTAAAAGCAATATGGCTTGAAAAAGTCTTTTACTTGGCTCTAACCCAATATCTGTAGCAATGCTTCTGTAACCAAATACCAAATCTCCTTTCAGCGACATAATGTCCTTGTGTATTTCTCTGGCAAAGAGTACTAGAAACAAACTAGTGCCGTACAAGAAAAAATCCAATGTAAAAAGCTTGAAATAAAATACCAAACCAAAAAAGGCAAAAACAGTAAGAAAACTTGCGGCTAACTCACTTAGCAAAACCATCCGACTTAGCTTATGCGAGTAAAACCATAGTGCAAAAGCATAAAACAAAAAGAACATAAAAATACCAGGAGAAGCATATAACGCTATAGACAAACCTACAAAGTTAAGCAGCAGATAAAAATTGAGCTTAAATCCTCGACTCACAATATTTTGAAAACGCGTACGATGAGGCCTATTAATTAGATCTTTTTCTACATCGTAAAAGTTATTAATGATATACCCCCCGGCTAAGATGAGTGCTGTAGAAACTATTATAAGATGAACATTTATTTCTGCTAGCGATGAAAGGATATTTTCTTTTGTATTGAAGGCAAAAAGGAACGCAACATACTGAGCTGCAGCGGTAAACAGTACATTTTTCCAGCGTACAGAAGAAAGTAGTGCTATGATTTTGAGATAAACTGAATCGCGTTTTTGTATAGACTTCGCGGACACAGTTATAGGATAATTAGATGCGTTGAACTAATTCTAACTGATAGCCTTTCAACTCTTCCTGAGCTTTGGCGTAGTCACGAGTAAAACCAAGGATATATCCTCCTCCTCCGCTTCCGCAAAGTTTCAGATAGTAATCTCCAGTTTCAATACCTTTCTTCCAAATGTCTTGAAAAGCATCTGGTATCATAGGACTAAAATTTTGAAGCAATAAGGCAGAAAGTTGTTTTAAATTTCCGAACAATGGATTGAAATCACCTTTGAGAAATGACTTGATACACTCATCGTTGTACTTCTTCAACTCGGTTTTCATCATCTTACGAAAACCTTGCTCTTTCATCTTTTCCATAAAAATCTGAACCATAGGCTGAGTTTCACCTGGCTCGTTTGTATTGAGCAAGAAGATCGCTCCTTTACTATCGTCCGTTTCTTGTGGAAGTCCTACAGTATCCAACTCCTCTTTTGACTTGATTACTACCGGTAGGTTTAGGTAACAAATTAATGGATCTAGCCCTGAACTTTTACCGTGAAAATGAGACTCCATCTGTCCAAAGATGGCTTTCAGTTTTGAAAGCTCTCCTTTGTTGATATTCTCTGGATCTATTTTACCGGTGGCATATTTATTATAAATAGCTGCTACAAGAGCTCCACTACTGCCTACACCAAAACCTTGAGGGATAGACGAATCAAAGGCTATACCCGCTTTAATGTCTTTTTTGAATGCTGCTAAATCTAGCTTTGCAACTGCTTCTCCGCTTACATCCAGGTAAGACAGGTACGTGAAAAAAGTACGTAAATGCTCGTTAGACTCAGAGTATTTATCTGTCGCAAAATGAAACTTCCCTTTGTAAAAATTATACGGTATTGAAAGGCCCATAGCATCTTGAATAATACCATACTCTCCAAAGAGAAGTATCTTGCTATAGAAAAGTGATTCTTTGATCATTGGTACTAGTTGTTGAGCAAAGGTAGTTAACTTTTGCCTTTTGCTCTAAACATTGTAAACACGAAGATATTGTTTTAGTTTGGAGTGAAGCGTAAAAAGTGATTAGTGGGCGGGTTGTTTGGATGAATGATTATTTTCTATCTCTTTAATCATGTGCTCTAAATTTTGATCTAAAATACGGGCAGCTTTACTCAACAAAAAAATAGGACCACCTATCATAAATGCTCCATGAAAGACGATAAAAACAAGGCTGAGAAGAGCCTCTACCTCTAGTCTCACAACCCCTATATAAAGGCTTCCCAAAAATAAACAGACATACAACAGGACTGCGATCAGTAGCATAAAGCTATAAATTCCTCTAAATGCAATAATCTCAATTAATATAGACAATCCTTTCTCATTTTCCTCAATAATTCCTTTAGCTACAGCTATGTGTCTCACATTTGTACCCGCAACTCGTTTGCTTCTTAGTGTAAAGCCATCCTCAGTAATGTCTCCGACAAAAGGTATATTATCTCCTGAGAATATTTCAAACCCACTAAGTAAAGGCGATTCTAATTCGCTTTTCATCTGTTTTTACAAGCCATTAATGAACACTTCTCTAGAAACTCCTATATCAATACTTAGTTGTTATTTAAGTTCTAATTTTACTATTGCGTTTTCAAGAGCCTTCAAAACAAATAACCTATTTCACTAAATCTGGGACCACATTCTGTCCCATCAATCATATATACTGTTAGCTTTTCGCCTTTAGTCATTCATTTAATTCTAAGCAGTTCCCTTCCATCTCTCCAATCTAGGTATGCTTCTGGTAAGTAGCCAAGCCATCACTCCATTCATACCGTTCTTCTTCATCATTTTGATGCACATTTCTTGCATTTTCTTGGCAGAGTTTATCTCATCTTTCATATTAAACTCTCCGTCTTGGTAACAGAATGAGCAGCACATCGTAGACTTAGTACCATCTTTTTCCGTTCCTCCTTATCCAGGATCTTTACTGGCCGGCATACCGCAGCTTTGACACATTTTATACTTGCTCATATCACAAAGCAAAGGATTATTTTCATATTACTCTGGAGAAACCAAGAGTACTATTTTAAATTTTTTTGGCAGTTACACAGAGGCCAAAAAGGTTTTACCTAAGGCAAAAGACAAGCTACTAAACAGTTGAAAACAAAGACTCTATAAACTTTTTATTGTTCACCTAAACCCTCTCCGCTCCCATTCCTACTTCATCGTGGATATAGGCTCTATTTTCACAGTATTGGGCGAGTTCTTCTTCTATGAATGCTTGTGCTGCTGCTTTGTCTGCTTGTGGGTAGAGAAAGTGTACATTGGCTCCTGCATCTAGTGTAAAACACCATTTTGCTCTAGCACCATCTTCTTCCCTTTTGGCCCAGATGGCTTCTATAATTTTTAGCGTATTCGGTTTCATAAGTATGAAATACGGGTTACTACTCATCATAAGGCTGTGTAGCGTGAGTGCTTCGCTTTCTACTAGATTGATAAACCCATCTATGTTTCCTGATTTCAAAATGGATTTAAGCTTGGTCATATTCTCCTGTGCCTGAGCAAAGCGTGCTGGAGAATACGGATTATCATCTATGAGTCCGTGACCTATCGAACTACTTACCGTCTTCTGGCCTTTGTGTACCAATAGTATCGTATCGCAGTAGTCTTTAAATACAGCATTGACATCCGAATAAGGAATAGCAAATGAATCGCTACTTCCAATAAAATCTGGATGGTCGCCCCAAACTCCCATTGGGCCATAGATGGATCTACTGGCACTGCCGCTGCCTAGTCTTGCTAACTCTGAGGCGGTTTCTTTAAATTTATCTTGAGTCAGCAATCCTTTTTCCACTGCTATGTCGCATATGCAGAGTGCCAAGGCACTCATACCACTGGCACTGCTTGCTATACCACTGCTGTGCGGAAAGCTATTGCTTGTATCTATGAGGTATTTGCCATGCAATACAAATGGAAAAATGTTTGCTATGCGGTGAAGAAACTGCTCTATCTTTGGCTCGAAACTTGGTTCCTCATCACCTTCTAAACGAACCTTAATAGCTAAGCCATCCATTTCTTCAAACTCCAATGTAGTGATCGTTGCACAATTTCTCAGCGTAAAACTGATCGATGCATTACTCGGAATCTGAACTTCATTGGTTTTTTTGCCCCAATACTTTACAAGTGCTATGTTGCTTGGACTTTTCCAAGTGGTGGTGTATGTGCTCATTTATTCTTAGAAGTAACAAAGGTAAACGGTGATTGGATTATACAAAGTGACATATTCCATCTCTCTCGGTGATTTTCTTTGCCTTTCGTTTTTGCCTTGACGCAAAAAGTAACAATACTTCTTTATGTTTATGTGTACGGTTAACCATCCATTATTTTTTAATTCTTTTATGCTTTTTTTAAAAAAGTATTACAAAAACATAAAAGTATAAAGCCCTGCATTTTGAGTTGTCGCACTGGCCATCGCCTCTCTACCCCTCAAAATCATCACAGTCGCACATCTGTCAGAATACTTTTGGCCAACGCTCAGCTTTGCTTTGTGAAAAATCAGTCTACTTAATCAGCTCAGAATAAGCTAAGACCGTATCGTAGCCTTTGTCTTTGAAATAGGCTGGGGTGTTTTTGTCTCCGCAGGCGAGTATAAAATCACCGCCCCAAGCTCCTAGGCTTTTGATGGCAAATGGATAATCTGAGAAGTGTTTTTCTTTTACAGTAGGCATTTCTATGACTGATGCTATAAGTGCTTCATGCTCTGTAATGAGCTGCTGAAAACCATCAAAATCGGTGCATTTGATAAGATTTTCTGTAAGATCAGAAACCTGTTCTACAACTTTTTTATTCACGGGTTTACTGCGGTAAGTGGCAATTCCCTCTCGGCTGTTTTGTTTTTGGTTGAGATGCACAAAGTACAGATTTCCCCTATACGCAGGATTATATACGTAGCCTTCCCACATCTCTGGGCTGCGATAGAGGATGTCTCCACCTAGCATACCCACAGCTATATCGTATCCGCTACCTCCAAAACTAGCTTCCGACAGCTCAAACGCATCAACCTCTGCCCACTTGGCTATATTGCATATAAGTGTACTACTGCTGCCTAGTCCCCAGTTATTCGGGAAGTCTAAATAAGTCCGTACAGTATAACTGCCCCCTTCTAAAAACCACGGATTGCCTTCACAGGATTTATTAAGAATTTTTACTAGTGAATCACTTACTGAGTTTATATTGCATAACTCCATTTCATTGAGTCTAACACTTCTATGGAGTCTGTACGGAGCGGGGTCGAAGTGCTCAGTGTGACTCTCCTCAATCAGGAATTCCTCCTGGTACCACGTCTCGCCATCGCTATCTATGCTGTACCAAGTGAGTGTATTATTTGTATCGCTTTCGCGAAACTCCACTTCCATACGTTGACCGTACTTGGTAGGAATAGCTAGTGATAATGCTCCATCTAGGACCACATACTCACCAGTGATTAATAATTTGCCGTGTGAAAAGAAGGTTTGCACCTCGCAAAGGTAGTTGGTTAGTAGAATAGTTGCTTGGTTTCTTAGCTCAGGATTTAGGGTGTAATAATGATGGGATCTTTAGTGGTATCGAAGATTACACCTTCGCTAGTTTCGACTTTGATTTTAAACTCATACATCCCAGAATTACTCGGTGCAGATTTCGGTCGCAAAAACATTTCAATAGGCACAAGCCAAAACTCATTACCTCTGATGGAATCGACGTCTTGAAATGTTTCATAATGTCTATTTGATATCTCCCAATCAACGTTATAAAACTCACTCACCTCGGATACGGTTATATTCTCTATAAACCAATTTGAATTTGGAAGTGGGTAAGGTGCCGTCGCATAAAGTGATGAAGATTTACCGAGTATCTTAACGATTAATTGAGCACTAAAATTAACTTTAAACAAGAGCTTGTCATACCCAATAGAGTCAGTAGTGAGTGGAGTTAGATAACTATTAGAATCCATACTAAAAACCTGTACGCTATCTACTCCTTTAATAGTATACGTACTAGGAGGACAAGCACCTGGCTTATCATCACAACCGTATTCTAAAACCACTAGTCCAAGTAATCCAAATAGTAAAAGTATGTTTCGTTTAATCAGTAGTTCTTACATTTTTATAGTCTTATGCGTAGCATTTTACTTTTAGTACTGTAGGTTGTATCACTTTCAAGAATCTTGAACTCAAATGTCTTTTCACCAGCCGCTTCTGGTACTTGGAGCATAGAAAAATGTAAGTATTGACCAACTTGAAAAGGACTTTCATCGAGATAGTCAGCTATACTAGGATATCCGAGGATGGTGAAGTGATCTGTTACGTCTATTTCGTTATATAGTATAATGATTTCCTGCGGTTTCCAATTGGTGTAAGGAGCCAGATTAGCATAGGCAGAGTAATTGCTGAAGTGAGTGTCAGCAATTCTCTCCCAGTCGAGCACCACGCGGTATACTATTTTATCATAAGGAGCTTCATCTTTGCTGAGTGCTGCAAGCTGGTTGTTAGAGTCCAGCATAAAGCAATGTACTTCCTGAATACCAGTTACCTGCATCTCACTAGAACCTCCGCAGGACAAAGGTTCTTTCTTACATCCATACTCCAATACCAAAAGCCCTAAAAGTCCAAAAAGTAAAAGTATGTTTCGTTTCATAATTTTATTCCGCTAAATTTTCTTGTCGTTTGGGTTCTCGAACCCTGTTGAGTATAGCCACTTATGATCAAGCTAGTATCTGTCTTTTGGAACTCTGTTCCGGCATTAGTAAATGTACTTATGTGATTGCTAATTTCTCCAGCGGTACCATTATTTTGTGTTTCAAAGTCGTACGAAAACTGACTGGATGTAATAAATGTAGAATCTGATCTACGAGCGTATATAGCACTTATCTCTCCATAAAAAAAAGTATCCACCTTCACTATAGGCTTCATATCTGCATCAAAACTAATTAACTCTGTCTTGATAAGAGCATAAGGGCCAAGATACTCTTGCTGCTCCAGGACAACCTTTTGAGGTTTACTTCCCTCTTTATCTGAACACGAACAGAAAGAGAGTAAAATAAGCAGAATGGGAATAAACACCACTTTCATATCCTTTCAAATATGAAGGAATAAAATGAAGAACAATTACCTTGTCAGAAAAATTAGCACGCAGATGACACAGAATTATCTGAACATCCCTTAGATGCTAAGCATCTAAGAAACTAAACCGCTAAGCATCTTATGACAACACCTCGCCACCTCGTACTTTCTTAAAAGCTTCTACCACCTCTGCGTGATGTGGTGTGTTTTTGATGAAGTGCTGCACGATAATCTTCTTTTCCTCTTCTGTAGCTTCTAGCTGGTTGAGAATATTGAGCAAATGCATTTTCATATGGCCTTGCTGTATTCCTGTAGTGGTAAGACTACGTAGTGCTGAGAAATTTTGAGCTAGGCCTACTGCTGCACTTATCATCATAAGTTCTGCCGCATTGGGCTTACCCATTAGCTGGTGTGCAAACTTCACCATAGGATGCAGACCGGTAATGCCGCCTACTGTGCCGAGTGCTAGTGGCACTTCTATCCAAAACTTGAACTGCCCATCGCTAATATCTGCGTGAGTCAGACTGGTGTACTGACCGTCTTTACTTGCATAGGCGTGTGCTCCGGCTTCTATGGCTCTGAAATCATTTCCTGTAGCCAAAATCACAGAATCTATGCCGTTCATAATTCCCTTATTGTGTGTTACCGCTCTATAAGGTTGTGTTTCTGCTATGCGTACCGCTGTTGTAAATCGCTCCGCAAATGCCTCTGCAGACATATCGGTACCTTCAACCATTTGCTCTATAGGGCAACTTACCTCTACCCGCACCAAGCAATCCGGAGTATAGTTGCTCAAGATGCACATCACCACTTCTACCTCATTTGGGCTTAAGCTAGACAGTGCTATCTCTGCTTTTAGTACATCGGCAAATTTTTCTAAACATGAGTTGATGAAGTTGGCACCCATACTATCGCACGTTTTAAACTCAGCGTGCAGCTGATAGTAATGCGGTACGTCTTCACATTTATCTACTAGATCTATGCTCAGAATACCGCCACCACGTTTTCGCATGTTTTTGGTAATTCCTTCTGTCTCGGTATGAAACTTATCTTTTATATTTTCTACAAACTCGGCCAATGCTTGCTTGTCTTCTCCCTTCCACAGGAAGTGCACGTGTCCTACTTTGGTAGTGCTTTTTACCGTTGCTTTGAATCCGCCTTTGCTCGCCCAGAAAGTAGCCGACTTGGCTGCGGCTGCTACTACAGAACTTTCTTCGGTAACCATTGGCACGGCATATTCTTTCCCATTTATCAAGAAATTAGGAGCTACGCCCATTGGTATGTAGAAGTTAGTAATCGTATTTTCTATAAACTCATCGTGCAGTTTCTGCAACTTGGTATCTGAGTGCCAGTAGTTTTGGAGTGTTTCGCGTGCTGCTGCTTCTCCATTGAAATAGTTATCTATTAGCCATTCTATTTTGGCAGCTTTGGTTAGTTTGCTGAATCCTTTTATCATCTCTTCTAGTAGTGCGTAATGAGTGTTTTAGTATTGAGTGTTTTTTATTTAATGGAGTTAATAAGTGAATATAACATTTTTTGAATTTCCATCAAATCATTAGAGACAGGAGTAACTTCAACCGCTTTTACAAAATTTAAATCTGAAACAAGTATTAGCATATTCTCTACTTCTACAGCCGATCCGTATGCAATGTGCAAGAATTGCTTAAACTCTTTCTTGCCATTTCTCCCTGCACCTTCTGCAATATTATTAGATATAGAAATTGTAGCTCGTCTTATTTGATTAGTAATCCCAAATTTCTCATCATCTGGAAATGAGTAAGTAAGCGAATATAAATTCTTTGTAAATGTGCGGCACTTCTGCCAAACCTTAAGTTCCTTAAAATCGTGCTTACTCATTACTCACCTTCTCAATACTCGCAATTACCTTAGCTTTAAAAATGTTTTAGCCAACTCCAACCCTTTTATCTGCAACTCTACATACTCCTCCAATTCTGCATAACTACCTCTAGCGTGCTTTAAGAAAGCAGATGCTTGTCCATAAATAGCATTGGCATCTATACGTTCAGTGTGGTAATATCCATCCATAAAATCTCTTACGCCACCACTTATCAGAACATCTACATTGTAGTTTTGGTCGCCTATCTCTTCATTTAAACAATTGTAAAAACCAACCATTTCCTCGGCTGAATGCCCCCAAGAAGCTACTTTGTCATAAGCCTCATGCCTCATAGTATCACTACGGTGCATTTCTAGCTTACTAAAATTTGTTCCTCCGTGAGCCCCAAAGTCTATTGCCGCAAGAGGTAATTTCATTAAAGCCTTCAGACTTGATGGTCCAAAACCTTGGCCTACTTCTTTTACTATAATCTTAATGTCTAAGTCTAGTGTACGTTGTATGATTTCTAATGGTGACTTCTTGAACACATCTCCTTCTGGCTGTAGCCACTCTTGTAGTGGATTTACGTGTATAATCAATCCATCGGTTTCGGTGCGTTTTATGAGTTCTGCTACTAGGTTTTCTTGGCCTTCGTCAAAAAGTTCTTCGAGCTGAGCTACTCCTAGATTAGCATAAAACGGATAGTCTCCCATCTCTTTACGTAGCTGAAAGTCAGGCAAGTACTCATCATCTTTCAAGATGATTCTACAACTCCCCAGGCCCATTCCTAGTCCGAACTGGCCACAAGCCCTAGCTAAGTTCTTGTTAATAATGCCCGCTTCTTTGGTCCCTCCGGTCATACTACTCACCCATAGTGGTGCTTTCATCTCTTTGCCTGCAAACTGAACAGGCTCTAGTCCTCCCTGCGGATGTCCACTAAATAAAGGCTCGTAGTAAAAACGAGAATCTTGATTGGTTACCACAGACTCAAAAGCGAGCTCTATGTGGTCTTTTTTACGGTCGGATGTTTGTGTATGTCCCAAAGGTGCGAATTTAGTAAATAGTTAATAGTCGAACAGATGATTAGATAATTGGTTCTGTAGGGCATATTATTCCACCTTAAACTCAATGCAAATCCTTAAACCTCTATCGTGACCCTAGCACCGCTTTGACTGCGAATATTGGTCACACCGTTTTCTAATATGAGGTACTGCCCCTTTATACCGACAAGTTTATCTTCTATTACTTTTACTTTTTCTAGCTTAAGGCTTTTTACTTTTTCGGGAAACTCAAGTACGGGGTATTTAATCTCCGTCATTTCTGCCGTATCGGTCAAATAATGAGAAAACTGCCTAGGTACCAGTGCTGCCATTTCATCTCTTACATCGATAATGTGCCTGTCATCTTCTACCACTCCTTTTAGCATTCGCTGCCAAGCAGTCTTATCGCTTATGTGGTCCTTTAGACTCACTTCTATAAGTCCAGCTAACTGACGATAAGGTACTTCTGCTAGCACTATAGCTTGCGTAGCTCCTTGGTCTATCCAGCGGTAAGGCATATTACTCGCTCTAGTCACTCCTACTTTAAAGTTACTGGTGAGAGAAATATAGACCACATGCGGCTGCAGATGATGCTTCACCTCCCACTCGTAGTCTCGTATGGCGATTCCCTCGTGTATCCTACTTAGTTCTGGTCTCATAATGCTAGGGCTTGCCTGCGGGCTCTCCATAAACTCTTGGTAGGTCAAGCCTTCTCCAAATGCCTTGTTCATCTTCTGACCAGAAATGACAGAATTGATATATCCTTCATACTCTATTCTGATAGGCTTACCAATCAATGCATTCATGTCCATTGATTCCATTGGATCAAGAACATCTTTCATCTTAAGTGTGTACTGAGGAACATTAGACACCAACTCGGTGCTCATTTTGCGAAGATTGCCTGTGATTTGCATTATTGACGCAATATTCAACTATCAAGAAGAAATTCCCAAGATAATTTCCATCACGCACCTCCAAATCATTGTAACACATGTTACTCTAAGACAAAATTATCATCAGTATCTTTGCAATATGACAAAGAGCATGGGGTCCATAGCTAGGATAGTTAGAATACTTCTCGCATTGATTGTTGGTGTATTGAGTTATATGAATATTATTTCTGGAACGCTCGAAATAGTGCTTTTGGTAGTGGCTGTAGTGCTTCTACTTACGAGTTTTGTGAGCTTTTGCCCACTTTACTCATTATTTGGTATAAACAGTTGTAAGACAAAATGAAAAACGAAACATTAAACATAGCTAACATAAAATGTGGTGGATGTGCTCATAGCATCACTACCAAGCTGACAGACATAGACGGAGTAGAAGACGTAAAGGTAGACTTTGACAATGGAACAGTAGATCTCTCTTATAAGAATCTAGCGACTAGAAGTGCAGTGATAGACAAACTATCTGCAATGGGATATCCAGAGGCGACTGCAGAAAATGGGCTACTGATGCAGGCCAAAAGTTATGCTAACTGCATGGTAGGTAAGATTACAAAATAATGGTTAATCGCAGTCTCCGGCTGACGAACGACTAAAACAAAATATATTACATTACATTAATAAAAAATGACTTTAACAGAATTATTAGAAAATGGTGCTACAATAGTAGACGTAAGAACAGAAGCAGAGTTTATGGGCGGCAACGTTACAAACTCTATCAACATACCTCTAAACGAAGTGCCAGAAAGAGTAAGTGAATTTAAAGCAATAGAAGGTCCAATAGTACTATGCTGCCTAAGTGGTGGACGTAGTGGTCAGGCTACTGCATTTTTGCAAGCTCAAGGAGTGGAATGCTACAATAGTGGTGGATGGATGGATGTAAACCATGCTGTAGGGCAAGTTTCTTAAGACATTTCCAATTTAGTTTAAATCCCTCTAGCATTTGAATGCTAGAGGGATTTTTTTTATTTATTACGTTCTAGACCCTTCGTCATACCCGTAATCAAAAGCATAAAGGCAACTGCTGCACTGCCCACTATAAGTGCATAGTGTGCATCTTGCAGATGCATGAGTTTCATTAAGACGGCTACTACAAAAACTACGAATGCTCCAATACTGATTTTGCGGAGCACCTTGAGGTCATTCTTATCCAAATAATCCTTGGCAAATAAGTGGAATCCCACATATACTAGAAAAACAACGAACAGTCCATAAATCAGCATCTCACTATCCAATCCAACTTTGAACATATTGACCAATATACCTACAACGAGTGCTATCATAGGGTAGAGTATTCTGGAGTCTTTGTCTGGCACCATCAGTGAGTATGTGAGGTATGCTCCAATATGCAGCCAAAATATACCAAGACTCAAATCTCCAAATCCTGGCCAATTCATCATCTTAAACAAATATGCCACCACCATAGTAGCTAGTGTAGCGTAAATTAATGTAATTAGAAATTTTTTCATTTTAGTTTAATAATTTAGTCAAGTTCTCAGCCTCCTCGCGTATGTTTTTCTTTTCATAGATCACTCCATATACAAAGTTCAGTATCGGCATATCCACAGTGTACTTATCATTTAGTTTATGTATACTCTCTGTCGCATAATAACCTTCTGCAACCATTTCCATCTCCACGAGTGCAGATTTTATCGAATATCCCTTTCCTAGCATTCCTCCAAGCGTTCTATTTCTGCTGTACTGCGAGTACGCTGTAACTAATAGGTCCCCCAAGTATGCACTATCATCAGCATCTCTATCTATAGGATGTACCGCAGCTATAAATCGTTTTATCTCTCGTATGGCATTGCTCACTAGCACTGCCTGAAAATTGTCCCCATAACCAAGACTATGGCACATGCCTGCTGCTATGGCATACACATTTTTGAGGACAGCACTTATCTCTGTTCCATAAATATCTGCACTAGGCGTTACCTTAATAAACGAGCAGTCCAAAGAAATACACATTTTAGCACAAAAATCCTCATTGGTACTTGCAAAGGTGAGATAGCTAAGTTTTTCTTGTGCTACTTCTTCGGCATGGCATGGACCCGTGATTACTCCAAAATCATCTTCTTTAACACCTTTATTTTCGAAGAGATATTCTCCTACTATTTTTAGCGTTTGAGGTTCTACTCCTTTTATGGCAGATATTATTTTTTTGCCAGCGAGTAGACTGTTGTCTATCGGACCCATTACGTCCGATATAAAAGCAGATGGTGTCACCAGTAAGATTATATCATTGGCCTTCACAAGTGAAACAGCATCTGAACTAGCACGCAGTCTACTCATATCAAATTTCACTGACCTTAGGTACTTTTGATTTCGGCCCTTGGCATTTATATATGCTGCCGACTCCTCACTCCTTACCCACCATTCTACTTGCACGTTGGAGTCTTCTAGCAATATTTTTACCAATGCTGTTCCCCAACTTCCACTGCCCATTACTAGGATTTTGTTCATTGTGTTCAAAGGTAATTAAATGTAGGAATGGTTTTCTAGGATTATTTGGTGTTGAACTTCTGCTAAGTGTTGCAGAAGCAGAAAATATTACTTTTAACTACTTCTCCTACTCGACCAATATTTTTTGCGAATGCAATTTTTCAAGATCAGAATTGAAGATATACATTGCATACGCCCCTGAGCTGAGTCCTGATATGTTAAACAAAAATTCAGCCGACCCTGCTACTACTTCCTGGTCTTTAATTTCCTTTACAGTAGTACCTCGCATATCCACAAGGCGTATGGTTACCGTTTCGTCTTTTGTAAAAGTGGCTCCCACTCTAATGGAGGTCTCTGCAGGATTTGGGTACGTGATAAAACCATCTACAGATAGCAACTCATTGTTCACTTTTAGTTTAGCTATCCACACATTGTTCCTTCCGTTTTTGTCTCCATAGCTTCCACAAGCCCATACTACTCCTGGCTCATCGTATTTACGCTGTATATCGCTATAGTCGCCCCATCGTTCTGCGGTATCTGCCACAAAAGTATTGATGATACTATCTCCCTGTTTCAGTCTTACCACATCAGAATACAAGCTTTCTTTTCCTTCTTTTTTGTTATGAAAAACGGCACTCGTTCCAGGATAGTCATTTTCTCCAACGTGCGAAAAAGTAAGAATCATACTATGCTCGTCTGATTCATCTTCTCCAGCAAAGGCAATAGACGGATAGGCATAATCCAATGTAGATGAAGAAATATACTCTGCTGAAACACTTGGGTCTCCTGCCACATCCGATATAATACCATGAAAAATACCTGAACGAATCTCATCCGGCAAAATCGTACTTTGCGTATAATGTATCTTACCATTATACAGCGTAGCACTTAGCACACGCGTATCATTGGTCTGCAGTCTAAAATCGGAACCTTCTACTACAGGTTGGTATGCAGTGGGTGGTACTCCATATTTTTTATCCGCTTGAAGCACTTTTAAAGTATGAGTAGCTTGCCCAGAAAGTGAGCTGTTAGTAATCTCGTGCAAGAACACAGTATCATTGCTTTCCGCATCTGGTCTCACAGATAAAAAATACATATTGTCATGCTCAAAGTCTAAACCGGGCTGTACTGGACAAATACTCCAAACAGGCTTACCACCGTATTCTATTCCTGTAAATACTTTCTGAGTAAGGTCCTCTTTACCATCGTATCCATCTTGTTTATTGACCTGCCAGATAAGGCTTTCCACGAACCCTTCTTGCCAACTTTCATTATCTCTAAGCAAGTTCACCGTGATATACAAATCTGTACTATTCTGTGCTATGATAGGATAATCGCTCCACATTGTTCCTCCTAGCGGCTTACCATTGAGTGCATAAAAACTCCATTTTCCTGTAGGGTCTGAAGTCTCTGTAAAACCCACCACTATGCGTGTATCGCTGCTCAGACTACCTTCCAAAAACACCAATATAAATCGTTCATTAACAGGATCGTACGTCACTTTAGGGTCGTAATATCTGTCTAAGAGGCCCAACTGACCAGAAGTGATACCTGATAGCGATTTGAATCCAAGTCTTTCCCCTTTCTCATTGAGAATGGTAACAGTGGTATTGATAGCACTTATGATATATCCATCATTGCTTATTGCCATAGTATTATCATTTGGGATACCTGCATTTCCGATAGGTTTGCCATTAAAATTATCTCTTAGCTCTGGAGCTATATCTTCTTTGGTGGTTATATAAGAAGTTTTGCTTTTAATAGCGGTCCTTTTGCGTTGTGCATCTAATTTTTGCTTGATAGCTTCACTTCTCATTACAGGTTTGGGGGCGGTTTCATTGTCCTTTAGTCTAGACAACTCCAACAGGTCACTCTGTTCAGAAAAATTCACCGTCCAATGTTTATAAACCGAAATATTTTCAGTCACTTTCACAGTGGACTGACTATAACTGGCTAAACACAAACAAGAAATGATAATATAGATTGCTACCCTCATACGAAGGTCAAATATAGGCTATGGTTTCACCTTTGGCATATTTAGCTTTGTAAAAAATTCATTGCTTATGGGTGCGTTGAACTTCATACTTCTGTATGTTACCGTGGTAGATTGACCTTTTTTGCCTGCTGGAGTCATCACCATTTTAGAGGCCATCAGGGTCCCTCCTAGATTTTTCACATCGCTACTTACCATTGTATTTACGACCTCTTCATCTTCATCATAAAAGACTGTTTTCATCTGTATGTAGCCTTTCTTATCTATACATAGCAGCAGTTTTCCCCAGAGTACATCTGCATCTTCTCTAGGTATGAGTTCTATCACGTGGCAGTCTCTACCGCTTACCATCTGGGAGCCCGTAAGCTCTGCTCGGTAATCCGAAGTTAGCTTGGTGAGCTTCACTAAATCGTCTGTTGTCATATCCGTGCCCATCCAGTTTTGGCTAAGTAGAGCTGCAGGCAATTTTACTGTTTTTTTTATCTTGGGCAGATAATTATAGACATTGTTTTTGGCCTTGAGATAGACCGTACCCTTATCCTTATCCGGACCCGTGATGTACGCCATGGCATAGTCTGTACCCTTAGCCCAAGTTTTTAGACTCATGGTTTTGGTCCATTTGGGACGTTTTATACGAATATCCATCTCAGCTATCATTGTACTTGCAGCTAGCTTTTGTTCTACTTTTTTTAAGATCTGCTCAGCAGTGATGGCCACTGTATTCATAGAAATAGCGACACTTCCCAGTATCGCGATCCCCAATAATTTTATGATTGTTCTACTCACTTGGTTTAATAACAACTATCGTTTGTTTTGGTTGTATATCACCATTGCCTTTGGCAAAAGTTTTTGTAAGTCTTCTTGTCTTTTCCCTGAATCTGGATGTGTGCTAAGCATAACAGGTGGTCTCTCACCTCCTATCTGACTCATTCTATCCCAAAACTTAGGAGCCTCACTCGGATTGTATCCAGCCATCGCCATAAAAGTAAGCCCCAACTCGTCAGACTCAGACTCATGCTTCCTGCTGAAAGCAAGCATTCCTAACTGACCGCCTATTCCTACCGCAGTATTCACTACTTGTCTTGCCACTTCTAGTTTCTCTTTTATGAGCATAGCTAGATCTAAGCCCGTGGCCATTCCTTGCAAAGCCAAACTCTGACTCACACGTTCGTTACCGTGTCTTGCTATGGCATGTGCTATTTCGTGACCCATTACTACTGCTACGCCTGTTTCATCTTGGCATATAGGCGTGATTCCTGTGTAGAAGGCTACTTTGCCACCACTCATGCACCAAGCATTGACATTATTATCATTGATGAGATTAAACTGCCAGTCAAATCCTTCAACTCTTTTTTCCAATCCCTGCTCCGTAAGATAGGCCTCTACCGCCTTAGAGATACGAAGACCCACACGTTTCACCATAGCTGCCTGCTCTCCTGTGCGTATTATGTTTGCAGTGTCTAACACTTGCTGATAGCTAAGTGAACTCGCTTGTATAAGTGTACTCTCTGGTAGCAGTTTAAACTGTCGTCTTCCAGTAAGTGGTACTTTAGAACAACCCCATATCATTACTGCCAATAGCCCAATGACTATGTATCTTTTCAATGTTATTATTTTTTTCATTTTGAGAATCTTTGATTTTACACTTCAAAGAAAGCAAATCCAATGCCAGTGTGATTTTTAGACGATGATTGATAGCTTTAGTCACTCTATTTTTTTTAAATATTAAGTCACTACGTTTTAATATTATACTAATTTTAAATACTCGATTTAGTGAATAAATTTTGTTCACGCTACATAAACTGGAAGGTCATTGAGTATTCCGCCGAGCGAAATATAATTTTACGGTAATGTTTCAAATCACTGCTTCTTTACATTCATTCTATAATTGAATTATTATGCAATTGTCTTACACAAAATTTTACCTTCGTCCTTATGACCAGAGAAGAGTATATTGAAAATCATAAAGATAAATTCCTAAACGAGTTATTTGACCTATTAAGATTGCCAAGTATAAGTGCGGACTCAGCATATTCTGATGACGTTCAAAAATGTGCTGAATATGTAGCAAAGCGACTACAAGAGGCTGGTGCAGACAATGTGGTATTGGAAAAAACTGCTGGAAACCCAATAGTCTACGGTGAGAAAATGATAGACCCATCTAAGCCTACCATCCTGGTATATGGTCACTATGATGTGCAACCGAGTGTGCCAGACGATTTATGGAATACACCTCCTTTTGATCCAACTATAAAAGATGGTAACATATATGCTCGTGGAGCGTGTGATGACAAGGGTCAGATGTACATGCATCTCAAAGCTTTCGAGACGATGATGGAGACCAATACTTTGCATTGCAATGTGAAGTTTATGATAGAAGGCGAAGAAGAAATAGGTTCTACCAACCTAGGCATCTATGTAAAAGCAAACCAAGAAAAACTGAAATCTGATGTTGTGCTAATCTCTGATACAGGGATGATAGCAAACGATATCCCGAGTATAGACACTGGTCTACGTGGCCTTAGCTATGTAGAAGTAGAAGTCACCGGTCCTAAAATTGATCTTCATTCTGGATCTTTTGGAGGAGCAGTAGGTAACCCTATCAATGTACTGTGTGATATGATAAGCAGTCTACATGATGAGAACAGACACATTACTATCCGTGGATTTTATGATAATGTAGATGTGGTAAGCGAAGAAGATAGAGCAGCTATGGCCGCTACACCATTTAGCCTAGACGAGTATAAAGTTGAGCTAGATGTGAATGATGTAATGGGTGAAAAAGGATACTCTACTATAGAAAGAACTGGAATACGTCCAACCTTAGACGTAAACGGAATATGGGGTGGATACATAGGTGAAGGTGCAAAAACTGTACTTCCAAGTAAAGCGTACGCTAAAATTAGTATGCGTTTGGTTCCGAGTCAAACTTCTGCAGAAATCACTCAAATGTTCCAAAAGCATTTTGAGAGTATAGCTCCAAAGGCAGTGAAGGTAAAAGTGACTCCTCACCACGGTGGTGAGGCTGCTGTTACACCTACAGACAGTAAAGCATTTAGAGCAGCAAGTAGGGCAATGGAAAAGACATTTGGCAAAAAGCCTGTACCTACTAGAGGTGGTGGAAGTATCCCTATCGTAGCTTTGTTTGAAGAAGTGCTTGGACTAAAAACAGTACTCTTTGGTTTCGGGCTAGATAGTGATGCCATCCATTCACCAAATGAGAAATACGGTCTATTTAACTTTTACAAAGGCATAGAAACGATACCGTACTTTTACGAGTATTTTAGTGAGGATTAAGGCTTAATTTTTCAAGTCTCGCTCTTTTAAGTGTACCTTAACAGTAACTTTAGAATCACTACTGTAATACATCCGCCCCAAAAAACGCTCCTCAAAAACCGAGAAGATGCTCTGTCTAAATCTATATTGGCATTCTTTTGTGTAACCAAATAGTGTATGCACTTAGAATACTCTGACGTTGCCCAAATGGTGATATAATAGTACATAAAAAGTACTATCCCCGACATAATCACCCATTCGCCAGTAGTGCCTCTAAAGAGCACTTGATAAAAAATAAACAAGAATAAGGCTCCTACGATTCCAAATAAAAAATACCACAAAGGCATCGGGTATCTGGCTAGCCATTTCTCGTATTCTCTCAATTGATTAACCCTATTCCTCTCCATATTTCTTCTCGAACGTTCTTGACGAGTCTTCTGTATGGAAGATTTCTGATGTTGCTGGTTTTTAGGAGTATACGTTTGTTGAACGGATGGATTTTGTATAAACGACCTCAGTCGACGATCATAACTGGCCTTGCGTTCGGCACTCTCTAAGGCCTCTTTTGCTAAATTTAGTCGCTTGGAAATCTCGTCAGCTTCCACCGTACTATTCAAATCTGGATGATAAAGCTTTATCTGGCGGATATATGCCTTCCTCACATCTGAAGCAGATCAAAAATTTGGGATACCTAAAACCTCATAATAATTCGTCATAGTATAGTTCAAAAGGAACATTATTAGAGAGCACTAGCACAAAATATGTCTAAGAAAATATGTCCTCAACTCGAGCTAATCGCAATACCATTTATTGCAGACCAGTTCATCATACAGAAAACTACAAGTTCAAATTCACGCATGTATTCTGTCATACCAGTGCAATAAACCCAACATCTCGCCGTTAAGTCTATATCTAATCAACCGACGTTGTCGGCAATTTTACTCACCCAATTACTAGTAGTTTAAACACTACTACCTGCCTTTTCTCAAATTTTTATTTACCCAATAAATTAAAAGTAAAACTGAAATATTATGGCAACCGTAAAATTACCACCAAGACAGAAAATGATTAACTTGATGTACATCGTATTAATCGCAATGCTAGCTCTCAATGTAGACAAGCACGTACTCAAGGCTTTTCACCTGATGGAAAAAAACTTCATTAACTCCGCAGAAAGCTACGACCAAAAAAACCAAATTCAGATGGCTAGATTCGCCTCGCTCTTATCCAAAGAAACCACCAAAACACAACCGTACTATGATGCCGCAGTGCAAGCTCAATAGATCTCATCTGAGTTTAACACGTACATAGAATCACTCAAAACTGAAATAGTGGAACTCTATGATGGAAGGCTTGAAGAGGAAGAAGGAGAAGATGGACTTACGGCACTCAAAACTCCTGAAGGCATGGAAAAACACGCCTACCTATTTATGGTGAAAGGGCAAGGGAAAAAAGCCAAAGAGCTGCAAGATAAAATAAATGCAACTAGAGACCAACTGCTGCATCTACTAAAACCTGACGAAAAAGAGCTCTTTGTAGATCCTAAACCATATAATATAGCAAAGCAAGCCAACCTGCTCAATGCTACAGAACCTGCGAGCACCTTAGTGGGCAAACGCACCTGGGCGAGCATAAACCTAGAATATCAGCCTGTGGGTGCTCTCCTAGCTCTGCTTACTCAATATCAGAACAACGCTACAGCCCTAGAAGCGGATGTTATAGGTAAGTTGCAATACGGAGTAAACCAAAGTTCGCACATCATAGATGAGCTAAATGCGGCTATCATACCTCAAAGCAACTATGTAATGGAGGGTAAAAACTACACCGCCAAAGTGATGCTGATAGCATCTAGTAGCAGTACTAAGTCCAAGATTACTATGAATGGAGCACCGCTCAGCACGATGGAAGGGCAAGTAGGAAAAATAGATTTCAGAGCGAATGGCATAGGAGAAAAAACCGTAAAAGGCCAAATAGAAGTAGCGGATCCAAAAACTGGAGAACCTACGTACTATCCCTATGAGCACACCTACCAAGTTTTCAAACCGGTAGCTACGGTATCTGCCGATGCACTAAAACTCCTCTACCGATCACTGGACAATCCACTCAGCATATCTGTGCCTGGATATAGTGCGGCGGATATACGAGTAGAGGCAAGCGGCGGAGCTCAAATATCTGGGACCAACGGACAGTACAACATAAAAGTAAACGGCTCTACTCCCCAGGTAAATGTTACAGTATATGCCAAAGGAAAAAAAATGGGGACATCAGAATTTAGAGTGAGAAATGTTCCTGCTCCTGGTGCCATGCTAGGTGGCATACCAAACAATGGAAACGCAGTAACTAAAGGCCAACTCTGTGCACAAAACAGAGTATTAGCCACTCTGGGACAAGACTTCGCATACAATTTGCAGTTTAGTGTCTTGAAATATCGCTTTATCTATAGCCCAAGACACGGTAATCCTGAAGTCATAAATGGGTCGGGGGACGTACTTACCTCACAAATGAAAAACTTGATGTGTAGATCTAAGCGTGGTGACCGATTCATAATAGAAGGTATCACAGCAAAAGACACAAAGTATGGTATGGTAAAAAAAGTAAATTCCATGACTCTGACAGTAAGATAATAATAATAATAATAGGTAAGCTCAACTAAATCACTCAACCTTTGGAGCATCAAGCTCCAAAGGTTTTTTTTGGCTCAGTTTAGTAAACACTCATGACACAATAGAATGTTCTATTTATTTACATTTGCAACCAACATGCAGATAAATTATTCTCCCCTCTACAAATCAGTTTCTTTACTAACATTCATATTCTTGTTGTTTTCTGCCAACGGTCAGACTCCTGCATATAAAGAAATGATGGATGATAACTCATACAATTTTTATGAAGTAGTGAAAGCCGCAGAATCCTATTTTGACGCTAACGGAAGCGGTAAAGGAAGCGGATGGAAAGGATATGAAAGATGGAAAAGTGAAAATGAAAGCAAGTATGCTCCAAGTGGAGACCGATACAATGTGGACCACTATATGGCGACAAATGCATATAAGGAACTTGCTTCCAACTCAAATCTAAAAGCTAAAGGATCATTTGACAATGGTTGGGTAGAACTAGGCCCTTGGGATGCTAACAACAGAACATCACATTACTCTCCAGGCATCGGCAGAGTAGAGACTTTTTGGGTGAACCCTACAAACGATGAACACATGTATCTGGGTAGCAGAAGTGGCGGTTTTTGGAGAACAAATAATGGAGGAACCACTTGGGAAAATACTACGGACTATTTAGTAGCATCTGGCGTCCCTACATTATCTGTGAACCCTGCTAATTATAACGAGATACTCATATCGGTAAATCACGGTGGTGCAGGAAATACCCATGGTATATACAGAAGTACCGACGGGGGAAGCACATGGAGCATCTCAGATTTCAACCCTGCAAAACTCAATTGGGGCGGACTCGGAGACAATGAAAAAATATACAAAATTGCTTTTCACCCTACCGTGACCAATCAAGTGTTTGTGTGTACGAGTAAAGGACTGTTTGTCTCCAATGATAACCTCAAAACATGGAGCACGCCAATAACAGGGGCTACCACAGACGTAGCTTTTCACCCTACCAGTGATAAGACCATATACTCGTACAGAAACTCCGGTACTGACCGTAATTATGTGAAAAAATCCACAAACGGAGGCACTTCTTTTTCGAATACCGCTCAGTTATTGAACAACAGTAACTCAAGAATCTACCTTTCTGTATCTGCGGCAGAACCAAATCATATTTATGCTGCTTCTTCTAAAAATGTATATAAATCTCAAAATAGTGGTGGTTTTTTTATCGCGATGACCAAGCCCGATGAAAGTTGCTACGGGGGTTTTGCAGTCTCTGATACTGACGTAAAAAATATAATATACGGGTATGTGGATCTCCACGCCTCCACCGATGGAGGAAGCACCTTTAATCAAAAAACGAAATGGGCTACGCAAGACGCAGCTTATATTCATGCAGATTTGCGAGCAGCCCAATGCATCAATGGAGTGTTTTATGTAGGCACAGATGGATACCTTGCCAAGAGTACAGACAATGGTTCTACTTGGACAATTTTAAATGACGGTACAGCTATACGTGAATTTTATGCTGTGGGCATCTCCCAAGGAGACTATGATATGAACATGGCAGGCTCTCAAGACAATGGCACAAGTATATTAAATAAAGACGGCTGGATAGAATGGAATGGCGGAGATGGTATGGAAGCCCTAATACACAATCTGAACAAAGACTGGATGATTGGTAGTTGGCAGTTTGGCACTAGAAGCTACACTAGAAATGGAGGATTAAATAGACCGGGCACTGGCAACCCTCAAGGCGGTAGCCGTCAGGCTGCTTGGGAGTCCCCATTTCTTCAAAATCCATTGAATGACATGCATGTATACCACTTTAGCGACTCCGTTTTTCTTGGCAAAAATTTTGGTACAGAATGGAGCTATGTAGGTAGTCCCGGGATAGGAGTGATAACTGAAGCAGCAATTGCTGAGAAAGATTCTAATGTTATCGCATGTTCGAGAGGAAACAATCTCCAACTTACCAAAGACGGAGGTGAAACTTGGAGTAGAATCACAAATAACCTACCGACATATACCATAACAGATATTGCTTTTGACCCAAGAAATGAGAACACCATCCTCGTTACTTACAACAGGTACAACAATGATTCCCGCAAGGTTTTCATAAGCTACAATCAAGGGGGTACTTGGGAAAACATTACATACAACCTAAATGAAATGCCACTGCGAACTGTAGTATTGGACCACTCAGACTCATCGTACATATATGTAGGAGGAGAAATAGGCATATACTACAAAAGTAAAAATGCTACGACTTGGACTTTGTATGACGGCGACTTGCCAAACGTGACCGTAAAAGATCTTAAAATACACTACGGCAGCAACACACTCCGTGCAGCTACTTGGGGCAGAGGACTATGGGAGTACACACTTGTAGATAGAAACAACTATCCTTCTATCACTCACACTTCTCTTTCTACTCGTCCTAGTGAGAGCAGTCCAAAAGTAGACGTAGAACAAATCATTAAATCTACCATAGAGTACGATGGCACTCTGAGCGAAGTAAAGGTGTATTGGTCTATCAATAATCAAGATCTGGACAAAGAACTTGTGATGAGTAACACCGCTGGAAATATCTGGGAGACATCAAGTGGCATAGACAAAGGAGGAATAGGCGATTTCGTATTTTTCAAAGTGGCAGCAAAGTCTTCTAAAGATGAAGTGTCAGAATCTTATGTATTTAACTATAAACTGAAAGAAAAGAAATACTGTGGAGCACAAGGTAATAGCGGAACGGGAAGCGACTACATAACATCTGTAGAGCTAAATGGCACAACCAAGACAAGTGGACAAGATTTTTATGGCAATTTCACCGACACAGAGATAGAACTTGTTAGTGAAGAGACCTACCAAATCACTGTCGGTCTAAAGTATCATTGGGATGTAGACTCTGTGATGGCATGGATCGATTATAATGGCGATACTGATTTCTCAGAAGACGAGGCTATCGAGTTTTCTGTTTTGGACAATAAGCACGAAAGTAAAGGCACATTCACAGTGCCCGCAGATGCTACTCTAAACACAAAGACACGTATGAGAGTGAGAAACCAATACGACCCTGCAGAAATGACCAATTGCGGTTTTGCCCCAGGAGAGGTAGAAGACTATACCATCATCATAGTACCGCCAGTGAGCGGAGTGCCGGCAACTAAAACTATAGAAGCTAGTGTCTATCCTAATCCTAGTAGCGGATATATTGAGATAACCTTCCCTATGGTTTATACCAATGCATCAGTATCCATCATAGATATCAATGGTAAGTTAGCACATGAGACTTCAGCTACTAATACATCAATCATAAAGATTAATGACCTAAGTACCGGAACCTATATCGTAAACGTAATTTCAGATGAAGGTGCATTCAGTCAGAAGCTTATCGTAAAATAAAACATCCAATATAAAAGGGGGATTGAGTATAGTACTCAATCCCCCTTTTTAATATCTTAAAGCTTAGAAAAGCTAGTTCTTAATCAGTCGCTGACTTTTGCCATTTACTGTTATGAAGTATGTTCCGCTTGTTAAATCTTCTTTAGATATTTCCTTTACATCCTTATTTTCGAAACGATGAACAGATAGCACTCTTCCTTTAATATCACTAATTTCTACGGTAAGAGTCCGATCTTGACTCTCGCCCGAGATAATAATCTTGTTATGGAATGGATTAGGGTATACTTCAATACCTCGATTTGTATTTGGTTTTTACAAGACACAGAACTATACTCAAAATGACCATCATAATCTACTTGCTTTAGTCGGTAGCAACTAGATGATGTAGACATCATTATTATCTGTGTATGAATAGTCTATTAGTTCATTGGAATTTCCATATCCCGCAACAACACCTATGGTTTCGAAATCACTTCCATTTTCAGATTTTTCTATCTCAAATCAATCATTGTTTAGTTCTGAAGCTGCAGCCCACGTGAGTACAATTTTTTGATTGTCCAATCTAGATTCAAAGTAAACCAACTCAACTGGCAGTGCACCTCCGAAACTCGCTCCACCTGCGGCGGTAATCGAAGCAAAATCAGTGCAAGCAAAACTAGTGAGTCCTATTCTTAATTCTGTATTTTCAGTACATCCACCGGTATTATTCAATGTTCCACCATTATCAATTACAAGTGAGCTTGTAGCATTTAATTCCAAATCGGTATTCTTATCAATAGATAAAGTTCCTTCATTCTCAACTTTTATGGATACATTAAGTGCTGACCAATCCACATCTCCTTTTGTTAGTAGCATAGCTGTGCTAGGTACTATTATTGTATCGACACCTGAACAGCCCGTAGGCAAGCTAGAGCCAGAAATCTTTGTGATGGTGCTAGTAGGGATTGTACAAGTTGTTGCTTGTGCCTCACTGAATAGCGGGGTGATAAGGATAATCAAGGCAAGGATATATTTTGTTAGTTGTGTCATAAGTATTGTAGATTCGAAATAAAACGCGCAAAGGAAATGTAGTATGTAGTATTTTTCACTATAAGATGTAATCACTCTTTATACGCAGAGAATCCGTTAGGTAACATTCGTGTACCCAAAACTATTATCGAATAATTTAGAATTTTCTAAAGAGTAAACCAATCCTTAACAAATTCACGATCTGTGATTCTGTCTTCTAGCCCTTCTGCTATGAGTTCGTAGATTCGCTTGGTATTTTTTGCTCCTTTATCCAAAGCCTCTTTGTAGGGTATATTGCTAAAGCTCACCATTCCATATTGAGATTGAAAAACATCAGGGTGCAAATCACATAGGTCATGCTCTACCTTTTTGTAATGCAAAAATGCTTTGTCACCTACCAAATCTCTCATCTCTATGAAGTTTTGTACCGCTAAGTCTGCAATGGCATCCGCATTTGGTTTTCTACGTTTTTCGTAGTGTTTCATCGCTATATCCCAATCACCAAATTCCTCTAAGCAAGCATCTAATTCCACACAATCTTCGAATGCACAGTTCATTCCTTGACCGTAAAACGGCACAATGGCATGACACGCATCTCCTATCAATGTGGCTTTGCCAACATTCCAAGGGAAACATTTTACAGTTACCAAGCTCCCTACAGGATTTGCCTTGAAATCCTCAAGCAGCGTAGGCATCATAGGAACACTATCACCAAAATAAGTATTCATAAAACTAAGAATCTCTTCATCGGTATTGATGTTATCAAAACCCGTCTCACCTTCGTATGGCATAAATAGCGTACAGGTGAAAGACTTGTCTGGATTTGGCAAGGCAATCATCATAAAACTACCCCTAGGCCATATGTGCAATGCATTAGGCTCCATAGCAAACTCTCCGTCTGCTGTAGGTTCTATCGTCAATTCTTTGTACCCAGCTTTGGTATAGCTCTGCGAATAGTCAAACATACTGGTACGCTGCATTTTGCTACGCACCGCAGAAAAAGCACCGTCTCCACCTAAAATATAATCCGACTTGACTTCTAATTTCTCCTTTGTTTCTGAGTTTACAAATGAACAGACACTATTTTCTATATCTACCTTGGTGCACCGCATATTAAAATGCTGATGGACATGCTCATTTTCATCCGCTAGTTGGAGTAATTGCACATTCAGATGTGCCCTACTTACAGAGTTGATAGCTTGCCCATCGGCACCATATGGTTGGTATGCAAGCTCTCCTGCTACACTGTGCATCATTCTCCCAGGCATTGGTATGGCCTTACCCAAGACTGCTTCGGCTAATCCTACTTTCTCTAATGCAGTGATGCCTCGTGTAGATAGTGCTAGATTTATAGATCGTCCTGCAGGTATCTCCACATTTCGCATATCGGGTCTACGCTCATATATATTAACCTCAAAGCCTCTTTTGGCTAAGTATACGGCAACCAATGAACCTGCGAGTCCTCCCCCTACTAATGTTATGCTTCTCATATAAGGTGCCAAAGTTACACAACCCTATTTTTTATACGATATTTGTTTCAATATAAATTAGCATTTGAGCACTAAAAACATCTTAATCATATATAACCCTGCCGCTCATGGGGGTACTTCTTTGAGCACCAAGGATGACTTTGTAAAGTATTTGAAATCTAAAAGTATAGCTTATACCATACACACCACTAATGACTCCAACGATGCTGAAGAAGTAGGATTGCTCATTCAAAAAAATAATTTTGATCTTATAAGTATCATTGGAGGAGACGGCACTATCAATCTGGCTATTAACTCTATGCCTCATTTTGAGCTGCCTATCCACTTAATACCCGCTGGCTCCGGCAACGATTTAGCTAAAATGCTGTACAATACCAACGATATGCAACATATTTTTAGTTTGGTTGCTCAGGAGTTGGTTTGCACCACTCCAGTAGATCTTTGGCTTTGTAATGATAAAAAATTTGCGAATGGGTTTGGTGCTGGATTCGATGGAGCTATTGCCAATGGCATGGATAAAAAATCCTATCTCATAAAAGGGAAAATTAAGTATTGGATAGAAATATTTCGACATATATTTTTTTACAAATCATCTAAATACTTGATCAATGGAGACAAGCAGGACACCTTCATGCTATCTATAGCCAATGGTAAGGTATACGGCGGAGATTTTTGTGTAGCTCCCAATGCCACAATAGATGACCAACTCCTGGATGCTATTCATATAGGTGATATACCTGTATATAAAAGATTCTATTATTTACCTATTCTTAAAAGTGGTAAGCACCTAAGCCGTGATTTTGTGAGCCCCTCAAAAGGAGATAGTTTTACAATAAGTGCCGACAAGAATATCCCCGCTCATTTGGACGGCGAACCCTTGCTCGAAAAATCGTATGAGATAAAATACCTGTGCCAGGTTCAGGCATTATGCTAGCTCAGTATTTTTGCTCCATTTTCTCCATACAAATAATGAAATAATAATAATTATGATGGCGATAAACTGTGAATGAGATAGTGCTCCTCCAAACAGAAAACCTCTTGCTTCGTCACCGCGAAAGAGTTCTACAATACTTCTACCTACACCATACATCATTAGGTAGATAAGAAAAAGCTGTCCATCGAATTTTTGTTTTTTCTGAACCAAGTATATGGTAAATAGTATGAAGAGGTTTACAAGTATATCAAATAATTGAGTCGGATAAAGTGGTACATTTTTGATTGCGGCTAGGCTATCTGGATTGGAAAAAGTCACACCTAACCAACTGCTGCATACCTTGCCATGGCAGCAGCCTGCTAAGAAACATCCTACCCTGCCAAATGAATGAACCACTGGACCTGCAAAGGACAATACATCCAAAAAAGGTCTCACTGCTATCTTATTTTTCCTGAGCCATAGTACGATGGTAGGAATTGCAAAAATGAGTGACCCATAAAACACAAACCCTCCACCCAATGCTCTTTTGAGCAAACTCGGGTCGGCTATATATTTCCCAATATCCTCCATAAAGAAAAATAACTTCCCTCCTATAAATGCCGCTAGAATCACCCAAACAAATAGGCTTGAAAGCTTGTCTGCATCCATTCCAAATTTCTTTGTTTTACGAAGTGATATAAAAAAAGCCGCCACTACGCCGAGTGCTATCATAAGACCGTAGCTATGCAGGGTGAAGTGGGCTGGCAAAAATCCTTGAAGAAATTCAGGAATTGATATGGTTACTAGTTTTGGAAACATGGTATGACAAGATTAATAAAATTATAAGATATTGGTAAGTGTTGGCCTTGGTCATTCACTTCTAGATGCATTCTACGTCATGTTTTTTTTCTGTAGCGGGAGATGCATCAACCGCTGATAAATACTCTGCATTGTACTCCCTTCCTTTCCAAACAGACTTTATAGGCAACCAATAAAATAAAGCCGTAGAAACCGTGTTTACTAAGACATAAAGTTCGTAAATAATGAGATGGAAGTAGTTGAACGGTCTACATTTCACACCTATACATAAAAAAATTATAAAGAATGATTGTATCAAGAATTTACTAAACCATATGGCCATAGCAAGCTTCACATCCACCATAAAGAGATAAACAAGCACTGGGATAAATAAACCGTAAAGGACCAACATAAATTTCCAATTGAGTGGAAGTTCTCTTGCACCAATGAGCCATCGTTTCCGCTGATGCAACATTTCTTTTATACTGGGTATGTACCAAGCGAGACCGAGCGTATCCTCATGCATCGTGGTACGCCATTGCCATCCTCTGCTGGTCACTTCTTTGAAAAGTTTATAGTCTTCCGTAATGGAGAAATCTATTTTTTCGAATCCTCCTGTTTGCCAATAGGCTTCTGCTCGCACTGCCATATTGTTGCCCACACTTGTGCAGCCCACTCCAATGTTTGCAAATGCTTTTATGTACCCCATAAAATGCAGCCAATCCAAGCTTTGCAATGTGGCAAAAAAACCTCCTCGCTCACACTTGGTAGTACCACTTACTATCCCCACTTCTTTAGTAAACTCTTGCAGTAAGCCGAGAATCCAATTCTCTGGAAGTTTAACGTCCACATCTGTTATAAAATAATAGTCGCCTGTGGCATGTTGTGCTAATTGGCCTAACACATTGGCCTTCCCTCTACCATTACCTAACGTTTTGTCTATTTCAAAAAGTTTAAAATGTGGCTTACCTTTTATAAAGTCTTTTACCAAAACTGAAGTATTATCTGTACTTGCATCATTCCCAATCAATATCTCAATTTTGTCCTTCGGATAGTTGAGTTTCTCCATAGCTTCTAGACTACGGATAATAAGGAGTTCTTCGTTTCTAGCTGCAAGAAGTATGGTGACCTTTGGAAACACTTTTCTCTTTTTTAGTTTTACATCATTTTGTTGAACGATAGAAACCAGAGAAAATGCTTGAATAGCAAAGAAAATAGCCAATATGAAATATGCAATCCAAATCATAAGGCTCTCATCTCATATCCTTCCTTTGCAAGAAACTGCAGGTAATCAGGCAAAAGCACTTTCAGATTCGGATTCGCCTTTATGCTATCATGAAATACAACAATACTTCCCGATTTGGTTGCTTTTTGTATTCGTTTTTGAGCTTTTTTTGTGTTTAACCCTTTCAGATAATCTTTGGTAAGGACATCCCACATCACAATTTCATATTCTGTACTAAGCGGTTTTATCGCCCCAAAATTTATACGTCCAAATGGAGGTCTAAAAAGTCTTTTTTCGTGTATCACATCATTGCATTGATCTATATCATGCATATACGCCGCAGTGCTTATCCCCCATCCTTTGAGGTGGTGATAAGTGTGATTACCAATGGAGTGCCCATTCTTTTCTAGCTCGCTGAGCACATCTGGATGCGTCTGTGCATTTTCTCCTACCACAAAAAAGCTACCCTTAGCTCCTACCTTATCGAGCTCTTGAATAACCCAGCGAGTAATATCTGGATGCGGTCCATCATCAAATGTGAGATAAACCACTTTTGTACCTTCACTTCTTCTCCAGGTAAGCGTGGGCAAAAATGTTTTTCCTATGGTGTACCAAAAATTCAATAGTACAAAGCTATGGAAACCTGCAAGAGTTTGTATTTGTTTTTTCAATAAGCTAGTCTGATTGAGCACGATGACTATGCCATTAAAATCAAGACCAATCTTGCACTGCCTTCCATTAAAACGAGGATTAATCAAGATTAATCGAGTGCCAAAAATCTTAGCCGTTTCTCCACCTACATTTGGACGCTTAGAACATCTTCCCAATATGCAAAAAGCTATTCTCATTCTTTTAACCTTATTCGCTCTAAATGCTTCTGCCCAAGATGTCGAAAAATGGAATCTGCAAAAATGTGTAGATTATGCTCTAGAACATAACACCTCTGTGCAACAAGGAGAGCTTCAAGGCGAGATTTTGAGCAATAACCTAAGACAAGCAAAACTAGGAAGAGTTCCTACCTTAAACGGAAGTGGAAACCACAACTACAACATAGGTAGAACCATTGATCCATTTACCAATACGTTTAGCACGACTACTATACAGAGTAATAGTTTTTCGCTGAGCAGTGGTGTACTCTTATACGGTGGTAGTCAAGTAAATAACTCCATAAAACAATCTCAAAAAGCCACTGAGGCAAATAAACAATCAATAGAAGTAGTTAGAAACCAAATTGCTCTTTCTGTCGCGACTACTTATTTGCAGATTATCCAGTCTGAAGAAAATCTTAGTATAGCGGAATCGCAATTAGAGATAACTAAGAATCAACTAGACAGAGCTCTCAAATTAGTGCAAAGTGGTTCTGTGAACCAAAGTACATCTCTAAACCTAAAAGCTCAACTGGCTAACGATAGAGTAAATGTAATCAATGCTCAAAACAGTATACAATTAGGCTATAACGCTCTCATTAATTTAATGCAGTTTCCTCTTGATCAAAATTTTGAAATAGAACGAAATATTAACACTCAGACACCAACGCTTCCGTCAGAGAGTGTAGCTACACTTTATGAGATGGCATTGGAGAATCTACCAGAAATTAAACAAGCTGAACTCCAAATAACCCAAAGTCAATTGGGTGAGAAGGTGGCAGCGGGTGGTCTTCAACCATCGCTCTCTGCATATGGAAACATTAACACAGTTTACTCTCAAAGTGGCAAAGAAATAAACACTACCGGTCAATACGATTTAGTTCCAATAGGTTATACTAAGACTTCTCTAGAACCTGTACTTCAACCTCAGCCCATAACGGAGATTAAGGATAAAGCATTTGGAAATCAAATCTCAGATAACCTTGGTCAACAAGTAGGAATATCACTATCCGTTCCTGTTTTTAATGGATACAGAAACAAAACTGCTTTTGAAAATGCAAAGCTTAATACAAAGATTTTTGAGCTCGCATTGGATAATACAAAAAACCAACTTAGAAACGATATAACGACTGCATATACTAAATTGAAAGCTGCAAAAAGCAGATACGACGCTTCCAAGCTAAGCGAAGAAGCTCAAAAATTAAATTTTGAATTTAGTCAAAAACGGTTTGATGCAGGAATGATGAATGGAGTGGACCTCTTGACAGCAAAAAACCAATGGAGTCAATCTCTCACTCAAATGCTTAATGCGAAATATGAGTATATATTTAGAGCTTTGATTATCGAATTTTATAAAGGAAACAAACTATCACTATAATGAGTAAAAAGAATATTTGGATTACAGTAGGACTACTAGTAGCAGTTGGTGTATTAATATATATTGGTAAAAACAGGAGCCGTGGAGAATTAGAAGTAAACCTAGGTAAGGTAGAAAAGCGAACAATAATAAGTACTGTAAGTGCCAATGGAAAAATACGTCCGGAAGCAGAAGTTAAGATAAGTGCAGACGTTTCGGGTGAAATAACTGAACTCTACGTGCAAGAAGGGGATACAGTGCTAGAAGGTGAACTCCTTCTTAAGATAAATCCTGATTTATATATTACATCTAGAGACAGAGCAAGAGCTGGGGTGAGTAGCTCCAGAAGCAACTTGAAAACAAGTCAAGCACAGCTTATTCAAGCCACAGCTAGATTTACAGAACAAGAATCCGCTTTTCGAAGAACCGAAAAATTATTTAAAGACAAGGTGTTGAGTCAAGCTGAATATGATGCTGCAAATAGTGCCTATTCAGTTGCAAAAAGTGAAGTAAAAGCAGCCGAAGAAAGAGTCTCCGCTGCAAGGTATGGAATTGATAACTCGCAAGCTGGTCTGAATGAAGCAAACAAAAATCTAGGTAGGACCAGTATTTATGCCCCATCAGATGGTATAGTAAGTGCCCTGAACAATGAAAAAGGTGAGCGTGTAGTAGGAACCGCACAAATGGCGGGTACCGAAATTATGGTTATCTCCAACTTTAACAATATGGAAGTAATAGTAGATATAAACGAAAATGATATTCTAGAAGTAAAAAAAGGAGATACGACCATTGTAGAAGTAGATGCATATAGAGACCGTAAGTTTAAAGCTTTGGTTACCGAAATATCTACTTCCGCTAGCAACAGCGGAGGAGTGCAAATGAGCACAGATCAAGTCACCAATTTTGAGGTAAAAATACGACTATTAAAAACCAGTTATTTGGACCTGTTGGAAAAATCCGAAACTCCTTTTTTGCCTGGGATGAGTGCCAATGTGGAGATACAAACTTTGGTAAAAAAAGACATTCCTTGTTTGCCAATAGAGGCAGTAGGCACTAGAGTACAAGAAGATTCTATGAAAAACAACTCTTCTGAGGATGAAGAACTAGACGAAGTGGTATTTGCTGTTAAGGATAATAAAGCAATTAAGTACGTTGTAAAAACAGGTATCCAAGACAGCCGTTATATTGAGATCATCACCGGATTACAAACGGGCGATGAGGTAATAGTAGGTCCTTATGATGCAGTGAGCAAAAAGCTGAAGCAAGACAAGAAAATAAAGGTAGTTTCTAAGAAAAAGTTAGAAAATCTTGAAGAAGAGTAAGTTTATCCGTTCCATTCAGCCGGATTCTCTCGCCACTTGGCAAGACTAGCCAAATCACTTTCTTTAACATAGCCTGAATTCACAGCTTCCTTAATCATAGCACTGTAGTTTCCTAGTGTGATGCATTTACAATTTGCTTTGGTAAAGTTGTCTTCTGCCAATTGAAAACCATAAGTAAAAATTGCGGCCATTCCCATAACATTGTACCCTTCGGACCTCAAGTATTCCACGACTTTAAGACTACTTCCTCCAGTACTTATGAGATCTTCTAGCACTACTATCTTGGCGTTTTTATCTACCTTCCCTTCCAGTTGTCTTTTTAGTCCATGAACTTTAGGCTCCGGTCTACAGTAAGCATAGCTCAAATTCATTTCGTCTGCAATAAGTGCACCCATTGCAATACCCGCTGTAGCTACACCTATTATAGTGTCTACCTCAAAGAACTCTTCCAACACCTTAGATGATAGCATTCTCTTAATATCAGCCCTATGACTCGCATAAGACAATACCGTTCTATTGTCACAGTATATTGGGCTATTCCACCCACTACTCCACTTAAAAGGATTATCTGGAGATAACTTTATGGCACTTGTTTCTAATAAAATTTTAGCGACTTTTGCTTCTACATTCATACTCATAAATTATTGGCAAATGTATCACATTTTTCACGGCAAGCATCTTTTGATACTCGCTAGATCTACAGATAAAATCGAAAAACACAAACCCGATTTCATTCTAAAAAAACCCGAAGAAGATCAGGTGAAAGAAGCCTTGAAGCTAAGTAAACGAGCAACTAAAGCACTCACTATTGCCTTAATTGGTAGTCCAAACAAGCTCTTAGACACTATATTCCTCGAATTTAAATTAGTAATCGCAGCTGGCGGATTAGTGTTTAATAAGGATAATGAGATATTACTTATCAAACGTCTTGGTAGATGGGATCTTCCAAAAGGTAAGCTCAAGAAAAAGGAAGACATTGAAACTTGTGCTGTAAGAGAAGTAGAGGAAGAGACCGGTGCTACTGGGCTTAAGATTAAATACTCGCTACCAGATACATTTCACACCTATTATCGAAATGAAAAGTGGATAGTGAAACAGACTCATTGGTATAAGATGAGTTGTAAGAAAAAACAAAATTTTGTTCCTCAGCTAGAAGAAGACATTGAAGATGTGCAGTGGTTTCCAATGGATAAGATAAAATTAAAAGAATTAGACACTTATCCAGCTATTAGATATATAATTAAAAAATATCGGAAAATAGCTCGGGCAAAACTTGCCGCGTCATAACCTTAGACTATTTCATTTTACGAATATCCTCTACCATCAGCGATGGTAGATATTTAGAGTAGTTGCCCTCAAAACGAATCAAGTCTCTAACTATAGTGCTACTTACCGTAGCATTCGACTGATGGCTCATAATAAAAACGCTTTTTATCCCTGGAGACATATCTTCATTCACATAAGCTATTTGCTTTTCGTAGGTGAAATCTTGTGTAGTTCTCAAGCCCCTCAAAATAAAGGTAGCATCCAAGCTTTCGGCAAACTTTGCGGTAAGCCCTTCATAAGACATCACTTTTACATTTGGTTTATCTTCAAACAATTTGTTGATCCATAGTTTCCTTTGTTCAAGCGTGAACATATGCTTCTTGTCCGCGTTCACACCCAAGGCGACTATTACTTCATCAAAAATGTCTAATCCTCTATTTACTATATCCAAATGGCCCAGTGTGAAGGGATCGAAAGTGCCTGGGAATAATGCTAATTTATTCATTACTGTTAGCAAAGTTAAAAAAACTAAAGGTACTCTGCCCGTAGTTTCTAGAATCCACCAGAAGTGGATGACTGACTTGTGTCATGGTTTGATGCTCTAGTATAAAAACACCACCGGGTTTAAGATAATTTCCATCCGAAAGCCGTTTTATAAGCTCATGAATTTCTGCATTTGCATTATATGGAGGATCCGCAAATATGATATCATATTGTCCTGTCTCTTTTTCCAAAAATTTTAAAACTTTGGCTTGTTTCACTTTTAGAGAAAGTTTTAATTTATTTACAAACTCTATAATGTAGCTTACTGATTTTTTATTAAAATCTACCGTAGTAATCGATGTACACCCTCTAGAACAAAACTCTAAAGCCATGCTGCCCATTCCGCTATAAAGATCCAGTACCGCCACATCTTCAAAGTAATACGTTTGGTCTAGAATATTAAACAACGCTTCTTTGGCTCTATCCGTTGTAGGACGTGCATGAGGCATATTTCTTGTAGGAAATCTAAACCCTTTGTGGATACCACTTATAATACGCATTGGGCGAAAAATTGAGCTAATACTTCAGCTTCTTTGGCCTTCTCTTCTTGAGCCATATGTGCGGAAGACGCCAAAGTGCTTAGGTACAAGGGAGTAACATACTTTTGAAATAAAGAATGGTATGATTCGTGTTTTCCTTTTGAGCAAACACTTTCAAAATGTAAGCTGTCTGCAGGTAGTTCCAGCTGCTCTATTACCAACATTATATAGTAAAATACCTCTTCTAAATTATCCGCAGGAAATCTATTTGCTAAGAGAAATTTACCATCCTTCCAAGCTAATACGCTCAGTTTATTATCGTAGGTATAAAAATAGAGTGCATCTTTATATGATTTCTGAGAAGCATATTGATACACTAGTTCGATGTCTGTATGTTGAAGATCAGATACGAGCCTTTTCGAAACTAAAGAATATCGTTCATTTGGCTTATAAACCTCCATGAACTCTTCTGTATTTGAAGTTGACAATACCTTCTCCTTACCAAAATTCAGTTCGTAAAATGAAGCATAGTTAACTGCTCCCAGCGGGGCCAACGTAAAATTTTGAAAGGCCGTGATAAGTCTACTAGTGCTGAAGATACAATTGGATAAAACATTGGGATACTCCACTTCACTGGTAGTATGTGTCCATTTCAAGTTATGGTCTTTGCCATAAACTAAATATACTGTAAACTCAGGAAAAAGACTGACAACAAGCTGATCACTTACCGCATTGTGATAAGGTAACATTTTAGTTTACCCGCATTTTTAATTCCAGTTACCGTTATAGTTTACGTCGAAAATAGATCCAACCTTTAAGGGATCATTCTTTTTCGAACGCTCTCTATTGAATGGAGCTGGATCTTTTATTTCAAAAACCGGTACTGTTACATTATTCTTTTTAATTTCACCTGAAGCTATTAGAAACTGTAAGGTATCATTGAATGGCACATAACGTAAGTTAGGTACATCTATATCCTTAAATAGAGAGTCCTTAACACTTACCAATATTTCGTCAACTTTATAAACAGTCGTAGAATCATCCTTGTCCCCTTGCTGAATTAGTACTTTCATTTGACCATTCTCCATAAAATTCAACAAATCGTTAAAGTCTCCTGAAAACTTTCCATTTTGATCCTTATACGCTATTTGACCATCTCTTAAGGTCTTCAGTTTTTCTATAACCGCTTCCTCTTTGATAGCTACTTCTTTCTCGTATCTTACAGGCTCTGCAATGGATTCATAAGTATAATATGTTAGGACAGCGATTAAGGCCAATAGTACTACTCTAATTACGTATTTCATATGGTGTTATTCTTGGTTCTTAGTAGGCAATATTACGCAAAAACAGTTGAAAATATTTTGCCAAGTTCATATTTTATTAATGAAAGAATGTTTTGAGTATATCAACGAATTTTAAAACAAAAAAGCCTTGCTGATACTAATCAACAAGACTTTTGTATATCATCTACTTCTATACTAACCTTCTAAAGCCGCCGCACCGCCTACTATTTCTAGTATTTCAGTGGTAATAGCTGCCTGTCTAGCTTGATTGTATTGTAGTTTTAGGTCATATATTATCTCTCCAGCATTCTCAGTAGCCTTGTCCATAGCAACCATACGGCTACCGTGGTCAGAAGCTTGAGAGTCTAGCATAGTTCTGTATAACTGAGTTTTTACTGCCCTAGGTATAATAGTAAAGAGTAATTCTGTTTTGGATGGTTCGAAAGAAAAATCAGCTAAAAATTTTGATTCGTTTTCTTTTTTCCCTTCAAAAGCTTCAAGTTCTACAGGAAGTAATTTCTCAGCAGTAACTATCTGAGTGGCAGCATTTTTAAATTTGTTATATACTACGCGTACCTCGTCATACTTTCCTTCCAAAAATTCTGCTATTACTTTATCTCCTATTCCAAACACATTATCTGAGTTTAGATCTAGAAACGCTTTGATATCTGAATTGTCCATATCTAATTTTGAACGTTTAAAGAATTCTGAGGCTTTCTTACCCAAAAACTTTAAGGTCACATTAGCATTCGCATATTTTCCAGAAATTAAGGTATTTACTTCTTTTATCACATTAGAGTTGAAACCACCGCATAAACCTCTATCACTAGAGTTTACGATTAGTAATACATTTTTAACTTCTCTATGCTCAAAATAACCTTGGAGACTTTGCTCATCTTTAGCAGAATCAGCCAAATTCATCAATATACCGTTTAACTTATCGGCATAAGGTCTCATTTGGGTAATAGCTTGCTGAGCCTTACGTAGCTTAGTAGCCGAAACCATTTTCATGGCTTTGGTTATTTGCTGCGTAGACTGGGTACTCGCTATACGGTTTCTTACTTCTTTAAGATTTGCCATTGTCTTCAGGCTTTATAGTTTTTTGCTACCTCTGCACCTACAGATGCTATTGTATCTGTAATCGTGTTATCCAATTTACCTGCTGACAATGCATCGATCACATCACTGTGGTCAGACTCCATTTTCATAAGGAACTCCTCTTCAAACTTTCTAACTTGCTCTACTGGCACAGACTTAAGTAAGCCTTTACTACCTAAGTAGATAATTGCTACTTGCTTACCTACAGATAATGGAGAAAATTGTGGTTGTTTAAGTATTTCCACGTTTCTCGCTCCTTTATCTAGTACACCTTTTGTAGCTGCATCTAGGTCAGAACCAAACTTAGCAAATGCTTCGAGCTCTCTATATTGTGCTTGGTCAAGTTTCAGAGTACCAGAAGTTTTCTTCATTGATTTAATCTGAGCATTACCACCTACACGAGATACTGATATACCTACGTTGATAGCTGGACGAACACCAGAGTTAAATAAATCTGATTCTAAGAAAATCTGACCATCCGTAATGGATATTACGTTTGTTGGAATGTACGCTGATACGTCACCCGCTTGAGTTTCTATAATTGGAAGAGCAGTCAATGAACCACCACCTTTTACTTTACCTTTCAAAGATTCCGGTAGGTCATTCATTTCTTGAGCAATGTTATCATTGCTATTTACCTTACACGCTCTTTCTAATAGACGAGAGTGAAGATAAAAAACATCGCCTGGATATGCTTCACGTCCCGGAGGTCTTTTCAAAAGAAGAGAAACCTCACGATAAGCTACTGCTTGCTTACTCAAATCATCAAATACGATAAGAGCAGGTCTCCCTGTATCTCTAAAATACTCACCTATAGCCGCCCCAGCCATTGGTGCATAAAACTGCATAGGAGCAGGATCCGCAGCAGATGCTGCTACTACTACGGTATAAGCCATAGCACCTTTTGCTTCTAGTGAGTTTACTACTTGCTTTACTGTACTTGCTTTTTGACCACAAGCTACGTAAATACAAAATACTGGTTCTCCAGCATCATAAAATTCTTTTTGATTGATAATAGTATCAATACATACAGCTGTTTTACCAGTCTGTCTATCTCCAATAACAAGCTCTCTTTGACCTCTACCTACAGGTATCATAGCATCGATAGCTTTTATCCCTGTTTGCATAGGCTCAGTAACCGGCTCTCTATAGATTACTCCTGGTGCTTTTCGCTCCAAAGGCATCTCAAAAGTCTCCCCTACGATAGGTCCTTTACCGTCTATTGGCTGGCCTAGCGTATTTACTACTCTACCTAGCATTCCTTCTCCTACTTTTAGAGAAGCAATTCTATTGGTTCTTTTTACCGTATCTCCTTCTTTTATTTCTCTTGAACTACCTAGGAGTACTGCTCCTACATTATCTTCTTCAAGGTTTAAAACGATTCCTTGTACACCGTTTTCAAATTCGATTAGCTCTCCCGACTTAACTTGTGTAAGTCCATAAATACGAGCGATACCGTCACCCACTTGGAGTACTGTACCTACCTCTTCTAACTGAGCATCAGTTTTTACACCTGCTAATTGCTCTTTTATTATACTAGAAACTTCGTCTGGTCTTATTGCAGCCATTGTGTTGTTTTAATTATAAATTAATTGTTTTCTGATTTCTCTAAGTTCTCTAGACACACTCTTGTCAAGGAGTTTATCTTCATGCTTTATAATGACTCCTCCTACTATTTTAGGATCGATTTCATTAACCAGCTCTATATCTTCTTTGCCCAAAAGTCCTACCACATAACTTTTCATCTGTTTTAGGGTTTCGTCTGTCAAAGAAACAGCAGAAACTATTGTAGCTTTAGCTATCCCTTTCATATCATTATAACATGATATATAATAGTCTGCCACCATAGGTAATTCGCTTTCTCTTTTTTTATCTACTAAGAATGAGATAAAATTCTTTGTAATTTCATTAGTGTCGCTAAACACTTTATCCATTACTGCTTTCTTAGCTTCGGATTTAACTATCGGATTGTTTAGAAGATTTGATAATTCTCTGGACTCTGAGCATATATTTCTCACGGTGTCCATGTCATTTTTCACTTCCTCTACTTTGTTTCCTTCTGTAGCTAAATCTAAAAGAGACTTTGAATATCTTAATGCTATTCTGCTTGATGCCATTTTTTAGTTTGCTTGTGATTGACTCAGGTGATTTTCTACAAGTGCTTGTTGTGCACCTTTGTCACTCAATTCTTTTTTGATAACTTTCTCAGCTATCTCCAGAGATAATTCACCCACTTGCTTTTTAATGTCAGACAGTGCTTGATGCTTCTCCTTTTCGATTTCTGCTCTTGCAGAATTGATTAGTCTGTTGCTTTCAGTAGTTGCAGAAACTTTAGCATCCGACATGATTTTCTCTTTCATCTCTTTCGCTTCTTTCAAAATCTGCTCACGCTCTAGTCTGGCAGTAGCAAGAAGTTTCTCATTGTCTGCTATGAGCTCGCTCATTTGAGCTTTAGCATCTTCAGCAGACTTGAGCGAACGCTCTATGAATTCTTCTCGGTCGTGAAGTGCATCGATGATACCCTTCCATGCAAACTTTTTCAAAAGAAAAAGTACCACAAGGAATGCTATAGACATCCATAGCACTAAGCCTAATTCTGGTAATAACGGGTTCATAATAATTAAATATTTAAAAGTAGTAGTGCCAAAACAATGACACCACTACTAAATTTATTTTAGTTATTACGCAATCGTTAGAACGATCAAAAGACAAACAATGATACCGAAAAACGCAGCACCCTCTACAAGTGCAGCCGCAACGATCATGTTTGCTCTAATGTCTCCAGTTGACTCTGGCTGACGTGCCATAGACTCAAGTGCAGAACCACCGATTCTACCGATACCGATACCAGCACCTATCGCTGCAATACCCGCTCCAATACCTGCTCCCATGTAAGCATTTGCCATGTCTAATAAAATTGTTAAAAGTTCCATTCTTTAAATTGTTACTTGTGTTTGAATTTATTTAATTTTAGTATATAAACGTATTAATGTGCGTGGTCATGCTCCTCTACAGCCGAACCAAAGTAAAGTGCAGAGAGAAGTGTGAACACATATGCTTGTAAGAAAGCTACCAATAGCTCTATCGCAAACATGAATATTGAAAATGCTACAGAAAGGATCGATACTCCGTATCCTCCACCTGCACCATACAAGTTATTAAAAATGAATATCAAACTCACAAATGAGAGTATGATAATGTGCCCTGCAGTTATGTTAGCAAACAAACGAAGGGTTAAGACCACAGGCTTTGAGATAAAACCTATAAGCTCTATAAAGAACATCAATGGAATAGGAAACTTCAACCACCAAGGTACTCCAGGTGTATTGTAAATGTGTTTCCAATAATCTTTATTACCATTAACAGAGGTAATGATAAATGTAAAGATAGCCAGCACAAGTGCAACTGCTATATTTCCAGTAACATTAAATCCACCAAGAAATGGAATAAGACCTAACATATTACCTATCCATATGAAAAAGAAAATAGTAAGTAAGTAGGGTAAGAATTTTTTATATTTTTTTCCTATAGAAGGTTTTGCTATCTCGTCAGTCACAAACAATATTAGTGGTTCGAACATTGATTGCATACCTTTTGGAGCCATCCCTTCTCTCTTTTTATAACTTTTTGCTATGGATATAAATACAAACAGCATTATGCCCATAGTGACAAACATACCGAAAACCGTTTTAGTTATAGAAATGTCGAAAGGCTTCGCGGCATCTATATGTCCGTGCTCATCTCTAGATACTTCGCCATTATCTCCGACAAAGTATATTTTCTCGTGATCCATAATGTATCCATTGTATGGCTCACCATGAGAAATTTTGGAAGAACTAAACATATCCAAACCTTTCTCCTTGGAATATAAAATTATAGGTAATGGAATATGGATAGGGCCAACATGGATTTCGTGATTGTCCATCACGTGGTGCATTATTAGTTCACCTGCATTAAAAGACTTTTCTTCTGAGCCATGCTCTGGGGCATGTTCCGCTATTGCGGCAAAAGACGTTGTAAAAAGGATAAATGCTACAATAAAACGATACATTTTACTTCTTTTAAGTGCCTGAATATTAGTCTGTTGTACTTTCAACGGTGGTCTGTTTTTCGGCTCGCAATTTATGCACTAATTGATATATTTCAAATATTGTATAAAATAAATATAAAATTAAGTAGTAAACGATGACATCTTTTGACTGCATGTCGCTGATTAATAAATATATAACTAAGAATAAAAGAGATAATAACATTCTAATACCAGTCCCTCCTATCACTCCCAAGAAAAATTTGGAATTGGACTCACTGGTCACAGCTTTTTGTGTCTTATAGCCTATCACCAAACCCAACAGGTAATAGAACCCTAAAACTGCCCAAAACCAAGTGGCATCTCTACTGCCTACAAAATATAAAAACAACGCAGTAGCTATGCCTATAACAATTGTCATTGCAGTCAGTTTTGTAAAAAAATTAATACTCACGTTACTTTAGCTTTTTGATAAGGATATAAATGACTGCAAATACAGCTATAAAAATTCCAATCAACAAGAAAACTGAATCTAAATTGAACCAAGAATCTAGCCAACGACCGAATAGAACCAAACCTACACATATAAGAATAAGCTGAAACCCTATTCCGGCATATTTACCCGAAGAACTAGGCTGTGGATGCTTTGGCATTTGGCACCTTTGAATCCGAGCTCATAGCAACTGCATTGCCCATAACACAAGACCCATTGAACTCTCCTCCATTTTCTACTACAATCTTAGAGGTCTTTATATCTCCGTGAATCTTAGCGCTAGATTTTACTATTAACAAATCAAGCACTTGTACATTCCCTTCTACTTTACCGCTCACGTCGCATGATTTGGCTTGTATATTACCTACAATTTTACCGGAGGTTCCGAGCACACATTTCCCTTTGGTATTTACATTTCCTTGTACCTCGCCATCTATTCGTAAATCTCCTGAGGAAGATAAGTTTCCTTCTATAATCGTACCTTCTCCTAATACATTTAGGACACCCGTTGGTTGATGGGGAGCTTTATCTTTTTTTCCTAACATTTTTTCTTAAAAATTTATATACTGCTGTGGGTTTACTGCTATTCCTTTCTTCCACAATTCAAAATGAAGATGCGGACCAGATGCGAGTTCTCCAGTGTTACCTACCAGAGCTATAGCATCACCTGCATTTACAAAAGTACCTTCTTTTTTTAAGAGTACTGCATTGTGTTTGTAAACCGATACGAAGTTATTGGGATGCTGTACTACGAGTGTATGCCCCCCTCCAGGAGTCCACGCACTGAATATAACGCTACCTTTCTGTACCGATTTTATTACTGAATTACTTTTTGCCGATATATCTGTAGCAAAGTGTTTTCTGTCTAAGTTAAAAGTGTCTGTAATGACTCCTGATAATGGAATGAAAAAATTATAATCCTGAGGACTTGCCTCTGCTGGCCTTAATGCTACTTCCGTGGCGATAACATTTGACGATGCCTTTTCTATGATTGCTTCTGACTCTTCAATTTCTGTGTCAGTTCCTGATAAGTCTATATTGACATCCTCACCAGCTAACACTTTTCCCAAAACCTCACTTTGGAGCCTAAGCTGATATAGGCTTGTCTCTAAAGAGTCAATTTTTAGCATCATCTCATATTGCTCTTGACTACTGTACTTCGCACTCTTTGTTGGAAAAATATAATTGAGCGGGGTGTAAGCCAAAAGTAGATAAATGAGTAAGCCAAATAGGAATAATCCGGAGCATATCGCAATAAGGACATTCCAAGGTGTCAAAATAATGGATACCTTTTCCTCGAGGTTTTCATCCTTGCGAAGGATTATTCTATACCTACTTTTGAAGGTGGTTGATATTTTTTTTCGGAAAGAACCCAACTTTTATCAATGATTGCGATGCATTTAAAATATTTTTGCTCCCTTTGGAGTTACAAGATTGCAAAGTTAATAGGAATATCAATTTGAAGATAACTAAATACATAGCTTTTGTTTTACTAACCTGTATGAGCACTCAAGCTATCGCTCAAAACCAACAGGACCCTTGGTTAAAACGAAACTGGAATAATATGATTGCTCGTTTTAATATCTATTTTAACGCAGAGCAAAAATTAGATGCAGCAGTAGATGACTTATCTACGAAGCAAAAGGATGACTTCAATGAGGTCATACCAATCTATCCATATGGGGACGAGACTGATAATAAAGGAATGCGTTCATCAATGGAAGAGACGATGAAAAAGGCGTCTAAGGTGATACAAAACAAGCCAAGAAGTAAATGGGCAGATGACGCATATTTCATCATAGGACAAACTCAATTTTTTAGTGGGGACTACTATGCAGCTATTGAAACCTTTCAGTTTGTAAACTCTAGCTATACAGACGAAACGATAAAAGCAATGAGCCAATTATGGCTTATGAAAGCGTACATACAACAAGGCAAACTCGACGATGCTGAAGCGATATATGGCCTTTTGAAAAAAATAAAATTTTCTGACAAAGAGTTTAACACTCACCTAAATTTATCAGCAGGTGATCTATTGGTCAAGCAAAACAAGACTGCCGAAGCCATTAAGCTATTGGACAAGGGGTTGCAGAGACTAAAAGATAAAACGCTTAGATACAGAACTCACTTTGTACTTGGGCAGCTTAATCTGAATTCAGAAAAATTTGAGAAAGCTAACTCACACTTCATCAAAGTACTAAGAATGAACGCACCTTATGAGTATGTATTCCAAGCCAATCTAGGAATGACTAAATCTACTGCTCAAGCGGGAGGGAAAGGATCTTCTAAAACCATTAAATATTTGAAACGTATGCTCAATGATGATAAGAACATTGATTATTACGATCAGATATACTTTGAGCTTGCCAAGCTAGAGTTTAACCAAGGAAATGAAGCTGTAGGTCTAGACTATATGAGACAATCAGCCAAAAGTGCCACTAGCAATACGGATCAGCAGACAAAAACGTACTTATATCTTGCAGATTATTATTTTGGGAAAAGAAACTACACCGCAGCACAGGCGTACTATGATAGTACAGTGTCCGTCATTTCGCCCAAATATCCTGATGGCGACAAAATTAAAATCAAACACAGCGTGCTGTCTAAACTAATAGAAAACATAGAAACTATAAAGACTCAAGATAGTCTGCTGGCATTGAGCACGATGGATCGAGCAGTACTTGACAAACAAATAGAGGACCACATAGAAGAGGAGGCTGAGAAAGAACGATTGGCCAAAGAAGAAGCAGAAATACAACGAGAACAAGACCGTATAAACTTGCAGAATGGCGGAGGGAATAGACGTCCTATACCTCAAAACAATAAGGGCACATGGTACTTTTACAATGCATCTACAGTGTCTCGAGGCACCAATGATTTTCAACGACTATGGGGTAACCGAAAACATGGAGATTTCTGGAGGTTTATAAACAAGAGTGTAATGAAGGACGCTCTAGACAAGGAAGATAAATCCGATGAGGAAGCAAATCCAGACACCTATGTAAGTTCTCAAGATGAGGATCAAAATGAAGCCATCAAAGATGTAGCTGCGGAAAAAAGAAAGTACTATGCAAATATTCCTTTCAGTGCTACAGCAAAGCTTGTGGCAAACAAAAAAATACAGCAAGCCTATTTGGGTACAGGAAAAATATACTTTGATGACCTGAAAGAATTTGTGAAAGCCAAAACTAACTTTAGCACGCTGCTTAACAGGTACCCATCTACTTTATACAAACCAGAGGCACTATTCTACTTATCAAAATCTGCGTCGGAACTAGGAGACTCCGCTGCCTCCGCTTCGTACGCAAAACAAGTAGCGGATGAATTCCCCGAAACTGCGTTCAATAGTGTCCTTAACTCAAAGGAAATAAAGGAAGACAATAGCGACAAAGAGGTTCTGTCACTTTATGAAGCAATGCATTCAGCATATAAATCAGAAAATTTTGATAAGGTAACGAGTATAAAGAAACAGATAGATCAGAACTTCGCGGGGAATTCTATCCAAGGAAAGGTGGATTATCTATTTGCACTAACCATCGGAAAAACAAACGGGAAAGAAGCGTATCTGAAAGAGCTAGACATCGTAAAAGAGGCATATAGCGGCACAGAAATTGGCGAGATGGCTGCTTATACCATAAGACTACTAAATGAAGGTGACAAGTCTACTAGCAAATCAATATTCTCTGATGAGAAAGCAGGTTTGTATTATTATGTAATAACCGGAGAAACTAAGAATGGAAACGAGGTAGAAATACAATTAGGGAATTACAACCAGCAGTTCTTCGGAGCTAAAAATTTAGCTACCAAGAGTTTGGTCTTTGGCAAAAAACAGTTGATATATGTAAAACAGTTTGAAAATAAAAAACTAGCTATGGCCTACCATAAAGAAATGAAATCAAATACTGATTTCTTAAAAAATGCTGGACTAAGTGGTGTTTCTAACTACGCTATTTCTGAAGCTAATTTTAAACTTCTTGTAAAAACCGAAAAAGAAAAAGAATACCTCCAATTCTTTAACCAAAACTATAAATAACAATGGCGAAAAAAGTTAAAAAAGGAACTCCATGGAGCACTCGAATAGTGAAAAAACTATGGAAGTGGTTTGTTTATAGTTTAATTCTGGGAGTAGCTTTTTTAGCTAGCATAAAGCTAGGGTTGTGGGGCAAGCTGCCGGATACTGTAGAGCTAGAAAATCCTCGCACTAAGTTAGCGTCTGAGATATATGCTGGTGACGGTAAGGTGCTTGGAAAAATGTTTTATCAAGAGGATAGAACAAATAGTGGGTTTGATGATATTCCTGAGCATCTGAAAAACGCACTTGTAGCCACAGAAGATGCTAGGTTCTATAGCCACAGTGGTATTGATGGACGAGCACTACTAAGGGCAATCACCAAGCTAGGAAGAGATGGTGGAGGAAGTACAATTACCCAGCAACTAGCTAAAAACTTATTCCACGGTTTAAGCAATAGAAACTTTGCTCATAGGCTTAATCAAAAATTAAAAGAATGGTTTTTGGCTGTCGAAATAGAAAAACGATATACCAAAGATGAAATTATCTTGATGTATTTCAATACTGTTCCTTATGGAAATAGCTATGGAATAAAATCTGCAGCCAAGCGGTATTTTAATAAAAACACTAAGGATTTAAGTATAGAAGAGTCCGCAGTACTCGTAGGAATGCTGAGAGCCAATACTAGATATAATCCTGTGAGAAATCCAAATAACGCGACTTGGGTAAGAAACATAGTCTTTGGTCAGATGGCCAAGTATGATTATATAACCGATGCTGCTGCTGATAGCCTAAAGAAACTTCCACTGGTAACAGATCATCATTTTGTAGATCACAATACTGGCGGAGCTACATACTTCCGCTCCTATCTCACCAAGTGGATGAAAGAATGGACCCGAACATATGCTGCCGAGACCGGAGTGAAATACAACATCTATGATGATGGTCTTAAGATATTTACTACCATAGACTCCAAGCTTCAAGAGTATGCAGAAAAGTCTGTAAGTGCTCATATGGCTAAGCTACAAGGTCAGTTTTGGGCAGAGACCAAAAGGAGAAAAAGAGACCCTTGGTTTACGGAAGATGATAAAGGAGATGTAATATCTGACCCTGAATACCCTGCCAGAATGATAAAACGTTCTGCCCGATATAGGTCGCTAAAACGAAAGTATAAAAGCAATAAAGATTCTATAGATTTCTACCTGAATAAGCCAGTAAGAATGACTTTATTCTCATGGGAAGGCGACATTGATACCACATTGAGCCCTATGGACTCACTGAAATATACCAAACAGATATTGCATACTGGGTTTATGAGTTTCGAACCACAGACTGGTCATGTCAAGGCTTGGGTAGGCGGTATCAATCATAAGCATTTTCAGTATGACCACGTCAACAAAAAAGCCACTCGACAAGTGGGGTCGACTTTCAAACCCTTGGTATATGCTCGTGGGTTAGATGATGACAAACTTCATCCGTGCGAGATAGAAAGTACCGGACCTGTAATAGTAGAATATGGTAACGGTAAAGAATGGATGCCTCACAACTCTAGTAAAGCACCTGCAGAGGTTACTTTTTATGAAGGATTACAGAAATCCATAAATACTATAACTGCCCGTGTAATGAAACGACTAGGGCCCAATAGTGCGGATGTAGTAAAACAAACTGCTGGTAAAATGGGTATTGACGATAGTAAATTTGAACCTTATCCATCAATATGTCTTGGGACTATGGATGTCTCTGTTTTTGAGATGGTAGGTGCCTATGGCACATTTGTAAATGGCGGAACATTTGTAGAGCCAATATTCGTTGCCCGAATAGAGGACAAAAACGGAAACATTTTGGAAGAGTTTACACCGAAAAGGGAAGAAGCTATACGTCAACAAACGGCCTATATCATATGCAAAATGCTCGAACGTGTAACTATGTCTGGAGGTACCGCAAATAGAATTAGAAGGAACTATACACTCCCTGATAATGTGGCTATAGGCGGCAAAACTGGTACAACACAAGGTAACTCTGATGGATGGTTTATGGGTGTGACGCCCAATCTAGTAAGTGGATGTTGGGTAGGTGCGGAGGAAAGAAATGTGCATTTCAGAAGTACAGCACTGGGACAAGGAGCAAATATGGCTCTGCCTATTTTTGGTAAGTATATGCAACAGGTGTTTGCTGACGCAGAAAGTAACTACGGTAGAGGATATTTCAAAAAACCAGATATCGAAATGACTATAGACCCCAACTGTGACAATTACACTGGAGGGAAGCAAAATAATAATGGTGAAGATGGCGAAGAAGATGAGGAGCCTGAAGAACCATTGTATTAATTAAGAGTATCTATTTTTGGGTTTTTATCAGACATTTTTCTAAGTTATTCGCAGCGCGCTAGAAGAAAATCTCTGTGTTTGTATCTCTCAATGGTAAAACATCCTAAAAGCATATAGTACGCTTGACGAAAACAGCAATAAACCTAGCTTCTTAGAATTATTTAAGAACACCACCAATGTGTGGGCAGTTTACAAAATCATTCATAGAGGTGAATGAAACTTTTGACTTATCATAACCATACGTAATGTTCATTGTTCGCATTTGATTTTGATCACTCGTGGTCGTTTCCACATCTGTCATTTTGTACTGGCAAGGATGCTCATACCCGCTGGCGTGTGTCAGAGCTACTAGTTCTTTTCTAAAGTACTTCACGTATTGATAAAACCGCTCAGATTTCAAAGTTGTATCGATACCTGCTTGTAACCATTTATTCTGTGTAGCTACACCACTAGGGCAATGATTGGTATGGCAAAGCTGTGCCTGTATGCAGCCTATACTTATCATAGCTTCACGTGCGACATTTATAACGTCTGCACCCATAGCAAAAGCTCTTGCAGCATTGGCAGGCAAGCCTAACTTACCAGAGACTACAAAAACTATTCTATCCGTTAAGTTTCTATCCTGAAATATTTTGTACACGATAGCAAACCCATTGAAAAATGGCAATGAAACGTGGTCTGCAAAACTAGGAGGTGCTGCACCGGTGCCCCCTTCTCCCCCATCTATGGTAATAAAATCTGGACCGGTGCCCCGTTCTACCATTTTGTCTGCTAGGTCATGCCACAGATGTGTTTTTCCTATTGCTGACTTTATACCTACTGGCAACCCAGTACGTTCTGCTATAGTTTCTATTAAATCAAGCATTTCGTCCAGAGAATCAAAACAATTGTGAGTAGCAGGAGACAGTACATCCTTGCCTTCTTCTACTCCACGTATTGCGGCTATTTCTGCTGTTATTTTTTTACCTGGTAATACACCGCCCTTCCCTGGTTTAGCACCTTGAGACAATTTGAGTTCTATGGCACGTACAAATTGATTATTCTCAACCAACTTTTCTAACTTATCTATATCTAGACTCCCTTCCTTGCTACGCACACCGAAGTACCCCGTACCAAAATGAAAAACTACATCTGAACCCGTGCTGTGATATGGGGATAATCCTCCTTCACCTGTATTGTGATAGGCTCCTGCTTTGTGTGCTCCTATGTTCAAACTTTCTACGGCCTTGGCACTCAATGATCCAAAACTCATTGCTGACACATTGAGTATACTTCTGGGTCTATACGGTCTTTTTCTTCCATTCGCTGCACCCATTACCTTGGCACAAGGCAAAAAGTCTGGTTCAGCTAGATTAATGTGTCCTTCTTCCATTCTAAACGGGAACATATCTGGCTTCAGAAAATGATAATTAGCCGAATAGAAATCTTGATCTGAACCAAACCCTTGATAATTGTTCTCTGCCTTAGACGATGCATATATCCACGAACGCTCTCTTCTATTGAAAGGCAGCTCCTCTCTGTTATTGGCTATAAAATATTGCCTTATCTCTGGGCCGATCTTTTCCAACATATATCTAAAATGCCCCACAATAGGAAAGTTATGGCTAATGGTATGCCTGCGTTGCAAAATGTCTCTAATCGCTATAACTATAACGACTATGATAAGCCAGCCCCACCAAGCGATTCCATCAAAAAAAAAAAGTACTTCTTGCATAGGACGAAAGTAATGGAAATGGGCGGAATTTTGAATTGAAACATCGTCGGATAAGAAACCGTAAATACAAATAGCTTGAGCACAAAACGTGATGAAAGTGTCCGTTCGAGTCTTGCCTGTACGTTTTTATAATTGTACTAAAAACGGGAAATCAGCATATAGAACAAAAGACGATTAATCCTCTAGATTTGAGTCAATGGACTGACTTAGGGTTAAAAACAAATATTTAAGACGAATTAACACCTAAACAAAAACAAACGGGCCAAATTCTTTGTTGAAGTTAAGACCAACTGAAAGTGAATTTTACGAATTAATAAAATGTTTGAAAAATATTTTAGTTCTTGTCTACTTACGAAAACCCGCTTGAATTTCAACTTCGTTGATATTTGCTAAATTAGGTGCACCACACAACTACTATACACGCAACAACAGCATAACTTAACAAAATGACAACTATCGAAATAGACAGAATAATTGAAATGGCATGGGAGGACAGAACTCCATTTGAAGCAATTAAAATACAGTTTGGAATTTCAGAGTCAGACGTTATCAAGTTAATGCGAAAAGAGCTCAAGAACAATTCGTTTAAACGATGGAGAAAGCGAGTCAATAGTGGCATCAGCAGTAAACATCTGCACAAAAGAAATGAAGAAATCAAGCGTTTCAGGTGTTCTAGGCAAAAAAGTATTTCCAACAATAAGATTTCGAAACGATAGACTTTCCAACTCACATAGATGAAATAAGTAAGAGATTTAGTTCAATAAATCCTAGGCTCTACGCAACAACCAGAAATTTTGGTGACGGGGCAGTTACTAAACTCAGTCCTTACATTTCCAGAGGTGTTATATCTACACGTCAAGTGTATGATTATATTCTATCGTTAGAAACACCTTGGCACGAAGCAGAAAAACTTATTCAGGAACTTGCTTGGAGAGATTATTGGCAGTACGTATGGATAGCAAAAGGAGAAGCCATACATACGGATTTAAAGAGCCTCCAAAGTCCTGTTTCAAATTACGAAATTCCAAAAGCAATATTAAATGCTTGCACCGGTATCGAGGTGGTAGACGAAGCCATCAAAGAACTTTATAACACCGGGTATATGCACAACCATATGCGTATGTATATTGCATCCGTCTGCTGTAATATAGCTCATTGTCATTGGTTAGAGCCCGCTAAATGGTTGTATGCTCATCTGTTGGATGGCGATAGTGCTAGTAATCAACTCAGCTGGCAATGGGTAGCAGGTACATTTTCTAACAAGAAGTATTACGCCAACCAGGACAACATCAATAAATTCTTTAGAAGTGAGCAGAAGGATACCTTTTTAGATGTCCACTATGAGAGCTTTGATAAGCTTGATATTCCTGACATACTATCTGAAACTGCACCGCTAGAAATTGATTATCTTTTACCAAAGGTCAACGACAACTCTGCTTTGAAAGACCAAAATTCTTTGATCTACAACTATTACAACATAGATCCATGGTGGCACAAGGGAGAGAAATTTCAACGCATTCTGCTGCTTGAACCTTCAAAATTTGAAAGAAATCGAGTGAGCTCAAAATGTATCACGTTTGCACTCGAGTTATCAAAAAACATCCCTGATATTAAATTATTTGTAGGAGAATTTGAGGAATTATTTGAATACATTCAGACTGATAAAATAAGGTACAAAGAGCACCCATTAAACTCTAATTACTCGGGTTTTGAAGAGCCTAGGGATTGGCTAAGTTCAGTAGACGGCTACTTCCCTTCATTTTTCTCTTTTTGGAAAAAGTGTAAAAAAGAACTCCTTCAATGAAAAAACAGCACCTTCCAGTAAAAGTATGTCTTACTTGCAATCGACCGTTTAGCTGGCGTAAAAAATGGGAAAGAGATTGGGAGCAGGTAAAGTATTGCAGTGAACGTTGCAAGAGAAACAAAAACAATAATGAATGAAGTAAATATTATTTTTCCCCATCAGCTTTTTCTAAAGAGTCCACTTTTAGAGAACGGTAATGAGATCTACCTCATTGAAGAGTTCCTCTTTTTTAAACTATATAAATTTCACAAACAGAAAATTGCTTTTCATAGAGCCTCTATGAAAGCTTATCAAAGTCACCTTCAAAGCTTAAACTTAACGGTTCACTATATTGACTCAGATAATGTTTTGGCGGATATCAGGCTATTCAGCCAAGAGGTGAAAACGAAAAATATTCATACAATAAACCTTCTCGAACCTACGGACGATTGGTTAGAACAGCGAGTTCAATTATTATCAAGTCTTTGTAAAATAAACACGTATACAAATCCACTGTTTCTGAATAGTAAAGAAGATCTAGCTGGGTTTTTCAGAAAAGAGAAGAAATCCTTTTTTCAAACTACGTTTTACAAGCAGCAACGCAAAAAATTTCGGATTTTAATGGATGAAGAACAAAATCCGACTGGTGGTAAATGGACTTATGACACCGAAAACAGAAAAAAATACCCGAAAAATAAAATGCCTCCAGCAGTTCATTTCCCAGACAGGTCAAAGGAATGGGACGAGGCAATTGATTACACCGTAAGTAGATTCTCTGAGAATCCTGGCAGTCTATCAAAGGAAAGATTCTACCCGATTTCACATAAAGAAGCCAGTGATTGGCTGGAACAATTCTTGACTTACCGCTTTTACGACTTTGGTATATACGAAGATGCTATTGTGAAAGAATCTTCAATTCTCAATCATAGTATTCTTTCACCTTTAATGAATGTGGGGCTTCTCCAGCCAACAGAAATAATAAACCGTGCACTCACATTTTCTAAAGAATATGGCATTCCTATAAACTCTACGGAGGGTTTCATTCGGCAAATAATTGGCTGGCGTGAATTTATCCGTGGAATGTATTTGTGTAAAGGCAGATTCTCTCGCACCAGAAATTTTTGGGGATTCGATCGTAAAATTCCAAAATCATTTTATGACGGCACCACCGGTATAGAACCTATTGATCATACTATAAAAAAAGTGCTTCAAAATGGATATTGCAATCACATAGAAAGACTAATGATTCTTGGAAACTTCATGCTTCTCTGTGAATTTGATCCAGATGAAGTCTACCGATGGTTTATGGAATTGTTTATAGATGCATACGATTGGGTAATGGTTCCCAATGTATACGGCATGTGCATGTTTGCAGATGGTGGGACGTTTGCTACTAAACCGTACATAGGAGGATCTAACTATATAAAAAAGATGAGTAACTACCCTAAAGGAGAATGGGAGCAAGTATGGGACGGAATGTTTTGGAGTTTTGTTATAAAACATAAAGAATTTTTTCGTACCAATCCACGAACATCTATGCTACTTTATTCTCTCAACAAAATGTCAATTGAAAAACAAGAAGAACATATTAAGAATGCCAATTCGTTTATAAAAAGCAAATTAGAATTTCAGTAATACCATGTAAAAAGCATTGAAATACATTTTATACCTAACGGTGTTATTGAAAAAGAAATATAAATGTCAAATTTTAAAGCCTTAATATGCAGAGAATATGGTCCATCCAATCGGATAACTATCGAGAATATTTAAAAACCAATTCCTAAAGATAACGAGGCGTTAGTTAAAATTTATGCGACGACCGTGAACAGAACAGATTGTGCAAATTTGACAGCGAAACCTTTCATTATGCGATTTGTCTTAGGCTTATTAAAGCCAAGAAAAGTAATATTAGGGACAGATTTTGCCGGTGAAGTGATATCAGTAGGAAAAGAAATTACCTCCTTCAAGATTGGCGATAAGGTTTTTGGTTTTAATGATACAGGTTCTGAGTCTCAAGCAGAATACGCTATAGTAAATCAACAAAACCTGTTCCCTAATCCAAACAAAATCGACTACAAACAAGCGGCTGCCAGTTTGGAAGGAACACATTATGCGTACACTTTTATTCATAAAGCAAATATTCTACAAGGGCAAAAGTTCTTGTAAATGGAGCAACAGGCGGTATCGGTTCAGCTCTACTGCAAGTTGTAAGGCAATACGAAGTAGAGATTACTGCATCGAGTGATACTGAAAATATGGGGCTAGTAAAATCCAAGGGTGCTGATAAGGTTTATGATTACACTAAAGAAGATTTCACCTCTTTTAATAAAAGGTATGACTATATTTTTGATGCGGTTGGCAGAAGCACCTTTGGGAAGTGTAAGCCACTGTTGACGGAAAAAGGAGTTTACATATCTTCAGAACTAGGCCCCTATTCTCAAAATATTGTTTATTCTTTATTGACTTCTCTATCCAATAAAAAAGTAATCTTCCCGATACCTTATAGTCCGCAGAAAACAATACCTTTCAAAAGCAATCTTTTACAAAGCGGAAAATTCAAGCCTGTAATCGATAGAGAATATTCATTAGAAGATATTTCCAAAGCTTATGACTATGTAATGTCGGGGCAGAAAACAGGGAACGTAGTGATTAACATTAATTAACACTATAATTGAGCGTTCAATTGTTTTTATGGTAAGCTAGAATGTCAGATGGGACATCCACTGAAAACTGACTAAAGTTTACTTTAAAAGAACTTTTGGATTTTATAAATAACAACTAAGACCAACATGGACGCATCCAACCTAAAAACGCTTATCGAAGGTATACCTAAGGCAGAACTGCACTTGCATATAGAGGGGAGTTTTGAACCCGAATTAATGTTTAAAATTGCCAAAAGAAACAGCATATCTTTGGATTATGCCTCTGTAGAATCGCTAAAAAAGGCTTACAAGTTTAATAATCTTCAAGAATTTTTGGACATCTACTACCTCGGTGCTCAAGTACTGATTCACGAACAAGATTTTTTTGATTTAACTTGGGCTTACCTTACCAAAGTCCATAGTCAGAATGTGGTACATGCAGAGATATTTTTTGATCCGCAGACGCATACCGAAAGAGGCATTGAGTTTGGAACCGTTATTAACGGTATCTACAAAGCACTCGAAAAAGGCACAGAAGAATTAAACATCTCATTCAAACTTATCATGTCCTACTTGCGGCATTTAAGTGAGGAGGAGGCATTCAAGACTCTTGAACAATCACTGCCATACAAAGATTGGATAGCTGGTGTAGGATTAGACTCTTCTGAGATGGGCAACCCTCCAAGCAAGTTTGAGAAGGTATTTAAAGCATCTGCAAATCACGGATACAAATTAGTGGCTCACGCTGGCGAAGAAGGTCCGTCAGAATATATAAGGGAAGCTCTCGATCTACTAAAAGTAGTACGAATAGATCACGGCAATCGTTGTCTAGACGATGACGAATTGGTAGAGAGATTAATCAACGAAAATATAGCTTTAACCTTATGTCCATTCAGTAATCTGGAGCTTAAAGTAATCCAAAAAATGGAAGACCACCCTGTTGCCAAAATGCTGGACAGAGGCTTACTAGCCACCATTCACTCCGACGACCCTGCTTATTTTGAAGGGTATATGAACGAAAATTATTACGAAACAGCAAAGGCTCTAAATTTGGATAAAAATCAAATTATGCAATTGGCCATCAATGCTTTTGAAGCGAGCTGGCTGAGTACAGAAGCCAAAGAAAAACACATTGCTGCAGTAACCGAATATTTCGATACTTGGGATCTGTAATTTCCGATAACAGACATTGCTTTTCTATGTTCTAATGATGTTGTTTTGATAAACGACATGGCACACCTAGAGGTGAATTAGTTTAAAATCTAACAAGATTAGACGTCACGTTCAAACTATTTTAAAAATCATGTTTGCTGAAAAATATATAAATTGGGCTCTCATAAGAGGTGAAGATTTTGTAATGACAATGAATAAATATATTTTTCTTCTAATAATTCTATCTGCCTGCAACGTGAACAAAAACAACAATACTACATCAATTGATCTGAATGCTCTGCACGACATTTGGGCACTAACTGCACTCAACGGGGAATCTTTTGACAGGTCAAGCACCCGAAAACACCCAACATTGGAAATACATGTAGCGGATAGGAAATATATGGGAAACGATGGTTGCAATTCTATCTTCGGATCTATAGAAAAATTGACTCCTGATGCCATAAAATTTGGTATGATGGCAGGTACCAAAATGATGTGTCCGAACAAGCAGGTATCCAACGATTATGCAGCTGCTCTACAAGCAGCAGCATCGTTCAAAAGAAAAGAACTAAATCTTTACTTTTTCGATAATGCAGGCAATGAAGTCTTGGTATACAAAAAGGTAGATTAAAATCCTGCATATCGGATTGAGGATAAAAGTGAAGTGCTAATATCTGTTAATGTTAGAATAAAAACGAAATACATACAGTAGTTCTATTCTAGTGCTATAGCTTTGTGAAATAACAGATTAAAGTATAACTTAAATGATAAAAAATAATTCGTTCTTCAAATTTTCGTTTTCACTAGTGCTAGGAGTTTTCCTCTTGGGTTCATGCTCCACTGAAAAAGAATCATATAGCCATAAACTAAATAGTGTGAAAGGATTGTCTGACGGAGAGATATACTATGTGGCTACAGATACTTTTGTGACTAATAGCCTCACCGCTGGCGAGTATACTTACCCACCAGTATCTGAAATGGTTACCATAGCCGTGAAAGATGGCAACGGAGTAAGTTCGTTTACGGAGGTGCCTGACAAGTATATCAATCTAGATGCCGAGGTAGAAGTGTCCCGAAATGTATTTCAAGACTATTTTCCCGAAGAATGGGCTGCTATGAAAGGTACAAATTACACCACTATCTATATAAAAAGTAAGGATGACAATGAGGTGTTTTACATGAAAGTAGTACATACAAATACGAACACAGAAATTGGTAAATATTCAGAAGATTTTTAGTTAAAATCATCTCGCTTATCGCTGGGAGTTGTGGAACAATTCCGCAGATTTTGTGTGTTTCTGAATGAGTTCTACCTCTTCTCAGGTTCGGAGGAGACATGCTCCCCAGCCTTAGATTAAATAATACCTTTGCTGCTCATGGCGGAGGTTAAAACACAGGCACAGATACTAGAAAAACTAGGAATTACCAAGCTCAATCCTATGCAGGAGGAAGCTCAATCTATCATTTCAAAAAATGACGGCACTGTACTCCTCTCTCCTACGGGCACTGGAAAAACATTGGCTTTTCTGCTGCCATTAATAGCCACATTAGATGCTCAAATAGAAGAGATACAAGCTCTCATCATAGCACCTACTCGTGAACTCGCTATACAGATAGAGCAAGTAATAAGAGATATGGGTACTGGCTATAAAACCAATGTAGTATACGGTGGCAGAAGCGGCTCACAAGATCGCAGAGACATTATCACACGACCTGCTATACTAGTTGGTACGCCAGGTAGAGTAGCGGACCACCTCCGAAGACAAGCATTTGACCCTTCATTCATAAGCACACTAGTTTTGGATGAGTTTGATAAATCTCTAGAAATAGGTTTTGAAGGTGAGATGATAGAAATCCTGGACTCTCTACCCAATCTGAGAAAGAAGGTTTTAACTTCAGCCACACAAGAATTTAAGGTGCCAGCTTTTGTAGGTCTAAACAATCCAGGGAGAATCAATTATTTGCACGAGGCAGTTTCTAAACTAGCCGTAAAGCAAATAGTAGTAGGAAATGATCTGCTGGAAGGCTTAGCGGATAGCCTAAAAGCTATCGGCAATAAACCAGGAATTATATTTTGCAACTATAAGGACACCATAAACGGCATAAGTGATTTTCTAAAACAACGAAAAATATCTCACGGACTCTTTTATGGCGGACTGGAACAGCGTGACAGGGAACGAGCACTTATCAAATTCAGAAACGGAACTCACCAGCTGCTACTTGCTACTGACCTAGCAGCTAGAGGAATAGACGTACCTGAAATTAAATTTATCATACACTACGAACTGCCACATAGAGAACAGGAATTCACGCATAGAAATGGCAGAACAGCACGTATGAATAGTGACGGAACCGCCTATGTGCTCAGTAGAAAAAACACTTCTCTTCCCGATTATATGCCTAAACTGGAGCAGGCCGAACTTGCAGGAGGTAAAGACTTAAAACCATCGGAATGGACCACGCTTTTCATCACCGGTGGCAAAAAAGACAAAATATCGAAAGGTGATATTGCAGGTATGTTTATGAAGCAAGCAGGACTAAAGCCTTTTGAGGTAGGTAACATAGAGATAAAACTCGACTGTGCATTTGTAAGCATTCACAAAACCAGGCTACAACAAGCTATTTCTAAAACCAACAATACTCGCGTTAAGAAGAAAAAGGTGCGAGTGAGCGAGGTATGATTTCCTGGTATAGCATACGAAACAGTTATGCTGTACAATCAGAACGGAGGTTATTCCGCTAATACAGTTTTCTTCTTATCCAGTCTATTAAAAAAGAAGACCCCTGCTATACCGAGTAGAATCATGACGCTTGATATGATCTCTGCTTGTGTGAACCCAAAACCATCAAATTGGTCTGGGTTAACTCTTATTTTCTCTATTAAAAATCGCTCTATTCCTGCGAAAATGAGGTAGATACTAAACAGTACTCCAGGAACAAACTTCTTGCGAATGGACCACAATATTCCAAAAATAATAAGAGCCATTATCACCTCATAAAGAGGTGTAGGCCATACTGGATTTTCTAAAATCATGCCGTGCACATTGCCTTCATACTTATACGCCCAAGCCCAATCTGGCAACCAGCTCAACCAATCCGGTTTAGGTGCTAAGTTTTCTATTCCCCAATCTCCGTCACCACTCATATGGCAACCCATTCTGCCTACTCCATAGGCGAGCATCATTCCTGGTGCACCGATGTCTAGCATGGTTTTCCAATTCACCCCACGCTTGCCTGAATACCAAAGTACAGCTGCTCCACCAGCTATCAATCCACCAAAGAATGTCAACCCACTAAATGGGTCCCTGAACAATACCATTGGGTCTGCCACCAATTCCGAAAAATGCTCTAAGTGATGAAATAGTTTAGCTCCTGCAAAACCAACCAATGCCGCAACGAGTGTCATATTACCCATCATCATATACGGATGAAAAGTCATCATAGACCCTTCTACATAGGGAGGATCTTTCTTAAACTCGTAAAACTTATAGGCTGCAAAAGCGGCAGCAAGAATCAATCCCCAAAGAAGTGAACCTTCTCCGGATAGAGTATAATTTTGAGGATTATCTGCTAGCGTATCCAGGTTTAGCAATAAGTGGATGACCTTGTACCCAAACAAGAAGCCTATCAATGTATTGGAGATATACTCCCAAGCTACATTCGGCTTTGGAATAGGCTGTTGAGACGCTTTTATCACTCCTTCTTCTTCGTATCTCTTCATATCGAGTGTCATCACCCAATTAGCGGCTAAGAATGCTAAGGCTACAAAAAAGCCAAACATCATAACTATCTTAAAGAATGGCACAGATACTCCAAAAATATCAAGAACGGCGTGGTATAAAGTTGCGTACATATCTATCTAATAATGCGAATAAAGGGATGAAAAATGGAAAGACTATGAAATTAAGCTAAGTTTAGGTTAAATCTTAGTATAGTCTCGTTAAGTGCTATTTGTACAGCGAGTACAATGTACCGTATTCATCTTCTTTCAAATTGGCTGGAAGTGTCACAAGCATCCGCTTTAGTGTCTCATTTTTTTGGAGATAAGAGTGAGACACATATAATCGCTCAACACCATTTTGAGAGAATGCTGTATGCCAATCTAAATCTAAGCTATCACCTTCTTGCAGCTGAACAAGGCTGGAATACAACTTGTTTTCTCTATATTTTTCCCAGATATCGTCACTAACTCGCGAGAGATATCCCGCAGGCATTTTAAACTGATAGCTCTGCTGTAATAGTACCTGATTCTCGTCAAAATCCCCAAAACCTTGGAAGCCATCACGTATCCCAAATGGAAGCATTAGTAAGGCTTTATCTTTACAGTCTTCGAGACTAGTGGCTACAGGAGTAGCTGCCACCACACTCATCTTTTCTTGTGCATGGTCAAAGTATGCAGACACCATAAGCGTAATCGCTATCCATAGAGTCATTTTATACTTGTTGTCTTTGAAGTACAAATAGATAACTCTACCCATAAACATAGCTGTACTGGCTGTCAATAGAAGAATAAAGCGATCCGGTGACCTCACATGATTGACAAATGGTATGTAATGCACTATCCCTGTGAAAAAATAGAAAATATCCTTCCCCGTAACACGAATAACGGGCAGAGTGACCATCAGAAACATTGCAGAGGCAAACAGTAAAAACCGTGCAGTATTATCTGATCTAGAATCCCTAAAAAAAAGCAGAATAGCCAGCAGAAAATAAATGCCAATAAAAACACCGACATACAACTTGTTGTCGTTGAGCGTGTATGGGATACTCTCTAGTACTTTCTCCTTTAGCATCAATGTATTGCTACCCGGAGTCCATAGTAGTCGTACATCTGCTGCCGAGTATATAGCCCCTTTTTCGTCCCAACCCCATATACGAATCAACCTCACAACAACGTGACCCACACCGATAAGGCCAAGTGCTCCTATTGACTTTTTCCAATTCCAAGTGTCAAAAAACCGGTTCAGCCCGCCATACCAAATCACATACACTACTAAAAAAGCCAGCGTATAAAATACGATATAGTAATCCATAAAGAAGGCTACTAAGAGTAGGAGCACAAATCTTGCAAGCTTAGATCTATCATACTCTAACTTGGCCTCATTTACCGGAAATAGCTGAAGAACAATTAAAAGTAGAAATGGAAAAACACCTATAAGTACCAAGTTATAATGGACTCCGCATTTTGCCAATATATACGAATTGAAAACCGAAATATATGCGACTACAACCGATAGATGAGTATTGGAGATTACTTTTTTCGAAAGAAAATAAAACCCTACAAAGGCCGCCACCAGCTGAAGTGCAATCCCAAAATTGATGGATAATGTAGGATTATCAAAAACCAAATTGAGCATGCCAAACCAAATCGTATATGCGTGCATCCACACACTGGTGCCATCTGGCGTGAGAATATAATCTGTATAAAAAGGAGAAACTCCTTGCTTTATTTGATGTGTAAAGTGCCACGCATTCCAAGAATAGATCTTAGCATCATCCGGGTCATTGAAAAAGAAAATAGACTCTCCAAATGAAGTCAAGTACGGGTAAAAATGCAGAGTGTAAAACCCTAATCCAAGACATAAGAGGGCTCCAAGTTCAAACCATTTATTGTTTTTGAGATTGGGAATCATAGGAATGACAATAGTAAGCGAACTATTGCAAATGTTCTTTCAAACTTGAAACAGCTAGACCACTTTCGTTTATCTCATCAAAGACCAATCGCTCTACCGTATTCACCCGGGTCTCATCATACGGAGCCTCAAAACGAATATAATTCTCCGAAAAGCCCTGCATCATACCGCCTTGTTTTTCTTCTTCCCACAGCACATTCATAGACTTACCCAGTTGGCTCTCATAAAAAAATCGTTTCTTCTTCTGAGATAGTATTCTGAGCCTTGCTGCTCTTTCAGTTTTTTCGGATTTTGTAATTTTATTTGGAAGTTTTTTCGCCGTTGTATTATTCCTTTCGGAATAGGGAAACACGTGCAAATAGCTGATATCCAATTCATTCAAGAACGAATACGTATTCATGAAATGTTCTTCTGTTTCTCCAGGGAAACCCACTATCACGTCTACTCCTATGCAGCAGTCTGGCATTTGTTTTTTTATACGAGCGATACGCTCTACGTACAAATCACTCAAGTACTTTCTACGCATTTTGGTAAGGATGTCATCATCACCGCTCTGCAGCGGAATATGAAAATGAGGAACAAATTTGTCACTCGCAGCTACAAAGTCGATGATTTCGTTGCTGAGCAGATTTGGCTCAATGCTACTTATTCTATAGCGGTCTATTCCCTCTATTTTGTCCAGTTCCACTATGAGGTCATAAAAGGTCTCTGCATACTCTTGGTCTGCACCAAAATCGCCAATATTAACTCCAGTAATGACTACTTCTTTAATGTTTGTTGCGGCTACTTCCGTTGCCTTAGCTACTGTTTCGGCTACCGTAGCATTTCTGCTTTTGCCTCTAGCCAGTGGGATAGTACAAAACGAGCAGAAGTAGTCGCATCCATCCTGTACTTTGAGAAAACTGCGGGTTCTATCTCCATAGCTGAATGCTGGAATAAAATCCTGAGTCTCTTTTATATTCTTATTAAAAATAATGGCCTTTTCTTCCTTTTGCAAAGAATGAAGATGCTCTATCATATTGAATTTTTCGGCAGCACCCAGTACCATATCCACACCAGGTATTTCTGATATTTCTTTTGGTTTAAGCTGGGCATAGCATCCTATCACTACTACGTAGGCTTCAGGATTTTGTTTCAGAACAGACTTCACTGTAGTCCTGCATTTCTTATCTGCATTATCTGTAACTGAGCACGTATTTATGATGTAGATATCGGCTTCGTCTGTAAAATTTACTTTACTAAATCCATTGGACTCCAACTGACGCACTATTGTACTACTTTCTGAATAGTTGAGCTTGCACCCAAGTGTATGTATTGCCACACGAGACATAGGTGCAAAGGTAGTTTATCAAGCTCAAACTCGAATAACAAGTTGAGAAACGATTGACGAAGCTATCTGCTCAGTGGAACCTCACTTAGAAATCTGATAGCGAGAGATATTCCAATACCCGTCATTGTCCTCCAAAAATGGATGCTGTGAAATTTTCTCCTACAACTAGGGCTGCTATAGCTCCTCCCAAAAAAACTACTGTGGCGATGACCATCAGGATCTTCATCCATTTGGAATATTGGTACTTGTTAACCATACTTAATCAGACAAAAATAGTAACAAGATGAGGAGTTGAATAATTTGTCCAAAAAGTTCTTTTTTGGACATCACAAAAAAGCTAATTCAGCGATTTCTTCCCTTATTTTTCCGTTGCCAAAAAAGAAGCAAAAAGGCTAGACGTTGTAAATTTTCTTTACGCTCCATCACCTTGAAAACAAGTAAAATTCAAAAGGTCGGTTTTGATTTTTGATTATCAAGCACTTACAGAGACGAATAGTTAGCATACTCCGTAAGCCAATCTACCCAAAAAGTTCTTTTTTCTTCACAAAAAAAGGCCCGAGCAATGCCCGAGCCTATCATTTTTTTATCTAAATGAATTATTGCCCTATGACTTTTAGAGCTTCTTCCTCTGCGGCTTTGGCCGCTTCCGCTTTTGCTTTGGCAGCAGCTATACGCTCCTCTGCTTTTGCGATACGTGCTTTTGCTTCTTCGTATTCTGTATCAGACATTTCTTTGTTGGCTTTCTTAGCCTCTAGTCTCGCTTTGGCAGCGGCTACCTTATCGTCGCTTCTTGCTATTTTCTCTTCACTCGATTTTATGTCTTTCTTTCTTTTCTCTACATCATCTTTCAGGTGATCCTTCGCTTTTTTAGCAGAACCATTTCCTTTCATTTTTTCCTTTACCGCTTCTCGTTCCTCTTTAGACATTTTTTCAAGGCTCTCCTTTCTGGCTGCTCTCTCTTCTTCAGACATATGACCTACTTTTTTCCCTTTGCCTCTACTTCTCATTTCTTCTCTATGTTCCTCACCACGTTGCTTCATCTCTTCTTTTTTAGCAGCTCGCTCTTCCTCAGTCATATTCTCAAACTCCTTTTTGCGAGCTTCTCTCTCCTCTGCACGCATATCTTTATCCTGGAGATGTTCCTCTTTTCTCTGTTTCATCTCCTCCTTCTTTGCAGCCTTCTCCTCATCGGTCATGTCTTCCAACTTTTCCTTGTGCTCATCCCTCATCTTCTCCCCTTTTTTACCACCTTTCTCCATATGAGCTCCTTTGGCATTCTTCACTCTCTGCCTCATAGCATCACGCTCTTCGTCAGTCATGTTTTCTAATTCTGCCTTGCGTGCAGCTCTTTCTTCTTCCGTGAGCTGACCTTTGAGATGTCCCCTGCCATTGCCTTTAGACTTCTGAGCCAGTGCCACATTGGATAGCAGTAGTACACTTGCTATCATAATCGTGATTTTAAATAATGATTTTTTCATGTTCTTAAATTCCCTCTAATAATTCATCAACATCAGATTCCAAACTCTCAGCATCTTCTTTTAATACCTCTGTAGTAGCATCCAAATCTGCTTCCACAGATTCTATTTCGTCTACTTCTTTTTCTTTTTGGGGAGCTTTGTTACATGCGGCTACTACTATGGCTACAAATGCCAATAATAATAGACCTTTTACTTTATTATTCATTGTGACAAGAAAACACATTTTTTCTCAAAACCACCGTACTTACTGCATCACAGGGCTTTTTTATCTATGAAATCATTCTCAGAACCCATATTTACACCCTCTTTACTTTTCATTCATTCTAGTGTTACTTTTGCAGTTGTAAACCATGACCACAAACGATATACTCCGCCGTACACGATATGCATTCGATTTTAGAGACTCAGAAATGATGGAGTTGTTTGAATCTGGAGGTATGAAAGTAACCCGAGAACAAGTAAAAGCTTGGTTACTAAAAGATGAGTACGAAGGTTTTAAGGAAGCTACGCACAAAGAACTTGCTACTTTTCTCAATGGGCTTATCAATCTAAAACGTGGCAAACGAGAAGGCCCTCAACCTCAACCTGAAAAAATACTCACCAATAACATTGTTTTGCGTAAGTTTAAAATAGCAATGAACTGGCAAGATGACGATATACTGGAAACACTGATGCTAGGTGATATGCGGTTTGGGAGGCATGAACTAAGTGCATTGTTTCGCAAGCCTACACACACGCACTATAGACTGTGCAAAGACCAACTTATACGAAAACTTCTGATCGGTATGCATATACGCTACAGGCCAAAACCAGACGTTAATAAAGAGCTTTAGGACATTGAGTCTATCTGTTGTCATATCGTATTACAAGAATCTACCCAACCTAGAGTTGCTTCTGGAAGGGTTAGAAAATCAAAGCGATAAAAATTTTGATGTCATAATTTCTGAGGACGATCACAACTCAGAAACAATGGATTTCATTGCTCAGCAAAAGGGAAAACACGCTTTTGGTATTTCTCATATTTACCAAGAAGAAGATCTTGGTTTCAGAAAAAACATGATGCTCAATAGAGCCATCACTACTTCCAACGCTAATTTTTTAGTTTTCTTGGATGGCGACTGTATCCCAGACAAGCATTTGGTGCGAGCATATAGAAAAGCTGCTCAACAAGGATTCATTTTTGCTGGCAGACGTGTTATGCTTGGAAAACAATTCAGTGCACAGCTTATGAATACCAAGTCTACCTCCAAGCTCACCTTTGGTAATCTACTGCTATCTGATAGCACTAAAACAAAAGAAGCTCTGCGGAGTCCTTTTCCGCTAGCCATAAAAACCAATAAAGGATTGCTGGGTTGCAATTGGGGTGTTACAAAACAAGATTTGCTCGATGTCAATGGTTTTGATGCTGACTATGTACGTGCAGGAGTAGGAGAAGACAACGATATAGAATGGAGGCTTCTGGCCAATGGTCTTCAAACCAAATCCATGAAAAACAAAGCCATCGTATACCACATTTATCATCCCCGCTCCTATTCTGAAGATGGCGTGCAAGCCAATTTCAGACTGTGGGATCAGAAAAAACAATTGAATAATATCAAGTGTTTGAATGGTATACAGGACCTAAGAGTCTGATACCGCAATGACTAACAAAACATTAAAACACGTTATCCCAGCTCAAAAAGTAAATATGGGCGGAAACTATCTGGACCAACCCTTGCCCACCGACCGTTTGGATCATCTAGATCCATTTTTGCTCATACACCATTGGCACAACTTCTTGCCTGGAGGGCAACGACCTCAAGAAGCAGGTGTGGGACCACATCCTCACCGAGGATTCTCGCCAGTTACATTTATTTTTAAAGGTGCAGTAGAACATAGAGACTCTCTGGGTCAACAAGCTACTGTGGAAGCCGGAGGTACACAGTGGATGTTTGCCGGGCGTGGTATTACACACAGTGAGCGATTCCCAAGAGATTTGGTGGAAAACGGTGGTGAACTGGAGTTTATTCAGTTTTGGGTAAATGCCCCTTCAGCACACAAAATGGAAGCTCCTTTTTATAAGCCAATCGCTATGGAAGAAACTCCATTGGTAGAAGAAAAAAATTCTAAGATATGGGTGGTAAGTGGAGACTACAAAGGCACCAAAGGTGTAGCACCTACCTACTCTCCACAAACTCTGCTGCGTGGCGAACTCAAAATAGGTGGCGAAGTGACTATCGCTATCCCAAAATCCTACAACACACTCATTTATGTGCTGGAAGGCGGTGTAAAAACGGATGAAAAAACATTGCTCACAAAGGATATGGGAGTATTCAATACGGATGGAGACGCCATCACCATCACCGCTACGGCAGACTCACGCTACATTGTACTCAGCGGAGAGCCTATCAATGAACCAGTAGCACAGTATGGCCCATTTGTGATGAGTGACCAGACCCAGGTAATGCAGGCCATTCGTGATTCTCAAATGGGTAAAATGGGAATATTGATTGAGGAATTCGATTAAGCAATCCAATCCCATAACCAATACTGATAAGCATCATTTTTTAGGCAGGTACTCCTGTATACTCTTGCAGTATCGTAATGAGTACATACACCTATTGGAAAAAACTAAAGCAGACCGAGATACAGCAACACGTATTTGCTGCATTGGACCAAAACGTAAACTATAGAGAACAAAACATCTTGGGCATACCTGCCTCTCACCTAGACGACAAGGTGTTTTCTCAAGATGAGGCATTTCTGAAGAATGCTCCTTTTATAAGTACGATGGTGCAAAACCCGAACCATATCGGCTGCCATACACTGGGGCACTCCGAGCCTTTTTTTGCGGGAACCCAACAAATAGAAAAAGATGTAATAGACATATGTGCTGTAGACATACTGAAAGCAGAACCCGACACGTGTGACGGATACATAGCATCAGGTGGTACAGAGGCCAACATACAGGCCATATGGATCTACCGCAACTATTATCAAACTGAGATGGGAGCTCAGAACAATGAAATCTCGATAATATGCTCTGCAGATAGCCACTACAGTATGGACAAAGCTGCTAATCTGCTTGGCATTCAAATACACAAGGTAGCCTTAGATACCGCAGTGAGAAGCATCACTGCTCACACCATAAAAGACGCTATCTCGACAGCCAAAAACAATGGAGCCAAGTATTTCATAGTGGTAGCCAATATGATGACTACCATGTATGGCTCCGTAGATGACATCGATGCCTATACCGCTATACTGGCAGAAACCAACTCACCATTCAAACTGCATGTGGATGGTGCATACGGAGGATTTTATTTCCCTTTTTCTACGGAGCACAATAAACTCAACTTTGCAAATGAGCACGTAAGCTCGGTAACGCTCGATGCTCACAAAATGGCTCAAGCCCCCTATGGTACAGGAATATTTTTGGCTCGCAAAGGCCTCATCGCCTATGCCAATACCAAGGCAGGCTATGTAGAAGGTGAAGACTATACACTCATAGGTAGCAGAAGTGGAGCCAATGCAGTGGCCGTATGGATGATACTCGTGACCAACGGCCCTTTTGGGTGGTTCGAAAAAGTATACATCTTACAAAAAAGAACCGAGTGGATGTGCCAAAAACTGAAAGAACATGGACTCAAGTATTACCGAAATGCCTATGCCAATATTATCACATTGCATGCCGAAGGAGTGTCTCCAGAAGTGGCACACAAATATGGCCTAGTGCCCGATAAACATGCGAATCCATCTTGGTACAAAATAGTAATCATGGAACACGTGACTCTCGAAAAACTGCATATGCTACTGGCAGAATTTGAGAATGCCGTTTGATATTACACCATAGAAAGGGTAGTTTTGAGAAATAGAAAACGATAAAATAAATATGACTGGTCCGCCTCTGTAAGATTTGCCTGTTACCGCAAACTCCATTATCTGTAATTAAAAAGAAGATGTTAAAGACTCTAAAAGAAGCCATATTAGAAAGTTTAAATGAAATAAAAGGAACTACAAATTATAAGGAAGTTTGCAAGCACATTATTGAAAATAATTATTATGATTTTGGTGACGCTAAAACACCTCCTTCTACAGTCTCTGCTCAACTTGGAGACTTTATTAGAAAAGGGGATTCCAGAGTAAAAAGAATAAAAGGAAAAGGAGGCACATACTCTTATTACCTTACAAAAAACGAAAATGAAATAGGTATTGATGTCTTAACTCAAATAGAACCTAGCAGTAAAAAGTCAAGTAATGCCAAATCGTACAATGAACGAGATTTACACACTCTGTTAAGTTCATATTTGAAGAACATTGGAGTTTATTCTAAAACAATCTTTCACGAACAATCAAAAAACAGTAAGGATAGTCACCAAAAATGGATTCACCCCGATATGGTTGGAATTAGCTTTCTGAATCTACAAACTAAAGTTAGTCAGACATTTCTTAAAGCCGTAAACAAAGCTGACACTTTCAAAGTCACATCTTATGAGGTAAAGAAAGAAATCAATACCGATTATGAATTAAAAAAGACGTTTTTCCAAGCTGTGTAAAATTCAAGTTGGGCCAATTATGGATACCTCGTAGCATTTGAAATATCCGATAGTCTAAACGATGAAATGGAACGATTGAATCAATCTTTTGGCATAGGAATAATCGAGCTAAAACAAAATCCTTATGAGAGTAAAATATTGTATCCTTCTAAATACAAAGAACTTGATTTTAAAACTATTGATAAACTCTGTAAGATCAACGGCGATTTTTCAAAATTCATTGAACAAACAGAGAAATTACTTACAGCAACAGATCGCTACGTAAATGCAACTGAAAAAGAATTGGATGAGTTTTGCGATTACTATTTTAAAAGTGATTCTGAAATAGATAAGTACTGTGCAGATAAAAATATACCTATAGATGAAGCTACAGACAACAGTTAGAGTAAAATATATTTTGCACTAACCGCTGGCAAACATTCTGAACATTGGGATGAATACAAACGTTAATTTTGAACAATAATAAACCATGGAAAAAACAGTTTCAGAAGCCATTTCTTACAGACGATCAGTACGAGTATACAAAGACGAATCCATCGATTCTGATAAAGTAAAACAATGCTTGGTGAATGCCTCGCTAGCACCTACGAGTAGCAATCTTCAGCTTTGGGAGTTTTATCACGTTACGGATAAAGGAACGTTGGGTAAATTGGCCAAGGCTTGTTTTAGTCAGAGTGCAGCAAGAACCGCACAACAAATGGTAGTAGTGGTCTCTCGCAAAGATCTATGGCGAAAAAGAGCAAAATCCAATCTGAATTTTATAGGAAATTCGTATGCTAAAGAGGGTCTTAGCGAGAGGGACGTGAAGCGAAAAAAAATGGCTTCTGGTTATTATAGCAAATTGATTCCTACGGTTTACACCGATTTTTTGGGAATACTTGGTTTCTTCAAATACCTCGCCTTTCAAATCGTGGGGTTATTCAGACCCATATATAGGCAAGCTCGATTGAGTGATATGCGAATAGTCGCTCACAAAAGTGCTGGACTAGCCGCTCAAAATTTTATGATAAGTATGGCGGCCATTGGTTATGACACTTGTCCTATGGAGGGTAGTGACACATTGAGAGTAAAAAGAATCCTAAACCTCCCTAGAGGTGCTGAGATAAATATGGTCATCGGATGCGGTATACGAGATGAAAAAGGAGTCTACGGACCAAGGTTTAGAGTTCCATTTGAAGAAGTGTATTTTGAAGTTTGATTGATTTCTAAAAGTTATAGAACGTCCACTTGCTATTCTTTTGCAAAAAAGATAGGTTTGAAAATAGAAAACGATAAATGATATATGTGCCGGTCAAATATACAAGTGTTGTGCATCATTAGAAGTGATCAAAATAAATTAGCTCAGAAGCTAAATCATTCCTTGTATTAAGACTAGAGTAAAACAAAACGGATGACCTTCAGAAACCACCATTGACAATTAATACCAATTTTCAAAAAAAACTTTGTTTACTATTGTAACCAACTCAAATCTCCAACTAATACCATTTACGTGAAAGTTCTACTTTTATCATTCTTGCTAGTAGCAATAAACATTTTTACTATCTCTACAGTTTTAGGACAAACTATAGATACATTAACCAACGAAAGGCTTGACCGACGAGATGACGGCTTGTTTTACGAGCAACAAAGCGAGACCCCTTTTTACGGCGTTGTTTTGTTGGACCATTACTATCCAGTAGAAATTGAATATGTGAATGGTGAAAAAGTTCGCAAATGCACTTATTATAAAAATGGGGAAAAGAAAAGCGAAGAAAACTACGTGAATGGCCAGCAGGAAGGTGTGCAGACTAGTTGGTATGAAACTGGACAAAAACAATCTGAATTTCATTATAAAAATGGAGAGCAAGAAGGCTTGCAGACCCTATGGTACAATTATTTGGAAGCATCAGTCAATGATACTGAAGAGGCCGAAGGATACATGGAATTCTATGATGATGGTGCTTCAGTAACCGAGGAAGCTGTGGAAGCTACAGAAGAAAGCATAGACGTGATAGAAGATGCACCATTGGGTGCAATGGAAGCTGGCGTAGAGACCTCTCAAGCGAGTAGGCGTAAAGACAAAAGCAATGAAATAGTTAAAGAATGGCTTGGAAAAGAACAGAAGGAAAGCGAAAAAAACTATGTAAATGGTCAGAAGGAAGGATTGCAGATGACTTGGCATAGAAATGGGCAGAAGGAAAGTGAATATAATTATGCAAATGGTAAACGCAAAGGCTTGCAGAACGAATGGTATGAAAACGGGCAAAAGAAAAGCGAATCCAATAGTGGTGAACGTGAAGGATTAGTGACCGAGTGGTATGAAAATGGTCAGAAGAAAAGCGAAAGAAATTATATAAATGAAAATCTGAATGGTCTTCAAGCCGAATGGTACAAAAACGGGCAAAAGAAATCAGAAGGTACAATAAACGGCCAGAAGGGTATTAGAGCAGTAGAGTGGTACGAGAATGGCCAAAAGAAGTCAAAAGTAAATTTCATCAATGGCAAACCTGATGGAGAGCAGGCAAAGTGGTATGAAAATGGGCAAAAAAAATACGAGTGCAACATTGTAAGTGGGCAGCTAGACAGCCTACTAACAATGTGGTATGAAAATGGGCAAAAGCACATAGAAAGTTCGGTGTTTTATGAAGAAACAAAATTTTTAAGAAATGAGAGCATACAGCTCTGGGCTGGATTATTAGTTTCTAAAGGAGGTACAATAAAGGTTTGGCAACCAAATGGAGAGAGAATAGGTTCTGCTACTGCCAAGCTCGTAGAAGGTAAATACTATGTCCTACAGGAAACTTGGTATCAAAATGGCCAAAAACAATATGAATTTAACTTACTAAACGGCCAAAATGAGGGAAAGCAGACTAGCTGGTATGAAAATGGTCAGAAGGAAAGTGAAGGAGTTTTTCTAAACGGGAAGCAAGAGGGCAAGCAATTAAAATGGTATGAGGGTGGTCAAAAGGAAAGTGAAGGAGTTTTTCTAAACGGGAAGCAAGAGGGCAAGCAATTAAAATGGTATGAGGGTGGTCAAAAGCAATTTGAAATAAACTATCTAAAAGGCATCAAAGACGGTCAATGGACAAAGTGGTATGAAAATGGACAAAAGAAAGCTCAATATAGCTATAGAAATGATATTCGTAAAGGCATGCAAACAGAGTGGGATATTAATGGCGAGCGAATTAATAAAGAGAATGTATCTAGACCAAATAAAGCTTCTTCAAAAAATGAAGACACTACTTATGCCGCACATTTTTTCAGTTTGGATGATTCAAAGAGTAAATTCAAAATTCTAGCAGCCAAAGACAACTTTTTTAGTTACACCATTGATGGAAAACTTCACGATTCTGCCCAAGAACCGTTAATCAAATTGACAGTTGGACCCTATTATCTGGCGGACAAAGTCCTCGATGAGGGCGAATTACAAGTTTGGGTAAACACAGTATTTAACATGGTGTTTGGAAGTGAAGATTTAGACATTATTTATGAATCGGATTTAGGTGCGAACGGTTATACTTCGTATGCAGTGCTCAAGAGGAGAAGTAATGATGAAGCATATCTGTACTTTCAAAGTATTGTGCATAAAGGGAATGAAGTCCAAATAATGGTGTCACAAGAGGGTGGAGTATTTGATGCTGAAGAAATCCGCAAATTGATACGCACTATCAAAATGAAGTAGCCCATAAACAAACTAGAAAATACTAAATAGATCATAGAAAGCCCACTTGCTATTCTTTTGTGAAAAAAAGGTAAGTTTGAGAAAACAAAATTAATGTTCAGGAGAGCTATTTGCCTCACACATGCACCAACTGTTAACCACAAGCTGAATGAAAAGTGAAAACAAATTAATTGGTACAGGATTACTTACGGCAATAACAGCGTCATTATGCTGTATTACACCTGTTTTGGCTCTGATTGCTGGCTCTAGTGGGCTCGCATCAGCTTTTTCTTGGATAGAACCTTTTAGACCATATCTAATTGGTATGACAATTTTGGTTCTTGGTTTTGCATGGTATCAAAAATTAAAACCTTCTAAAGAAATTGACTGCAAATGTGAAGTTGATGAGAAACCTAAATTTATTCACACAAAAATATTTTTAGGAATTATATCTGTTTTTGCATTAGTAATGATGGCTTTTCCCTTTTATTCAGGAGTTTTTTACCCAAACACAGAAAAGCAAATAATTGTAGTTGACAAATCGGACATTAAAACAATTTATTTTAAAATCAGCGGAATGACATGTGCGAGTTGTCAAAAGAACGTAAATCACGCAGTAAATAAACTCAGCGGAATCCTATCCTCAAAAACATCTTATGAAAACGGAAACGCAATAATTGAATTTGACCATACCAAAACCAATGAAAAAGAAATAGAGAAAGCAATTAACCATACGGTATATGAAGTAACCGATAAAATAGAAAACTAATGGAAGTTCAATTAAAATCAGAAATTACTTGTCCAAACTGCGGACATAAAAAAGTGGAGGAAATGCCTACAAATGCATGTCAGTATTTCTACGAGTGTGTGGATTGCAAAACGCTTTTGAAACCAGAGGAAGGAGATTGCTGCGTTTATTGCTCATACGGAACAGTGCCTTGTCCACCCATTCAAGAAAACAAACGCTGTTGTTAACTTAAAACGGTGGGGCAAAATAAAACCTATTATCCATTACTATAGAAATCCTTAACTGTAGGCAAAAGTTTTGGGGCCATCGGAGGGATAAATAAAGATACTTTTACACACCCTGGTCATAGCCGAGCCGCTACCTCTCTACCCCTTCTTTAGCGTAAACCCAAATGTGCTTCCTACACCGATAGTACTTCGCACATTCACCGTTTGCTGGTGGGCTTCTATGATGTGTTTTACGATAGAAAGTCCCAAGCCACTGCCTCCCAAATCCCTACTCCTTCCGCTGTCTGTTCTATAAAATCGCTCAAAGAGTCGAGGCAGATGTTCTTCTTCTATTCCGTTGCCGTCATCTGATATTTCGGTGAGAATAACCTTGTCCATATCATAAAACCCTATGGTGATCTCGCCTTCTTTTTTACCGTATTTCACTGCATTCACCAGCAGATTCAGCAGTACTTGACGGATTTTAGCTCTATCGCCGTGTACCTGTAATGTCTTGGGATTTTGCTTTTTATACACTACAGAAATGCTTTTTTCGTTGGCAATGTTTTCTACCATTTCTACTACATCTTTAGTCAATTTTAGCAAATCAAATTCTTGAATATCAATCGATTGACCCTCTTCTAGTGTACCTATGGTCGTAAGATTCTCTACCAACTCTACTAGCCTATCTGCACTAGCAGCTGCCTTACTTAGAAAACGTTCGTTTACTTTTTTGTCGTTCAACGCTCCATCTAGCAACGTATGAATGTAGCCTTGTATATTTTGGATCGGTGTTTTTAGTTCGTGAGATACATTTCCTAAAAATTCTCGTCTATAATTTTCTTGTTTTTTAAGGTCATTTACCTCTTTTCGATTCTCTTTCATCCAGCCCAGCACTTCCTTGCTGACGGCACCGATGGGATCACTTTCTTTTTTGTCTAATGCTCCGTAGGTTTCTGTACTTCTCGTCTTGAATCGGTAAATATTTCTGTATATCAGCTTAATTTTATCGTAGATAAACTTCTTGAGCAACACAATAAAAATAAAGTAGCATACACCAAATACCAGTAGTAAGTTGATGCCCGTCGCAATAAAATTTTTGGTAAGAATAGCCACGGCTACCGAAGAAATAACAGCGGCGATGAGACTGGCTGCAAAGGCTACAAACTTGGGACTCCTGCTTCTATTCACACTACAAATCTATAACCTACTCCTTTAATCGTCTGTATTCTCTCGTTTCCAATTTTTTCTCTGATTTTTCGGATGTGCACATCGATTGTTCTGTCCACCACACTTACATCCGTACCCCATACCTTATTGAGAATAGACTCCCGCGTATATACTTTACCCGGCTTGGATGCCAAGAGGTACAATAGCTCAAACTCTTTTTTGGGCAATATCAATCGATCACCTCGCAGCACTACATCAAAAGAGCTTCTGTCTATAGTAATATCACCTACGACCAACTCATTGCTTTCTACGTCTTCTTTTTTTCGCTTGAGCAATGCCTTGATTCTACTGGTTAGAACTCTCGGTTTGATGGGTTTGGTGATGTAATCGTCCGCTCCTACTTCAAAACCTGCTATCTCAGAATACTCTTCCCCTCGAGCAGTAAGAAATGCGATGAAGATGCCCTGTAAAGAATCCTCTTTTCTAATCAGCCTGCATGCCTCAATGCCATCCATCTTGGGCATCATAATATCCAGCAAAACTAAATCGGGTTTTTTGTCCTTGGCCTTAGCTACAGCTTCTTCTCCATTGCTAGCCGTATAACATTTGTAACCCTCCTTTTCTAAGTTGTACTTAAGAAGTTCTACGATGTCTTGCTCGTCATCTACTATGAGAATTTTTTGTGCCATAACTCTAATACAATAGTCTACTTACTTTACGAATATAACATTAACCCAAAGTTAAGAGAATATTAATAACCAAGGGGAGTTTGGCAATGAGAATGTCTTTCAGCGAATGTCTATAAAGTTGATAAACCTTAAAGCTACCTATTTCTAAAGATGGTAGTAAAAACTGGATTATCCATCAGATTGGATGTCGCTTTTTCTACATACGACTTTTCCGTGACGTTTGTAATTGTGCATTTCTTGACAAGCTTCTCTACTCCTTCTGCCACTGTGTTATCGTGTGGATTTTCGTTTATCCTGGAAAAAATGAGGGTGTACATACTATCGTTTTGCCAACGTATGTCAAACTCTACTACCATTTCCTTACTCTTTATGAATTCTTCTTGTATGGAGTCGGTTCGGTTTATTAAATAGGTTCCAATGGAACTTTCTGTGTAATGAAATTTACCTGTATGCCAGGAAGCATAATCTACGGGCACTAATTCTTTCACTTCTTTGGTAGAAGAGTCATCCGTGGTGCACGCTGCAAGTCCCAAGAGAACTACGGCCAGTATACAGGCCTTGTACATTAATTAAGAACGCTTTCTAAGACTGCACCTAGCTGGTGACTTCTTAAACCTGTTTTAAGAATTCTTCCTTCTTTGTCCAGTAAAAAGGTCTGAGGAATAGAATGTACGCCATATAATTTGGCTGCGGAAGATTTCCATCCTTGCAAGTCACTTACGTGTTTCCATGGCAGCCCATCTTTTGCTATGGCACCCTTCCATCTGTTCAAATCATTGTCTAAGGACACCGCATATATTTCAAAGCCTTGGTCGTGGTATTTATCATACAATGCTTTTACATTCGGGTTTTCTTTTCTACAAGGACCACACCAGCTTGCCCAGAAATCTATCATCACTACTTTGCCTCTGAGAGAAGACAAAGAAAGCAACTCGCCTTCTGGAGTTTTAAGTGTAATATCTGGGGCTACTGCTCCTTCTATTGTTGGTCCGAGTTGAGCCGCAGCAGCTCCTAGATTTTTTGCGTAACTGGAGTTTGGCAAGTCTTTATTAAGCTTTGCACTACCAAGCATTACCAGTTTAGGCACTGTTTTTTGGAATAAGTACTTAACCGCGAAATATGTAGCTGGAGTACCTGGTTCATTTTTGATAAACTCTTCTATCTTGGTGCTTCGTGAGCTTATCATGTCATTGTACCGTTTGGTAGTTTGTGCACGCACTTCCTCTGTCACAGTAGTAGGATCCATCTTTGCCACCTCCGCATTGAACGCTTCCATTTCGTTTTCGAAACCGGTGTATATGTTATATAGTTTCTGCATTGACGCGTTGTACTTGCCACCTTCCATAGTAACTGCGTATGCTTTTGATTTTTGAATATCAAGTTTTACAATCGCTCCTTTTTCTAAAATAACCGGCACTCCTGGAGGAGATGTATTATCAAAAGTCAAATAGTATATCCCACTCTCATCTGTACCTACTCCGGTAAAACTGAAACTACCAGAACTGCCAACATAGGCACTGTCTTTTATTTCTAATTTAACGTCTGTAATTCTGCTCAACACTACCAAAGTTCCTTCGGTAAGATTAGAAGTAGCCTCTACAGAAAAGTTGGTAGGTTTAGCTCCGTTATCACTAGCATTCACACACGCTATAGTAAAGACTGTTAACAGTGCTGAAAGTACTAAATTCTTCATTTTTATATTTTTCATCCTTTATTTCTTCTTTGTATAGTACAATTCCTGTACCACAATCATTTAGCTGTCTAACGCTTTGGCAAGTAATTGGTTTGTCTTCTTCGGATCAGCTTTTCCTCCAGACTTTCTTTTCACTTGTCCTATGAACAAACCGATCAAGTTTGTTTTACCTGTTTTGTAGGCTTCTACTTTATCAGGAAACTCAGCCAACACTTCGTCAATCCATTTCTGAAGTGCTTCATCGTCATCGGTTAGAGCCAAGTTTTGCTCCGCAATGATTTCATCTACCTTCTTGCTAGTGTTTTCTAATAGTGCCGGAAAAACTTTTTGCTCCGCAATACTAAAATTAATCGCCCCACTATCTATAGACGCAATAAGGTCGGCAATAGTTGCTGGTGTCAATGGAAATTTTTCGATATGACTAGCATTGCTATTTACCCAGCCCTTTACTGCACCCATCGTCCAATTGGCGGCTGCTTTATAATTTTTGGTATGCTTGCATACTTCTATAAAAAAATCTGCAATGCCTTTACTCTCAGTGAGTATAGACGCATCGTAATCATTGAGCTGCATCTCTGTGATAAATTTTTGGTATAATTCCTTTGGCAATGCTGGCATTCTTGCCTTCACCTCCGCTATCCATTCTTGACTAACTATAAGAGGCGGCAAATCTGGCTCTGGAAAAAATCTATAATCATTCACCAACTCTTTGCTACGCATACTGAAAGTAGTTCCTTTCATAGCATCAAAATTTCTCGTCTCAGAAAAAATCTCTTCTCCAGCATCTGCCATTTTGCATTGTCTCTCAAACTCATACTCTATCGCTTTCTTCACGTTGGTCATGGAGTTCATGTTTTTGACCTCTACCTTAGTACCAAAAGTAGGTGACCCTAAAGGCCTTACGGATACATTGGCATCACAACGAAGACTTCCTTCTTCCATATTTCCATCGCATACTCCGAGGTACCTCACGAGTCTACGTACCTCACTGAGAAAAGCGTATGCCTCATCTCCGCTTCTGAAATCTGGTTCTGTTACTATCTCTACAAGAGCTGTTCCCGCACGGTTGTAGTCCATCAATGTATTTTCGATATCTAAATCATGCAGACCTTTACCGGTATCTTCTTCCATATGTATACGAGTCAGATTGATATACTTTGTTCTACCATCTGGCAATGTGATTTCCACCCCTCCGTTTTTGCAAATGGGAGTATCCATTTGGGTGATTTGATACCCTTTAGGCAAATCCGCATAGAAGTAATTTTTTCTATCGTATGTATTGTATTCACGTATGTCACATCCGCATGCGAGTCCGAGCATAATAGCCATATTCACAGCTTCTTTATTGTGTACAGGAAGAGTGCCCGGATGTCCCAAACTGATGGGACTCACTAAAGTATTGGGTGCTGCACCAAAGGCTACTTCATCTTCACAGAATGCTTTTGACTTGGTATTCAACTGTGCATGAATTTCTAGTCCTATTACTACTTCGTATTTATCGTTTTTTAACATTATTAAGAGTTTACAAAGTTAATTGCTAATTCTTTAACCTCTGGTAAACCACTTACATCTGCTCCACCAGCTTGTGCAAAAAATGGCTGACCACCGCCTCCACCTTTCACCTCTCTAGCCCATTCACGAATAAGTTGACCTGCGTTATACCCCTTGCCTTTCACCAAACTATCACTTATCATGATGCTAATGCTTGGTTTTCCATCTATGTCAGCGAGTAGTACACAGAATAAATCTTCCACTTCTTCTTTCAGCTGAAAAGCTAAATCTTTGGCTTGCCCCGCATTCGATACTTTAATGATATCAATGATGCTATTCACCCCATTTACAGAATTCATTGCTTTCATCAGATCTCCTTTTAAATCTCCAAGTTGACTATTCTCAAAAGCTTCTACTTTTGATTTCAAGTCTACATTTTCCTTCTGAAGTGATTGAATGGCTTTCAGAATATCCTGCTGATTTCCCAGCTCTGCACCTATTTGCTCTATGAGGGATAATTTATCTTTCACATACGCATCTGCTTTGGCACCTGTAATAGCTTCTATACGCCTTACTCCTGCTGCCACGGCTCCTTCATGCACTATTTTAAAACTACCGATCAGTGCCGTATTGCTCACGTGGCATCCGCCGCACAACTCCACTGAATAGTCTTTATCAAAAGTAATAACACGCACGGTGTCTCCATACTTTTCACCAAACAATGCCATAGCACCACTTTTAGTCGCCTCATCAAAAGGAACATTTCTTGCCTCTTCGAGTGCGATTGCATCGCGAATTTTTTGATTAACGATTTTCTCTATTTGCTCTACCTCAGATTTCTCTACTTTCTGAAAGTGTGAGAAATCAAACCTAAGATGTTTTTCATTTACCAAAGAGCCTTTTTGTGCTACGTGATCTCCCAGTACTTGTCTCAATGCAGACTGAAGTAAGTGAGTTGCACTATGGTTTAAACTGGTATCTGTTCTTTTTTCAAGGTTCACCTTTGCTTTGAAGTGCTGATTGAGATTCTGTGGCAACTTTTCTGCAATTTGGATACTCAATTGATTCTCTTTTTGCGTGTCGATTATGCCGATTTTTTCATCATCATTCTTTCCGATGAGCACACCTTTATCTCCTACTTGGCCACCACTCTCTGCAAAAAAAGGTGTGAGGTTTAGCACCAGATGATATTGCTTTTTGCCTTTTACAGTCACCTCACGGTATCGGGTTATTTTGACATCAGACTCTAGATAATCATAGCCTACAAACTCTTCCCTATCATCCTCTTCTAGTACGATCCAATCTCCAGACTCTTTTTTGGCATCTGCTCTACTCCTGTCTTTTTGTTCTTGCAGTGCTGCTTTGAAACCATCTATGTCTACTTCTATTCCTTTTTCCTTAGCCAAAAGCTCAGTTAAGTCTATCGGAAAACCAAAAGTATCGTATAATTCAAAAGCATGAGCACCTGTTATATTTCCTTCTTTCGAATAATCGTCTACCAATTTCAATCCTTTATTCAAGGTATTCAGGAAAGATTTTTCCTCCTGTTCTACTACTTTTTCTAGGAAATCTTTTTGCTGGTCAATCCCTGCGAATACATCCTTAAACTTAGCAACAAAATCAGGGACTAAATTCTTCATAAATGGCTTTTCCAAACCTAAGAAACTGTACCCATACCGCAACGCTCTACGGAGGATTCTTCGTATAACATACCCAGCACCATTGTTATCTGGCAGTTGTCCATCTGCTATTGCAAAACATACTGCTCTAAGGTGGTCAGCAATTACTCTAAAAGCGATATCAGTAGGTTCATCATCGCCATATTTCTTGCCGCTTAAGCTTTCTAATTCTCTTATAGTATCCATAAAGAGGTCTGAGTCGTAATTTGACTTATGCCCATGTACAGCTCTCACCAATCGCTCAAAACCCATCCCTGTATCTACATGCTGATTTGGCAATGGATGTAGGCTTTTGTCCGCCTTACGGTTATACTGCATAAAAACAAGATTCCATATTTCTATGACCTGTTCATGGTCAGCATTTACTAGAGAGGCTCCATCTAATTTTGCTCTTTCATCATCGTCTCTCAAGTCTATGTGTATTTCAGAACACGGACCACAAGGGCCAGTTTCTCCCATTTCCCAGAAATTGTCCTTTTTATTGCCTAGAATAATTCTCTCCTCAGGCACGTGCTTGAGCCATAGATTTTTTGCTTCACTATCAAGCTCCAGTTTATCTGATGCATCTCCTTCAAAAACGGAGACATACAACCTAGTTTTATCCAGTTTGAAAACCTCTGTTAATAATTCCCAAGCCCAGTTTATTGAATCTTCTTTGAAATAGTCACCAAAACTCCAATTTCCTAACATTTCGAACATGGTATGATGATAGGTATCTACCCCTACTTCTTCTAAATCATTATGCTTGCCACTTACTCTTAGGCATTTTTGAGTATCAACTACACGTACGTCTTTGGCTTCTTTATTGCCCAAAAAGATGTCTTTGAACTGATTCATACCTGCATTGGTAAACATAAGCGTAGGGTCATCCTTCACCACTATAGGTGCTGAGTCCACTATTTTATGTCCTTTTTGTCTAAAAAAATCAAGATACTGTCGTCTAATCTCCGATGCCGTCATTGTTGTATATAAGTGTCTTTTATTCTATCAGCAAAACTATTATCTTTGCCCGATTATAAAGCGGCAAAAGTACAATGACAAAAGCGAAATTTAGATTTAATAAAGAAACTCTTGAATATGAGAGAGTATCTACTAACTATTGGTCAATTGCAGCTAGAATAATATGCGTATTATCGCTCATAGCTGTAGTAAGTGCAGTTAGTATATCTATTGCAATGAAGGGTAATGATAGCGAGGAATTACAAAAGAATATTGCAGACTATGAGGTGCAGTTAAGATTATTGGAAAATAAATCCATAGCTATGCAAGCTCAATTATCAGATTTAGCCAAAATGGATGATGATATTTATCGTGAAATTTTTGGTGCAGAACCAATAGATGATGATATCAGAAAAGCGGGTACTGGGGGTGTAGATAAATATACATCTCTTGACAATTTAAAAAACGGAGGAAAGTTTAAACAACTTCATAAACGCTTGGACCAGATGAATTCTCAGTACAAGGTGCAAGAAAAATCATATAACAGCTTGATTAAAATGGCACAGAATAAAAGTAATATGCTAGCTTCTATTCCTGCTATTCAACCAATACCAAACAAAAATCTAAGAAGAATAGCTTCTGGTTTTGGATATAGAGTAGACCCCATATACAAGACTAGAAAAATGCACAAGGGCATTGATTTCACTGCCCCTACCGGCACTAAAATATATGCTACAGGTGATGCAGTTGTTCAAAAAGTAGAAAATAGGAGATGGGGTTATGGGAAACATATTGTGCTAAACCACGGATATGGCTACACTACTCTATACGGTCATATGAGCAGAACAAATGTGCGTGTGGGTCAAAAAATAAAGAGAGGTCAACTAATTGGTTTGGTGGGCAGCACTGGTAAATCAACCGGAGCTCACTTACATTATGAAGTACGCAAAAACGGTTCTGCAGTAAATCCAGTAGGATATTTTTACAATGACTTGAGTAGCGAGCAATACGAAGAGATTCTAAAATTATCTTCTAATCCGAATCAGTCGTTTGACTAATGGCCTTAGTAGAAGGCAAATTGTACCATAGTATTTCTGAAGTATCAGCTCATTTTAATGTAGCTACATCTTTGCTTCGCTACTGGGAAAGCGAATTTTCTACTATAAACCCTAAACGAAATGCAAAGGGAACTCGGTTTTATACAGCACACGATATAGAGGAAATTAGTCGTATATATCTTCTGGTAAAAGAGAAAGGGTATACGCTTCAAGGGGCTAAGGACAAAATAAAATCGGATAAGAACAACGTGAATAAAAACGTAGAGCTTATCGAAAAACTACAAAATATAAGGTCTTTCTTAACCAAATTAAAACAAGAATTATAATCCTAGCTGCTATTATTGCATAGTGAGAAAGCTTGGCTTCATACTTTATTTTTTCATTCTGAGCCAAAGCTCTATAGCCTCGTCGCCCCCACCAAATAATGCAGTGGCTCTATCTCTTGGTGGAGCATCTACAACCTACCTCAATGCCTTATCTATAGAGAATAACGTAGGGGCTCTCGCTTATTCCAAAAACGAAATGTCCCTAAATGGCTCCAACAGCTTTGGACTCACAGAATATTCGAGGGTTATGCTTGCGGGCAATATCAAAACGAAATATGCGTCCATCGGGTTCGCATATCAAGTAAATCCTGTAGCATCTCTTACTGTTCAAAAAGCTCAATTCGCCATTGCAAAGCAACTGGGCGAAAAATTATCCGCCGGCGTTGCACTCAATTATCACCAGTTTTCGTCTACAGATGCTTATTACAAAAGCAGCAACTCTATTACCTTTAATGCTGGTTTGTATTACCGAGTAAATGATAAACTGAATACAGGTTTTTCCGTTTTCAATCCTAATCAGTCTAAACTGACCAATAATCCGGCCGAGAACCTCAATTCCAGTTTAAGATTGGGCCTAGATTATGCTTTAGTAGACAACATCAAATTGTATTGTGATGCCATTCAAAATTCGGGTCAAAAACTTGACCTAAATGCTGGGCTAGAGCTAAAAAAAGACGACTACAAAATTCGTGGAGGATTCGGTCTTAACCATCTGTTAGCATTGGGTTTCGGATGGGATAAAAACAAATTTGGCATAGACGTAGCAGCAGCCTATCACAATCAACTAGGATTCTCACCGTCTCTCAATATACGGTATGCGTTTTAATCTTATTGTCGCTTTTCTACTTGCAAGCTCTACTTGTCTTTACGCACAGACAGACAATGAGGATGTAAATCAATTCATAGAGCGATATATAGAAAACACCAGTAACGAAGTAGATATACAACAGTTTGCGAGTGACCTACTTGGCTACTTCAATAATCCGCTAGATATCGACAAGGTGGACGCTTCCGAATTATTTTCGGCACCCTTCTTAACGGGTTTTCAATCATTAGAAATAATAGAGCATCGTAAAAATTTCGGTAATTCTATCAGCATCTATGAGTTGCAGGTCTTACCCAGTTTTGATTTGGAAGACATCAGAAACATACTTCCATTTGTAAAAATTAAATCTAATCCGTTAGCTCTAACTAGCGTATCCAAAATTTGGAAAGAAGGGACTCATCAATTTCTAAGCTTAGCAGAAATAACGACTCCAAAAAACAGAGGAACTACAATAGCAGATACTCTTACTGAACAAACACAATCTCACTACATAGGGTCTCCCGTTTACAATAACTTACGGTATAGATTTGACTATAAAAGGCACATATCCTTTGGAGTAAATATGGAAAAAGATGCAAATGAACCGTTTCTAAATTCATATAATCCAAACGGTTACGATTATTATTCCTTTTATTTTTCTGCTAGAGACATTGGCAGATTAAAAGCTTTTCACCTCGGTGATTATCAAGCAAATTTTGGTCAAGGACTTACTATGAGTACCGGATTAGCATTTGGGAAATCAAGTATCATAACAAATGCAAAAAGAAATTTTAACGGTTTTGGGGCTTACAGATCTCTGAGAGAAAACGCATATCTAAGAGGTACGGCAGTAGCTTTTGAACTAAATAAATTTACTGTAGGAGTATTTGCATCATACAAAAATGTAGATGGGAATGCAGCCTCTGAGAAGGACAGTCTAGACTCTGATGCTCCACTGGTAACCAGCAACATACAAGAAGACGGAGGATATCATCGAAGTACATCTGAGCTTGAAGACAAGGATGTTTTTTCGGATTTTCAAACAGGACTGTACGCTGAGTACAAACTACCTTTTGGTAGAATAGGAACGGCTAATTATGCCAGAAAACTGGGGGGCGGTGCTAGAACCTAAAGTCCTCCCCTACAATAAATTCTCTTTCAATGGAGATGGTTATTTTAAAAATGGCTTGTACTATGATTTTGTGGTAAGAAATATCAATGTTTTTGGAGAGATAAGTCATATCAGTTTTAAAAACTCCTTTGCCCAAGTACATGGTGCTCTATTGAGTCTAAATAGAAAACTAGACCTAAGTTTTGTATATCGCAACTATGACAAAAGTTTCATCTCTTTGCAAAGTAGTGGTTTTGGAGAAAATAGTAATGTGGCCAATGAAGAAGGATTTTATTCTGGATTTACCGCTAAGCTAAATCGAAGTGTTTCTCTTCTAGGATATTATGACCTATTTACCTTTCCTTGGCTCAGATTTCAGACCAATGCACCTAGCTCTGGCAATGATTTTTGGGCAGAGATACAGTACAAACCAAACAAACAGTTCAGAGCATATTACCGTTACCGAACAGAAACCAAACAAACTAACGTACCCGGATTTGGGATAAAACAACTAACCAACTCCACAATACAACGGCATAGGATACACCTCAACTACGTAATACGTAAAGGAATAGAACTGAGAAACCGAGTAGAATGGAGTATCTATGAGGAACTTGGAGAAAAATCATTTGGTAGTCTCATCTACCAAGACATTATCTATAAACCGTTTGGAAGCAACCTGCAACTAAGCAGCAGAGTAGCCTATAGTGTGGTCGAGCAATTTGAAAATCGCATGTACAGTTTTGAACAGGTACCGTTATATGACTACCCGTTGTTTACTCATGGTTATTCAGGACTACGGTTCTACATGCTCGCGAGATACAAGATCAGAAGAGGTTTTGACATCTGGTTCAGATACGGGCATACACAGCATGAGGTACCTCTTGATAAAAACAGAGAAAACTATACGATTAGTTCTGGGTTACAACAAATAGAAGGAAACAAAAAACGAACCTTTACTTTACAATTAATATATTTGATAAAATGACCAAACTAAGCGTCAACATAAATAAAATAGCAACCATTCGAAATGCTCGAGGGGGAAATACTCCAAACGTCATAGAAGCAGCCAAGGCCATCGAAAACTTTGGGGCGGAAGGGATTACCGTACACCCAAGACCAGACGAAAGGCATATAACTCGCCAAGATGCCTATGACCTGAAGGAAATAGTGAAAACAGAGTACAATATCGAAGGGTACCCAAATGATGAGTTCATCGCTATGGTATTAGAAATAAAGCCCGAACAAGTGACTCTCGTGCCTGACGCTCCAGATGCTATTACTAGCAATGCTGGATGGGATTGTATCAATAAAAAAGAATTTTTAGCACCCATTATTCAGCAATTTAAAGATGCCGGCATACGTGTATCTATCTTTTTGGACCCAGAAGTAAGCCAGGTAGATGCAGCACTCGAATGCGGTGCAGATAGAATAGAACTTTATACTGAAGGATACGCAGCCAACTATCCAAGTGATAGAGAAGCCGCAATAGCTCCATATATAGCTACAGCTGAAAGAGCAATCGATCTCGGACTAGGAATAAATGCTGGACACGACCTCAGTCTAGAAAACCTTGAATACTTCACCAAAGAAATTCCAGCGATTTTGGAAGTCTCTATTGGTCACGCACTCATTTCTGACGCTTTGTATTATGGGCTGAATAATGTAGTGCAGATGTACAAGGCTAAGCTAGCATAAAAAAAAGGATGACTCTCGTCATCCTTTCAATTTAGTCTGTTTTCTGAATTCTATCTGTTTCTCAATTGCTCAAAAACTTGTTCCAACGTATCACTAAGCGTGAAATATAATTCAGGGATTTGCTCAAGGTTGGTATATGTTTTTGCATTATTCTCTATATCACGTATCACCTGATATAAATCAGTAACACCCATCATGTCTACAGATGGTTTCATTTTGTGCACGGCAGACTTGACCTCTGTCCAATCTTGTAGTTGAATTCCTGCTGCAATTCTTTCTAATAGTGCAGGAGTCATTTCTAAAAACAAATTTACCATTTTTCTCACAAAATCTTCGTTCCCGGAAGCTATAGCCTCCAATTGGTTAAGATTGTATAATTTCTCTTCTCCCATTTTGTTTTTTTAGTAATATCTTACAACTAAACAGCTCTATCTTGAAGCATTCTATAAATAGTAGACTTACCCATATCTAATCTTTTAGCTACATTAATCACATCATTGTTGTACTTATCAAGATAGTATTTTACTATTCGATTTTTATACTCTTCCAATGACATTTCGTTTTGCAGTAGAGTATCAATCGATCCAGTAGAATTGAACGTAATGTGTTCATCTTCTATTGTATTAGAATCAGTCATAACGCAACATAATTCTACAACCGCTTTGAGCTCCCGTATATTCCCAGGCCAGGGATATTTGAATAATTTATTCTGTGCTTTGCTTGATAGCTTAAGTTTACCAAGTTCATTTTCGGTTGCGTATTCATCTATAAAGTGTTTAGCAAGTACTAAGGTATCATTGGCACGCTCACGCAAAGGAGGCAAAGAAACCGGCAGACCAAGCAGACGATAGTATAAATCTTCCCTAAAATTCCCTTTGCGAACTTCCTCAGCCAAATCTTTGTGCGTAGCACTGATAACTCTGCACGTTATTTTAACCATGCCATTTCCACCTACTCTTGTAAGTTCTCGCTCCTGCAATACGCGTAGAAGCTTACTCTGCATGTTAATGTCCATTTCTCCTATCTCGTCAAGGAAAATTGTTCCTTCTCCAGCCTCTTCAAATTTTCCCACTCTGCGTGCTGTTGCTCCTGTAAACGACCCTTTTTCGTGTCCGAATAATTCTGACTCTATAAGTTCTGCAGGTATTGCAGTAATATTCACAGCTACAAAAGGTTTTTTAGATCGAGAAGAGTTGTAGTGAATAGACTTGGCTACAACCTCTTTACCTGTACCTGTTTCTCCAGTTATAGATACCGTAATATTAGAACTTACTGCCTTTTCTATCATGGCAAAAACCCTCTTCATCGAAGGGCTATTCCCAATAATACTAGTGGTAAAATCGTATTTTTTCTTGACCTGTTGTTTTAGTTCATATATTTCCCTTTTCAGGCCTATGTTTTCACGTATATTTTTAATAGCATTCCATATGCGGTCTTTCGTATCCTCATCTTTTACTATATAATCATACGCCCCATCCTTCAGAAGGGTTATTGCCGTTTTGATGTCTTCTTGACCAGAAACCATAACTACAGGTATATCTGAATTATACTCCTTTATCCTCCTCAACACTTCTTCTCCGGACATATCCGGTAAGGAGTAATCTAAAGTAATAGCACCTGGGTTTTTATCCAGATTTTTAAGGAAATCTTGAGCATTATTAAATTTGGTTACTGTAATATCGGGGTTCATCGAAAGACGATACTCCAAGACCTCACTGTAAAACTCGTCATCTTCGACAACGAATACGCTAAAATTATCAGCCATAATAGTAATATATCTTGCTACAAACGTAATCCTAAAAATAGAATAATCTAATTTTAGGAAATTATTCTTATTGTAAGAGAATTGGAGGAATCTATTTAGAATTGCTCCACATAATACTTAGTAGTACATTTGAAGCCTACAAAATAAACAGCCGAAAACAAATGGCAAACACAGGAAAAATATCACAAATCATTGGGCCAGTGGTGGACGTAGCGTTCGACCAAAAAGGTTCTACTTTACCAAAAATTTATAATTCATTATCTGTAATGAAGGATAATGGAACTAAGGTAATACTAGAAGTACAATCTCACTTAGGACAAAACACTGTAAGAACCATATCTATGGAATCTACAGAAGGTCTAGTAAGAGGTGCTACAGTTACAGATTCTGGAGCCTCTATCATGGTACCTACAGGAGAAGCTCTTAAAGGTCGACTTCTAAATGTAGTAGGAGACGCTATCGACGGTATAGACGAATTGGACAAAACTAACGGTAGATCTATACACCAAGATGCTCCATTGTACGAAAACTTGAGTACAGCTGCCGAGCCATTATTTACAGGAATTAAAGTTATTGATCTCATTGAGCCTTATGCAAAAGGTGGTAAAATTGGATTGTTTGGTGGTGCAGGAGTAGGTAAAACTGTACTTATACAGGAATTGATTAATAACATTGCCAAAGCATATTCTGGACTTTCAGTTTTTGCGGGTGTTGGTGAAAGAACTCGTGAAGGAAATGACCTCCTTAGAGAGATGATCGAATCTGGTGTTATCAAATACGGTAAAGAATTCACTGAATCTATGGAAGAAGGTGGATGGGATCTATCTAAAGTGGACAAGAAAGAATTGGTAGAGTCACAAGCAACGCTTGTTTTCGGTCAAATGAATGAGCCTCCAGGGGCAAGAGCTCGTGTGGCATTGACTGGACTTTCTATAGCAGAGTATTTCCGTGATGGAGATGAGAAGTCTGGCGGTAGAGATATCCTTTTCTTCGTTGATAATATATTTAGATTTACGCAGGCAGGTTCTGAGGTGTCAGCACTTCTGGGACGTATGCCATCTGCAGTAGGATACCAACCTACACTAGCATCTGAGATGGGTGTAATGCAGGAGCGTATTACCTCTACTAATAGAGGATCTATTACATCTGTACAAGCAGTTTACGTACCTGCAGATGATATCACTGACCCTGCTCCAGCAACAACATTTGCTCACCTGGATGCAACTACAGTACTTTCTCGTAACCTAGCTTCTCTTGGTATCTACCCAGCGGTGGATCCTCTAGATTCAACGTCACGTATTCTTTCTCCAGATGTAGTAGGTGCTGAGCATTACAATACTGCACAACGAGTAAAAGAGTTACTTCAGAGATATAAAGAACTTCAAGACATCATTGCTATCCTAGGTATGGATGAGCTGAGTGAAGAAGATAAATTGGCCGTAAGTAGAGCAAGACGTGTTCAACGTTTCCTTTCTCAACCATTTCACGTAGCTGAGCAGTTTACCGGCTTAAAAGGATGTCTAGTTGATATCCAAGACACTATCAAAGGTTTTAATATGATAATGGACGGTGAAGTAGATCAGTATCCTGAAGCTGCTTTCAACCTGGTAGGTGGCATAGAAGAAGCTATCGAAAAAGGAGAAAAACTTATTAAAGAAGCCGGAGAGTAATGATCGTAGAAGTAATAACACCCGACAAGGTGCTATTCTCTGGCGAGGCAGTTTCGGTGAAATTGCCAGGCAGTGGCGGCTCCTTTGAAGCATTGGCTAATCACGCTCCACTTATATCTAGTTTGGATAAAGGTGCAGTTGTGGTTCGTACCGATTCCGGTGAAGAGGTTTTTAATATCTCTGGCGGAATAGTAGAAGTACTAAATAACAAAGTCGTAGTTTTAGCTTAAGCATTACTAGACTTCCACATATTAAAAGCCTTCGATATTTAATCGAGGGCTTTTATTTTTACAGAGAATTTAAGATAAGTCAGTTATATTGTGGTAAATACAAGATGTAATTGCCTGTGTACAAGACGAGGGAGGGCTAGATAAGCAATGTGCTCCCATTTTGAACAGCTTTTTTTTATCGTAATCTAAGGGTCTATCCAATAATTGTCAACCAATATACATGGAGGGTTATCTTAGGGTTTACACACCCTTATACTTATAGGTTATAAATGAGAAAGCTAAAGATGGCCGTGAAGACGAACGAATCCTAGATGAATATGTAAAGTAATTGTTGAGAAATGGATATACATCACCAAAATCTCATTTTATTGCCACTACTAAACTTATCCTCTTAACGCTTTAGCGGTTTTATCCTCTTAAAGGGTAAGTTCAACACACCAAAAAGTGCTTCTTTTATGATACCTCCAGACATCTTAGATTCACCTGCCGTTCTA
>JAOLBX010000020.1 GCA_028339355.1 Bacteroidia bacterium
TCATAGCTTAGGAGTTTTCTAATTCTGCCTTCATTTGCTTTGAAAGCATTATTAATCGTTTTAGGCTGAATGCCTGTAACGATAATTTAAGAACCCGATGTAATTGGGATGTTTTTTGTCTATAACTAGGAAAAAAACTAATGGTAATTAGTTGGTGTGGTAGGGATGTTGCGTGTTTTTTTGTTATCAAAGTTGTTTTGGTATTACGGATTTTATCACTTCATAGATGCGGAAGCGTATGAATTTGGCTTTTATTCAATTATCAATTCTGTTACAGAAATATGGCTCAATAGGCTCAGTGGCAGAACAAAAAAATGTCTCAACACATAGTGCTAAGACATTTTTAGGTGGTAGAGATAAATCCCTACGTGATATTTATGAAATATTATTTCAGTGTATATGCTGCTCTCACGAACATATATCTACCTGTGAATCCAAACTGTGAAGTTCTACGAGAGTATGGGAAAGAAGCATTTGACTGCCCTCCAGCTCTGTTTTCTGTAGGATATACGTCCAATAAGTTATTCGCTCCTATAGCTAACTTAAGACCACTCTGTAATCCATAGCTTAAAGATAAGTCTGTGATTACTTTAGCATCGTACATAGCATCAGCAGAAACAATAGTACCCTCTACTCTGGCATTTCCTCCAAAATCGTCTGGATCGGTCACTTCGCCATAATACACGTTTCTTAACTGGATGTTAAACCCGTTGTCAAATGTAAGTGTATTGATAAGAGATACTTTAGATCTTGGCTGAGCCAATGTTAAAAATGCTTCCTCTTGAGCATCAAAGAAGTCACCATTTATACCAGCATCAGATACGGTTTCAGGCACATTGATAGCCGTAACCTCATTGGTAGAGAATGTAGCTGCTAAGCTATTTACCAATTTCATGTCGTTTGCCAATCCTGCTTTATGAGACAACACGATGTCTACACCTTGAGTTTTAGTATCTATCGCATTAGATAGGAAACGAGCCTTACCTGCATTAGCCGCTTTGAATAATGCTGCAAGCTCTGGATCTCCTCCGTCTGTGAATGCTCCAGATAATACTATTCTGTCTTCTATAGCTATGCTATAAGCATCTATGGTAGCTGTGAAGTTTTTGAAACCTGCTGTCACACCTACGCTCATACTTTGAGAAGTTTCTTGCTTTAGTTTTTCTATACCTAAAAGTTCTGCTGCACGACTTTCATTAGTAAATAGTCCTTCTTCTTGTGCTACTCCATTAGCATCAAAAATGGTACTACTTCTGCTGAAAAACTGCTGATGCAATGATGGAGCTCTGAAACCTGTAGAATATGCACCTCTTAAACCGATGTTTTTAGTGGCTTTGTATCTTGCAGCTGCTTTGTAGTTGAACGTGTTTCCAAAATCAGAATAAGACTCATATCTGGTAGCAAGTGCTAATAGTAAGTCTTGAGTTAGATTTAATTCTACATCGCCATATCCACCTATATTGTTTCTCTTTTTAGAGATAGCATTCACAGGTGTGAAACCACCATAAACTTGCGATGTTCCTGGAAGGCTTTCTCCCATTACGTTAGTATCTCCTGCTTGTCCTGGTGCAGTAGCCACACCATTATTATACGTAGCATAAGAATTTTCTGCTCCAGCTATAATTTCAAATTGCTCTAGTCTATACTCTGTACCAAAAGCAATATTCACCCCACTTAGCCAGTCTTCTCTGTACTTACTGAAGTCTAGATTAGTGGTGTTTTGAGTGAATCCAAAAGATCCGGCGTCGAATACACTTGGAGAAGCAGCTCCTAAACTAGCGTTAGTAGAATTGACAACAGTATTGCCAAAAGTGTTGCTACCATAAGTGTTAGATAAATCTACATTCCATCCAGCAGTTTTAGTTCTTATACCAAATGCAATAGACTTATCTGTAATATCTGATTGTATCCCCGGTAAAAAACCATCTGGATTAGCAGCAGTATTAGCCTTAGGTCTATGTGGCTCTCTTAGGAAACCATATGCTAAACCTTGTCTAGATCCTAAACCACCAAATGCGTATACCTCAGTATTATCGTTGATAGGAACTGCCATATTTAGAAACGTCTTAGCTTCTCTTAGTTTAGCCGTACCTACTTTGAATCTATACTCACTTCTAGTTTGACCTCTAGCCGCTAATTCTAGGTCGTCCAATACATTGTGGTCCGCATTAGCCGCTGCATCTCTGAATGCCTGTGGTAAAGCCGAAATAGCATTATTGTAATCGGTAGTAGTCATTTGAGCTACTGAGTTTCCTGGATTTTGCTTCTTGTACAAACGCTCCGCAGAGTTATTTATATCAAATAGCTTTTCTAGATTGGTTGCATTTCTAAGTGCAGGGTTTCTTGTAGCTACAGAACCTGTGATATTCACAAACCCTCCTTTTTTCCCAATCGCAACACCGTAGTTGGCGTCTAGTTGGAATTTTTCGCCGTCCATTCCACCTTCTTGGTGATTTCCAAGACTACTCATGTTTGCTCCTGTAGTCACAGCTAGTTCTAGTCCATCAGTATTTGTTTTTAATACAATATTGATAACACCAGCGATAGCATCAGAGCCGTACTGTGCCGCTGCACCATCACGAAGCACTTCTATTCTTTTGATAGCTGCTGCAGGTATAGCATTCATGTCTGTACCCACACTTCCCGAACCTACAGTTCCGTTCACGTTAAGCAATGAAGTGTTGTGACGTCTTTTCCCATTGATAAGAACCAATACTTGGTCAGGACCTAGTCCTCTTAAACTTGCAGGATCAATGTGATCACTACCGTCGGATACCGTTTGAGACTGAGATGTAAATGACGGAGCTACTATGTTCATAATTTCTGTGATAGAAACCTGCCCTCCTTTACTCGTTATACTTGTGATGTCGATTACATCTACAGGTACCGGAGCGTCTATTTTAGTGCGTCCGAGTGAGCGTGTACCCGTAACGATAAACTCATCTAAGTCTTCACCAGATGCAAGTATAATAGTGACAGGATCTCCAGATGATACTACAGTGGTCGTAGCGGTATAGCCAACAAAGCTTATTTTAAGCGTTACGGGATAAGATTCTACGTCCAAAGAAAATTTACCATCGATGTCGGTAATAGCACCATTACTAGTGCCTGCTACCACTACAGTAGCTCCCATCAGTGGTGAGTTTTTGACATCTACTACAGTACCAGAGACCGGGACGGCAGTTTTTATGTCTTTAAAGAGTGAAGAGTTTTTAAGAGTACTTTCAGCCTGCAATTTTTCTCCGGTGGAGAATGTGAATACAGCGACAACGGCCAAGGCACGCATAATTGAATGAAATGTTGTTTGTTGTTTTTTCATTTGGTTAATTTAAAATATTAATTATTTAAAAAGTATTAGAAACACTAAGTTTTAATTGTTTAACAAATTGATATTTAACGAATTGTGTCTCCCTGAGTTTTTTTACTATAAGAAGCTAGCGTTTAGTTAAACTATAAATAACCTAGTATTACTTCTCGCAAAGTAGATGTTAAGAGGTGAAAAACATAATTACTGCAAAGAATGTGTGTATGCACATTCCACATATTTACTAAAGTAATCAGATTTTGTGTGGACTAATTCCGCTTTTTTTTTGATTTGAACACCAAATTTTTAAAATAGAGGACTAGCTAATAAAGTATATAAAGCTATGCAGAATTAATCTCAGCTCAATTTTAATGAAGCACGATAATAGAGAATAACGTTTTTGTCTATTATTTAGGTAGGACTATCCACTGTTATATATAGGCGAGTGCACAAGCTTTAAAGGACCTGACGCTGTCTTTATGAGGTGTCTCTATCGCTATAGCTGCATTTATTGCAAAAGTTCTTATGGAATGATGATGTTCTGAAATCAGCAGAATACTTAACTTATAAACTACTGTAGTAGTATTTGGGATGGATTTTTGTTGTTTGACTTTACTGTAGATCCTTAAAAAGCGTGTCATTAAGCAATAACGCAGGTCTATCTTCTTGTGTTAAAACCAAAAGATATCCCAAAACGAAGATTTTCTTTGGATGGAACTACAAATGCATTTACAGGGATGTTCAATTTTCCGGATTTAAATGAATAGCCTGCGGCTAATACAATTTAGCTATTTAGTCGTGCGTTTCCTCTGCTGTCTGCTTTGAATTCTTTTTCTAAGTCTCCGTGCATCAGAAGCGGGTGTTGCTCTTGTAGTTCTTCATATGTATAATATTCATCTTCGTATAGGTACTTGTTTATTGATTTAGATTTGTTAATGCTAGGTCCTACAGCAAACTCAAGCCCACTTTTGTTGCTTCTTATTCCATTGAATAAAGTGAAGCTAGGCACAAACAATCCTTGGTCTAAACCGCTTATCATAGGTAAAAATTCAAAAAGAGCCTGCACATTTCCTTCGGTCAAATACTGTTTTTCAAACTGGTAACCCATTTGAAAAAATGCTGGGTATCCGTCATATCCTCCTTGGCTTTTTGGTTTTCTTATTAGCTCACCTCCTTCTCCAGTCAAAAATGTATAGCCCATTCTTGGACCGCCTAAATTTAATGTGTTATCCTCCGGATTGTTCACAGCACTTTCAAAGCTTGCCTCATCCGATAAGGACTTTTCTAATTCAACATCTGCCGATTTTCCGAGCATTTTTTCTGTGGTTAGTCTTACCATAGTGCTGGATTTTTGAGGTATAAAGCTAAATTCTTTAGATGTTTCTAATTGCTCATCGGTTTTGGTATTTATCATTCTTATAGAGATAAAAATACGATCTCCCAGTTTGCTTGCGTTACCAGAAACTACATAGTCTAGTCCGAGTAATTTTTCAGCACTTTTTAGGCAACTTATACTAAAACAAGTCGTCGGTTCTATTCCATTATTTTTAAGACTCTCAGCCACTTCGTATTTGTCGATGATTGAGTACTTTGAGTCTTTGCTCATTTCCATACGCAAAATTTCAAGCAATTCTTGCCTGCTAAGCGAATGGTCGTTGGCATCAAAACTTACAACAGCGACCCTAGGTAGCTGTGCAAAAATGAATATGGTAGACAAAATTAAGACGGATGTAAAAATTGACTTTTTCATTTCTTTTTATTTGATTCCTCAAAGAGGAAGGGTTAACGTATTTAAAATTGACTGCCTTTTTTGAAATGGTTTATAGGCTCACCATTTGCACTTTGACAGTTTGTGTTGTTCTAGGTTTTAGCGTAATCATAGTCTAAAAACAACCATAATCCATGCAGCAGAGCCAGCCAAGTAACCAGCCAGTACTTTTACGGCTTTATTTTTTCGGGCTTGCTTGACATAAGCTTTCCTATAATCAGGGTCCTTTTGTAGCTCAGTATTCTCATAGTTGAGATTTTTTTCTCTAGGAGTAGATGATGCGCAAGCTGCTGCAGGGATTAATCCTACTATAGGAGTCAGTACGAAGGAGGTCACCGCTGTCCATCCAGCTCCAGATCTTCTGCCACTGTAGTTGTTTTTCGAATCTAATGTCCCTTTATCTCTCAATTGAGCTTTGGTAAGTGTTGCTCTTTCTGTTGGATCAGACTTTGGTTTAGTTTTGACGTTCCCGCCGTCTGTTTTAGGCACTTCATTGCTCACTGTGTTTTGTTTGTACATTAACTCTTTTGTGCCATCTGAATAACTAATAAGGAGCACATCAGATTTTGGCACGTATAATATTGAGTCATTCGAGCTGATAACCCTTTTATAGACTACTTCTGTCTCAGTTACTTCTATGACTGTAGCTTCAATGTCCTCGCCATATTTGAGTGTTATAATAGCTGGAGCATTTTTTTTAGCGATTGTTTCTATTGTATCATTTATAGCTTCAGATTCATTTGATTTTTCTGCGACTCTATTTTGCTTGAACAAAACCTCTTTTGTGCCATCTGCATAGCTTATGATTAGCACATCAGATTTTGGGATAGTCAAAGTAGGGCCATCTGGATTATCAAACCTTTTGTATTTTATGTCGATTGTATTTACTTCTATAATTTCGGCTTCGATGTCAAGACCCAATGCAGGTGTTATTACATCTTGGGAGAAGGAGTTTATTCCTAACCCCATTAAAGCAATGAATGAAAACAGATATTTTATCATTTCTAAGTTTTTATTTTGTCAGATTGGTCTTTTTAGTTTAGCCTATTTTTCTAGCTTATGATCGTTTATGCTGATGTTTAAGGAAGACTAGGCTTATTTTGTTTTGTATAAGTCTAGTCTTCATTAAAATTTTAATTTCTTGTATTAAATCCTACTGATACACCAAATCTTAGATTGTCTTTGGACGGAACAACATAGGCATTTACAGGGATGTTTAATTTTCCTGATTTAAAGGAGTAACCAGCAGCTAAAACAATGTAGCTTTTTAGTCTATAACTGCCTCTACTGTCTGACTTGTATTCTTTTTCTAGGTCATAAAAGTCTTCTGTAATAAGAGTAGTACTTGCTTGTCTGAATTCCAGAAATTCTTGATAAGTATAATACTTGTCTGTTGGTTCGTAGTAACCTTGTTCAGATTCTTTGGAAATATTAACACTAGGCCCTACGGCAAATTCCAGCCCATTTTTGTTATTTCTTATTCCATTAAAAATCGTTAAACTTGGTATAAATAATCCTTGGTCTAAGCCAGTAATCATAGGAACAAACTCAAACAACGCTTGCACGTTTCCTTGATTTAAATATTGTTTTTCAAATTGGTAGCCCATTTGGAAAAATGCTGGATTTCTGTCGTATCCACCTACACTTTTTTTGGCTCGTATAATATCGGCTCCTTCTCCTGTGAAAAAAGTATAGCCCATTCTTGGTCCACTTAAGTTTAAATAATAGTCGTCTGGATTATTTGTAGCACTTTCAAAGCTTTCTTTATCCGAAAGTGATTTCTCTAGATCGATATCTGAAGGTCTGCCAAGCATCTTATCTGCAGTCATTTTAACCATTAAGCTAGCTTTCTTTGGTATGTAGTTAAACTCTTTAGAAGTTTCTACTTGTTCATTGGTTTTCATATCGACCATTCTTAGAGAAATAAAGATACGGTCTCCTAGCTTGTTAGCACTACCCGTAAGCAAGTAATCTGCTCCCAGTAACTTACCAGCACTTTTTAAGCAGCTTTGGCTAAAACACGTAGTTGCGTCAATTCCATTGTTTTTAAGATTTTCGGATACTTCGTATTTGTCAATCGTAGAGTACTTTGCTTCTTTGCTGATTTCTAGACGGAGTATCTCGAGCAGTTCTTGACCGTTAAGTGATTGGTCATTGGCGTCAAAACTTACAACAGCCAGTTTGGGTAGCTGTGCAAAACTGAGGAGAGAAGATAAAATTAATCCGAATGTTAAAATTGATTTGTTCATTTTTTTCTTGTTTGATTAGTACAAAGTAAGCTATTAAAGCGTCCGCTATATAATTGAAAAATGAAGGCGTCGAATAATTTTCACTTTAATTACACAAAATTAACAACATGTAGAGTTATAATAATTGAACAATCAGTTTAAGTAAATAAATACCATAACTATATTCATTAAACAATAATATATTGTTTAATTATTTGTTAAATAATTAAAATAAGATAAAAAAATGATTGACTTAATTTGGGAGAAGCTCTGGGTTAATAGAAGGGAAAGCACAGTTATAGTAAAAATCTACATATACACTGACCTTTCTGATGTGCTAGGAGATTTTGAACTCATTTTTTCCGGAGGATTGTGCACATAAAAGAAACCGTGTTAATGAATTAAAAATGTGAACTGACTATTTATTTCAGCAGGTTGCAAAGCAATATAGAATCAATCTCAGCTCAATATTTGAGATGTGTGATCCTTGGTTTTTACTTTTTCTATTACATCAGTGATAATACCGTTTTCGTCTATGATAAAGGTGGTGCGAGCCACGCCCATATATTCACGACCGTACATGCTTTTTTGTACCCATACACCGTAGGTTTGTATTGTTTCCTTCTCGGTATCAGCGAGCAGGTCAAACTTGAGTTGATACTTGTCTATGAATTTTTGATGTTTTTTCTCGCTATCTGGACTTACGCCCAATATTTCAAAACCTTTTTTCTGGAAACGCTCGTAGTTCTCGCTCAGGTTGCAAGACTCCGCAGTGCATCCCGGCGTATCATCTTTTGGATAAAAGTATAAAACAAGCTTCTTTCCAGAATATCCGTGCAATGATATTTTGTCTCCTTTTTGATTTACTCCGCTAAAAGCAGGTGCTTTTTCTCCTATTTGTGGTACTGACATGGTGCGACAAGGATACTGATAAAAAATGGAATGTAAAAAAAAGCCTGCATCGCATATTCAGCGAGCAAGCTTTATATTTCATTGTATTGTTGCTTTTATTCTAGCATACCATCAGCTATCCATTTTTCGATAGCTGCGATAAGCTTATCGTCCATTTTAACGGCATTTTTAGGCATAGGTGACGCACCAGCCTCATGCCTTATAGATGCTACTAATTTTCCTGCAGCAAATAGTTTTGCGTCTTCATACGATACCAAGCTTCCTATAGCTGCTCCTTGGGTATGACAGCCGCTTACAGCACAAGTCACTCCTAGTATAGGCTCTACATGGGTGGTGTAAGTGTTTTTAGTCTCTACTGGGTCTTCTACAGTAGGTTCTGGATCAGCAGAATCATCACTACACGCATTAAAAAGGAAGAGTCCCATTGCAAAAAGAAATGGTAGGTAAAGTTTGGTCTTATTCATATGTTGCTTTATTAATCTCTACGAAAATATAAATAGGAGTGAAAGATGCAAGCATTACAATGTCAGATTATTCTGGTACTCAGCCTTATTGCCCTTTGCATCGGTCACTGTAAGTTTAAATTTGTGACTCCCTTTTTTTATCCAAGCTGGGATCTCACCCCAAATGCTATTGGTCTTGGGTTCGTACTCTGCGAGTATCCATTTATCATTTAAAGAGCATCTTATTTTAGAGATTCCACTCAAATTATCTGTAGCTTTAAATCTAAAATTATGGCCAAATTTTACTTTTTTAATAACGGGAGATTCATTATCGTAGGTTATTGCATATTCGCCCAGAGAACGAGTGCGAAAACTAAGTATATTGCCTTTAACGGACCCGCCTTCGTAGTAAGTCCTTTTTCCATCAAAACTTACGGCACATAGCTTGTTGCCGTAAGCTAGCCATTTAGGAGGTACGGTGTATTTTACATTAATGTAAGTATGCAAAGGAGTGTAGCCATAGTGCATTTGTAGCGTTTTACTCAGCATTTTGTCCTTACGAGGTTTTATACTAACCTTGAAATCGAATGGATGATAAACTGCTTTTTTTGTTACAGAGACACTCCATTCAAAAAAAGTAAAGGAACCTCCATTGGCACCTATTCTATGTTTTTCTTCGAAGTTTTGTGATGTTAAATTATTTAGCTTCTTCCCTGAAGTGTCGCCTACCACGATCCAAGATGAAGAGTCTGTATTGCCAGCGTAGTCTTGGATAAACAGCTTCATTTGTACAGAGTCTCCATCTTCTAGGTAGATCTCACCTTCCTGATTTTGCTTGTAATATGGCAACGGATTAAACTTTTCTTTAAACAGTCTGAAATAGGTTTTTTTGTCTTTCCATTTCAAGTAGGGGTCTGTGTGCGTGTAGATGTATCTTCCTTGAGTAAAATCAAAAGTTTCTATCTGGTATTGGTAGAGTAGTTTTCCATTGGCAGTAAGCCAGCAATAGTTTATACCCAAGACATTCTGTTTGTCCGTAAAATAGTCATCTGTGTAGAGCCCAAAACTGTAGTTGCCGGGTTTCAGATTTAGCGTTTTAGTGCTTTTGAGATAGTCGCTCCATCTGCTCATGGTAGTATAAGGATAGTTGCCTTCTGTGTATAGCGATTCCTTATTCCTCTCATATACACTTACTCGTTTTATTTCTGGCTTCATATTATCTACCACTGGGAGTCCGTGTAGTAGAGGATTGGTAGATTTGCCTTTGGGATTTCTTATTTCAAAATGAAGGTGTGGGCCGCCGCTGCCTCCTGTGTTTCCGCTGACTGCGAAATTTTGACCTTTGGTTACCTTTATTTCTCCGGCTTTAGGGTAGAGTTCTATTTCAAATTTTCTACTCTTATATTGGGCTTCTTTCACATAGTTGGCTAGTGGCCCATTGAAGCTTTTGAGGTGCCCATACACGGAAGTGTATCCGTTGGTATGACGTATGTATACAACTCTTCCATAACCTTTGGTGCTCACCTTTACTCGCTCTACATATCCGTCAGCCACAGCAAGTACTGACCAACCTTCTCTGCCTCCAGTGCGTATATCTAGCCCGCCATGAAAATGGTTTCCTCTCAATTCGCAGAATGTGCCAGAAACATAAATGGCACTGTCGAATGGGTTTCTAAAGTAATTCTGATTGTAAGTGTTTAAGTTTCTTGTGAAACGAAAATTGTCTGAAGTAGTTAAGCTTATTTTGGAAGGAATACTCTCTGTGTAGTCATCGATTTCTTCGAAGACCAGCTCTATAGCGTCGCTATCTTCTATGTCATTATCGATTACTTTTTCTGTAGGGGTATTCTTACACGTAGCAAAAAGAGAAATAACTCCCGCGAGTAGAATAAAATATAGAATTGAATTTTTGTTCAAACGTGTCACAATAGTATGTCTGTTCAAAGATAAGTAGTGCTACTTGAGTAGTTTTCAAGTTGTAAACACAACAACAAAAAGCGTATAAATTTTTGATGTGTTTGGTATTTCAAAATAGTTGTTTAACTTTAATAAAGAGGCATATGATAATTATATTATCAATATAATGATAACTATAATATCTTAATTATTGATGCAAAGCCTCGCAGTTATTAATACTTAGAATTAAACAAAATGAAAAGACCAACGTACACTATCTCAGAAATCGATTCTCAATTTCGCTTACAATTGTTTGTAGAAGACGCTAGTTTAATTTTAGAAAGTAAATGTTTTAATACGTTTAGAGAATGCGAAAAATTCTTGGCAACACTTAAAGTTCATTTATGCTTTCAGACTAATTTTTGTAGATCCAAAAATGATGGAGGACAGTATGGTTTTGAAATTCGTACGTGCTGGGACGATTTGATAGCTCAAAGTTCTTGGTTTGCTGACAGAATAGAGCGAGAAGACGCGATGAATTTAGCTTTTACCGCTAATAAAACTGCTGAGTTTATTCATACAAGCGTCTTTATCGCTCCTGTCAATAATGATTTACTAGAAGTGGCATAGATATTTGTTTAGCCTAGTTTAGAATAAATTATGTTGCTTTGTGAAAACATCTTCAATGAAGCAATTAGCAATTTTACTCTTATTTTTTTCGATTATTGGGTGCAGTTCCCATTCTAACGATGCAACATCGTATTATTATGACAATAGCGGCAGAACAGATATAGAATCTGGGGGAGTGCGTATGATTCCTATTCATACCCCCAAGGGAGATTTTAAAGTCTGGACAAAACGTACCGGTAATAACCCTACTATAAAAGTGCTGTTACTGCACGGTGGTCCTGGCATTACACACGAGTATTTTGAAGCATGCGATTCATATTTTCCCGGTGCTGAAATAGAATATTATTACTACGACCAATTAGAATCTCATTATAGTGAAAAACCAAATGATACAAGTCTATGGAACATCCATCATTTTGTAGAGGAAGTGGAGCAAGTTCGAGTAGCCTTGGAATTGGATAGTACCAATTTTTATCTGTATGGCAATTCTTGGGGTGGCATATTGGGTATAGAGTACGCTCTTAAATATCAAAAAAACCTAAAAGGATTGATAGTAGCCAACATGGTAGCGTCTATTCCTCATTATAATAAATATGCGAATGAAATATTGGCACTACAGCTTCCTCCAGAAGTGCTCAAGGAGATACGACATATAGAGGCAGATAAGGATTATCTGAACCCAAGGTACGGAGAATTACTAAGAGAGCATTACTACACTGCTCATATACTACGTAAGCCCCTAGACCAGTGGCCTGATGGAGTAAACAGAGGTTTTGAACATATAAACTACCCCTTGTATTTGGACATGCAAGGTCCAAGTGAGTTTGGTATAGTTGGGGATGCCAAACTTCAGGGATGGGATAGGAGTAGAGACCTCCCCAATATAAAAGTGCCTACATTGGTAATAGGAGCCAAATACGATACCATGGACCCTGATTATATGGAGTGGATGAGTACACAGTTTCCTCTAGGACAATATTTGTATTGTGCCAATGGAAGTCATCTGGCAATGTATGATGATCAGCAAGTATTCTTTGAAGGGTTGATTCGGTTTTTAAAAGAAGTGGACAATAAATAGTATGAATCACCTACCTAATTTAAAAAGAGATGCGTGGTATAGCTTACTGGCTGCAGACCAAGTATTGTGCAATGTACACTCTATATAAGGTAGGAATATTATCATTAGGAGAAAGCTAAGAAGATTGAAAAAAAAAGGATGCATCTCTTGGTAGACTTCGAAAAAAAACTGAACAAAAAATTATTTTATTTGAAACAAGAATGACAAAAATCACAGAAACTCAATTTTGGATAGACCTATTAAAAAAAGTACTGAAAATAGTAGCCAAAGAGCAAGGTATACGAACATCTCCCAAAACTTGGAATCAACATGTAGTGCCGCATGAAAAGGGGTGGGCGATAAAAGGGGAAGGAAACTCTCGATATACGGATACATTCAGAATGCAGAGCACTGCCATACGCAGAGCCAAGACCATAGCTCGAAATCATAATGCGGACGTTATCATACACCGCACAGATGGTACTATTAGAGATAGAATTAGTTTTAAAAAATAAGAAGCACACTACACTGGCTTAGCACCTAACGATAACTGGAATGAATAAGAATATTTTAACTACCCAAAAGGAATTTTATAGAACCCAAGCTACAAGGTCTACTGATTTTCGTAAAAGTCAGTTGAAGAAGCTAAAACGCGTACTAAAAGAGAATGAATCACGAATGTATGAGGCAATTTATTTGGATTTCAAAAAGTCTGAATTTGATACTTATTCTAGCGAGCTTGCTCTGATTTATGCTGAAATTAATGATGCTCTAAACAATTTAGATTATTGGTCCAGAACTAAAAGAGTAGGTACGAATTTACTCAATTTTCCTGCTCAAAGTTATATTATCCCTGAGCCATTGGGAAGCTGCTTGGTTCTGGGGGCCTGGAACTACCCGTATATGCTTTCTATAAATCCGGCTGTGGCAGCTTTAGCAGCAGGGTGTACTGTAGTGCTAAAACCAAGTGAATTACCTAAAAACACAAGTAGAGTGATAGCGGAGATGATTAACGATAATTTTGACATTGGTTTTTTTCACGTAATAGAAGGAGGAGTGGAGGAGACCACAGAGCTAATTAACCAGAAATGGGATAAAATATTTTTTACGGGAAGCGTGCCTGTGGGTAAAATTATTTATCAATCCGCTGCTAAAAATCTGGTTCCAGTGACTTTGGAACTTGGAGGTAAAAGTCCAGCCATTGTGGATGAGACTTGCAATATGGCGATGAGTGTGAAGCGGTTAGTTTGGGGCAAATTTATGAACTCCGGTCAAACGTGTATCTCACCAGACTATGTTTTGGTTCACAAGAGTGTCGCAGACCAATTTGTAGAGCAAACCATTAAAGAAATAGAAAAATCAGCCTACAGCTTCGATAATTGTAATTTGGTACAAATCATCAATCAAAAGAACCTGAATCGACTTAAAGCAATGATCGATCCGAAGAGAGTAGTGCACGGTGGTGAAGTAAATGAGCAGGAACGATATATTTCACCAACAGTTATGTTTCCTTGTTCGTATGATGATGTCGCTATGCAAGAAGAAATTTTCGGGCCCATATTGCCAGTAATTATATATGAGGACTTAGACGCTGCTATTCAGGAAATAAACAAAAGAGAAAAGCCATTGGCAGCATATGTTTTCACCAAAAGTAAAAGAGTGAGGAAGAAGGTGTTGAGTGAAATTTCGTTTGGCGGTGGAGGAGTAAACGAAACCATTATGCACATCGCCAATTCAAATCTCCCGCATGGAGGAGTAGGACATAGTGGACTAGGAACTTATCACGGAGAGCATGGCTTCAGAGCATTTACACATTATAAGAGCATTATTGATAAACCTACGTGGTTTGAACTTAGTCTTAAATACTTTCCTCAAACACCGTTCAAACTAAAGATAGTGAAGCAAATATTTAGGATAAAATAAGAAAAGCCAACATTTCTGTTGGCTTTTCTTATTTTATCAGGAGGAGAACTACTAGTAGTTTCCAGCTAGATCTAACTCTTCTGTTAAAAGGTAATAGAATATAGCTCTGTATTTGTTTCTGTTCGAAGATCCCATTTTTTCACATACTGCTTTTATAGCAGCGTTCAAATTATCGCCATTTGCTAATCCATGTTTTTTGATAAGGAAATTCTTTCTAACGGTATCTAGCTAACTTTGGTCAGAGCAAGATACCGTGCTGGCATCTCTGTTGTAGAGTGCAGGACCTAATCCTTTTGCTACTTTTGTCAGTAACGCTTCATCGCAAGGTAAACCTAGTTTTTTCATTTCTCCAACGTATGAAGATACTGTTTCATCAAATTTTGACATTTTAATTTTTTGTTTTATGATCTTGTAAAATAGAGCACTTGCTCTGCAAACAAAGTTAAACAAATCTCTGAATTATTAAATTTATGGAAGTGTAGAATCGGTAAGGATAAAAAGGATTTCAATTTTTGAACATAAAAAAAGCCTGATGTTTTGCATCAGGCTTTCGTTTTATTTAGTTATGATTATTAGAAAATTTGGAATTTTACCGGTATTCTAAATCTCATATTTACTGCTTTATCACGCTGCTTTGCAGGTTTCCACATACCCGATGTAGCTTTGATTACTCGTATAGCTTCATCTTCCAGTCCGAAACCTTTTTTCTTACCAAGGATTTGAATGTTTTTGACTTTTCCTTGCTTATCAACAACAAACATTACGTTTATAGTTCCTTGCTGGTCATTTTCTAGAGCCATAGGAGGGAATGATGTATTTTCTGCAAGGAATCTTTGCAGGCCTTCTTCTCCTCCAGGGAATGTAGCTTTTTCTGAAACGTCAAAGATTTCGAAAACCTCATTGGTTTCTTCGGGTTCTTCTTCCTCTTGCTCGTATTCCTCCATCTCGGTATCCTGATCTATCTCATTATCCTCGATCTCTGGCTGTTCCTCTTCTATCTCTTCATCATCCTCTACTACCTCGATTTCTGGTGGCGGTGGAGGTGGTGGCGGTTTTTTTTCTTGTACAGTGTTTTCCATTACTACGAGATCCTCTTCTAGCACTACATTTTCTAATTGTTTCACTTCTTCTGCAGGAAGTCTGTAGGTGAATGCAAATAGAACACATGCTAAAGCAACTGTAAGTCCCGCAAGGAAGAAGTCAACTCTTTTATTTTTGACTTCTGGCTTTGAATACTTTTTTACTTCCATGATGTTGATTTCAAAATTAAGTTATTTATTTATTCATTAATACAGTTTGTCTATAAAAGGTAAATACTTTTTTATTAATGGCTTTTTATTATGAACAAATGGTATCAATAAAACGCCAATTATACTCCCTATGGTATTGGCTATAATGTCTTCAATATCATAGTGACGACCAAGTGACATACTACTCTGTAGCACTTCTATAATGACACCAAAAAGTACTACGTATAGTAACAAAGAGAGTTTTTTCTTATTCTCAAGTGATTGTTTTCCAATGGCCAATGACCAGAGTATAATTAGTACAAAATAGAGGGTAAGATGAATAAGTTTATCTAATTCAAATATGCTATCGAATGAAAACTCGTTAAAAGCAGATGCTGGCAACAAGCAAGATGAAGCGATAAAAGCAGTCCATATGCCAGCTGGAATATAAGCTCTAGAGAGCCTCATGTCTTATTGACCGGTTAGTTCTTGGTATGCGGCAGCATCCATCAATCCGTCTAACTCAGAGGTGTCTGACATTTTGATTTTAATCATCCAACCATTTTCGTACGGCGATTCGTTCACACTTTCTGGAGCATCTTCTAGTTCTGTATTTATTTCAACTATTTCGCCACTTAAAGGCATAAATAAATCAGATACTGTTTTTACTGCTTCTATTGTTCCAAATACCTCGTCTTGATCAAAGGTTTCACCTTCAGTTTCTATTTCAACAAAAACGATATCTCCAAGTTCTCCTTGAGCAAACTCAGTAACACCTACTGTAGCTATATCACCGTCTACTGCTACCCATTCATGCTCTTTGGTATATTTTAAATTTTCTGGAAAGTTCATATTCTTTTATTTGTTATTGTAGTTATTATTATCTTTTGTGTACACTGAATGTATTAAGAATATCATTCAGTTTTTTCTTCATGTCTTTTCGTTCTACGATGAAATCTACGAAGCCTTTTTCTTGTAAAAATTCGGATCGTTGAAAACCTTCAGGTAAATCTTTTCCAATGGTTTCTTTTATAACTCTAGGGCCTGCAAATCCAATTAAAGCTTTTGGCTCAGCGATATTGATATCTCCGAGCATTGCAAAAGAAGCAGTAATCCCTCCTGTGGTAGGATCTGTGAGTATGCTAATGTATGGCAATTTGGCTTCATCTAGCAATGCTAGTTTTGCTGAAGTCTTTGCCATTTGCATTAGTGAAAATGCAGCTTCCATCATACGTGCTCCACCACTCTTGGAGATTATTATCATAGGAATCTTTTTTTCAAGTGCCATGTCAATGGCTCTAGCTATTTTTTCTCCTACTACAGAACCCATCGATCCTCCAATAAAAGAAAAGTCCATAACAGCCATAGACACTTGAAGTCCACCTAATTTTCCTACAGCGGTTCGCACGGCGTCGTTTAATCCACTCTTTTTCTTAGAAGCTTCCAGCCTATCAGTATATTGTTTTGTATCTGAAAATTTGAGAGGGTCACTAGATATTAAAGCGGAATCTAATTCTTTAAATTTTCCATCATCAAATAAGATATTGAAGTACTCGCGAGAGCCGATACGACCGTGATTGTTACAACTAGGACAAACCCATAAATTGAGCTCAAACTCTTTTGTACTTGTAGGTTCTTTGCACTCACCACATTTGTACCAAAGTCCATCTGGGGTGGGTTTTTTATCCTGGGTTTTGGTTAATATACCTTCCTTTACTCTTTTAAACCAACTCATTATATATTTTCTTTATACTTCTTCGGGTAAAATAGTAGGGTATTTTGCTGTGCTGGAATGCCCCCTTTTGATAAGATGATTACAAGAATATCTTAGACTATGTTATCCGCAGAATAATGTGTTTTTTTTATTGGAATTAATGGCAAAAGTACATTTTTTTTGATACCAATGTCTAGTGATTTTAATGGTCTAGATATCGTGACTAGTTTATACTTAGATAACGTGATTTTTGTTTTTTAATTCAAGGTGTCGAGTGTCATTACCAAAATAATATGTTGTTTTGTCAATAGATGGAGAAGAGCATTAAAATTGAAGTAGCGCACGATGCTAATAGCTTAGCAGAAGTTTTTCAGGTGAGAAAAGAAGTTTTTGTAATCGAGCAAAAGGTTAGTGAAAGAGGTGAGTATGACGAGCACGAAACATCGAGTACTCATTTAGCAGCTGTATTTGATGGAGGTACAGTTGGAGCCTGTAGATTTAGAAATACAGAAAAAGGAATAAAACTAGAGCGATTTGCAGTGCTAAAAAAACATAGAGATAAAGGCGTTGGGGCTGCGTTGCTCCAAGCGGCACTTCATAAAGTGGACTTATCTCAGTACATCTACCTGCATGCTCAGATACAAGTGGTCGACTTTTACTTAAAGCATGGCTTTCGAAAAGTAGGAGATATTTTTGAAGAAGCAGGTATTAAACATTACAAAATGTATTATAAACCTGAGTCTACATAGCCTTAATCCATAGTGGAAGACCGCGTGGTTTCAATTTCTGTAATTGGTCTATTGCATCCGTTTTTGAAGCGTGTTCTCCTAAATGCACATAGTATCTACCATTTTTACTATCGTATTTTTGATATCCTTTACTGCCTTGATTGCTAAGTCTGTATATATAGTTGTTTGCAGCTTCAGGTGTAGCAAATGACCCTGCGATTACATAAAACCTAAAATTGGATTCAGTGATAGGTTCATATTTAGGTTTGGTAGGTTTGTATACTGGAGTAGTTGGCACTCCTTTTTTTACGTCTTTGACTACCGGCACTTCTTTTATGACCTCTTTCACCACCACTTTTTCTATTATTACGGTATCTACTCTTATCTGCTCACTTGTATATCTGCTATTATTTTCTGTTTTTAGAGCTATTACTTCGTTTTCTAAATCTACTATTTTAGATTGATATTCTTTCTTTTCTTGAGCTAATATTTCTGAACTACCTCCACTAGTTTTTGTGTCGAGGTTAAATCTTAATCCTACTTCATGAGTATTGCCGAGTGCTCCCCGTACTTTATGCGTTGTAATATCAAATGCATAGCCTATTCCGATAGCTTCATTTACATTGATGCCAAGCATAGTGCTAAATGATATTCCGTCCCTGTATGCTATACCTGCATACCCTTTATTGAGCCAATTTAAAAATAAATTTATATCTACCTGACCTGGAGCCCCGCTTACCTTTCGATAGAGCATATATGGCTCTAGTTCCAGGTTGTCATTGAGATCTATTTTATAACTAGCATTCAGCATCCAATGCTTCGCCAATGTATATAGCGATTTATTATTTGCGTTGTCTTCGAATGCTTCTTGACTTTTGAAGATCTGAAGATTTGAGAGGCCTATAGACAGCTTACCAAAATCTATATTGGCTCCAGCATTGGCATCTACAGTAAAACCACCTTCACTTCCTAACAAGGCAACTATAGGGTCTGATTCACTTATTAAATGAAAGTTTGAAGCGTTATACTTATGATCGAGCATGGCTAGAGCTAAGCCAAAACTCAAAGTTTTGTCTCCAGACAATGGAATATGGTAAGCATACGAGCCAGTCAAGGAATTTGTTCTAAATAAATTTATATTGTCATTGTAAGCGTACAATCCAAAACCAGATTTATTATTGTTTCCTCTGGTTTGCAAGGTGGCAGCATAAGTTCCTATACTATTAGCTAGACCAGTGAATTGCTTCCTTGCCACTAGATTGAGAGAAGTACCAGCATCTGCTCCAGCGTGTGATGGGTTATATATGAACGAATTGAAGTAATACTGGCTATATAGAGGTAGCTGCTGTGCTGAGGCACAAACAAAAACAAATAGACTGAGTGTAATTATTACTAACTTTTTCATTTTTGTGTATTTCTAAGAATTTCTAATGCCCCTTTGAGCTTATTACTGTTGTTTTTGAAATCGATTAAGTAAAGATAACTTCCATCAGGGAGAGGCTCTTCTTTGTATGTGCCACGCCAATTGTGCTTGTAGTTGTCAGTTTTAAAAACCTCCCAGCCCCATCTGTTAAAAACATGAATTGTTGCATCCTCTATGCCCGGGACATTGGATAAATCCCATTTGTCATTCATACCGTCATTATTAGGAGTAATCATATTGTGTATAGATACACTAATGGATGGATCAACTGATATTAGCACAGTATCCCTGTCGGTACAACCGTTAGCGTCAACTACAGTTAGTATATAAGATGTAGTTACAATTGGGGCGGCTTCTGGGGTAGCACTAAAATTATCATCTAAAGATTCTGCTGGAGTCCAAGAATAATTTGTTGCACCACTTCCATTGAGTATAATTTTTTCTCCAATTTTGATAGTGACATCTTCTCCTGCATCAGCTATGGGTTTAGGAACAGAAATAACCTCAATGCTGTCTAATGCACTGCAAGATGGGGTATTGAATCCCTCTAAAATGTACTTGCCCGATGTGTTTACAGTATTCTTAGAGTCGTTACTGCCATTACTCCATTGATAGTCATTGGCTCCAGACACTGTTAACGTAACAGAGTCTCCATCGCATAATGTAAAGGGATCTACGGGAGAAAAAGTGATTGTCGGTTTTAAAGATATCTCTATATTTTCAGTAACTGTATTCACACAACCTTTGTCTGAGGTTACTACAAGAGTAGCAGAGTATGAGCCAACAGCACTTGGGATATAGAAATAAGTTTGCATAGATCCGGTCCCGCCATCTATAGACCACAATCTTTCTGTAATAGAGCCATCTGCTATATTGGAATTATCTTCTAACAGAACTTGATCTGGGAAACAAGGTACATCTGTTTTCATCACGGCAATTGGTGTTGGGTCTACATAAATGCCCCTCACTATGCTTGAATCGAATCCACTACTATTTGTTACTGTAAGCTGCACAAAATAGTTGCCGTAGGTGTTATAGGTATATGAAACGGTGGAGCCTACTGCTGTATCCCTGGGTGCTCCAGTACCAAATGACCAATGTGTCCTGGTAATGATGCCGGAAACTGGCATTGAGGTATTTGTGAATGTTATTGATCGGCCTTCACATTTTATAGAACTACTAGAAAAATCGGGTATTGGCCTCTGAGCCAATGCTGAAAAATGCAAGAACGCTAGTGAAAATAGCATTGCAATACTTTTTAAAAATTTCATAAATATAGACTTATATAACTACAAAATTTCATAAAAACAACGGGTAATAAAAATGATTATTCCATAGTTGAATAAAATCTGCTTAATAAAATGGAATTCGGATTGAGTTTTAAAGCTTGTCAAGAAGGCCTACAGTATTATTAAGTGTATATTGATTAGGGCATTGTTTTATATGGGGGTAGTATTATTCACAATCAAAATAGTATTATTTAATGGAATTATTCCATCAATACCAAAAGTTACCGTAATAAGTCAAAACAATAGATGAATCAATCAAGTGCAGGAGAACAGTCAGTAATATTGGACTTATATGAACTGTCTTTCGAGATAGGTACAAGTTTAGACTTGAGTAAAAATTCTCATTCCTTTTTTAAAAAAATATCGGAGTTAAAAAACCTTGAACAAATCAGTGTTTTGCAAATGAAGAGTGCCTTTTTGAAGGTGAAAGAAACATTTTCTCGTCTTGAGGAGGATGACTTGATTTTTATAAATGAATCCCCATTGTTTGAGCTTATCTTGAACTTAAGTGATGATGAAATGCATAATTTGGAGCTTAAAAAATGCAAAATAGGGTCGACTAAATTGGAAAAAATTTGGGCGTATAAGCAAGAGGATTTAATATTAATTATCGTCCAAAAAAAGGGTGCTTTAGAATTTAGAGTCAAGGAACAGCTGCAACTTGCACCACTTTTTCAAAAATTTATTCTGACTGTAAGAGCAGCAATAGCTCACAAGTATTTGCAAGATGAAGTACTAAAAAGAAATGAGGCTGAGACGATTGACTCGCTAGATTTGCCTAGCACTTGTTCCATTTCAGTGCCACAGATGATGCCGGTTGTTTCTTATGACAAAGTAAGATTACAACAAGTTTTTCAAAACTTAATAAGCAATGCCATCAAATTTTTGGATAAGCCGGTGGGTAGGATAAAAGTGCTATTGGACTCCAATGACTCTCACTATATTTTTTCCATAGAAGATAACGAACCTGGTATTTAAGAGTCTCATTTTAAAAAAAATATTTCAAATATTTCAGACGCTTCAAACCAAAGATGAGTATGAAATTACAGGAATTGGGCGTAGTATGTAGAAAGAATAGTGGAATTAAGTCATGGGACCATATCTGTAGTGTCTAAAAGTGGGGAAGGCAGCACATTTAGTTTTTCAGTTCCTAAAAAAGTAACCGAATGATATTAGACAAGAAAATATTGCTACTAGAAGACGATGTCGTAGATGTTATGACTTTGAAGCGGGCAATGAAACAGTTGGGCATATCTAATCATCTAGAGGTTAGAGAAAATGGAGCCGAAGGATTGGAGTATTTACTCAACTGCGATGAACTACCAGGTATCATCTTTCTAGATATCAATATGCCTAAGATGAATGGAATAGAATTCTTGGAAATAGTGAAACGAAATAAGGATTTGGCAAAAATCCCTATAGTTGTTCTCACTACATCAAAAGATCAAGAAGATAGACTTATTACTTTTGAGAAAGGAATATCAGGTTATATGACTAAACCTGTAGATTATCCTCAGTTTAAGGATATGATTGCTGTTATAATGAAATATTGGAATTTTAGTGAACATCCCGATTAAAAAAAATGGCTACTAAACTACTATATATAGAAGATGATGAGATTGATGTACTTGCCTTGAAAAGACTACTGCGTCAGTTTGATGATGTAGAGCTTACGGTGTGTAAATACATTAAAGATTTACTTGCCTTGGACTTGTCAAAATTTGATTCCATAATAAGTGATGCTAATTTACCGGATGGCTCTTTTAAAAAATTGCAAACTATACTGCCAGAGAGTAAAACACAATTCACTTCTGGAAGTAAAGTAGAAGGTGTGAAAGCTTGGATTAAACCAATTAGTACAGAGCAGTTATTAAGTATTTTACAAAAAAATTCAATAGTAGATTTGAGCTATATCGAAGATTTGGCCGAAGGAGATGAAGAGTACGAGCAAGAAATGATAGAGCTAGCTCTTAAAGTATTACCTGACAGGTTGAATGAACTATGTTCGTCTAAGAACGATGAAGAAGCTCTGCGTAGAGCTGCCCATAAAACTAAGAGTTCTTACCGAGTTTGCGGCATCAACAACTCTTTACTTACAGAGTTGGAAGGTTTAAAAGGAAGGGCCTTTAATGATATCGACCTAAAAACATCTCTGCTGTCTAAAATAGAGGAGGAAATAGAATCAGCCATTGCTGAGCTGAAATCGTATAAAAATTAGTCTCTATTTTCTAATTCGCCAATACGATGTTTCCACTCGCCTAAATTTTTAGTTGCTGAAAATATCCCCATTACAGTAAGGAAAAGTAAACACACTGAAAGTATAGCCGTGCTTAGCCCTTAAGTTTAGTCTATCGTCTAGTATGCCTACTATCATAAGAAGTATAGATGCGGACAACACTATGACATATTTTAAAACTGCAGATTGAAACAATGGGCTTATACAGAGAGATAATATTATGGTAATGCCAATCGCTAAACCGCCTATTACAGGAATAGGTGTAACGTAACGTGTACTTTTCGAGCATTTGGTTTATCCAATAATCCGATACTACCGGCAACTTTTTTTAGAGCAGGGATTACCAAAAGTGAAATGGTCGTTGCTGCTATGAATACTATTAATACCTCGGCATTCAATTTTAATACGTTCATTATTTTTCAAATATTAGTTTAGAGTTTTTGAGATGAGATAAACCAAGCTTATTTAATGCTTTTGTCAGCATCACACTTGATTTCATTAGTTCTATTTCTGCCGCCATTTTATTAGTAGAGGCAAAAACGTCCAAGTTTTTAAATAAGTTATTGTTTGGGACCCCTTGGGTCAAGTCTGCTAATCTTAACTTAGCAATACTCTCGTATTGTGGTGTGAGATAGGTAAGGTATTTTTTTACCGAAAGGACGGTTACCACCATACAGAAGAGTATGATTGTTAGCCCTCGTAGAAAAGGCCTTAGATATCGAAGTGATTCTTTCATCGTAGTAGTAGCTGTATTTTTTTATTTAGTTAAACGCACTTTTAAATATCGCAGCTGAGGTAAGAGCTGATGTGAATGGTATAATCACTGATATTCTTCGGTCAAATTCTTTATATCTTTTGGAAGGCACCACAACGATGTCTCCTGATACTAATTGTAAGTTCTGGGCTAGGTACTCACCGTTCTTTTTAAGATTTAGTGTGGCTACTCGGGTATGTGGTCCTTCTTGCCTGAATACTTTAACATATTTCAAGTTAGCATAGTCCTCAAGGCCTCCACTTAGAGCAATCATATTAAAAAGACTGTTGTAGTTTTTGTCTATGTCATATACGCCTGGAGTATTTACTTCTCCCATCACTATGATGTCCTTATTTAGTATTTTGACATCTAATATGGGGTTTACTATCCATTTTGCAAAGAGACTCTTTATTGAATCTTTAAGTTCAATCATAGTCATCCCTTCCATTATAAGCGTACCTACTTTAGGTACTTCTATATTACCATTGGCATCTACCATCAGATATTTCCCATATACCTCGTTTGAGTTATATATACCATAGGTAGAACCCACACTAAGGTCGGCTTGTCCCCATATACTGATTGTGAGTTTATCGTCTTCTTTGATTACATACTGGAAGTTTGGGTTGTATAGAAAAGCAGAGTCCAGAATCAAACTGTTTGCTTTTTTTATGCTTTTCTTTTGATCCAAAAGATTGTGTGTACCTCCACAAGAGGCTAGCATTAAAAGTAGTATGAGGGGTGTTACAAGTAGTAGTAGATTTTTCATTTTTGTTTCAGTACAAACTCAGTATTTTAGAGAAGACAGACCTGCGGGGTGCTAGTATCTGTTCTTCCAATTTATATATTCTCTCTAATACAGATTTTAATTTAGCTGCATCATTTTCTCCTTTAATTATATAGTCAAATGCTCCAAACTTTAAGGTGTCTACCGCATTGCTTACATCATCCTGTGATGACATCATGATAACATACGTGTTGGGATTGTACCTTTTGATTTTTCGTAAAACTTCAAAACCATTAAGACCTTCCATTTCGTAGTCTAAGAGTATAATAAATGGCTCATCGCTCAATGCATTTACGCAGTCTGTACCATTAGTAAATATACTAACATCTTCATATCCAAGCTTTATTAGCATTCTCTGCTTAGCACGTAATACTAGTTCCTCGTCGTCTACTATATATATATCTTCTGTTCCTTAATATTGAGCATTGTTTTATTTTTACATACGTACATATTTGCACTAGATTAGGTTACGCTATCGGACATAAAGGCAATTTGTATAGCTTTAAAGATGAATGGTGCTTTATTGTAGATAATTGTCAATTGAATAATTTATCTTTGTGTTTAAAGCTAACTTATGATAAAATGTGTCATACTAGAAGATGATGATTTGGCTGCTAAGTCTTTGATTCAGATAGTATCTAAAATAGATAAATTGGATTTCCAAGGCCATTACGTCAATCCTATGGAAGCCAAAAATAAGGTCAACTTTTCAGAGATAGATTTAATTTTTTTGGATGTAGAGATGCCTGAAATTACAGGTATCGATCTCATGAAAACACTCAGTAATCCTCCGCGTGTCATTGTGACTACGTCTAAGAGTGATTTTGCCATCGGTGCTTTTGAAATAGATGCGGTTGATTTTATACTCAAACCGGTGGAAATGCCAAATGTCCTCAAAGCCTTAGATAAATATGAAAAGCTTGATTTTCAAGATACTGTAGATTCAGATGCAGAATACATATTTGTGAAAGTAGATGCTAAATTAGTGAATCTTAAATTTGACGACATACTTTGGCTGGAGGCTCTTGGTGACTACGTTGGTTTTCATGTGGACGACAAGAGATATGTAGTAAAATCAACACTTTCTGCGATAGATAAGCGGATTCAACTTAAGAATTTTGTCAGAGTGCATCGCTCATTTATGGTAAACATAGATCATATTAAAAATATAGATGACTCATCGCTTGTCATACAAGACAAGCTAATACCTGTAAGCAGAGGGAATAGAACAGAGCTTATTAATAGACTGAATTTATTAAAATAATATGAAGATACTAGTAACAGGAGGCTTAGGCTACATAGGTAGCCATACTGTTGTGGAGTTACAAAGTGAAGGGCACGAGGTAGTAGTAGTAGATAACCTCAATAATTCTAAAATAGTTGTAAAAGAGAGAATTGTAGGCATTTCAGGTAAGACATTTGAACTATTAGTGGCAGATGTAAATGATACTGAAGCACTGGATGGTCTATTTCAAAAGCACGTATTTGATGGCGTTATTCATTTTGCTGCACACAAGGCAGTTGGTGAGTCAGTCGATTTGCCAGTAATGTATTACCAAAATAATGTATCTGGGCTTATCTCGCTATTAGGAGCTATGGAGAAGCACAAGGTTAGCAATTTGATATTTTCTAGCAGCTGCACAGTGTATGGTAGTACAGAGGTATTGCCTGTGACGGAGAGTACCTCTATTCAAAGAGCTGAGAGCCCATATGGCACGACCAAAATATTGTGTGAAGATATTATTACAGATTATGCCAAGCACAAAAAATTCAGGAGTATATTACTTAGATATTTCAATCCAGTAGGAGCACACCCTAGTTCACAGATAGGCGAGTTACCACTAGGAGTACCGAATAATCTAGTGCCTTATATCACTCAGACTGCTGCTGGCATAAGAAAAGAACTAACTGTTTTTGGAGATGATTATGAAACCAAGGATGGTACATGCATACGGGACTATATACACGTGGTAGACTTGGCAAAAGCACATGTGAAAGCATTAGAGTACTCTACCAAGATGAGTCAGAATGTGGACGTATTTAATGTAGGAACAGGAAATGGGAACACTGTTTTGGAGGTGATCAAAGCTTTTGAAAAAGCAAGTGGTCAGGATTTGAACTATAAAATTGGCCCGCGTAGGGGAGGTGATATTGAGAAAATATGGGCGGATACTGCTAAGGTGTCTGATGTTTTGGGCTGGAATGCTCAGTATGATATCAATGATATGATGAAGCATGCTTGGTCTTGGCAAATTGGATTAGAGAAATAGATCTCCATATACACTATTCTATTTCTAGTTTAGACATTTAGTTATGGTGCTTTGGCATCATAACTCGAGTATACTAAATCTATTTATTACTCGTTTTTCAGTTAATAGAAGTTTATTAATTTCAAAGCATTGTGGCTCTGTTTTTAGAGAAGGTAATGAATAACTCATTTATAAGTCTCGATCGTTGAGTTGAAGTAATCCCATTTACTATAAGATTTTCAACTTCTGCTAGATAAATATGGGCTTGTTACTAAAGTATACCCTTTGCTTTGCAGATTCAATTCAAGAAGTTAATTCCATTCGCATTTGGACAGCCATTTTATTTCTCTTTAATGTCACTTTTGCGGTTTTAGAATAACCCTTACCAGATTTAGTGGTTATGATGGAATAGAGACTCTACAGTTCAGATGCTTTTGTCTTTAAAGGCTCCATTTTTTAGGATCTATGTGAGTAATTGTAATTTTGATACATTGTGATGAGTCTTCAGCATTATTTATAGAGACAACTTCAGATTTGTAAGTAATGCTGTCCTTAGGCTAATTATTATTATCAAGGATTCCGATGGTAAAATCAGGGTTTTTGTTCTGTTCAATGAATCTACTTATACTTTTTTGGCTTAATATATTTTGATAAATAGATAGTTAGTCAAAACCAATTTTGGCAAATGAATCCAGTGTAAAATAAGAAAGAGACGTGAATGCTAACCGAACTGCAATGTTTGTATTTGAACTTGAGTTTGTCACCTCTTATTTACCCCTATAACCATAAGTGCAGCCTCTTCTCCATTGGTGTCTTTTGAGAATCCAACGTTTTGGCCATTCCCTTGGAAACGAACTCCTTGCTTGAGAACTGATCCCAGTGCATCATTTAGTTTCTGAGCATAGGTACTACCGCTTGCCAAATTAATTGCCTTGTTAACGTTTTCGTACTCTATTGGTTGTTTGGTCACTAAAATGGCAAAAACATCTTTGTTTCCTTCTTGATCTGCCATCATAGAGTGGTCTCTAGGAAATACTCTTGTACCCGTGATGCCACAATATGGAGAGTGTTTAGCAGTATATGGGAAAAGAACATAGCTTCTATTGTCAGTCTCTGCACCAAATATGTACGTATAACATTCTAGTGAGTTCGCTACTTCTAATTTGAACTTGGTGCCTTTAGGGATAGCTCCACTAGATTCAAAGTAATTACCGTTTACTTGTTTTATAGGGATGTATTGTCCACCATTATTTGCCACTAGGCCAAATGTCATTTCAAATTTGTTAGAATTGGTAGAGCCTGCGTTGCCCATAGGGTAAAGACCATAAGCCTCCTTGGTGAAATACTGAAATGCATTATATGGTACCCATCCAATACCATTTACGCCCCACTCACTTCCCCAGCTATTCATTATCTGGAATGCGCCTCCTGCTTTATAGTCATCATAGCCTATCACGCATATCGCGTGTCCACCAAAACCTCTCATTTATTGATCGTCTCGGGTAGGTTGCCACACTTCTTGGCCTTCCATACCTTGCATGAAACTTCCCCCAACCATCATTCCTATTACTACTGGAGCTCCTTGGGCAAGGTTTTGTTTTATAGCATCAATGTTTACCTCTGCACGTGGGTCATTGCTAGTAGTCAATCTATTGTATCCTCGGGTTACGTAATTATGCATTTTGGGATCGCGTGGCTTGTTAGAGCAAGTACTTTCCTCATACGGAAAGTCCCTCCATGGCAACACGCCATTGGTTTTCATTACATCCATCGCCTTGTTGATATATTCACCTTGACAGTCTTTTAGGGCTATTTGGTTGTATAAACTACTTGGGCTAAAAGCCACTTGAGAAGGGTTGGCTCCGGTCTTGCGTGCTTCTAAGATAGTGCGAGATGCATAGCTACTCGCCCATCCTACACAACTTCCTTGATATCCTTGATTATGACGTGGCGGACAGTATTTTTCTAGAGAAACTTTTTCTGGTAAAGTATTGGTTGATTTTTCTGCCAGAGATTCAAATATTTCAGCTTTGTCGTATTCCTCAGGGTTTAGGTCAGCACCTTTGGTGAGACCACTATTATCTACTTGCTCACTATTGTCTGCTACAGGCATCATTGAGCAACCGTCTTTCCTGAAATACCATACAGCTGCTATTGCTGCTATAAGTAATAGTAACTTAGGTTTTTTAGCAAAAACGGCAAAGCCATCGCAAGCATTCTGAAGATACCTCCACCACCGCCTCCGATGTTTTGATTGTTTCTTGGGATGTTATTTTGTTTATTTTGCCCTTTGTCTTTGTCGGGCACCATTCTGATAGGCATAGTGTATTGTGATTTATTTGGATACAAGAAAGTCAAATCGTCTATTTTTTTCATTTGGACCCAACCATTTGTAAAAGACATTCGTATATATCAGTACATTTACATCAATTATGAAATTAAAGACAATACTTTTATCTAGTTTATTTATGCTCATTGGACATTTTGCCAATGCACAGTGTATGGCAATGGGGAGCAATTACCAAAATGGACTTTCCGTAAATTTTGTAGATTCCTCATATGCTACTAATGGGTATTTTACATATTGGACTTTTGGGGATGGCTCATCTTCGAATAGTTTGAACCCTTCACACACCTATGCTAGCAGCGGTACTTACACCGTTTGCTTATATATAGAGGATAGTATTACCAACTGTAGTGACACGACTTGTTGGAATATTACTGTTTCGTCAAATACATCGTGTAGTGCTACTTTTACATATTCCAGTAGTTTCGGAAATCCGTTGATATATTCATTTAACGGCAGTGCTCCGCCCACTTACGGAAGTGTGACTTGGAATATAACTGGCGGGGGAGCATCATCTTCTTATTCTACACAAAATATCACACACACATTCAGTTCCGCGGGACAATACAATGTGTATTACACCTTGTATGATAGTACCGGTAGTGTGTGTGACTCGACAGGTCTTACTTTGTACGTAAGCTCTCCTAATACAACGAGTTGTGATGCTATATTTTCTACGTACACTTCTGGCAATGTGGTATATTTCAGTGATTCCACTTCATCAACCAATATTTTACAATGGAGTTTTGGTGATGGTACATATGGTTACTCATCTAGCCCTGTACACACCTATACTAGCTCAGGCAACTATAATGCTTGTCTTTTTGTTTATGATGTAGATAGTGTGGGTGACACGTCGCTTTGTGATTCATTTTGTCAGACAGTTGTTGCATCAAATCAACCAAGTTGTTATGGTGGGTTTAACTACACTTTGGATTCTACGAATAATATGAAGGTGTATTTCAATAATACCTCAGTAGGAGCTGCTACTGCATATTGGTGGTTTGGTGGGAATAACAGTTCTACGTTGTATAACCCATCTCATACGTTTGCAACTGCTGGTTATCACACTGTCTGTCTGACAACGTATGATAGTTCCGGAAATTTGTGTGATTCTATTTGCCAATCTATCTATGTCCCGCAGACTTCTACAAATGATTGTGATGCTACATTCTATGCATATGTTTCACAAAATACTGTTTACTTCAATGACTCTCTGCCGCCTACTAACTCAATGATTCAATGGAGTTTTGGAGATGGTAATATAGCTACAAGCCACAATCCTTCGCATACCTATGCTAGCTCTGGTACTTACACCGTTTGTCTGTATGTATACGATTATAGTAATAGTGGTATGGTTATTTGTGATTCTAGTTGTCAGACCATCACGGTATTTGTTCCGATTTCATGTCAAGCTAGCTACACCTTTGTAGTAGATTCTATAAACATGTCTTCGAGTTCTTACCCTGTATATTTTACAAACACTTCATCTGCATATACGTATAGTTACTGGAGTTTTGGGGATGGAGATTCTTCAAGTGCTGTAAGTCCAAGTCATGTCTATACTTCTAGCGGCACTTACAATGCTTGTTTATTTCTAATTGATAGTCTTGGAAATATTTGTGACACTATTTGTCAATCGATTACAGTTGGTGGGGCTGCGGCATCTTGTCAAGCGTCATACTATCTAGGCATAGATTCAAATAATCTGTACAATATATTTGTAATTAATAATAGTACTGGAACCAATTCTGCTACTTCTTACTTTTGGACTTTTGGAGATGGAGATTCTTCTTCCAGTCAAAATCCAACACATCAATATGCTAGCTATGGTTTGTATAATCTGTGTCTTACAATAACAACCTCATCTGGTGGGAGCACTTGTACTAGTATGTATTGTGATAGCATAGGATTGGATTCCAATGGAATGCTACTGAAGAGAGATGGTTTTGGAATAACTGTTCTAAACGAGAGCGATGTGTTGGGAATAAATGAACATTTAGTATTCCAAGATGTAAATGTATACCCAAACCCAAGTACAGGCTTATACACTGTAGAATTGGATATGCATTCGTCTAAAAAGATAACTGTAAGATCTATGAATAGCATAGGTCAAGAAGTCATGAGTGCAGATTATAACTTAATGGCAGGAGATAATACGTTAAGCCTAGACCTATCAGAACATACAGATGGATTGTATTTCATAAATATAAAAGCAGACAACGTATCAAAGAACGTAAGAGTCTATTTGATTAGATAGTTGGATTTCAAATGATGCATAAGAGAAAGGCTCTGCTCGGGCTTTTCTCATGTGCAGATATCATATGACAGAGCAAAAACTCATAGCAGGATGCATAAAGCAAGACAGGCGTGCACAGAACGAGCTGTATAAACGATACTATCCGCTGATGAGTAGTATCGCCCTGCGTTATACACACAATGAAGATGAGGCTCTTCAACGTATGAATGGAGGTTTTTATAAAGTGCTCAAGAATCTAGAAAAGTACGATAATCAGTATGGTTTAGCGACTTGGATTCGCAATGTCTTGGTAAATCATCTCATCGATGAGTTTAGAACAGAAAAGAACTACATAGCCACCATACATCTTACTGACTATGCAGATGTAGATCCGTCTTTAGATTATAATAATGCAGACCTAGAGTTTGATGCACAGGAACTGAGAGATATGATAAGCAGGCTACCAGACGTAACACAAAAGGTGTTTAATATGTATGCTATAGATGGTTTCAAGCATAGAGAGATAGCGGATGCAATTAGTATCTCAGTAGGCACCAGTAAGTGGCTTGTGAGTGATGCTCGCAAAAAGCTGAGAGCAATGCTTGAAGCTCAAACAATAAGAGAAGAACAATCCATAGAAAAAAGAGGATGAGTAACATAGATGATATATTTAAAAAAGGCTTAGACGGCAAGGGGATGGAGTACTCCGATGCCAGCTGGGCTAGTATGGAGCAGATGCTTAATACTACAAAAGTCGGCTTCTTGGCTCGCTATAAGTTTCTCCTTGGTTTTGGAAGCTTGGTGTTGGTGAGTGGGTTAGCATTTTTATATTACGTGAGTGAACAATCGTTTACTCCTAAAAAAAGTATTGCAACAGTAAATAAGACGATTAAGGCTCAATCAAATAATACAGTAGGACAAAATAGTTCTGAGCAGTTAATCGTAGAAGGAAATTTAACTGCAACAAATCCAATTACTACTTCTGCACAAGATTTGGAGAATTTTAAGAATAACAGTGAAAATGAAGAAGTAAGTGTAAAAACAAAAATTGATTATCAAGCAGGCAAGACTGCTAAAGTTATAGTAGATAATGCATTGCCAATCGAAGGTGAAACCTTAGAGATATCAAGCAATGTTGTGATTGATTTTGCAGAAAATATCGATGTGCACGGTGAGCTCAGTCGTACACTAAATATAAATCCAGGTTACAATAAGCATCCAGATTTGTTTGATGCAGAGTTGAGACAAATAGAGTCGTCTGCAAATCTTTCAGTTATGGTGTTTGCTGTCCTAGAGTCTACAGAAGTAAATAGCGTAAGCACCGAGCAAGTTTCAGAAGAAAACATAACGCTGACAGCTATGAGTATGGATGAGATTGAATGGTATGTAACTGATCACTTACCGAGTAAGGTGTCAGTGCTACCTTCTCCAAAGACAAAGAAGTTTGGATTGAACCTTTCACCTTATATGGGTATGGTTAACTATACTAAAAATGTCGTACTACCAGAATACAGCTCTGAGGAAGGTGATAACTTAGGGAAATCAAATACTCAGAGATCTTTCAATTATGGACTGAATATAGGTATAAACCGAGGTCGGTGGATGCTCAGTTCTGGTCTAGGATATTTGAGTCTTCGCGAGAAAACGAACTATATTCAAACACGAGAAGATGTGACATATACAACAGCCCCAAAAATTATTAACAAAAGCTTTACTAGAACCCCACGCGGTACGCGTGTAGCTCTTATAGCACAACAAAATGTAGATAGTACGACAGTTCGTACTTCCTATCCACTGTGCGAAGATTGTGAGGTGTCTTTCAACTTTGTGACTGTGCCTATTCAGCTGCAATATACATTTGGTAAGAGTAGATTGAGATATTTTGCAAAAACAGGGTTGACAGCTTCATTCTTGAATAATGCTAAAGGCACATATGCCACACTCAAAAATACGAATGTTGATATTACTATAATGCCGACTCCTCAACTTATTGAGCTGAGTGAAAGCAATGATGTGACCAAAGTTCTTCTTCAAGCAAACGCCTCATTGGGTACAAAATACTGGATAACAACAAGATGGAATGTGTGGAGCAGCTATGGCTGTGGTCTAGGACTCAACTCGATGCTTCTTAGTTATGAGCAGAAACCTAAATTGAATATTATACGAATTGGAGTGGAGTATAATTTATAACTGCAAATGAATGTGGTCATCGTGCCTTACCGCTCTACAGCCGTGATATAGAATTTTAATATGATTTAGCTTTAGTCGAGTTTTTAGATGCGGTTCGATAAAAAGCTTGCCTAGTTCCGGTTGTTTGAGGATAGCCTTGATGAGTTGCGATGTGCCTATTGCAGAAAATTCTAGTTCATTATTGACCTTGCCAAAAGTGATATATTTTGGGTAGTCGTATTGAATGTAGCCATCAGTTTTACAACT
>JAOLBX010000021.1 GCA_028339355.1 Bacteroidia bacterium
GTGAACATTAAAAACAGTATTAGCATGTATGCAAATGGGGACCAAAGTGCATAATTTGCAGTTGAGAAACCAGTAGTCGTAATGATTGTAACTACCTGAAAAAAGCTATGTCTAAAACTCTCTTCAAATTTTGAAACACCTGAGTAAAATACAGAAAAAGTAATTACAACAGTAAATAAAATCACAATTCCAAAATAGGTCCTAAATTCTTCGTTTGAGATAACTTTGGAGAACGTGCCTTTCAAAATGAAATAAATCATACTAAAATTGATGCCTCCTACCAGCATGAAAGCCGTAATAATATACTCAATACTAGGTGAATTAAAAGCGGATATACTAGCATTTTTAGTAGAAAAACCACCTGTACTCATCGTGGTAAATGAGTGATTAATAGCGTCTAACCAACTCATTCCAGCTAATTTTAGCATTACGGTTTCTACTCCTGTAAGTGCTACATAAATCACCCATAGTCTCTTTGCGGTGTCCGTAATTTTTGGATGAATTTTAGTTGATGATGGACCGGGAGATTCAGCCATAAATAACTCCATGCCCCCTACTCCAAATATGGGCAAAATAGCTACGGTAAGGACAATAATTCCCATACCACCTATCCACTGAGTAGTACTTCGCCATAATATCAATCCTGCAGGTAAAGATTCTATGTCGTTAAGTATAGATGCACCTGTTGTTGTATATCCAGAGAACGTCTCAAAAATAGCCGATGAGATAGATGGAATCGTACCACTCAAAACAAAAGGAATAGCTCCGGTTAGACCAAGAATAATCCAACCGAAGCTGACTATAATATAGCCATCTCTTTTTGATAATTCTTTTTTCACATTACGGGTGAGCCACCAAAGAAGCAAGCCAATATTACAAATGATTGCAGATGAAACTAATATAGCATTGAAGTCACCGCCTCCTTGGTTCCAGCTGACAGGAAGCATTAAAGCCATAAAGAGACCATTCAGCAGCATTAGCATTGCGAAAATATGAATAATGGCCTTAAAATTAAACACTGTAATTTAGCTAAAGTATTCTAAAGTTTTCTGAATAACTGCTGGAAGAGCAAAAACAACTACCTTATCGCTAGCCTCTATCTGAAAGTTATTATCTGCTATCCAAGCTTGATTTTTTCGAATGATTCCTCCAACAATTGCATCTGAAGGCAGATTAAGATCTCCAATTGAGTTTTTGGTAGCCTTACTGTTTTCATGCACGTGTATTTCGATTACCTCTGCATCTAAACCGTGTATGCCCGCTATATTGATAATGTCTGCTTGCCTCACGTATCTAAATATATTATTGGCAGCTATTAGTTTTTTATTAATGAGAGTATCTATTCCAATTGTTTGTGAAAGATTTATGTAGTCCATGTTCTCAACCATCGCTATTGTCTTTTTTACACCATGGTTTTTGGCAACGAGGCAGCTCATTATATTCGTCTCAGAGTTTCCCGTAACTGCTATGAAAGCATCCATCTCAGAGATGTTTTCATCTTCTAATAAATGCACGTCATGGCCATCATCATTTATTACGAGAGTTTCAGGTAGCATATCCGCTAGCTCGATGCATCTTTCTGTATTGGATTCAATGAGTTTTACATTTTTTTTTCTACTGAGCTTTTTAGCCGTGCCATATCCAACATTACCGCCACCCATTATCATTATGTTTTTCACTTCGAGTTTTGCCTTGCCGCATGCTTCTCTTATTTCTTCTATACCTAGAGGCAAACAAAGAAAAAACACGTGATCGCCTTGTTCATATGTAAAACTTCCGATTGGGATAATGGCTTCTCCGCCCCTTTCAATTGCGATAGTTTTATAGTGCTGATTCTTGTTATATTCTTGGCAAGCATTGATATCCTTGCCTATAATTTTACTTTCATCCGTGAGGTATACACCTAGCAATGTTAGTTTTCCGAATTCAAAATCAAAAGCATTGCTAAATGAAGATCTGCGTAGTAGTCTTATAATCTCCTTTGATGCTAATTCTTCAGGAGAAATTATAACATCTATTCCCAGTGTGCCAAGATCTAACCTGTCTTTAAGCTTGAGGAATTCGCTATTGTTGACTCTTGCAATCGTTTTTTTAGCTCCGAGTTGTTTGCCCAATGTAGCTATAGTGAGATTGGTGGTTTCTGAAGAGGTCACAGCAATAAGTAAATCAGTATTTGCCACATCCGCCTTATCTAAGATACTCAAAGAGTAAGCACTTCCGTGCAAAGTAAGAAGATCCATTTCAGAATCAGCCCTGCTCAATATCTTCAACCGAGTGTCTATAAGTACTATCGAATGAGACTCCTTAGTAAGCAACTTAGCTAAGTGATAGCCTACTTCTCCTGCACCTGCTATTATTATTTTCATAAAGGCGATGCAAATGTATGTTTATAAAGTACTAATTATAAAACAGATTCAAATTATTGAGAGCGGCCTTTTACAAATTAGAATTTGAAAACTATTCCATTCAAAATTGCATGTTTATAAAAATGGAAAAATATTTCGCACCCTTTCGCAAGAATATTATTGGTTTGGATACCACGATTACTACTCCATATGGAAATGATAAGAAAGTGCTTTACGCCGATTGGACTGCAAGTGGCAGAAACTATAGACCAATAGAAGAGAGAATGTGCTACGAGTTTATGCCTTACGTAGCAAATACTCATACAGAGACTAATGAGACTGGGATGGCTATGACCCACGCATACTCTAGAGCCAAAAGTATTATCAAACAGCACGTAAATGCAAAAGATACAGATGTTTTACTTTCTTGTGGCAGCGGAATGACTGGGTCATCAATAAGTTTCAGCGTATTCTTGGATTTAGAATTCATGAAAAGTATAAGGATGAAATAGTACAAAATTTGGATGAGAGGCCTGTAGTTTTTGTAACTCATATGGAACATCATTCCAACCAAACGAGTTGGTTAGAAACTATAGTGGAAGTGGTCATAGTAGAGCCTAACGAAAGGGGTCTTGTATGTCTTGAATCTTTTCAAAATACGATAGATAAGTACTCTGATAGGACGTTTAAAATTGCAGCAATAACCTCTTGCAGTAATGTAACAGGTATTATGACTAATTATCTTGAAGTGGCAGAAATAATGCACAAGGCGAGTGGATATTGTTTTGTGGATTTTGCTTGCAGTGCACCCTATGTGAATATTGATATGCATCTCGCAAATGCAGATCAGCGACTGGATGCAATTTATTTTTCACCACACAAGTTTTTAGGAGGCCCAGGAACTACAGGTATATTAGTTTTTAATAAATCTCTTTATCATAATCAAGTTCCCGATCACCCAGGAGGTGGTACAGTAGATTTTACCAACCCGTGGGGAGGTCATAAGTTTGTAGATGATATAGAATCTAGAGAAGACGGAGGTACGCCAGCGTTTCTGCAAACTATCAAGGTCGCACTATGCGTAAAATTGAAAGATTAAATGGGTGTAGAGAATATAATGAAGCGGGAACATGAGCTTCTGGATATCGTATGGGAAGAGATTGGAAACATCTCAAATCTTTACATTCTTGCAGCAGAACACAAGGAAAGACTTGTTGTTATTTCATTCTACATAGATAACTTTCACTACAATGTCGGAGTGAAAATGCTCAATGATAAATTTGGAATTCAAACAAGAGGCGGGTGTTCTTGTGCCGGGATATATGGTCATTACCTGCTAAACGTAGATACGGAAGTTTAGGAAAGCATTACTAGCAAAATCTCAATGGGCGACTGTTCATCCAAACTAGGGCGGATAAGAATGTCAATACATCCTACTATGACCGATGATGAGATTCATCTTATCTTAGATGGAATAAAGTCATTAGCATTAAATTTTAAAGAATGGCAAGCAGATTATAAAATTGATCATAGTAAAGGTGAAATAACTAATATTATTGATACCAATTCCGTGAATTTGAAAAGGAAAATGGATAATCTACTAGATCGTGTTTTGACCTAATGTTTTTTTGCGTCTACAACAGCCATAACGCTTCGAGCAGTGGCTATTAGTTTTTTCTCATTTTTATTTATAGCATAAACTTCTCCGGTACAAAACATCATACTTTTACCTGCTTTTTCTACCTTGCCAATTGCCATTATTTTTTCTCCCTGTCCAGGATGAAAATAGTCCACGCTGATGTTAGCGGTAACGGTACCAAACCCCACAGGAACTAATGAAAACGCGGCAAACCCCATAGTAATATCAAGAATAGTTGCGGTAACACCTCCATGCACATAGCCAAACTGTTGTAAATGATGTTGTTCCAAATTCATCTCACCTATTATTTCTCCTGCTTTTATGCTTTGTAGATCAAAGCCCATAAGATGCATAAAGTGTTGACCTTTAAGTCTTTCTATGATATTGGATTCGAATTCTGGATTGCGTGGCTGAAATTTACTCATATTAAAAGTTCAAAGATATAATGGACTTTAATGAATCAAGTTAATTAAAACGTTAATTCTTCATAAACCCCACGTAGTTCTCCATGAGCATGTTTTTCGCCGAGCTGTTTAGTTATTTCTAATCCTTTTTTATAGGTCTGTATGGCCTTATCTTCATCCTCTGTGCGTTCATATAGTTTGCCAAGATGGTAGTAAGTTGCATAATAATTGGGTTGTGTGTTCATCAGATTAACGAAAATAGGAAGAGCTAACTCATCTGAACCCATTGCAACATACTCTGTTGCTAATGCATAATTAAGAAAAGCATCGTTTGGTGTGTCATTTAAAAACTTTCTAATCTGTTCTATTCTGTCCATTCTTGGCTATATTTTTAAGGCATTAAATTGTACATTTGTACCTCAATTTTAATACATTTTTTTTGAATGAAGATATTAGTTTGTGTAAGTGTCGTTCCAGATACTACCACCAAAATCACTTTTACAGATAATGATTCTCAGTTTAACAAGGCTGGGGTTCAGTTCATTATAAATCCGTATGATGAATTATCGCTCACACGGGCTCTTGAAATAACAGAAGCGAGTGGCGGAACTGTGTCAGTAATCACCGTTGGTGAAGCAGACACCGAACCGGTGATACGAAAAGCTTTAGCAATGGGTGCTACAGATGCTATACGAGTAGATGCATCTCCGAAAGATGGGATGTATGTGGCTGCACAAATAGCTGTACAAGCTAAATCAGGCGAATATGATCTAGTATTAACAGGCAGAGAATCAATAGACTATAACGGCGGTCAAGTGCAAGGACTTTTAGCAGAGATGTTAAATTGGCCTTTGATAAACGTTGCTACGGAATTGGATGCAGATGCATCTACAGTGAAAGCTACTCGAGATATAGATGGAGGAAGAGAAACCTTGAGTTGTGCATTACCTGCGGTGGTGAGTGCTCAAAAAGATTTATGTGAGCCGCGTATTCCTAATATGCGAGGAATCATGATGGCAAGGTCTAAACCATTAAATGTTGTACCAGCTACTGAAAAGTATGATTATACTAGTATTACAAGTTATGAGTTGCCTCCAGCTAAAAGTGGAGTAAAAATGATAGATGCGGCTAAGGCAGAGGAGTTGATGGATTTATTACACAGTACCGAAAAATTATTTTAAGAAATGGCAGTAATAGTATACGCAGAAAGCGACAACGGAATATATAAAAAATCAAGTTTTGAGGCTACAACGTATGGCAAAGACTTAGCAGATAAATTAGGAACAGATTGCATTGCAGTTACGATAGGAAATAAAGGCACTCAAAACCTTGGAGTATATGGAGCTGAATCGGAATTGAATGTTTCAGGATCTACTTTTGATAGTTTTAATCCTCAAACATATGCCACGGCACTAAGTGAGGTAGCATCTAGTAATGGTGGAGACACAATTGTAATCTCTCAAACATACACTGGAAAATCTATAGCCCCCTTGGTTGCTGTGAAGCAAGATGCAGCATTGGTTACAGGTATAGTTGATATGGTAGACACGAGTAACGGTTTTACAGTTAAGAAAACGTGTTTTTCAAGTAAGGCGATTGGTCACGTATCCATTAATCACTCCAAAAGGGTGCTAACACTTATACCTAACTCTTATAAGATATATCAAGATGGATCAGAGATATCAAGTTCTGAAGTAAGCACATCAGTTAGTGATGCAGATAATAACACCACAATAGAAGCTACTGACAAAGTAACAGGTAAAATACCCTTGACTGAAGCAGAGTTAGTAGTTTCAGCAGGTAGAGGTCTCAAGGGGCCAGAAAACTGGGATATGGTAGAAGAATTAGCTGATGTGCTAGGTGCAGCAACTGCATGCTCTAAGCCAGTAAGTGATATGGAGTGGAGACCACATAGTGAACACGTAGGTCAAACAGGGATTACAATTAAACCGAATCTATATATTGCCGCAGGTATTTCTGGTGCTATTCAGCACCTAGCAGGTGTAGGTAGTAGTAAGGTTATTTGCGTTATAAATACAGATCCAGAGGCTCCGTTTTTTAAGGCGGCAGACTATGGAATAGTTGGCGATGCATTCGATGTTATTCCTAGACTAATCAAAAGAGCTAAAGAAATTAAAGCTTCATAATAAGCTCTCTACAAAGTTTAAATGGGCGAAAAAATCGAATTAAATATCGTTGGTCTTACCTCAGGTCATTCCCAAAGAAATAGTTATACACTTATCTTAGGAGAAGAAAATGGGGAGTTGAAATTACCTGTAGTTATAGGAAGCTACGAGGCTCAGTCTATAGCCTTAGTAATAGAGGGACTCACCCCACAGCGGCCATTAACTCATGATTTAATGTTCGATACTTTTACGAAATATGGAATATCGGTAAAAGAAGTTGTGATAGATCAATTAAAAGAAGGTGTTTTTTATGCCAAGCTAATAACTGAACAAAATGGTATTGAGTTCGCAGTTGATTCACGTACATCAGATGCTATAGCACTAGCTCTAAGAGCTAAATGTTCAATATTCACTTACAAAAATATTATGGATGATGCCGGCATTATTTATGATGACGAAGAAACGGATCTTGATGAACCTGAACATATTCAAGAACAAAAGGAGAAGACCTCATCACCTAATTCTCTAAGTTCCCTAAGCCTGAATGAACTAAATCAAGAACTTGATAAAGCTATACAGGTAGAGGACTATGATAAAGCTGCGGTCATTAGAGATGAGATAAATTCTCGTTCGTAAGTTATTTTATAATTAATTTGTAATATGTAGTGATTCTATTTTGAGTCACAGAGATCAAATAAAGACCTTTTGAATACCCTTTTACAGGTATTCTAATTTGGTTACCAGATCTTCCATTTTTTATCAATTTACCGTCGATCGTCGTAACCGAATAACTAAAATCCGATGAGCCTAAGACTTGTATTGTGATGTATTCTTCAGCTGGATTTGGATAGATTTGGACTTTAGACATTTCATCGAACTCTGATATACTTACATTATCAATGGTTTCACCTCTTATTACAGTAGATACCATTGCTTGCTTTTGATTGTTTTGCCCATATGTTGCAGTCACAGAATTATTAGCAGTTATAGCATCTTCTAATACTAAATCATCAATATACCATCCAGTTTCTGAAGCTGCTCCATCACTTGCAAACCTAAACCTGATGTCTACAGTTGAATTTTTAAATGAACTTAAATCTAATCTTGATTCTATAAAGTTTATTGAATTCCCACTAAAAGCTGCTCTATCTGAAATTGCACTGCTTTGATTAGTCTGAATCACACTATTATATCCGTTTTTAATAAAATAATTTTCCAAGTCTACCCAAATACCGTTCTCTGCTTTAAGCTCAATTACGCCACCATCCCAGGTGCTCTCAGAGTTTATCAAATGATAAAAAGATAAAATGGGATTGTTTATGTCTCGTAAATCGAAAGAACGGGCTAGTGAATAGTCAGAGACTGTTGCATCATTAGGGACAAACCAGCTGGATAGCCCACTATTTTTGTTTGTGGTGACAATCTGCCAACCATTATTACCGGATGCTGCATTCGCACTCCATGTCCCATTGCCATTTTCTACACTATCGGTCCAAGATACTTCAGTTACTCTATCAAAAGAAGGTATTACATCAAAACTACAAACCAATGAGTCTCCGGGGCTCAAACTATCCGCAGTCCAAGTCAGTACTTGCCCGTCTATAGAGGCATTACTTGATAATGAAGAACCAACTAGCTTCAGATAAGAATTTAAAGTGTCCTTGATTTCTATATTATCTATAGTGTTTGGAGTCTTATTGTTGGCCACAATAGTATAAGAATACTTTTCATCATTGTTGATAGAAGATGGAGCTCGTTTGCTGACCAATAAATCTTTGTTTAGGTAAGGAGGAATCGAATAATCTTCTGAACCGTCAGAACGACTATCGGCATTTCCTTGTGACGCATTATAACCAAGACCTCGAGCTGCAAAAACTTGCCAAATAAGCAATTCATTAGATCCGTTGTTTAATTGTTTGTCTGCCAAGATGATAGCGTCTCGTCCATCTTCAAAACCCGGGTTACATTTCTGTAATTTTAGCCCTTCTATTACTAACTTCATTGCCATATTGTTTCCACCTGTACCTGTATATATATTGGAGTCGTAACCATGTTTTGATATCATAGACCAATATAAATCCCAAAGCATTGAACACCAGACGCTACCTACACCATGAGGTACGGAGAATGTTTTAATATCATCATAACTATATGGACTAATTGATAAATCTGTAGAATATGGGAAAGGTCGAATGCCTCCTCCAGTTACAGGTTCATTCCCTGCATAAGTACCTATTCCTCTTGAGTCTGATGCTTCATCATTAGATTCGTGGGTCATTACTAAAGCAAAAAAATCACTCCAACCCTCTCCCATTTGTTCTTCATTTGTGAGGCAACTACTAGAAGCTGCTCCACCGGTAAGCCTCGTAGATATGCCGTGGCCATATTCGTGTGAAATTATACCGTTATCAAAGTCACTGTCAAATGTGCTAGCTGAGATGTTGCTAGAGTCGTATAGGCTCACAGAGACTGCCTGAGTAGAAAGTCTGTTACGAAGCATAAGCCCAGCTGTATTGGTGATATGTACTGTTGGTATATTAATGGAATTATCTGTACCCCCCATTAATATTGGGTTATCATTATCACTGTAAATCACAACAGCTTTGGCTCCTGCATTTTGAGCGTTTTTTACTTTAACTGTGAAGTTACAGTCTCGTCTCAAAACAAGTGCAATGTTTCCATTTATTTGGGCTGAATTAACCAAGACATTACACCCCTTGTCACCAGAAGCTGTTCCATCATCTACCACGACGAGGTTTCCAGTTATAGGTGTACTTGTGAGTCGAGGTCCAAAATTTGCCCTATTTGAATTGTATTTTCCGCCAATATTACTTGGAAAATTTACTTGAAAGTAATCTCCGGAAGCAGCGGAATTCCAAATGTACATTTGCATGCGAGGGTTTTGACCGTCTGGTGGGGTGGCAAAATTCGCATTATTCGTTCCACTTCCATCTTGAGCATCAGCATTAACAAAATCATTTCCAAATCCTGCGTTACCGTAATTCTTTTGCTGGAAATTTCCAGAAGCTTCATCAAAACCATAATGCCACCAAACATCGTGCAATAAATTATTCCAATAAAACAAATTTGTGATAGCAGCATTGGTATACAATGCTGCACTTTTAGTGATATCAAAATCTTCGTCAAATGTCAGTATTGAGCCACCATTTGGTGAAAATCCAGGAATATTGTCGTCGTTTTTATCTTCACTGGCATATACATTATTTCCTCTGGTGATTGTGTATTCCTCACCAGCAACTCCATCCACATCGTGCCATCCGTATGGAGAGGCGTCTAAGTTGTGTGGATTGATAACCACACTTCTATTACCATGATTAGGACTTTCCAACGGATAAGCAAATACATTGTATGCTGAATTCGCATTAGTTTTATTTTTCAAAAGAACGGACGTCTCCTCAGGCAAATTTGTTTTGTCGGAAACACCCTTTGTTTTTTGTGCAATATCTAATTGACAAGATGTTACCCAATCATTTCTATTAATAACTAAACCCTTAACTGCATCTATTCTTGTGTTGTACCAATGAGAATGATCCTTTTCGTAAATTGAAACCTCATAAACTGCTACTAAGATATTATTCTGAACCATCCACATTTTTTGAATTATTATTGGTTCGTCTGAAAGTGTTTTGTCATTCACTTTATACTTACCCTGTTCTAATAATTCAGGTTCAGTTGTTTGAATGTTTTGCGTGCCTATGAGTTTAAATAATATTTGTTGAGGTGACAACCTGAATTCTGCTTGATTAGGGAGAGATTCTGGGTTAATAATAAAATTATGGTTAAAATTAATCACTTCATTATGCTGAATTGTCAGGTTAAACTCTGTATTATAAATAGGTAAACTTTTAAAAGTTTGAATACCGTAATAGTGGTTAGCCCCATTTATTCCGGGTGCTGCTGAAGTGATTTTATACTCAGGAATAGAACTCTTTTTGTCAAGTTCTTTGATAATATGGTTTCTAATAATTTGTTCATTTTTTGGTAATACGGCAATTGTCAATAGACCAATTAAAAGAAAAGTCAGCGTAAAAATATGTCTCATTTTGTGGTGGGGAATTTAATTTATTTTTCAGTCTGTTATAGATGAAAGAGAAGATTTAATTTTTAAGATTTTAATTTCGGTTACTTTTTTAAACTTTTCCAGTTCTGATTGCATCTCTTCAATATTTTCAAATAGTTCACTGGTTAAGGATGAATCTAATCCATCTTTAAAGATTTGTCCTTGTCCAAGAATCAACCATTCTGCGTTTATGTTTGGAAATGCTTTCAGAATCTGCTCCACTGCAGTTAGGCTTACTTTATTTCTCCCAGAACTTATATGCGATAGAATAACAGTACTGATGCCCGTCGCTTGAGAAAAAGCAGTTTTACTGTTTGTTGTTTTAGCTATTAAGAGAACTACTCGTTTATTTATACCCATACCTTATTGGTTAACAAAAGTAAATAAATTAACATTTGTTAAATTAACAAATGTTAAACAATCAGTTAAAGGTAGTTAATTATCAACCTATTTATGGCTTTAGGTAAACAAGTTAAAAGTCTGATTGTATGATTATTACATATTAGATATTAACATATATTAATGCACTGTCATATTGGCAAGTTTCGTTTAAATAAAAAGAATTTTAACTTTGTTTAAATAATTCAAGTAATGAAAGAAAAAGACGTTATAATACTCTCTATCCTGTTCGTATCATTGGTATTGATACGTGCTATTTTTAATATCCCTAATTTTAATCCTCTAGGAGCTGTAGCCCTTATGGGAGGAGTTTTATTTGGTAAAAATATAAGGGCATTTTTGGTGCCTATGGGAGCTTTATTAGCAGGAGATATTATTATGGGGCTTTCTTCTCCTTTATATGCAGAATATCTATTTTCAACTAGCTTCTTGATGGTGTATCTTTCCTTTGCTCTAATAATAGGTATAGGAATGTTGATTACTAACAAACCAAGTTTTACAAAAGTGTTGGGCGGAAGTTTATTAGCAGCCGGAGTTTTCTTTTTGGTTTCAAATGCCGGTTCTTGGTTAGCTCTAGATATGTATCCAAAATCGCTTACTGGTTTAATGGCGGCATACGATGCAGGTGTTCCATTCTTTAGAAGCACACTTGTAAGTCAAGTACTGTTCAGTCTTGGTATCTATGTAGTATACAGCTTTGCTACCAATAAAAAAGTGGCTTTAGCCTAATTCCTACTAAGATTTCACTTCAAATTCTTGAATAATAATTCCGGAGCGTAGCTTTGGTTCTATGTATGTAGATTTGGGAGGTAGGGTATTATTAGCATCGGCAACCTTTCTTACTTCACTAAAATCACACGGTTTTGTAGTAATAGCAACACTATAAGCTTCCGAATCCACTAGACCTTTTAGTACATCTAGCCCAGAAGTGTGAGCATGAAAAGTAATTTGTGAGTCTGTACGACTATCATTTATATTAAAAATACCTCGAATGATTTCTTCTTCCAAGAGTTCTATATCTAATAGATCTGAATCATTTTTATATTGAAGTATATACCATTCATTTTGTATATACATTCCAAAGTTTCGTGCTTCAGTAACTTCATAAACTGCATTACTACTTCTTCGGATTTTAAATTTTCTTGATAGTTGATTTATTAAGTCATCTTTTCGAAGCGTAATAACAGGTTTTATGATACGATGAAATGGTAAGATTTCCATTTGGTCTTCATGTAGAATACAGCACATAGAACTGTCATTAGTAAGGCTATCCACAGAATCATTGAATACTTCTGTAGATGCAGATCTATGATGACCATCAGCAATGTAAAAGTTTTCTATTTTTTCCATCTGTTTTTGAAGATCTTTGATATCACTCTTATAACTTATGCGGTATATTGAGTGTTTTTTGCCATCTACAGACTCAAATGAGTATAATTCAGTGCTATTGTATTTCTCAAAATTTACGGTACCACTATATGCCAGCAAAGTTGGCTCTCCCATTACCTTAGTAGTTTTAAATAGCTCAACTAAAAATTTAAGCCTACTTGGTCTTATTTCTTCATGTTTCTTGATTTTATTCTGTCTATAGTCATCTATAGAACAGAGAGCTATTAATCCTTTGAAAACTCTACCATCTAGACGTTTTTGCTCATAGACATAAATCGAGTCTTCTTCTTCTTTGAGCAAAACACCATCTTCTTTTAATTTTACGATAAACTGAGCCGCAAATGGCAGGAATTTTTCTGGTTCCTGATATGCTCCACTAAAACTAAGGTGACTCTTTGTAACGTGATGAAATGAAATTGGGTTGGAACGAATTTCAGCAATTAAATCTTCCTTCTTGGTATAGTCAGTAGATTTAGCAGTTACCTTCCCGATTTTGTCAGCAGTTGGTCGTAGAGCTTTAAACGGATAGATTTTCGGCATTGAGTCTATTTGAAAAAAGCTATTATTTTTTCAGCTAATTCAACCCCTACTCTTTCTTGTGCCTCCCCAGTAGATGCACCTATATGTGGGCTTAGGCCCACAGAATTGATTCTTAGAATTTCTTCTGAAACTGGGGGTTCTTTTTCGAACACATCAGTCGCCGCATATTTAACTTTTCCAGATTCCAATGCGTTTATAAGAGCAGTTTCATTGATGGTACCACCTCTTGCACAATTTATAATTCCGACACCATCTTTCATTTTGTTGAAATCTTCAGTATCTAAAACATATCCTTGGCCACCCGGAATATGTAAACTAATAAAGTCAGCTTGAGCCAACAAGTTTTCTTTAGAAATTGTTTTGACATTTAATTTAAAATCATTTGAATATTTTGGATGTAAACTTAGTTCTACTTCACCCTCATCCAAATATGGATCAAACGCTAAAATTTCCATACCACAACCAAGTGCTATAGACGCTGTAGCTCTACCAATCCTTCCAAATCCTATCAATCCTAGTTTTTTTCCTTGTAACTCGATTCCTTTACTTGCAGCCTTTTTCAAAGCTTTGAAATCAGAGACACCATCTTTACTCATCGCTTTGTTCACTGAAGGAAGTGATCTAACGACTCCAAATAAATGAGCCATTGCTAATTCAGCTACTGACCTTGATGATGCTGCAGGAGTATTGAAAACTGCTATGTTTTTTTCTTTTGCTGCATCTAAATCAATATTGTCTAGACCTACTCCACCTCGTCCTATTAACTTAATGTTAGGAGCGGCATCCATTAAATCTCTTCTAACTGTAGTAGCACTTCTGACTAAAATAGCATCGTAGTTATTTAGCTGCGAATTCAAATCATTCTGACTTATATGGTCTGTAAAAACCTCATGACCTGCTTTTTTCAATAATTCTATACCGGCTGCATGCAGACCATCATTTATTAATATCTTCATTTTACTATTATTTAAACGCTTTAATTACGTTAACTAATGCAGTTACACTATCTAAGCCTAATGCATTGTATATGCTTGCTCTAAATCCACCTACACTTCTGTGACCTTTAATTCCACTAATATTTGCATCTGCACAAGCTGATAAAAAATCTTCGTTACGAGAATCATCTTTCAATACAAAAGTGATATTCATTTTAGATCGATCCTCTACTGCAGTAGTCCCTTCAAACAAGTCATTATTATCTATTTCATTGTAAAGCACGTCTGCTTTTTGAGTATTAAGTTTTTCAATGGTGGCAAGACCTTGTTTGTCGATCCATCTCAATGTTTGCATGCATCCGTATACTGCAAAAACCGAAGGAGTATTGAACATGGAGTCTTTACTTATATGGGTGTTGTAATCCAACATTGTAGGAATGTAGCGAGTTACATTTCCGAGGAGCCCTTTTTTGATAACTACCAATGTAGTTCCTGCAGGTCCCATGTTTTTTTGAGCCCCAGCATAAATGAGGTCAAACTGAGTGAAATCCAATTCTCTACTAAAGATATCTGAGCTCATGTCACACACCAGCGGTACATTACATTCTGGAAATGTTTGCATTTGTGTACCAGAGATTGTGTTGTTCGATGTACAATGAAAATAATCATAATCATCACTAATATCAAAATCTTTTGGGATGTAGCTGAAATTTTTATCTTCCGAAGATCCAACAATGTCAACATTGCCAAATGCTTTAGCCTCTTTGATTGCCTTTTTAGCCCAGGTTCCCGTATTGGTAAATGCAGCCTTCTTTTCCAGTAAGTTCATCGCAGTCATAAGAAATTGGGTGCTAGCACCACCCTGGAGGTAGATCACCTCATAGTCACCCCCTAGCTTCATTATCTTTTTTACAAGATGGCAAGCTTCGCCCATTACAGATACAAACTCTTTGCTTCTATGAGAGACTTCTATTAGAGATAAGTCAGTGTTTTCAAAATTTTGTAATGCGTCGATACAGCTTTGAATTACCTCTTGAGGTAGTATCGCCGGACCAGCAGAAAAGTTATGTACTTTAGTCATAGGATTTAATTGTGGCAAAACTATTTATTTCTTGTTATTTGCAGCACGAACAAAGTGAATCTTAAGAAAAAAATAACATCCAGATTTATATCTATAGACAAAACACTAGATGCCAAGCTTAAAAATGTAAGTTTTCCGGGCTTTAAAGGAAAGTCTATTTATCAGGTAGGAAAGTTTTTTGTCAATGGATTATTTGAAGAAGACTTGAATTTACGGGCATCTTCGTTGGCATTCAATTTTTTTATTGCCTTGTTCCCCTTAATAATTTTTTTGTTCACTCTTATCCCATACATCCCTATAGACAATTTAGAAGATTTAATCACAAGTTTCATACAGAAGTTTTTGCCAGCAAATGCATTTTCGTTTTTGAATGAGACGATTCAAGATATAATAACAAATCAGCATGCAGGTTTACTCTCATTTGGTTTTATTGCAGCACTTTATTTTGCGAGTAATGGTTTTGCATCTATGCTATCAGCTTTTGATACAGGACTAGAGTCCAAGATGCAGAGAAACTGGTTTGATATACGTGCAAAAAGTTCTCTTCTATTGTTTCTAGTTGTTTCTATCTTGCTTACAACCATAACTTTATCAATATTTTTCAGTTATGGTATCGGTTATATCGACGATCATGTGGACATTACCGATTCTATTACCAAGTTTGTCTTAATTGCCATTGAGTATTTACTTACTGTTTCACTAATTTATTTCATTTTCAGCTCTCTCTACTATTTTGGTTCAAATAAGGGAACTAAATGGAGGTTCTTTTCGATTGGGAGCACGACAGCTACTATTTTATCAATTATCAGTACTTATGGTTTCAGGCTCTACGTAGAAAATTTTAATTCATACAACAAACTGTATGGCTCTGTGGGGACGCTCTTAGTAGTGATGATTTTAATCTATGTAAACAGTTTTGTTGTCTTGATAGGTTTTGAATTAAACAAGAGCGTAGATAAGGCATCGTAACAAAATAAAAAAGGTCTAGCTAATGCTAGACCTTAGTTTTATTGGCGGAGAAGGAGGGATTCGAACCCCCGGACCTATGACAGTCGCTAGTTTTCAAGACTAGTGCATTCGACCACTCTGCCACTTCTCCTTATGTCATACTTAAAATGTCGTGGATACGACGTACTAAGCGGGGGCAAAAATAATCTAATTGTGATTCTATCAAACAAAAAAACAAATAGATTATAATTATTTTTTCGTTTTACGAAAGCTGAAATATTTCTTTGATGGAAACCCGATTAATAGGTTTAGAATAATAACCACTAACAAAGTCAAATTCTTTTGACTTACTAATGTCTTCTTCATTTTGTGAAGAGCTAAGCATTACCGTTGGTGCCTTATTTGGATGTTTCTTGTATTCCTCCAAAAACTCCCAGCCATTCATTATTGGCATATTTATGTCAAGAAGTGTCAGAGAAGGTGAATCACCAGAAGCAATACTTTCCAAGGCTTCTAAACCATTATTAAATACCTTGAACTCTTTGTTAGGTAAGCTTGTTATAATTGGTTGTGAAGTAATTAAGTTTTGAATAGGATCATCATCTATAAGAAAGATCATTTAGTTACTAATTATTTAGTTTGGTAAACATATCGATAATTGAGTGAATTCACCTAACTCAGATTTTAAATTTATAAAGCCTTTTAAATTTTTCACAGCCTCATTTAGTATATAAAGACCGATTCCGGAGCCGTCCGCAAATTTATTAGCTTTATAAAACATATCAAAAACCTTGGATTGGTAATCTTTTGCAATACCCAGACCATTATCCTCAACAACTATCTTAATATTGTCATTCTGCATAGAAACATCAATATTTATTTGAGGAACTTCTTTGGTTAAGTCAATAAATTTAACAGCATTAGATATTGCATTACTTAAAATTATTGACACCCTTTCTTTATCCCCAAGGAAATCAACGTTTCGCTCTATATTGACGATTTTAGCTATCTTGTCTGAGTTTGCAATAAAGTAATGTTCTCGCAGTATTTCATCTATAATAAGAGCAAAATTAAGTTTAGTAACTTTATATGGCAGTCGCTGATTTTTACTGTAAGATGTAATTTTATGAATGAAAGTATCTAATCGCTCAATACTTTTTTGTTGGAGGTCAAAATAAGAATTCAAAATATTTCTATCTTCTTCATTTCTCATAATTCCTATTAGTCCAGTGAGATTTGTCAGTGGAGCTCTAAGATCAAGGGCCGTCTTGTATACAAATTAATCCAGTTCTCTATTGATTTTGACTAGTTTTTTGTTTTGTATCTTGTTGGCATTTTCCGCATTGACTTTAGCTGTAATATTTTGAGCGTGTCCTGCTATTCCAATGATTCTATTGTCTTCTATCAGAACCTTACCGTTATTATTTAGCCAAAATTTTTCACCTTGGTACTGGAATGGGTGAATAAAATAAAATCTCCCTCTCTGTTCAATAGCTTTTTGAAAACCTGATTTTATCTCGGCATGACACTCCGGTTCTATGAACTCAAAAATTTCATCTAGCTTATGCACTATCTCCTCATTTTTTATATCATCATTGTTATGATACCACGTGATAGATCCAGTCTCCAGCTTAAATTCCCAGTTAAACATTTGGCCAAACTTTCTGACTTCATTTAGTTCAAGACTCGTTTGTGATAATTTAAGGTCGTTTTTTACCGCATTGGTGACATTTTCCGCCATTATAATGACGCCACCTATTTGATTATTAAATGTATACCAAGGGCTTACCTTTCCAGTGAAGTAGGAGGTCTTTCCATTAAAATGTCTATATGCTTCTTTAATAATCTCTTTCGAATTACCCCTTAATGCCTTTTCGATGCCGTTTTTCCATCGCATCAGAATTCTTGGATTTAGGTCAAAATGGTTTCTCCCGATAAGATTGTTTGAGCTGTTTCTTGTAAAATCACGAACCCACCTTTCAGAGACCTCTATATAATTAAAACCTGTATCTAACATGGCAATCGCAGCAGGGTTACCTTTGATTAACGACGTCAGTTTTGCATTATTGGCTTCTAATACGTCTAAATTGCTTAATTCATTTAGTTTAATTGCTAAGAGCGAAGCAATTCCTTCAAGTGTCCTTCGTATTTTATCGTTGTAACTATTCGGTAATGAGCTCTCTGAATCAAGTACACCAATAAGTTTCTGCTCATAAATAATGGGTACTGAAATTTCACTCTTGTTTTCTAGTTTGTCAGCAACATAGTCTGGATGTATAGATGTGTCATTAACTAGAAATGTTTTTAGTTCAGTGGCACATTTTCCAACGATACCTTTATCCATCGAAATGTTGAAGAATTTTTCTCTAGATTCATCATACTTGATATCTGTTCCTCTTTCAACTAAAATTACTTGACGCATCAAATTATTCTTATGATCCGCTTAAAATATACTGAGGTCTTCGAGATCTAAGATATCTAAACAAAGAGTACCTACCCTGTTAAAAACTTCTTCTCTAGTTTCCGAAGTAAATATAAGATTTGAAAATCGATTAAGTATTTTTTCAAATACTTCAGGTTCTGTAAGTACTTGTCTATAGGCTCCAAACTGTTTTTCTTGTTTTGCCTGAGTGATATCCTTTACTATGGACAGTAGATAGGTTCCTCCTTTATAGTTTACTGTGGAACGAGAAATATTAGCAACAACTTCTGTCCCACTCTTCGAGATTAAAACTGTTTCATTTTCTGAGGGAACCTTAGAAGTGAATACAAGGTATCATCATGACCACATTCGTACGCTATTTCCGGAATAAACAAATTAAAATCCGACTTTGGTAGATTTTTGATATCAAATAAAGTATCAAAAGACTTACTTGTATGCACATATTCCAACTTATTAATTTTTAGAGAGAAGCATAAGTTGGACCCATCCAAAATTACATCTATCGGAATACTGGTAATATTAGTATTGTCTTTTATGGTGTTAGGGACACGCATAAATAAGGAGTGTAGTGTTCATAGTTCTTGTAATTTATGTCCAGAACCAAATGGTATAGTCTCAGTCAGACTCTCACGGTACTAATTTCTAATATTTTTGGAACTTATTTAATTTATAATCAGCACATTAAAATCGAAATCCCAAAATAGTAAAAAATGTATAAAATGGAATTTTTGCTATTTTTAAGACCTCATCTTCTTTCTTTTTACCAAGAAAGGGATTAATGCATGCTCAATGGGTTTTGAAGTATCGGCCTCGACGTAATCGATTTTATATTGATTCAATTTAGATTTAATTCTATCATTATATTTTGAAAAGCTCGATATGTATTCTTCCTTGACGTCATTTGGCATTAGTTTCACCTTTTCTCCCGTTTCTGCATCCTCAAAAGTCATTGGACTATTACCATAATCAAATACAAGTTCGCTCGGTTGATGAAGAGTGTGAAAAACAATCACTTCATGTTTATTGTGTTTCAGGTGTTTTATAGAGTCAAATAGTTTTTCTAAATCCCTGGTACTTTCTATAAAATCTGTGAATAGTACAACTAGACTTCGTCTGTGTATTTGAGCGGCAATCGTATGAATAGTTTCACTTATGTCAGTGGACTTTTGATTGGATTTATAGGAAAGATAAGGCTCCAATTTGTAAATCAACTCTTTGTAGTGTCTGGATGAAGAAGCAATTTTTGTGTACTCATTAATCTCATTATCAAAAAAGCATAATCCAGAAGCATCTCTTTGCTTCTTAAGTAACTGGGTGAATACTGCCGTTACCCAAATTGCATACTGAAGCTTACTCAAGACATCTTTATGCTCTATTTGCATAGAGGACGACTTGTCTATAAGAAACTGACATCTGAGGTTTGTTTCTTCATCAAAGCGTTTGGTATATAGCTTGTCTGTACGTCCGTACAATTTCCAATCTATGTTTTTAGTGCTTTCTCCTTGATTATACTGTCTATGCTCTGCAAATTCTACAGAAAACCCGTGAAAAGGGCTTTTATGAAACCCAGTAATAAAACCTTCCACAGCTTTCTTAGCAAGTAACTCAAGGTTACCTGTATGCAGTATATCTTCCTTATTTATTTTCATAAAAAAACGGTGTAGCTCTTTAACGAGATACACCATTCAATATTACGATTTGTATTTTGGATTAACGTAATTGGTTATCCAACTTGTCAGACAATGTGGTCTTAGGTACAGCACCTACTACTTTATCTACTACTTCTCCATTTTTAAAAACCAAAAGAGTCGGAATGCTTCTTACTCCATATTTCATTGGTGTTCCTGGATTGTTATCAATATTCATCTTGCCTATTATTGCTTTACCTTCGTACTCGGTTGCCAATTCTTCTACCAATGGGCCGATCATTCTACAAGGTCCACACCACTCTGCCCAGAAATCAACCAAAACTGGTGTATCCCCACTATTTAATACTTCTTGTTCAAAATTTGAATCTGAAAATTCTAATGCCATAATTATTCTTTTTTCTTAATACGAAGATACGTAGAGTACCTTACTTTCTGCATCAGCATTTCTGATAGAGATATAAACATAATTTGCTTTTATCGTATTCAAGCAGCTTTTTTAAGTTCTATTCTAAACCTAGTTCCTTGACCTATTTCACTGGATTTTACATATATTTTTCCCTGATGATAATTTTCTATTATTCTCTTGACCAGTGATAACCCAAGACCCCACCCTCTTTTTTTTGTAGTGTATCCAGGTTTGAAAATGGTTTTAAAATTATTGGTAGGAACTCCTTTTCCTGTGTCCACTACATCAAACAGTATATCAGTATCTCCTAAACCTGACAGTTCAAAGGTGATGTCACCCTCTCCTTCCATTGCATCAACTGCATTTTTACAGAGGTTTTCTACAACCCAAGCAAATAGAGGTTTATTTACTCCTACGATTATTTTTTTAAACTCATCTTGATTCTTGATGGTTATTTCGACTTTATCGGATGTTCTAGAATTAATATAGGAAACACTTTCTTCCAAGACTTCATAAAGATTGTATGGTTTTAGCGTTGGTTCAGATCCAATCTTGGAAAATCGTTCAGTTATTAGACCTAAACGCTGCATATCATGATCTATTTCGGCTATTACCTTGTCAGGGATTTTAAAATCACTTTCTTTGAGATAATCTACCCATCCCATTAGAGAAGATATGGGTGTACCCAGCTGGTGGGCGGTTTCTTTGCTCATACCAGCCCATACTTTATTTTGCTCGCTAGTACGACTGTAGCTGAATGCAAAATAACTCATGGCCAAAAACAATGCAATTACTCCTAACTGAAAATAGGGATAAATTCTAAGTTGATTTAATAAGGTAGAATTTTCGTAGTAAATAATGATCTTCTGCCCTTGTAAATATTCTATTTCTAATGGCTCATTTGTTTTTTTCATGTAGGCCATTTTATTAGTTAAATAGTCATGAGAAGCTATAGCCGTATCTAGGTTTCTGATGCTTTTAATATTCCCCATAGTGTCTGCTAGTATCAGTGGAATAGTGGTGTTTGCCTCAATTATCTTAAACAAGAAGTTCACATCACCATCAAAATCGGGTGACGCAATAAGTCGAGTAGCATCTGACCAAGTTTCTATTTTTTCACGTTCCTGATCTTGTAATTTTTTAACTAAAGTATTGGTATACCACAGAGAGAAAAAGCCTATAAGAAAGGCAAAAATGAGCAGTACAATTTTTAATACTCTCTTGATTTCGTAATTGCTATAATTCAATTTGATACTCGAAGTTAATTAACACAACTTAAAATCATCTAAAAAAGTATTTTTGCCGAAGTGATTTTGACATTTAATCATAATAAAAAAGAGCTAAAAGCGGATTTTTCAAAGCCTTTAGAAATTGGAGTTTCTGTGCAAAGGAAGGATAGTTTATCAAGTTTTGGAATAGCTGGGGCAGATTATAAGACGTATATAGACGGTGATTTTGTCGGAAACAAGGCTAATGGAGGACCGTGTAATCTCGAAAGAATACAGTTTACGCCACATGGTAACAGCACACATACAGAGTGTCTAGGTCACATTAGTCTTGATCCACACATGGTTAATGAGTGCATCAAAGACGACTTCTTTGTATCACTAGTTTGCACCTTGAGCGAAACAAAAGAAGATGAAAACGCTATTCTGGATTTTTCCGTAATAGATTGGGAAAATCTCAGCATGTATGAATCGCTGATAATTAGAACTTTACCAAATAATATTAGTAAAATACATCAGAACTATTCGGGTAAGAATGCTCCATACATCTCTGCGTCAGACATGCAAAAAATAGTGGATATGGGTATACAGCACATTATCATTGACTTACCATCTGTAGATCCTGAATGGGACGGTGGAGCTCTTGCCGCACACCATGTTTTTTGGAACTACCCAGAGAACCCTCGCAAGAACTGTTCTATTACTGAGTTTGCATTCATTGCAGATGAGGTAAAAGATGGAACATATCTTCTAAAGCTAAATATAAGTCTTTTTCAATCAGATGCAGCTCCAAGTCGTCCAGTTATATATCCTATAATTGCAGGATAATTTTGAACGAAAAGGCACTATACTTTAAATCTTGGATTGCCAGTAAATACATAAATTTACTTGGCTCTAAAGACTATGTGTTCCAGTCTATTCTCATTATCAAATTAGATGAAATTGGTGATTTAGTTACTTCGTTGCCAGTTTTTTATAATTTACATAAACTCTATCCTACTGCTTATCAAACGCTGGTTTGTAAGCCATTCAATAATATTTTCTTTAAGAACTTAGATTATATCAGTTGTATAAATGATTTTGCTGAGGTAAAAGAAAATACATACGATCTTATTGTAGATTTGAGAGGGACAGAAGAGACACTAAGCTATGCATTGCTGCATAAACCAAAGCTAAGGTTAGACAGAGGTTCTGTGCGATTGAAGAATAAGTTTTTTGGTGGGCAGAAAAATGAGATAGACACTAATCTAGAGGTTATAAACCCATTATTGAATGGAAACCCTCTTCAAATAAATAAGATAGTTTTAGGATCAGCGGAATTTACCAAAGTAAATTCATTTCTGAGCCATGAAGGGGTTACTAAATATGTAATTATGCATCTAGGTGCAAGAGATGTCGCTCGTAGATGGCCCTTAGAACGTTATGCTCAATGTATAACCTATATAAATACGAAGTATTCGTTACCATGCTTATTGGTAGGAGGCTTGGATGATAATGAGTTGAATGATAATTGTTTGGCCTTAGTAGAGAGTAAGTACAATTATAACGTGGTAGGTGAATTCAATTTATTAGAATACGCAGCTCTTTGTACAAAGGCTTCGATGTTTTTAGGAAATGAAAGTGGCCCACTACATATTGCCGCAGCAATGGATATTCCTACCATTGCTTTATTTGGACCTGGGGTTAAAGGTGTATTCTATCCTAAAAGTCATCAGAGTATCATTCATCACTACTTTCTGGCACGGGGCCACACTGAACAAACTACTGATAATTCGACAATTTTTAATATTGCAGTTGATGAAGTACTTATTTCTATTGATACCTTCTTAAAGTAATACTGTAGTTAGATTATACCTAAATATAGTCTGTGGTATGCCACTAGATTTGTTTGATCGCAAAGAATTCCGTACATTAGTTTGGTCTAAAGCTTGACATTATGTTAAAATCACTATTAGTTACACTAGTTCTTTTTTCTTCTTTTCTATCATTTAGCCAGTTGACATCTGTATCGGCTACAATAATCGATGACCTTTCCAAACAATCAGCATATCATCCAAATTTAAAATCAAAAAGTGCTACGAATCCAGTTTCTTGCCTGCCAGATACATTAGAGTATGCCAGGTATAAAGCAACAAGCTTGCAAGGAATTTCTGTTTCAAATGGGTTCTCACTTGGTCAATATTTTGATGCTCCAGACAGTGTAGAAGTGTCTGGCGTTACTTTTTATGGATGGGTGGTGTCTTCCAAGAATGAACGGGTAGACGTAACTGTAAGCTTATATGAAGCTGGAACAGATACGCTTCCTACTGGCTCAGCTATTCGCACAGCGATAATTAAACTGGATACTACATTTGGTGGAGGTCAGTTATCGGCAATAAACCAAAATATTGAGTTTTTGACTCCTTATAAAACTGACAAACCTTATATTATAACGATATCATCTTCTGACTCTGTAAGAACGGCAATCGTTTGCAATAGTTATGCTTCTGCTGACGGTTTAGGAGAGAATATAGCTTGTGGAACTGTTAGCAATGTATGGTATAGATGCCTTAATCTAAATATCGCTGGAACCACATTAGATTGTGATGTTATACTAGAGCCTCACGTTTCTTACAAAACATATGCTGAATTTTCTTTTGACGACTGTTATAACTATCAAGACAGCATATCTCCGATAAATACTTCTTCAAAAATTATTAATCACCGTATGTATAATAGGTATGTTTACTATGGGTTGGGACAGTATTCCTACTATTGGTACTTTCCAGGCACAGGAACATTGTATGGTGAAGCTCCTAAGAAAAAATTCAATGTGCCTACAAATACAAATATTAGGCTGATTACAACAATGTATGGATATCGATCGGGTGTCAATTGTAGAGATACAGCATATCAAGATCTATATTATAATCCAGCCCCGGTCACTACTAACACAGACACTCCCGTATGTGAAGGTAATGCGACAAGTATAGTGGCCTCTAGTAATGCTAAAATATATTGGTATAGTTCTGCAAGTTCTACATCACTCATAGATTCTGGTAATGTTTACACTACTCCGATTTTAACTTCATCATCTAATTACTACGCTTTGGCAGCGAATAATAATTGTGTTTCTGCTCTTAAAAAAATTATACTCCCAGTTGCGAAAAAACCAAAACTATTGAGTGTTAGCAATGATAGTATCTGTCTTAAAGCTAAAGCTAATCTAACAGCAACAACTGACTATGGAAAAATAATATGGTGGACAGATTCTTTGGGTGGAATCCCAATCGATACAGGCTCAATCCATACCACAGCATCATTAAATAAGACCATATTACTATATGCAGAAGCAAACAATAGAGGGTGCAGGTCTGAGAATAGAGTAAAATTGGAAGCAAATGTTAATGCAAACAACGCACCTTCGGCTCCTATAACCACAACAGACAGTCTTATTTGTATAACTAACGGTAACGTTTCACTTACCGCTCAATCTCCTTCTAATGATAGTTTATTTTGGTATGAAACACCTTCAGGTGGATCTGTTTTTCACTCAGGTTCTACCTATCTATATAGTCCTAATAAAATAGGTGTAAAATATCTCTACGTTGAGGCATTTGATGGCCAGTGTGCCAGCTCTAGAATACAAAAAAAGATACAGACCTGGACATTCCCTTACGTTAAGGTGCAAGATGCTGACACTCTCTGCTCTGGTGACACATTGCAATTGGATTATAGTACTATGGCTAGCGGCATACGTTGGTATGATTCACCTGATGGCATTATAGCAACATACGATACTAATGTTCTTGATATATCCAGCATAGCGGGTACTAAAACATACTATTTGGAGCCGTACAGTGTTGCTTGCAGAGATACTCAACGTCATAGTGTTTCTATTTCGGAGTTACATCCAGGTAACTTGAGTGGGTTAAAAGGTGATGAAATTTGTCAAAATGAAAAGGCAATACTCAATACGAGCTCAGATGCCGGAGAAGTCTTGTGGTGTTCAGAAGAGCATGTTTCTAGTTTGTTAAGTGTGGGGAGTAGCTATGAGACTGAGGTGCTGAATGAAGCTACGAGATACTATGTGGCAAGCAGAAACATACACTGCGTTAGTGATTTTACAGAAGTAAATGTGTCTGTAAAGAATTCTCCTAGTGCAGGATTTGATTATCAGGTAAATAGTCTAGGGAATTTTACGCTTGAGGCTAAAGCACAGGGTCTTCAATATGAATGGGATATGGGTGATGAAAATATATTGACTGGGAGAAAAGTAACGCATCAGTTCGTGAAAAATGGGGACTTTGAGGTGTCACTTACAACTACAAATGCTGAAAAATGTAAAACGACTAACTCTAAAATTCTAAAAGTTTTAGGACTGATTACTGGAGTCGAGCAGTTTAATAAGTCGAATATTGGTATTTATCCAAATCCAACTAGATTAAGCTTTACAGTAGATTGGCCACTTGAAAAAGCTTTGCTTAACATTCAAAATTCACTAGGTCAAAGAGTTGCTAACTTTGAAATTGGGAAGGGAAAAAACAAAATAAACTTAATTGACTTTAAATTAAATTCCGGGATTTACCACATAGTCTTCGAAAACGAGACCAATCTAGAAACAAGTATGCTAGTTATAGAATAAGAAAAACAGAATAGCTTCAGGATGAGATAGTCTATTTGACCAAGGCTTCTAACTATACTAGCTTTCTTCTCAGTATTTTACCGACGTTACTCTTTGGCAACTCATCTCTAAAAACGACCTTCTTTGGCACTTTATAGTTAGTGAGTTTATCACGACAAAAATCTCTCACATCTTGCTCGGTAAGACTATCATCTTTTTTGACTACAAATGCCATGACACACTCAGTAGTCTTTGGATCTGGTTCACTCCTCACTCCCACTTCTAATACACCTGGATGACTACTTATCACTGCTTCTACCTCACTTGGATATACATTGAACCCTGATACTAGAACCATTTCTTTCTTACGGTCTACTATGCGAAAAAATCCATCCTCATCCATTATGCCAATATCTCCAGTTAAGAAATAATCTCCGTGCATACATTCTGCGGTAGCATCTGGTCTATTCCAATATCCAGCCATTACCTGAGGGCCTTTTATTCCTATTTCACCTCGTTCCCCTATGGCTACTTCTTTTCTCTCATCATCAAATATCTTACAAACAGTATTGGGTAGAGGGAGACCGATAGTTCCCATTCTATGTGAACCATCAGTAGGATTAATAGTTGCAGCTGGTGATGTCTCAGATAAACCATACGCCTCTAGTAGTGGTGAACCAGTAACTTCTTGCCACTTCTTTGCTACAGAGTCTTGAACCGCCATACCGCCTCCTAAGGCAATTTTAAGATTTGAAAAGTCAATGTCTTTAAAATCTGGTTGATTAAGTAATCCATTAAATAAAGTATTAACTCCTGTGATGAGTGAAAAAGGATTCTTCTTTAAGTCATTTATAAACGCCGACATATCTCGTGGGTTTGTAATCAGTACGTTTCGCGATCCATAATTAAAAAACGTGATACAGTTTGCGGTAAGAGCAAATATGTGATATAATGGCAAAGCAGTAATTACAACAGCTTCACCGTCTTTGAACAACCCTTCTAGCCAACCATCTATTTGAGATAATTGAGCACAAATATTACCATGCGTTAGAATTGCTCCCTTACTTAAACCAGTCGTGCCACCAGTATACTGCAAAAAGGCCATGTCAGAATGGGTAAGACTTACAGCACTCGGTTTTTTACCCTTACCCTCTTTACGTACATTATTAAAAGAAATTGAATTGGGTAAGCTGTAGCTTGGAACCATCTTTTTCACGTGCTTCACAACAAGATTAACAATGGTACCTTTAAGTCCTCCAAGCATGTCTCCAATGCGGGTGACAATTACCGTATCTATGTCGGTATCATTCTGTATTTCTTGATAGTTAATAGCAAAATTTTCGAGTATGACTAGTGCCTTTGCACCGCTATCCTTGTATTGATGCTTCATTTCCTCTGGGGTGTAGAGAGGATTCGTATTTACTGCCACAAATCCACATTTGATAACCGCAAACATCGCCACTGGAAACTGCAATAGATTGGGCATTTGTATAGCCACTCTGTCTCCAGGTTTAAGGTTGGTTTTATTTTGCAGGTACCAAGCAAATGTGTCTACTTCAGTTTTCAATTGATTAAATGTTAGAGTTTTATCCATGTTTTGGAATGCTACCTTATCACCATAGCGGCCTACTACATCATCAAACACTTTAGCTAATGATTCATACTTATTGTTATCTACCTGCTGTGGTACAATTTCTGGATAGCTGTTTAGCCAAGGGTGTTGTTGAAACATATTGCGGTAAAAGTATATTTATTATTTGATTTCTAAAAATGCTTTTTTGGCCTCTTTGTTAAAATTCTCAGTAAAACCCTAGAAATAAAAAGTCTCTATCATATGATAAAGACTTTCTTAGAGTACACTCGAGAGGATTCGAACCCCCAACCCTCGGAGCCGAAATCCGATATTCTATCCAGTTGAACTACGAGTGCAATATGTGACACAAATTTAGATTATTATGCCATACAAACTTAAGTTCCCACTTTAAATTCACTTGTTTCATGAAATTCAATTTCTGGATTATTGTTTTTTGCCATTTGAAGTACATATGCGGTCTGTGCTAAAAAGACCAAATTCTTGTCTTTATCCAATACAATATCTTGTGGTTTGTATTTTATAAATTCGGCTATTTTAACCTCATCTCCTGTCATCCAGCATGCCTTATGATAGTTTACGGCATCAAAGCGAGCTTTGGCATTGTACTCGTGCTCTAGTCTATACTGGATTACTTCGAATTGAAGTTCACCTACAACTCCAAGTATCTTTCGATTTCCTGGTTGCTGTGTAAACAACTGAGCTACACCTTCATCTGTAAGTTGATTGAGACCTTTTTCTAGTTGCTTACTCTTCATAGGGTCTCTGTTTACTACTTCTCTGAATAATTCAGGACTAAAGCTTGGGATTCCTTTGAACACTAGTTTTTCACCTTCAGTAAGACAATCTCCTATTTTAAAATTTCCTGTGTCGTATAATCCGACCACATCACCTGGATAGGCAAACTGTGTTACCTCTTTACTATCAGCCAAAAAGGTGTATGGATTGCTAAATCTCATTTTTTTTCCACTGCGTGGGTGTATATAGAAGGTGTTTCGCTCAAATGTGCCCGAACATACTCTCAGAAACGCTATTCGATCTCTGTGATTGGGATCAAGATTCGCATGAATTTTAAAAATAAACCCAGTCATCTTCTTTTCTAGCGGATTAATGTCTCTTACATCTGTGTGCCTTGGTCTTGGACTTGGAGCTATCCCCACAAACGTGTCAAGCATTTCCTGAACACCAAAATTGTTTAAAGCACTACCGAAAAATACAGGAGCAAGCAAACCTTCCTCATACATTTCGGTATCAAAAGGTTCAAAGACGCCGTTGATTAGTTCAACGTCTTCTCTAAGTTGGGCAGCATCAGACTCACCTATTATTTCTTCAAGACGGTCGTCTTCCAAATTTTCTATTTTAACGTAGTCTGCCGCTTTCTTTGTTTTGTCGGCCTCAAAAAGATTGAGGGAGTTATTGTGCAGTAGATAGACGCCTTTAAATCTCGATCCCATATTAATAGGCCAACTAAGAGGTCTAGTGCTTATTTGAAGTTCAGATTCAAGCTCTTCTAAAATATCAAATGGGTCTTGACCTTCTCGATCCATTTTATTGACAAAAATTATAACTGGAGTATTTCTCATTCTACACACTTGCATAAGCTTTCGTGTTTGAGCCTCTACCCCTTTCGCTACATCTACTACCAATATTACACTATCTACGGCTGTAAGAGTTCTATATGTGTCTTCTGCAAAATCTTTGTGTCCAGGGGTGTCAAGAATATTGATTTTTTTACCTTTATATTCAAAACTCATAACAGACGTAGCAACAGATATGCCACGCTGCTTCTCTATCTCCATAAAATCTGAAGTAGCAGTTTTCTCTATTTTATTGCTTTTTACCGCACCTGCAGTTTGTATAGCCCCACCAAAAAGCAGCAACTTTTCAGTCAAAGTAGTCTTACCAGCATCTGGGTGAGATATAATCCCAAATGTTTTGCGTTTTTCTATTTCTAGTTCTAAACTCATAAAGCAGTGCAAGATTAAGGAA
>JAOLBX010000022.1 GCA_028339355.1 Bacteroidia bacterium
CCTGGTTGGGATAGCGATCGAATTACCAAAATAGACTATCTACTAATGATAATGGCTTTGTTAGAGTTTAAATATATGCCTATGATTCCGGTAAAGGTTACACTAAATGAATACATAGAAATAGCCAAAATGTACAGTACCCCGAAAAGCTCAAAATTTGTAAATGGTACTTTAGACAAAATATTACAGGACTGGAAGCAACAGGATCTTATTAAGAAAAAAGGTAGAGGTTTAATAGGTTAATCCTAATAACGATTAACTTTGTAAATCAATAATTTTAACTTAGAACAATTTCAAAATCTTACACAAATGAAAAGCGTATTTTATTTAGCATTAGGTCTTTTATTTTTAGTGGCGTGCCAAGGTGGACCTAAAGAAAACAAAGGATTGGATGCATCTGTTATAGAGACAGATAACAGCAACGTAAAAGAACCTAAGATGACTTTTAATAAGTCTACACACGATTTTGGAACTATCACCGAAAGTGAAAGAGTAGAACATACATTTAAATTTAAAAATGAAGGGGATGCTGACTTGATAATATCTAGTTGTACAGCGAGCTGTGGGTGCACCATCCCAAACTGGCCAAAAGAACCAATTGCTCCTGGAGAAAGTGGAGTAATCAAAGTAGAATTTAATAGTGCTGGAAAAAGCGATATGGTTTCTAAAGACATTACCATATTGTCCAATACCAATCCTGTTAAAACCATGCTTCAAATAAAAGTTTTTGTAGAAAAAAAAGACCAATAAATGGATTATAAAATAATGATAATTTACGGCTTATTTTTAGTCGTATTGTACTTCTTCTTTATCTTACCAAATAAGAAAAAAAGACAAAAACAAGTTGATTACTTGGCTGATTTGAAAAAGGGAGACAAAATAGTAACTACCGGTGGAATACACGGTAAAATAACTGAGCTTAAGGACCTTACTGCCATCATAGACCTAGGAGGAGGATCTAAGATGAAAATAAATAGGGCTGCCATCAGTATGGAAGCTGCTGCATTGGAAGAAGTAGTGTCTTCAAAAGACGAATAGTACATTAGAATGCAGCATCTCAGAATTGGTATAACGGGCGGAATGGGAGCTGGAAAATCTACTATTTGTAGGATTTTTGGGCAATTAGGTGTTCCTATATACGATGCAGATACTCGTGCTAAATGGATTATGAATAATGATCCCATACTTAAAAAAGCAATTACTGATAATTTTGGATGGGACGCTTATACACGTAAGGATGAGCTGAACAGGGAGTACCTAGCCAAGGTAGTATTCAACAATAATGAAAAGCTTGAAATGCTAAATAGTATAGTGCATCCTGCAGTGAAACAAGACTATCAGCAATGGACCCAAGAACACAAGAATGAACCATATTCTATAAATGAGGCCGCACTACTTTTTGAAAGCGAAAGCTACAAAAGCTTGCACAAAGTAATTGTAGTAACGAGCCCAATAGAAACTAGGATAGAACGAATAACAAAAAGAGACCACGTGAAACGGGAGGATATCCTCAAGCGAATTCAAAATCAAAGTACGGATAGACAGCGTATGAGCAAGGCGGATTGGGTAATATACAATGATGGTGTGCGGTCGCTCATAGAGCAAACTATGGCAATACATCACGACATAATAAAAATACGCGAGAACGAGGTCGTTCCATTTAAAGTATAAATCATGGATAAATCTCTAATACTATCACACGAAGAAATAGCTCTCAAGCTAGATAGAATTTCTTGGCAAATATTAGAACAACATTACGGAGAGAAAACAATAGCTGTAGTAGGGTTGGTAGATCGTGGGTCAGACGTAGCCAAAAAAATCAGCTCTAGATTAAGCCTATTTGGAAGTGCCACGATTGTTACAACCACCATACAATTGGACAAAAACAAAGGACTCTCCTCTCCCATTTCTATAGACGACAGCTCCATTATAAATAATAATCCAGTTATTTTGGTAGATGATGTTCTAAACTCTGGAGTGACTATGGCCGCAGCTCTAAAAGAAGTGCTAAATCATTCCCCTAAGAGTGTAAAAACTGCTGTCCTTGCTAATAGAGATCATCATAAGTTTCCAATACAAGCCAACTACGTGGGTATATCATTAGCCACTACTCTAAAAGAGCACATTACTTACGAAGAAATAGATGGGAAAATGTCTATTTCATTGAGTTAAGCTACGGCTAACCCTTTTTTGCCCACATTAAAAATTCTTCCTTTTTAAGATAATATTAACTTCGCATTAAGAAGATGACCGAATTTAAAAACATAATAACTGAGACTTGGGATAACCGGGAATTGCTCAAAGAATCTAAAACACGAGACGCTATAAGACATATCATAGAACAACTGGATAAAGGAGTTTTGAGATGTGCAGAGCCTACTGCTGATGGTTGGCAAGTAAATGATTGGGTTAAAAAGGCAGTAATTCTATATTTCCCTATTCAAAAAATGGAGACAATAGAAGTCGGTCCTTTTGAATTTCATGATAAAATGGAACTTAAAAAAGACTATGCAGCACAAGGAGTAAGAGTAGTACCTCATGCCATTGCAAGATATGGTGCTCACTTAGCTAGCGGAGTAGTTATGATGCCAAGTTATGTGAATATTGGTGCCTTTGTAGATAGCGGAACGATGGTAGATACTTGGGCTACAGTAGGAAGCTGTGCTCAGATCGGAAAAAACGTACATCTAAGCGGAGGTGTAGGAATAGGGGGTGTATTGGAGCCAGTACAAGCTGCACCCGTTATTATAGAAGATAACTGTTTTGTGGGGAGTAGATGCATTATAGTAGAAGGTGTGCATGTAGAAACCGAAGCTGTAATTGGAGCCGGAGTTACTCTGACAATGAGCACTAAGATCATTGACGTATCAGGACCTGACCCCATAGTATACAAAGGAAGAGTACCAGCTAGATCTGTTGTCATACCAGGTAGTATACAAAAAGATTTTCCTGCGGGATCTTATGGAGTAAACTGTGCACTGATAATAGGAACACGTAAAGAATCCACCAATAAGAAGACATCTCTAAATGACGTCTTGAGAGATTTTCAAATACCTGTATAGATGAAAATAGGGTTTGATGCCAAGCGATATTTTAACAACCAGACAGGATTAGGAAACTACTCTCGATGGTTGATAGATGGAGTTTCGCAAAACCCCAACTTCGAATGTGATCTTTACACTCCAAAAAAAACAGTATCTAAACTTACTAATATTCATTATCCAAAAGGATTAAATAGATTTATTCCCTCACTGTGGCGTAGTAAATTCATTTGCTCTGATCTTCGAAAAAATGGAGTTAAGCTTTACCATGGACTGAGCAACGAACTTCCATTTGGCATACATAAAACAGGAATAAAAACTGTGGTGACTATTCACGACCTCATTAACAAAAGGTATCCTGAATATTATAATGCGATTGATCTAAGAATATATGACGAGAAATTGCGGTATGCACAACGTGCAGCCGATATCATAGTCGTGCCAAGTGAGCAAACAAAACGAGATTTAATAAAATACTACCATACTGCAGAAGAGAGGATACAAGTGATACCGTTAAGCATTCCTCCTCGGAGAAAGTATGCACCAATGGAATTTGCCTACGATAAAGAATACATGCTTTGTGTGAGCGGTTTTAGTAAACGAAAGAATTTAGTAAACTTGGTTTCGGCATATATAGCGACGTCAACTGATCTACACCTCGTAATAGCTGGTAAAAAGGGTGATTCTTACGCAGAAATAGCTAATCTGTGTAGTGGCAATGAAAAAATACAATTGATGACTGATGTATCTTCCGATACATTAGGATTGCTTTACGACAAAGCTCAATTCTGTATATACCCCTCCGTATTTGAAGGTTTTGGTATACCCATTTTAGAAGCGTTTTCGTATGGCAAAACAGTTGCTACATCAAATACAAGTAGTATACCTGAAGTAGGTGGAGATGCTGTTCAATATTTTGACCCAATAAGTGTACAGTCTATTTCAAAAGTAATTGTCGAATTATTAAAAAAGGACAAAAGGTCACTTTTGGAGTCGAAAATAGAATCTCAATTGGAGAATTTCGATAATAATGCATTAATATCCCGTTATTCAGGCCTTTACGAAGAGATCCTTAATAGCTGACAAACGCCTGAAATTGTTATGACTACGATATGACACACTTTGATTCCAATTAAATTTAACTTTGTTTTACGATAGTATTTGTATTCAAATAGTATCACGATTTCAGTTTTAGTTTTTGGTTTCAAAAAGAGGGATTCTTCCCTCTTTTTGTATTTAAATCCCTTTCGCATTTGAGCCTATTTAAATACAATCTAAAAATATATAAGAATGTGTATTATTTGGTAAAACTCTGTTTCGTTAATTCAATTTTGAAGGTATTTTTGCCACACCAAAAATTTAACTCAATAAAACAGAGTATAGATGATCAACAAAATCCAAAAACAATCTAAATGGTTCTTCCTAATCATAGGACTATTCTTTATCCAGCATTCGTTTGCTTACAAGAACTTGTTAACCGAACCAGTTAATGGTCAAGAAAGTAGCGATGCTCGTATAGAAGAAGGAAGTAACCTATTTGCCTCCAACTGTGCTTCTTGTCACGCTCTAAACAAAAAGGTAGTAGGCCCTGCACTAGGAGGTGTGGTAAGTAAGTACGATGGAGACTATGAGTGGATCATTTCATGGATTAAAAACAATGTCAAATTAACCAAGTCAGGAGACGCAAGAGCAGCAGAGGCTTCTGCTATAGACGCCAGTGTCATGAATATATTTGAAAATCTTAGTGATAATGAAATTACTTCTATTTTAATGTATGTCGAGAATGGTGGAGATGGAGATGCTCCGGTAGCAGCTGCCGCCGACCAAGCAGTAGCTCCAGTTGTAAGCGATTCTTTATTCAACAATATAAATTGGGGAATAGTAGTAATGTGTTTATTGGTGTTTGTTATTATGCTATTAATCTTTGGAATTTTAGAACTAGTTTCTAATGTAACTGGAAAAGAGATCATTAACTGGAATAACATCAATGCATATATGATGCTTTTGTTTGTTATTGGATTTTTCGCGTTGGTTATTTATGAGTATTCCATTCACAATCAATACAACCTAGCCAACTTTGGATCAGCGTCTGAACACGGTATAGAAATGGATAGAATGATGACTTGGACCTGGATAGCAACACTTCCAGTGTTCTTTGTTACTCAATTTCTTTTATTCTACTTCTCTTTTAGATACAGACAAAAGCCAGGAAGGAAAGCATATTTCCTATCTCACAATAATAATTTGGAGTATGTATGGACTTTAATTCCTGCTATAGTACTAGCGGTTCTAGTATCAAGTGGTTTCAAAATGTGGAACAAAATTCTAAGATCGGATGCAGGCAAAGATGCACAGCAAATTGAGGTGTTTGCTTATCAGTTTGGATGGAATGCACGATATGCTGGAGAAGATGGAGAACTTGGAAAAGCAAATTACAACTTGATAAATGGTACTAATCCATTGGGTGTAGCCAATAGAGAACATGCTACTGCTCTTATATCCGAATTGGAAGAAGACATAGTTTCTCTACAAGAATCGATTACGCGTTTACCTAAAGAAGAAGCTAAACTTAGATCGGTACTAGGTGGCTTGGTTGGAAACGCAAGAGAAGCACACTTACGCAAAATTAATGAATATGCTTCTGGCGATAAAGAAAAAGACTTAAGGCTAACGATAAGAGCTAGAAATACACAAATAGAACGTCTCAAAGGTGCTTTGGCAACAGAGGAAGGATCTATGTTTACAAGTAAAGGTGATGATGATCAAGTAGTACAAGAGATTCACTTGGTAAAAGATCAACCTATTAGAATGAAGTTTCGAGCGAGAGACGTAATTCACTCTGCATATCTTCCTTATTTCCGTACTCAAATGAATGTTGTTCCAGGACTACCTACTGAGTTTACTTTTACACCTATTAAATCTACTGCTGATATGAGAGAGATAAAAGGAGACCCTGAATTTAATTACTACTTGGTTTGTAACAAAATATGCGGTAATGCACACTTTAATATGAAAATGAAAGTGGTAGTAGAAGACCAAGCATCATATGACAAATGGATAGCCGAACAAGCTGGACTTTTTGCAAAAAAAGCTGAAGCTACACCTGCTGCAAACGATTCCGAAACAATTGAAATAACTGAAACAGTAGCCTTAAACTAATACGAAATAACCAAACCTAAAAGAATGAGCACAGCAACAGCACATACAGAAGATCATCACCATGAGGAGACATTCATATCGAAGTATATCTTCAGTATGGATCATAAGATGATCTCGAAACAATTTTTGATTACGGGTATTATTATGGGTGTTATCGGAATGGCGATGTCTATCGCATTTCGTCTTCAGCTAGCGTATCCAGACACTGGTTTTCCTATTTTAGAATGGCTTTTTGGTAGCAAATGGGCTCCAGACGGTGTATTAGATGCAGGATATTATATGGCTCTAGTTACCATGCACGGTACTATAATGGTATTTTACGTCCTTACCGCAGGGCTGAGTGGAACATTTGCCAATCTTCTTCTTCCTTTACAATGTGGAGCACGAGATATGGCATCACCATTTATGAATATGCTTTCATATTGGTTCTTCTTCTTGAGTAGTGTTGTATTACTTTCTTCATTATTTGTAGAAACAGGACCTGCCTCTGGTGGATGGACTATATATCCACCGCTTAGTGCATTGCCGAAAGCTATGCCGGGTTCTGGTATGGGAATGACACTATGGTTAGTAGCCATAGTACTTTTTATTGCTTCATCTCTCCTAGGAGGTATCAACTATATTTCTACAGTACTCAACATGAGAACAAAAGGTATGTCAATGACAAGACTACCACTTACAGTATGGGCATTATTTCTTACTGCTGTACTCGGTTTGCTTTCATTTCCAGTATTATTAGGTGGAGGATTACTTTTACTATTTGATAGAGGATTTGGAACTAGTTTCTACCTCTCTGATATATATTTGGGATCTGCCGGTGCTTTAGAGCACACCGGAGGTAGTCCAGTACTATTCCAACACTTATTTTGGTTCCTTGGTCACCCTGAGGTGTATATTATTATCATGCCTGCATTGGGTATTACTTCTGAGGTGATTGCTGTAAACTCACGTAAACCAATCTTTGGATACACCGCTATGGTCATATCTCTACTCGGAATTGCATTCTTATCATTTATCGTATGGGGACACCATATGTTTATTACAGGTATGAATCCATTACTAGGTGCTGTATTCTTGGTTACCACATTGATTATTGCAGTTCCATCTGCAGTTAAAACATTTAACTACCTTGCTACTTTGTGGAGAGGAAATATCCGATTTACAAATGCAATGATGTTTGCTATCGGTCTAGTATCATTCTTTATCTCTGGTGGTCTTACGGGTATTTTCTTAGGAAACGCTACACTTGACATTCAATTACACGACACCTATTTTGTAGTAGGTCACTTCCATATTGTTATGGGTTGTGCTGCTATATTTGGTATGCTGGCTGGGGTTTATCACTGGTTCCCAAAACAATTTGGTAGAATGCTCAACAAGCCATTGGGCTATATTCACTTCTGGTTGACGTTTATCTCAGCTTACTTAGTATTCTTCCCTATGCACTTCATGGGACTAGCAGGTGTTCCGCGTAGATATTACGCATTCACCCTTCTCCCAGAATACGGAGTTTGGTTTGATGTAAATGTAGTTATGACAATGGCTGCCATACTTGGAGGTATAGCTCAGTTAATATTCTTGTACAATTTCTTCTCTAGTATGTTCATTGGAAAAAAAGCAACTCAAAATCCTTGGGAAGCAAACACCCTTGAATGGACTACACCCGTGGAAAGAATCCACGGTAACTGGCCAGGAGAAATACCAACTGTTCACAGATGGGCCTATGACTATAGTAATCCTGCATATGAATCAGATTTTATGCCACAAAATATTCCAGATGCTGGAAGTAAGATTGAACTATTCGAAACGAAACAATCATTAGAAGACACTAAACAGAAAAAAGCTCCAAATGCTTCGTTTTTTACTCTGGTCAAAAATTGGTTCAAACCCAAAACAGCTTAAAACACTTTAAAAAGTCACCTGCTGAGGCAAGTGACTTTTTTTTATCTCTATAAAATGAAAAACAGTCTATACCTGAAACTGAATTGGTTATCCATCTTCAGTATTTTTATGTTGTTTGTTTTAGGTGGGCTGGTACGCAGTACTGGAAGTGGTATGGGTTGTCCTGATTGGCCTAAGTGTTTTGGAGAATACATCCCTCCTACTTCAGAATCCGAATTACCCATTGACTATCAAGAATTTTTTCAGAAACAAAGACTAAAGAAAACAGAACGTTTTATTGGTCTTTTGAACAAATTAGGTTTTACAGAAAAGGCAAATGAATTTTCACAAAATTCTCAACTTTCAGAAAAACACAACTTTAATGTTGCCAAGGCATATGTAGAATATGTCAACAGACTGTGGGGAGCACTAACGGGTATTATTGTCTTCTTATGTTTCTTGTTTTCTCTTAAGTATTGGAAAGAAAAGAGAAAAGTATTTTGGTATACGCTATTTGGCTTTATTGCGGTCTTTATAAATGCTTTTTTAGGAGCACTAGTAGTGAACAGTAATCTAATCGGGGGAATCGTTACCATTCATTTCATCGCTGCATTTGCCTCCATCTGCTTTTTCATCCTAGCAAGAAAATACGCAAATGACTCTTCTACAGATACTTTAAACAGAGAACAAAGTACAATTGCTCTATTACTAATGGTCTTCTCCGCTATTCAAGTAGTGGTAGGATCTTCATTGCGAGAAGCTTATGATTTATTATTTGCATCCAATGCTTTTGGTCAAAAATTAACAGAACTCTATCCCTCACTTCAATGGCACGCAGTACTTGGAACCATCGTATTGGTAATTGCCATCTATCAATTTATAAAAAGCACAAAAGGCAATCATTTAGCTAAATATTCTAAATGGGTCATGCTAATTTCCTTTGCTCAAATAATAATCGGACCGCTTGCTTTAATAGATAGTTTTTCATCCATTTCAAAACTGTTCCATATTAGCTTTGGAGCAGGAATATTTGTATTACAATTCTATATTTGCACCTCAATAAAAAGCAAAAACAAAAAAAGCTAAATTCAATTGAAATCTGCGGCAATACATACCGAATCTATAGGCCTAAAAGCAAAGTTATCTGACTACAATCAGTTGATAAAATTCAGACTAACTTTCACAGTAGTTCTATCATCTGTTTTAGGGTTTATACTTGGTAATGAAGGCATTATAGAGTGGAGTAGTCTTACTGCACTCATTATTGGTGGTTTTTTAACCGTAGCTTCCTCCAATGGTATCAACCAAATTATTGAAAAAGATTTTGATAAATTGATGACCCGTACAGAAAATCGTCCTATTGCTCAAAACAGAATGAGCATATTGGAAGCTGGTATATTTTGTGCCGTAACAGGAATAGTTGGTGTAAGTGTACTAGGATTATTTCTTAACACTTATGCAGCATTATTGGGTTTTGCCTCATTAATGAGTTACGCATTTATTTACACGCCACTTAAAAGAGTTTCAAGCTTGGCTGTTTTAGTCGGTGCTTTTCCCGGAGCTATACCTCCTCTGTTGGGTTGGGTTGCAGCTACAGGTAGTTTTTCTACTGCAGCCATTGTTTTATTTCTAATACAATTCTTTTGGCAATTCCCTCATTTTTGGGCTATAGCTTGGATACTTGATGACGACTATAAAAAAGCTGGATATCGTTTACTTCCTACCAAATCAGGAAGATCAAAAGAATCAGCTACTCAAATCATCTTCTATTCAGCTCTGCTTATTCCTATAGGTATTTTACCTTACGTCCTTGGAATATCAGGAGTTATTAGCATGTGGGTGATAATTGCCGGATCTATAGCTCTTACTTATTTGAGTATAAAATTATATAGGTCACTTACTGTGAAAGATGCGAAGACACTTATGTTTGCGTCCATAATATATAACCCATTGGTACTCATATCATTATTGATAGATAAAATTTAAATGACCGAAGCAATTAATTATACAGGACGAGTACACCCAAAGAAGTTTAGCATGTGGCTTTTACTTCTTGGCATACTTATGCTTTTCGCAGGCCTTACCAGTGCATATATAGTACGTAGAGGCGATGGAAATTGGTTTGACTTTCAAATGCCTACCATGTTTCTTTACTCTACCATTATTGTACTACTCAGTTCTATATCAATGATATACGCGTATAGATCAGTAAAAAAAGACAACAAGGCCGGAGTAAAACTTGGTTTAATCAATACAATTATTCTCGCAGTAGGATTTGTAATATCACAATATTTAGGATGGCAAATAATGCAAGGTGATGGCTTATATTTCGTCAATCCTAAGTATGGAGACAAAGTATCCGCCTCTTTTTTGATAGCTATTGCTTCCATACACTTGGTACATATCTTAGCTGGAATTATCTTCCTGATAGTGGTACTAGTAAAAACCTTTAACAATAAAATAGATTCAAACAATACACTCAGCATAGACATGTGTAATACTTATTGGCATTTCGTAGGGCTGTTGTGGGTTTATTTGTATTTCTTTTTATATTTTGCACCCGATTTTTAGCCAATGTCAACACAAACTATATCAAAATCAAGCACTTGGAGAGGAGGTAATTCTCCCTTCAAATTAAGTTATGGAAAACTCATGATGTGGATTTTCCTCCTTTCTGATGCATTTACATTTTCATCTTTACTCGTAGGATACGGAGCTATACGTTATAGTTTTCCTTCTACTGAAATAAGTCAGATAGAAAGTCTAGATTTACATTTTGCAGAGAATGTACAGGATAAATTTGCAAACGGAGCAGATGCACACCACGGTGAACATTTTATCCCTGCACTTAGAGAAGCTGGTGTCTTTAATGAAATACAGTGGCCCTCTCCAGACTTGGTATTTAATCACTTTCCATTTGCACACGGTCTGCATCTTCCACTCATCTTTGTGAGTTTGATGACGCTCATACTTATACTAAGTTCTGTTACTATGGTACTAGGTGTAGAAGCCGGTCAACGTGGAGATAAAAAAGCAGTGAGTAAGTGGATGCTTTGGACAATAATTGGCGGGTTTGCATTCTTAAGCTGTCAAGCTTGGGAGTGGACTAACTTTATTACCGCCGGAGCTACGCCTTGGGCCAATCCATATGGACCTCCTACATTTGCAGCTCTATTCTTCTTGGTAACAGGTTTTCACGGATTTCACGTTTTTTCTGGAGTATTGCTAAATATTATAGTATACATCAATAACTTAAGAGGTACATATGAAAAACGAGGTCATTATGAAATGGTCGAAAAAGTAGGATTGTACTGGCACTTTGTAGATTTGGTTTGGGTATTTGTATTCACATTCTTCTACTTAATCTAATAATCACTTATTAAAAAAAGAATTATCATGTCTTCACATACAAATCAAAACGTAGATATACACGACGAAGAGAATTACGACCCAACAGTATGGGTACCAAAGACGCATAGTCACGGTACCAAGGATATATGGGGTAGATTTTGGATATTATTAGGATTAACGATTGTAGATGTTGGATTTTATTTCGTTATGGCACCTGGTATGCTAAGAAATATAATATTTATTGTCTTAGGTATCGTTAAAGCTTGGTTTATCGTAGGTACATTCATGCACATGAAGCATGAGAAAAAAAGCTTGGCTTCAATGATCATCTTACCTATGATAGTTATTATATTTTTCCTCATCTGGATGATGTACGAAGGAAACTTTTGGGGAACATTCAAATAACTTCTGACTTACTGTTATGAAACAAGCTACTGGTAAAATTATTCTAGTGGTCTTACTCGCTATCCCTGCTATATGGGTGATACTTTGGAAAATAACTTCCTTTGGCTACAATGAACTTCCTGTATACTCTACCGATGAGATGGGTGTACAAGTTCCTTATTCAATTGATAGCTTTTCACTCTTAGATCAGAACGGAGAGGTATTCTCTAGAGAAGACATAGGGAATAGAGTATTTATTAGTAATTTCTTCTTTACTTCTTGCCCAGATATATGTCCAACTATAAATGGTCATATAAAAATCGCTTCTCAAAAGCTTGAAAACAGTACAGATATTCTATTTCTATCGCACACGGTAGATCCCTACAACGATTCAGTTTCTGTGCTGCGTAATTATGCTGATAGGTTTGAGGCGAATGATGACCAATGGAAATTTTTGACCGGAAGTAAAGCTACTATATACCACTTGGCCAGAGACAATTACAAGGCTGTGATACAAGAAGTGCCAGATACCAATAACTTCATTCATAGTGAAAAAATAATGTTAGTAGACAGAGACTTTCACGTGAGAGGGATCTACAATGGATTAGATATCAAAGAAGTATTAAATATGGTAGAAGACGCTAGATTCTTGCTGTCTTGTTACAAAAAAGAAGAAGAAAATGAGCAAACTGAGCGATAAAACATTTTTTAGAATAGCAATGGCGGTGTCCATTGTCGTTTTTGTATTAGTAGCATTGCTAAACAAACGTGTATTAAATCCACCATCAGAATTTCCAGATTTCATTTATAAGCTCCCTCTCCTGCACGCTGTCATAAATGGTACATGTGCTGTATTACTGATACTATCACTTAAAGCTATCAAAGCAGGTAATATACTGAGACACAAGAAACTAAATTTAACTGCATTTGGACTATCCGCTTTGTTTCTAATCAGTTACGTCACTTTTCACTTTTTTGTACCTGAAACGAGTTACGGGGGAGAAGGAATATTGAAATACATTTATTATTTCATATTGCTTACACATATACCTTTGGCTGCGTTAGTATTACCATTGATTTTGCTGTCATTTTGGTATGCTCTCAATGAAAATATTGCAAAGCACAGAAAAATTGTAAGGTTCTCCTATCCAATTTGGCTCTATGTGGCTGTTACAGGGGTTCTAGTTTATCTCCTCATTTCTCCGTATTACCAGTTTTAGTAATCTTGAAAGCATTTATTCAGAGAATATTACAAAAACTACTCGGATATGATTCGTACCTGTGGTATTTCACCTTGTATAAGCTTAAGGCACTCAAATACGACAAAAACGAAAATGACTTTTTTCATTTCCTTACACTGATAAAAGAAGATGCGATAGCCTTAGACATTGGAGCTAATCTAGGTTTAATGTCTTATCATCTGGCTAAAAATACAAAGACCACTTATGCCTTTGAACCTATGCCAAACAACATTAAGGTAGTCGAAAAGGTGAAAGCTAAATACAATTTAACTAACCTTCATCTGTTTTCCAATGCCTTAGGCAATGAAAACAAGCGTATACAACTGGTACTACCAGAGGTGGATGGCGTAAAAAAACAAGGACTGAGTCATGTGGTCGACGATAAGATGGTGGAGTTTAATGACGGTAGCTTTTTTGAGACGGATTGTTACAAACTGGACGATGTAACCGCAATGAAAGGTCTTAAAGTAGATGCTATAAAAATAGACGTAGAAAATTTTGAGTACGAAGTATTCCTAGGTGCTGAGAATTTACTTAAAACTTGTAAGCCCATTATATACTGCGAATTGTGGGACAATCAAAACAGAGAGGATTGTTTCCAATATTTGAAAGGACTAGGTTACGAAACACACGTATATGAACAAGGTATATTGCATAAGATAGACAGTAACCCAAGTCACATACAAAACTTCTTCTTTATCCCTAAATAAGCTTAAATTTGAACCAATGAAAAAAATACTAATCGTATTATTTTTAACTTTCTCCGCTGCACTAGTAGCAGAAGCACAATGTCCCATGTGTAAAGCGTCTGTGGAGAGTGGAATGGAAGATGAAAACGCCAAAGGAAAAGGACTGAACAAAGGTATATTGTACTTATTGGCAACTCCATATCTTGCTATCGCAGTGATTGGTGGAGCTTGGTATTATAAAAAGAAAAAATAAATATGAGTGCTTTCGGAGCTTTTCTAAAAGGTAAATGTCCACAGTGCAGAGAAGGTGATGTTTTTACTCACAAATCTACCAACCTAAAGCATTTCAGAGAACTTTATGAAAACTGCCCAAGTTGTAGAGTGAAGTATGAGTCTGAGCCTGGCTTCTTCTGGGGAGCAATGTATTTTAGCTATGCATATAGTGTAGCGTCTTTTATTATGATAGGATTCTTCTTTTTTACATTAAGTGACGATGTAAATTTGGGTTATTACATAGGTGCAGTAATCGCATTTACCCTTATTACTTCTCCTGCTTCTTTCAGAATGAGCAGACTGCTAATGATGTATATTGCAGCACCTTACCGTAAGTTCCTCGGAAATTATACGGATAACAGATAGTCAATCACTGATGTTTTCTAGCTCATTTTTTAATTACCGTTGGACTCAAAAAGACAATAAATTTAAGAACTAAATATTTTGGGAGATAAGCTTGGATCTTTTAGACTATAACACAAAAAGAAATCCTTCTACTTTGCAGCAGAAGGATTTACTATATCATTCAAAATAAATATTTATTTCCCAGCAGCTTGTGGTTCTTCAGCAGGCTCTACACCATTAATAGCATCAAATATTTTTCCTTCTATTTCGTCCATCATCTCAGGATTGTCGAGCAATAGTTGCTTTACAGAATCTCTCCCCTGCCCAAGCTTGGTCTCACCGTAGCTAAACCAACTGCCGCTTTTTTGTATAATATTGTTCTCTACACCTAGATCTACCATTTCTCCTGCTTTGGAGATACCTTGACCATACATTATATCAAACTCTACCACTCGAAATGGAGGTGCTACCTTATTTTTGGCTACCTTCACCTTTACTCTATTCCCTATGATATCTACACCATCCTTTATACTTCCAATTCTACGTATATCTAAACGTACAGACGCATAAAACTTAAGTGCATTACCACCAGTAGTGGTTTCTGGATTTCCAAACATTACCCCTATTTTCTCACGTAATTGATTGATAAATATACAGATACATCCAGTCTTATTGATAGTACCCGTAAGTTTACGAAGTGCTTGAGACATCAATCTAGCGTGCAGTCCCATTTTGCTATCTCCCATATCTCCCTCTAGCTCGGCTCTAGGCACTAGTGCAGCTACAGAGTCTATCACTATCACATCTATAGCACCAGAACGTATCAGGTTATCCGCTATTTCTAGAGCTTGCTCACCATCATCTGGTTGAGAGATAAGCAGCTCATTGGTATCTATACCTATATTCTCTGCATAAAACTTATCAAAAGCATGCTCGGCATCTACAAATGCACATATTCCACCTTTTTTCTGAGCCTCAGCTATACAGTGCATAGCCAGTGTAGTCTTACCTGATGATTCTGGGCCGTATATCTCTATAACCCTACCCTTTGGGAAACCACCCACACCTAGACCTATATCTAGTCCGAGAGAACCCGTAGAAATTGTATCAACTTTTACGATGTTATCATCATCCATTTTCATCACTATCCCTTTACCATACGACTTTTCTAGTTTGTCGATGGTCATCTTAAGGGCCTTCAGTTTCTCAGCATTTTCGTTCTTTGACATTATTATTATCTAATCTTATTTTACCAAATATATACTAATGGACTCTATAAATCAAGTATTGGAAAATCTGTTGATATAAATACCAAATGACACCCACACATGTACTATAGTACCCCTAATTTCGTTAAATATATTAATGTTTAAACTCAAAGATTTGAAACAAGTAACACTGATACTGCTAGTCACTCTAGCCTCATTAGGAGTCTCTGCACAAAATACTGGTTCAGACAGTACACTGGGAAATGTAGACGTAGTAACTATTTACAAGCCCGATGTAGCGGAGTCTGTGAAAATAGATATACAACCTACCTTAGAAGAGCCCAAAGTAGCTGCTCCGACGTACAAATACATTTTTCCAAACGTGGCGTATAAACCTAAGGCGGTTTACTCTCCGATAAATCCTGTTTTTATTAAAAAAGAACAAAAAGAAGATTTATTTGACAACTACATAGAAGTAGGTGGAGGAAATTACCTCACATCATACCTTGATGCGAGTATACACAACACACAAAACAAATATTACACTTACGGGCTTAAGCTAAAGCATCACGCTGCTAGTGCTTCCAAAAATCCTGAGCAAGGACTATTTAGTCAGAATCAAGTGAAGGCTTTTGGACTTAGAGAAAAAGGGAATGACCTATACGGTGAGATTGATTTCCAACGTAATGTGGTGCACTATTATGGATATATGATAGATACACCTACTTTAGAGCTCAATGACATTAATCAGATATACAATGACATCAATGCTAATGCGGTATGGTCTGTTAAAAAATCAAAGATTAGCAATGACCTAGATATTGGATTCAATATTTTTGATAAACTCGGTGAGAATGAGACGACTATTGGTTTTGCAAACAATAGTGCATTCAAATTAGGAGTAGGAAAACTTCACCTGGACATGGGTGCAACCTATACTCAGCTTACTGAGAAAGCAAACTACGATAGGTTGTATGTAGATATCAATCCGCACTATGCCTTCGATTACAAAAAATACACCTTGGATATAGGACTTAATGTGAACTACTTTACAGATTCCAATACTAATCAAATTTTTCCTGCTCCTTACATCAAAGGAGAAACCTATTTAGTGCCTAAAAAATTAAGAGCTTTTGCAGGAGTAACAGGAGATTTACAAAAAAACACCCTTAAGAATATCAGTTATGAAAATCTTTTTTTAGGAAATGAGCTTACCTATTCCAATCCATATGTTTGGACAATTTTTGCTGGAATGAATGGTAATTTCAAACGATTTGTAGAGTACGGTATCAAACTGCAGCAGGAGATTATCAAAGATCAATACTTCTTTGTGTCAGACACCAACCAGCTGAGAAACTTCACCACCGTAGAAGATGACATGACTAAGTTCACATTCTCTGGTGAAATGAAATTTGATGTAAATCAAAATCTGGATATAGGATTCAGAGGAAACATATACTCCTACGATGTGACTACTGAGAAACAGGCTTGGCATATGCCTACTTATGATGCAGCAGTATTTGCGACTATTCGTCTTGCAGACAAAATCTACATCAACGGAGGTTACTTTGCTACCAGCAGTAGAAAAGCAATAGACCTACGAGGTACAGAATACACACTCTCTGCTATCAATGATATAAATGTGGGAGCAGAATATAGATACAAGAAAAACATCTCCGCTTTTGTGAATGTAAATAATATCCTAAACCAACGTTATGACATCTGGAATAACTATAGAGCACAAGGATTAAACGCATTGGCAGGAGTTACTTTTTCTCTCTAACATTTTTAGAGTTTTAAATCTCTAATATGTTAATATTGCATTAGAATGAACTTGGCAAAAGAAATATCATTTTTATTGTACAAACACAGCTGCGTAATACTGCCTGGTTTTGGTGCATTTCTTATCAATGATAAAGCAGCAGAACGAAATGAGATAGCCAAATATGCTCTACCAAAGAAGCAGATTATCTCTTTCAATAGACAAATAGTAAACAATGATGGTTTACTAGCAAACCACCTGAGTACAACGACTCACTGTAGCTATGAACTTGGCGTTCAAAAAGTAGAGACGTATATCGCACAGTTATGGGATATACTCCGAGACAAGCGAAATGCAGAAGTAGCGGAGGTAGGAACATTTTATTACACTAAAGAGGATAAAATAGTTTTTGTGCCTTATCATTCTGTAAATTTTGCTACGTCGTCATTTGGCTTACCAAAACTAAGGCTCAAGCAACTATCTGCAACCCCGGCAATAGCTAAACCTATCATAGAACAAGCTCCAGTTAAAAAAGTAGAGCCGCAAAAAGTAGTAGTAGAAAAACCTGTATTTGCTCTGCCCACAATAGAAGCTCAGTCAACTATAGTGCCTAAGAAGAAGCTAAGAAACGAAAAGATACAGGCTAATAAACTTGAGAAGAAAACCAAAGAAAAGAAACAAAGCGAACCATTCAAGATATCAAGTCTAGGAATCATAAATGCACTCGGTAGTTTATTTTTAATAGCAATGGTTTTCGCACTGCTCAATTTTGAAAATAGCAATGATGGGCAGGGTCTAACGGATACACAGATAGCCTCTTTGCTAGATACTCCTGCATCGGAAGCTGCAGATATAGACTTGGCCAACAGCTCTGATTTGGTAATCACTCCTGAGAAAAAAATTGTTTTCTATGGCATATATGCTAAAACAAAGAATTCAAGAGAAGCTTCTGAACTATTGAATGACTTGATGGACAAATACGCTCAGTCAGAACTAACCATAAGCGAAGATGGAAAACCAGAAGTTTTTATAATTTCATTTTCTAGTGAAGAGTTAGCAAATGAATATAAAAACTTGATACAAAATAAAATCGACCATAAACTAGTTATAAAACAGAATTAATATGAGTATACTACTGCAAATTGTAGAAGGAGGAGCAGCGGCTTCAGACACATTATCTTCTTCTAGCACCGGAAGTGCTTTAGATGTATTGAGTCTAATATGGAAAGGTGGTGTTGTGATGATACCTATCGGTATCTTATTTGTAATAGCAGTATACCTGACTATCGAACGATATCTTACTATCAAAAAAGCAGGAAATCTAGATTCAAAGCTAATGGGTGGTATCAAAGACATGGTGATGGAAGGTGACCTCAAAGGAGCTCAACGTCTTTGTGCAGACAAGGCCACTCCTATAGCTGTAATGATAGGAAAAGGATTATCTAGAATCGGAAAACACTTGGACGATATAAGTGTAGCAGTAGAAAATGTAGGTAAACTAGAAGTGTACAAACTAGAAAAAGGCATGGTTCTATTAGCTACCATATCAGGTGCTGCTCCTATGCTTGGTTTCCTTGGTACTGTTACGGGTATGATTCGTACTTTCAATCAGATGCAGGACAGCGGTCAACAAATAACTGCTGATTTGCTAAGTGGTGGTATAGGTGAAGCCATGATGACCACAGTAGCAGGTCTTGTAGTTGGTATTTTTGCATATATATCATATAACTTATTGAGTAGTATGATAAACAAGGTAGTATATAAAATGGAAGCTACTTCGGTAGAATTTCTAGATATACTTCACGAACCAGCATAATCTATGAACTTAAGACAAAATAGCAGAGTAAATACAGAATTCAATGCGTCGAGTATGACAGACATTGTTTTCCTATTGCTTATTTTCTTTATTATCATAAGTTCTGTCGTAAAAGATCCTGCACTTAAACTAGTGCTACCTAAGGGAGTCAACAATGTTAGTACTGTTGCCGAAACCATAGTAATCTCAGTAGACAAAAACCTAAACTATGCCATTGGTGAAAAAAAAACCACGTTTGGTCGTTTACCTTTTGAGCTCAGAAAGAAACTAAATGGTAATACAAATGCAACCGTAAGTATACGAGGAGACAAAGATGTTCGTTATGAAGATGTAATGAATCTTGTAATGCTTGCGGATAAAGAAGGTGCCAAGGTGGTACTGGCATTAGACGCAGTAAAAAGATAAAGAGAAATAGAATGGTAAATTTTAATCGTATAGAAGATAGAAAGGCAGCAGTAGGTACTGCTACTTTTTTTGCATTATTACTTTTATTATTGATCATAATGGGCCTTATGAATGGGTGTGCCGACCTACACGCTGAGGACGAACCATCAGGAGGTGTAGCAGTGAGTTTAGGAAAGGCCGATAATGGAGGACCCGACAATAGTGCGGCTCAAGAAGAAGAATACATACCGCCAGTAGAAGAGGAAGTATACACACCCGAGCATCAGGCTACTAGTGATGTGACCGAGGCCCCTCCTGTAAAGAAAACAGAACCTGCGACTACCCCACCAAAGAAAAAACCCGTAGAAAAACCGGTAGAGAAACCTGTAAAAAATCCAGTAGAAAAACCAAAGAAAACTGTAGATCCTAGAAGTCAGTTTCCCGGTTCTAAAAAAGGTGATGACAAGACTGGAAGTGGTAAAGGAAATCCTGGGGATGGGGGATACACCGGTAAAAAAAGAGGAACTGGAGATTCACCAGATGGTGATGGTCAAGGAACTGATGGTCGAGGAACAGGTGATGGGCCATTTGAGGGACCGGGTATAAAAGGAGGCATAGGCGGTTTTAAAATAGCAAAAATGGCTCAGCCACAAGGCGGAGTTCAAGAATCTGGTGTAGTGCGACTTAAGGTATGTGTAGACGCTAGTGGTAATGTTATTCCCAGTAGTATAAAGTATGCTCCAGATAGAGATCCTAATACTACTACAAACCTTCAATTAAGAAAGCAGGCCATTGCCGCTCTTAATAAGTTTAAGTTTCAGAATGTAAGTGGTTCAAATGGTGGTTGTGGTTTTGTGAATTTCACCTTCAAAGTAAAATAGGAAGTATTGACCTACGAGCAAACGCTTGATTATCTCTTTGCTAGACTTCCAATGTACCAGCGTATTGGTGCTACTGCTTTCAAAAAAGACCTTACCAATATTGTAACACTGTGTGAGGCATTGGGTAATCCTCAAAACAGTTTTGAAAGCATACACATAGCAGGCACAAATGGAAAAGGGTCTACTTCACATATCCTGTCTGCTGTATATCAGAACAATGGATACAATGTTGGGCTATACACCTCCCCTCATCTGGTGGACTTCCGAGAAAGGATAAAAATCAATGGTGAAATCTGTTCCAAAGAATTTGTTATTGGTTTTACTAAGGAGATTAAACCACTTATAGAGGAAATCAAGCCTTCATTTTTTGAAATTACCGTTGCAATGGCATTCACCTACTTTGCTATTCAAAAAGTAGACGTAGCTATCATAGAAACTGGGCTAGGTGGTAGACTAGATAGTACGAATATCCTATTGCCCTTGGCAAGTATAATCACTAGCATAGGTTATGATCATAAGGATATGCTAGGAAACACCTTGGAATTAATTGCGGCAGAAAAAGCCGGTATTATAAAATCTGAAACTCCGTTAGTCTTAGGGAATATAGATGCTGTTCCGAAGCAAGTAATACAGAAAATAGCTGCCGATCTAGAAGCTCCTATTCACAATTATTATGAGGGTACGTTTCGTTCAGATCTCAGAGGGAAACATCAGCAGTGGAATATTGGCACAGCCTTGAAATGTCTGGAAATTCTGCATAATGAGTTTCCAGTAGAAATGGATCTCGTAAACTATGCTCTACAAAATGTTTGTACAATTTCGAATTTTGAAGGAAGATGGCAGACACTAGCTGACAATCCGCTTGTAATTTGTGATGTAGCTCATAATGAGGAAGGTATACAACTCATTGCGGAACAATTGATAGCAACTAAAAAAGATATTTACTACATACTGGGTTTTGTAAAAGACAAGGAACTGAATAAAATTATACCACTCTTTCCCTCGGGAAAAACGATTACTCTTGTCAAGCCAAATGTGATAAGAGGTATGGAGTCTGAAGCTGGAGTAATGGCTTTTAAAGACTTAGGTCATCATGCTGAGTCAGCCCCTTCCCTATCCATTGCCCTTAAACAAACGTATGACTTGATTAATAAAACCCAACATCCAAAAAATGCACTACTTTTCATAGGAGGAAGTAACTTCCTGGTAGCAGATTTACTACTTTTGAAATCACAAAATCAACTACCTTGGATATCATAGAAATATATACAGACGGAAGCTCTCTCGGCAACCCTGGGCCCGGTGGATATGGCATCGTGCTAAAACACAAAGGAAAAAGAAAAACAGATAGCCAAGGATTCGAGAAAACGACAAACAATAGAATGGAGCTATTGGCTGTAATAGAGGCACTTAGACTCCTCAATGACTCCGCTCGTGGGATGGCCATTCACATCTATTCTGACTCTAAATATGTAATCAATGCAGTCGAAAAAAAATGGGTCTTTGGATGGGAAAAGAAAGGTTTTAAGGATAAAAAAAATCCAGACTTATGGAGAAGATTTTTAAATGCATACCCTCACTACAACATAACGTTTCACTGGGTCAAAGGACACAGTGGTGTCCCAGAAAATGAAATCTGTGATCAACTTGCCAAAAAAGCTGCGGAAAGCAAAGATCTCAAAGTAGACCACGGGTATATTAAAAGTATAACACCCGGAGCAACATTATTGTAGGTCACGGAGTCTTATAATAGTATCTTCGCTTCGAAATTTACATAGGGTGACCATAATACGAATTCTATATATATTCCTTTTGACTTTTTCTATACATATAGCTAATGGTCAATTGGTTGCAGATTTTTATTCAGATTATGTGGAAGGGTGTAGCCCTGTTACTATACAGTTCAAAAACACTAGTACGGGTACGAAACTGAGATACCTATGGTCATTTGGCAATGGCAATGTTTCTGCCAAGGAAAACCCGCAGGCCATTTTTTATCAGCCCGGAAAATACACCGTCAGCCTAGAGGTAACAGACACAAATGGTACAAAGGATCAAAAAACCGTAGTTGGATATATTACAGTTTTTAAAAATCCTGTAGCAGATTTGTCAGGGACACCGCTCTTTGGATGTGCACCGTTGGATTTTAGTTTAACTAACCTTAGCACAAAAGGAGATGCTAATTTCAAAAGTCTATTGTGGGATTTTGGGGATGGTAATACTAAAATAGCGTTTAACCCAACACACACATACAAGACCGATGGTAAGTTCAATATTTCCCTACTAGTCGTCGATAGCAATAATTGTGAAGATAAAGTAAGCCTATCTAAATATGTAGAAGTAGCCCGTATTCCCGATGTAAATTTCACAAGTACTCGACGATCCAATTGCACCGCACCCTTCATGGTCACTTTCAGTGATCTTTCTACTAAGACCAAGGCAACAGATAATTACCTCTGGAGTTTTGGAGATGGTACAACGAGTACAGAAAGGAACCCTTCACACACCTATACCACTCTTGGAGATTATACTGTAAATCTAATTATAACCACTAAGAATGCCTGTAGCACAGGAAAGCAAGAAGTTGATTATGTGAACATAGGTTCTATATTAGTTGCCTTTGAAGCGGATAATCTAACAATATGTAATCCTGCTGATGTATTGTTTACGAATAACACGGTACCAAGTGGGTTGACACCAAAATGGGACTTTGGTGATGGCTCTATTTCTAACGGATATCACGTTACACATGCTTACACTGCAACAGGTACCTATACTGTAAAACTTAGCATAGAGCAAAGCCCAGACTGCAAGGCAGAATTAACCAAAACAGCATACATTTCAGTCATAGATAATCCTTTTGCAGATTTCACTTTAAATGACTCGACCAGTTGTAAGCTGCCTTTTACACTTATCTCTTATGACCAGAGTGAAAACAAAACTAGTATTGATTGGTACTTGGATGATACTCAGACTGGTCAGAGTAGTCCTAACGCTCAAATATTTACGGAATACGGAAGTTACAAATACAAACTTGTAGCAAAAAACCAATATGGATGCACTGATGAGAAGGAGGTTAATATAAAAATTGAGCCAGTGGAGATTGTGCTCAGTGCAGACGTTACTGATGGGTGTAAAGCATTAGACGTTGTATTGAGAGACAACACAAAATATGACGGAACGGTAACTTCAAGAAAGTGGCTATTTGGTAAAGGAGACTCCACTACTAGCATAGACACAATACAAAATTACACCTATGCAGATACGGGTGTATTTGTAGCAGAACTAATAGTAACCAGGGCTGAAGGATGCATAGGACGAAGTATCTTAGAAATAAAGGTGGGGCAAAAGACTAATCCTACTATAAAAGCAAGTAATGACTCTTTTTGTAATCAAGATTTTTTACTGCTAGAAAACACAACAAACCTCGATGAACCAAAAATTGAAAAGCTAAATTGGCACATTTTTGATGATTTTAATCCATACAGTGGCGATTCTTTAATAAAAAATGCACCATTTGTTGAAAATCAAGATTCAGATGATAATTATAGAGATACGCTAAAAAAAGGATCGGGATGGTATAACGCGGTACTGATAACCGAGCACAACGGATGTAGGGACACTGTCCTGGAGGAGCATGCCTTTTATGTTCACGACCCGTTGGCTAAAATAGAATCAACAGAGTTTTTTCCCTGTTTGTCTGAATTCGCAGAATACTACAATACGTCAAAAGGAGCTGATAGTATAGTCTGGCACATTTATACTGAAAATGCTGGCTTCTTCACTTCCAATCTAAATGACATTAAAATATACCGAGAAGAACATGGAGATAGCGAATTAAAACTATTTGCATACAATTTTGAGAGTGGATGCATTGATTATGATGAAGTAAAAATTGAGTTTTCAGATATGTTTGAAGCAGATTTTGAATTGAACGGAGAGCTATGTGCTCCAGCCAATGTTACCTTTTCAGCCAAGCCAATAGACAGCTCTAGGTTCAGTTATGTTTTTTCTTGGGAAATAGATGACGAACCATATTCTGGAGGAAGCACACACCAACGCTTCTCCAATCCAGGAACACACAAGGTTCATTTGAAAGTAACACAGAATGAAACCAACTGCACCGATACTGCTACTAAATATATCCAAGTAACGGGTCCATCTGTAGATGGAAATGTATCTTTCGCAGCTACCTGTCCACCTTTGCCCATCACTTTAAATACTGCTGTAAATCCAAATGACTATGATTCATTGTATTGGGATATAGAAGGTCGCAAAATAATGATAACCAGCATTGGGCCCCTCACAGATACTTTATTTACGCCCGGGCAAGATACTGCGAATCATACTTTAGTGAAACTCGTAGGAATAGACTCCAACGGATGTACAGGAATAAAAACGTTTCCGGTAAAAGTGGAAGGTCCAGCATCAGCTTATATTAAAATCAGACGACTAGGACTCTGTGCAGCTCAGTCATACATATTTAACGGAGAAGTTCCGGGATTTGATCAAGATGATTACACCTATGAATGGGACCTGGGAAATGGGGATACCAGTCAAGGACGCATAGCAAGCGTTACCTATGATGATGCTGGTACATACACAGTAAAACTAAAAATACTTGAACAAAATGGCTGTACATCTACACTTACCGAAGTTATAAATATCAATAAGGAAAGACTAAATGCGGACTTCAATGCAGACAGTTTGGAATCCGATTGTCCTCCTTTGTTTGTGCAATTCCACAATCGAAGCACCTCCCCCTTCAGACATATTAAGTCATTTTATTGGGAGTTTGGCGATGGTACTACCTCTGTAGAAGAAAATCCGAGCAAACTGTATCTTAAAGCAGGTAAGTTCACAGTTAAATTATTTGTGGTAGACGAATGGGATTGTGTGGACTCGATAATATATCCTGACTTTGTGATCGTAAACGGTCCAGAAGGGAGCTATGATTTTGACAAAAAGCATGGGTGTGTCCCGCTTACCGTCAATTTTACAAGCACGACAAAAAGAGCGAACTATTTTGAATGGGACATGGGTGATGGAAACGTAATCGAAAACACAGCTAATTATACGCATACCTATACCATTCCGGGTAGATTTATTCCCTTGCTCATACTTAGTGATACCTTCGGGTGTAGCTACACACTCCCTCCTATCGATACCATCTATGTAGATCCGTATCCTGACCCTGATTATATATACCAAGGCACTTGTGTTAATTATCCGATCTCTTTCACCGCTGCCAATAAAAATGATCTAATACCTGAAGAATTTCTTTGGGAAATGTACACTTCAAACGGTATCGATACATTTTATGGTGAAAATGTAGATTACACTTTTTACAACCTCAATTCACCCAATGTACGGCTTACCATTACCTCTAAAAATGGATGTAGCAACACGATAATTAAAACCTTAGACCTAAAAACACTTGCAGCAAATTTTGAATCCAAGAATCCTAACAACTGTGTCGGCATTCTTATTAGTCTTAAAAACACAACGCAAAGCGATACGACAATCACCTATACAAAATGGATAATTGACGGAGTAGAATATCTTGATTTTGACCCAACCTTTTTTGGTGATTCAATTGGGCCTGTAGAGATTACATTAATACAAGAGAATATACTAGGATGTAAGGATACTTTGAACAGCAAGGCGATCATCATAGGCGATAGTATAAAACCACTCGATTTAGAAATACTGCGAGTCACAGTAAATGATGATGAAACCATCCAGCTGGACTACAAAGAGTCCACTACTCCCGATTTTAGAGCCTATATCGTTTATAAAGAAAGCAATACAGGATTTAATCGACTAGCAAAAATAGATGACATAAAAAATACTTCTTACCTTTCTATTGGGAATAACACGCTTGCGAGAAGTTATTGCTATAAGGTAGAGGTAGAAAACACGTGTGGTTTACTCTCCGATACACTTACCGATTTTAAACATTGCACTATAGAGACGGATGCACAAGGTGGGGTAAATCATAATATCGTGCAATGGAGTCCGTACATCGGTTGGGATTCGGTATCGAGTTACTCCATTTATCGTAGGGAACTAGACGTAGCCAGTGTCTTGCAAAAAATTGGAACTGTAGATGGAGATTCGACTGTATATATCGATAGTTTATTGTATTGCAATATTGAATACAGCTATAAAATAGAAGGTATTGAGGCTAGTGGAAATAGTCAAATCTCGTTTAGCGACACGGCAAATGCAATGCCCGAGTGGGAATATACACCACCACCCAATAAGTTGATAAGAGCTACGGTAGAAGATGATTTAGAAATACTAGTAGAATGGGATTCGGTCAAAAATTCTGTCATCCCAATAACTACCTACGTTCTAGAAAAATCATTTGATGGTGCTGCCTATACTAAAATTGAAAAAACCGACAATCAAACCTTTGCATTTACAGACAAAGAAGTATATGTAGATGATTTCTCATACTACTATAGAACCTACGCTATCGATGAATGCAATGACACTACAAATTTTTGGAATTTTGGTAAAACCATATTGCTAAATGCAGATACATCACAGGATCAAAGACCTGAACTCGTTTGGAGTCACTATGAGGGCTGGACAGAAGATGTAAGCTACTATGCAGTAGAAATCAAAAACCCAAACAATACCTTTACGGAACTCGCTACCTTTTATTATAAGGATACCGCGTTCATTGACTTAATTACAGATTTAAATCAGCGACCTGACTACTGTTATCGCATTGTAGCCTACAAAGAGCTTGTGGATGGAGAACCGCAGGTAGTTAGTGTATCAAACGAAGACTGCTCCCCTGTGCGGTCTAAAATATACTACCCCAACGCTTTTACGCCAAACAATGACAATCTAAATGATTATTATGTAACTCCCAGTGAGTACATCAAGGAGTATCACATTATGATATTCACACGTTGGGGCGAAAAGATATTTGAGAGTTTTGACCTAGATGTAAATTGGGATGGCACCTACAAAGGAAAAGAAGCACAGATGGATGCATTTGCGGTGATCGTAATATCCACCGGAGTAGATGGTATACGAAGAGTTCACAAAGGCACTATTACGTTAGTTAGATAGTTTTTTTCTTCTCCTTATTTCTTTCTGAATAAGAGTCAATTCTCTACCCGCTTGCCCTTTAACGCTTGAATTTTCCTGAGCTCTTCTACTGAGATAGGGTAAAACCTCTTTTACAGGGCCATACGGCAAGTATTTTGCAACGTTAAATCCTGCTTTGGCCAGGTTAAAGCTAATGTGATCACTCATGCCGTATAACTGAGCAAACCAAAATCGATCATCGTCTATTTTTATATTGTTATCCGTAAGCAATTTAGCTAAAAGGTAAGAGCTATCCTCATTATGAGTTCCTGCCATAACATTCATGATTTCTTTGTTCTCAAAACAAAGCTCCAATGCAGAATTGTAATCGTCATCCGTGTCTTTTTTCGTATCTTGAATAGGACTTGGGTATCCTTGATCAATAGCACGCTCTCTTTCATTTTCCATGTACGCACCTCTAACTAATTTTAACCCAAGGAAGTAATTGCCACTTTTGGCTACTGCTATTTGATTTTCAATTTCAGGCAATCTATCCTTCCGATACATCTGTATCGTGTTGTAAACGATGCATTTATCCTGATTGTACTTGACCATACACGCATAGACTAAATCATCGATTGCCTTTTGTATCCAAGTATCTTCCGCATCTATGAGCAGTTTTACATTATTATCATATGCCAATTTGCACAAAGCGTCTACCCTATTACAATACTCTTTGTATTTTTTAAGTTCATCACCAAACAGCTTCGCACCACTAGACACTTTTTCTAGGGAAGCAAACGAACCAATTCCTGTACATTTAAAAACAGCAAATGGATATTCAGGTTTGCTAGCTGCTTCCAAAATAACCTGCTTAAGTTCTTCAAACGACCTAATGAAATCTTCTTCAGACCCCTCTCCTTCTACCGAATAATCCAAAATAGCACCAATACCATTTTCATACAATCCTAATGCAGATGGACTGCTTTCAGCTATCGTCTCACCTCCACAAAACTGATGAAAGATAGTCTGTTTAATCATCCCTTTAATAGGTAAACCAATACTTAAAGCAACGTTGGACCATGCAGGGCCATACTTGACTAAAAATGGATAAGAAAATGTTTGAAAGAGTCTGTAGGCTTTTTTTAGATCTGAGCAAGACTTATGGGCGAATGCCCTTTCGGTATCATCAAAAGATAACATCATATCGTGGCAAATTTATGCCGAAAATTGATGTATTGAAGATAAATTATATTTGAGAATTCACCCAACTAAAAAGATTTTCCATTCCTTTACGCAATGGATAGTCGGGCTGCCAATTTAGAAGTTTGGCAATGAGTCTATTGTCTGAACACCTTCCGTTCACTCCTAAAGGACCATCTATATTTTTTATTGACAAAGATTTACCGCTGATATCGATTACCATCTTAGTCAGTTCATTTATGCTAACCATTTCATCAGAACCTATATTTATTGGCTCCATTACATCGGACTGCATAAGTTTTTCTATTCCTTTTAGACACTCATCTATATAAAGAAAAGATCGAGTCTGATCTCCAGACCCCCAAACCTCGATCTCGTCGCCTTCATTTGCCAAAGCCACTTTTCGACAAATAGCGGCAGGCACCTTTTCTCTTCCACCACTATAGGTTCCTTCTGGACCATAAATATTATGAAAACGTGCTATCCGAACATCTAATCCATAGTTTCTAGCATAGCTCATATAAAGCCGCTCACTGAAGAGTTTTTCCCAGCCATACTCACTGTCTGGATTTGCAGGAAATGCACTGGATTCAGCACAATTGGGGTTTTGAGCGTCCATCTGATTCTCCTCTGGGTATATACACGCAGATGAAGAATAGAACACTTTGGTTTTTGTATTTTTTAAAGCTTCTGCCACATTCAGA
>JAOLBX010000023.1 GCA_028339355.1 Bacteroidia bacterium
AAGAAATAGCAAATGACTTTATAGCTTTCGTGGATTCTGATGATGCCGCAGATATTCTGAACTCAATGGACGGAAATCAAGGCAAAGAAATTCTTCGAAAAATAAGCGACAAAGAACACAGCAAAAACATAGCTTCTCTTCTCAAGTTTCCTGAAAATACAGCGGGGGCTCTCATGGCAAAGGAGCTCATAAGAGTTCGAAAAGATTGGACAGTAAAACAGTGTACTGAAGAAATAAGGAAACAAGCAGAAGATGTTTCTAATGTATATACCACCTATGTTGTAGACGAATATGATGAGTTGGTGGGCTGGATATCTCTGAAACGTATCCTATTGTCTAAAGAGAGTGAAAAAATAGCAGATATCTTTAATGATAATGTGATAAGCGAAACTGCTTACACCTCAGGAGAAGAGGTAGCGGCTACTATGCAAAAATATGATTTGGTGGCTCTACCTATTGTAGACGCCTTCAATCGGCTGGTAGGTAGGGTTACTTTTGATGATGTTCTTGACTACGTAAAAGATGAAGCTGAAAAGGATTACCAGATGCTATCGGGTATATCTGAAAGCGTAGAAAGTACCGACTCTGTTTACCACAATACAAGAGCAAGACTACCTTGGCTTATAGTAGGTTTAGCAGGAGGTATCGCAAGTTCATTGGTAATAGGAAATTTTGAAGCAGACCTAACTCAAAATGTACAGCTCGCTCTCTTTATGCCACTTATAATGGCTATGGCTGGTAATGTAGGAGTACAATCAAGTTCTATTATGGTACAAGGCCTAGCCAATAACTCTATTACTAACACCGGACTTTGGGGCAAATTATTCAAAGAATTAGCTGTAGCTCTCATAAATGGTTTGGTTTGTTCTGCTTTATTGATGGGATACGGTTTTATATCTGGTAATAGCCAAGAAATAATGCTGACAGTGAGTCTTGCACTCATTGCGGTAATACTACTAGCGGCAATAATAGGAACGGTAGTACCGTTAGCATTGGACAGATTAAAAATAGACCCTGCATTAGCCACAGGCCCATTTATCACTACTAGCAATGACCTGCTAGGATTATTGATGTACTTCCTGATAGGGAATGCAATTTTGGGATAAAAAGCTTTTACTCATTTGAAACAACTTACACTTTCCATATTATTACTTCTCAGTGTGTATGCAAATGCTCAGTATACCAATTTAGTGCTAGAAGGTGGCGGATTAAAAGGTCTCGCATATACAGGAGCTATAGAAGTATTGGACAGCATGGGCATAACCCAAAATATAGAAAATGTGGCGGGCACTAGCTCTGGCAGTATGAATGCCATGATGATAGCTCTAGGATACTCTGGGAAAGAGATAAAACACATAAATCTAGAAACTAATTTTGGCAGATACAATCAAGTAGGTGTTCCAATGATATCTGGAATAGCAAGGCTCAGAAAATCATACGGTTACTATAAAACTGATCGCTTTGTGGAAGATCTAGGCAAGCTTATCACTGCAAAGGGTTACTCTGTAAACCTAACTTTTGATGAATTATACCAAGCTAAAATGGATGGCAGAAATGTAAAATTGCTATACATTACTGGTACTAATCTTACAGAGCAACGTGTTGAGATTTTTAGCCATAAAACATACCCTAATATGAGGATTCTAGATGCAGTACGTATTAGCATTAGTATTCCATTCTACTTTGAGGCTGTTTTTATGCAGCCAGACGGGTCATTAATCGACAAAAAAAAGGCCGATAGCACTACAAAAGTAATGGTAGACGGCGGCGTTTTGGACAATTATCCGTTCTACATATTTGATACTTTGACAACTGTGAATAATGGAGCAAACAGCTACTATAAATGTAATCTACATACCCTTGGTTTAAAACTTGAAGTAGATAGTTCTAGAATAGAAATAGCTCCAAAAAGTGTCAAAAAGTATGGTGACTTTCTAACTGCCTTTTCATATTTGAGCAGCGAGTATTTGAATAGAAGACACCTTGGCAAAGAGCAGAAATGTCAAACTATATTCATCAATACGCAAGGTTTTAACCCGAAAGTACGTAAACTAAGTAAGCAAAAAAAAATAGAGATAATGAGCTATGGCAAAGCAGCAGCCTTGTATTATTTTTCTCATCAGTACTAGGCTTTTACGTTTAGTTAGTTTGACTAGCTAAACTCTTCTCCTCTTCTGCATCCAGTCCAAAAACAGGCCAGGAATCGCACTTAGAACCATACAAATAGAAAACACTATTGCAATAGATACCAATAGAGAAGACTCCACTCCAAGTGTCTCACCAAAAGATGCAAAAACCAATTCTCTAGCTCCTACCCCTCCCAAAAAAACCGGGATTGCAGTAGCTAATGTCGAAAGTAGAAACACTCCTGAAATTTCTAACGGTGAGTTAACACCCAGTCTGAAGGCAATGAAACAAATAGTAAATATCTGAATGGCTTGTACAACGAATGAGAGCACCATAGCTTTATGAAATCCGACTAGGAATGCAGGAAAAAATCGTTTACAAGAATAATATGCTATGATATAAAATATAGCTGAAAGAAGCAAAAACCACGTGCTCTGAAACTGAATAATCCTCCAAAATGAAGCTACTATACTTAATAAAATAGCGATGGACGCCAATCCGCACAAACGCTCCAATAGTATTGCGTGAAGTGTGGGATTGCCAGAGGAATTGTAGTCTCTTTTCAATACCACATACTTATACCCATCTCCACCAATTCCTCCTGGTAGGAATAAATTATAACTCATTCCAATAAGGTACAACTTGAAGTTTTCAAAAAGACCAATCTGGGTATTAATAAGCTTGAAGAAAACACCTAACCGCACTGCAGAAACCCATTGTGAAAAAATGTAAAGTAAAGTAGCAATCAGAATAAATAAAAAACCAAATGAAGAAATGGCCGCTAGATACGTCTCTTTGCCAGCCATTTTTACCAAATACGAAATAGCCAATACACTCAAAGTTAGCTTGAGTGCATAAATGAAAAAACATGATGTTTTGGATTTAGCCTTGTGCGTCTGGTCAGCCACCATGTACCTCTCTTACATTATAAATCTTCTTGTTCTGGCTTTCATAGTATGTTCTCATTTGAAGCTCCGACAAAATCCCTACCGTAATAAGCTGAATGCCACCGAGCAAAAGCAAAATGCCTAACAATAACATCGGTCTTCCCCAAATGTCTTCTCCCATTATTTTTTTAACTAAAAAATAAAGATTGATAAGCATTCCTAAGCCAAAAACTCCCATACCAATACCGCCAAAAAAGTGCATAGGTTTGATCATATACTTTCTTAGAAAAACCATCAAAAAAAGATCACTAACTACTTTTATGGTTCTATTTATTCCATACTTACTCGTACCATGTATTCTTGGGTGGTGTTTTACTGGCACCTGTATTATCCTGGAACCTTGCAACGCAGCTAGAACTGGAATAAATCGATGCAATTCACCATATATATTTAGCATTTTAGCCGTCTTACTGGTAAAGACTTTTAGTGTGCAGCCATAGTCTTTTATATAAACACCTGTAGTGCGTCTTATTATCGCGTTAGCGATATTACTAGGTATTTTTCTCAAGAGTGCACCGTCTTTTCTATTGAGTCGTTCTCCTGCTACTAAATCCACTTTTTTCTCTTTGAGAAGTGATAGCATACTTGGAATGTCTGAAGGATCATTTTGCAAGTCACCATCTAAAGTAGCGATATACTCCCCCTCCGCAAAATCTATCCCCGCCTGCATTGCACTGCTTTGCCCGAAATTTTTCATAAACTCAACCACTTTTACGGTTTCAGACGAGTTCTTGATTAGAGTAGTTAAGGTTTCATCTGTAGAGCCATCATCCACAAATATTACTTCATGATCTATGCCTACTAGAGCCTCTGTGATTTGTGTCAGCAGTAGTTCTACATTCTCTTCTTCGTTCATAACCGGAACGACTACTGATAATTCTTTCTTTTTCATTCTCTGATGGGGAATTCTTTTTTAAACTTGAGTAAACTGAATGACTTATTCTGGTATTTTCTATTGAAACTATAGTAAATCTCTGTATTCGCAGAATCTATAACAAACTCAGAAGGTGCAAGATAATAGGAATTGACATCACACGAGTCGTACTTGGTTTTTATAGGTAAAATTTGTCTTCGCTTTTCCGTTATATAAAAGCTACTGCCATGGTGAAGGTTGGAGCTGTACATAGCCAAAGGCTCAGACCCAACAATCTCAACTATATCCATAGCTTCCTGCTTTTCTTTGCCCACATTTAGTTCTAATACTCGCTCAGGAATAATAATCATATCAAAACCTATACGGACCAATATCAGTAAGAAGAGTAACGGGAAAAAGGTGTTCTTTTTTCGAATTGAATAATAAACTAATGCTACTGATAGAATAAATAACAAAGCCCATTCAAGCTTGTAATTTTGTAAAACATCTATCTGCAGAAAAAAAGCAGCAACCAACACTATAGAAAACAAAATCGGAAGTGCCTTTATCGTGATATTAGACCAAGTTATTTGCCAAAAATCTAACCCCTTAAATGTGAAAAATAACAATGCAAAAAAGAGTGGGTACAGCATCATTACGTAGCGAGCCCGATTGTCTGGTGCTAGCCAATAAACAAAAATATTGGCGAAGAAAATGTATACGCAAAACCTCAAAAATTCATTTTTTTGAACATACTGTCTTGCCTCTTTTTTTATAAAAATAAATACTAGAAGACTCCAAGGAGCAGTATCGACAATAAAATGCACTGGAAAGGTAAACAGGTGCGAAAAACTCTCTAAAAACGATTTTTCCATAACAGTACGTTTGCTTGACTCGGACCACAGATTAAGAAAATAATCGGACAGTGGATAGTAGCTTGAAAAAAGCAAAAAATATAACCCCACAGGCACCATAAACCATAGCATATTCAAAAAGTGAGAACTGGAAAACAAGGTCTTAAACTTTCTGAAAAACAAAGCTGTGACTAACAGTGAAATGCCCACAAATACAATGGATGGAATACCCTTTAGCATAAAACCAATCGCACATAAAATATAACTCCACCTATATAGTTTATTCCACTCTCCTGCGGATCCTAACTTGTAACACTGCATAAATAGGATAAACATAAAAATAGAGAATGTAGCATCTATATGGCCCAATAAAGAAGAATAAAAAAGCATGTTTCCGCTAGTAAGCAGTGCCATAGCGACAAAAAAAGATGTGGTGATATCACCAGTGAACTTTTTGAAATAATAAAACACCATATACCCTAATATTAACAAAGACAAAATAGCAGGGAATCGAGTAACACCATCTCCAAAACCAAATACTTTATAAAACGGAATTAACATCCAGTTATAGAGCGGAGGTTTATTCAGATAGATCTCATTATTGATGGTAGGTATAGGATTGCCACGAAGCATAATCTCTAATGATACCAATGCTCTAGTAGGCTCATCAGCCATAAGTGCTTGACTCCCGCTATTCCAAAAATAGCTAAGAACTAATAGCAAAGCAGCACAGGTATGAAAAATGTACTTCTTACTCATACGAACGAGATTCAACTCTGTGTTTTAAATAAAGATTCAACATTGCAAAACTAAACGAATCCTAGAGGTATATCTAATAGCCATTTTACAACTTACTCTATATAATAAAAGATGCGGTACCAGTGTCATCAAAGCTTATTTCCTATATAGGGTGAAGATAACTGCATCTATTCCATGAGAAGTGTAATTTTGTCAAAATTAATTTGGTTTGTGTTTACCTTTATGACCCAAAACCTCACTAATTATCAATAAATAAGCATTGCAAATGAAGTTCATTAAGAATAAAAAAACATTAACTGCGGTATCTGTAATAGCTATGCTGCTGAGCAGTTGTGCCGTATACACATACAGCGATAAACAAAAAGGAGAAAACTTGAGTATTGATGCTACGGAATTCGCCTCGCCTCTTCGTACTTCAGATATGTTTACCCAGAAGGCACAAGAAGGCAGCAGAGGCCTTATTACAGTCCCATTACTACTTAAGGGTGCAGACTTAGCCTATGAAGGGATAATAAGCGTGATAGCGGCTAAAAAAGAGAATAATAAAGCCGAATACAAAACAGCTTTAGCAAATCAACGATTTTATAGCAACGTATCTCAACTGGGGCCTATGGATCCAGACTATCTAAGTTTTTCGGGATTTACAATTAAACGATTTGCTACTTTAGATGAATCTACCGGACTCACTTTTAGCTTAAAGACAAGTTTAGACACTTCTAAATTGGAAGACATTGTGGCTGGTTCCAAATTTTATTTGAAGATGGATAGTCTAGAAATGAACTACACAAAATTGAAGTATCTGGATAAAAAACTAGTAGCACCAGGAACGTGGTTTACTAAAAAAGACAAGATTTTAAACTTAGATATTAACATAGAAATAGTTGCGAATTGGATTGATGACGAGGGTATTATTCACGACAATGTGAGTATGGGTTCATTCTTTTATCCAATAAGAAATTTTGATTTAGCACAACTGGAAGAGAAACCGATGATATTGTCAAACAAAGCCTTCACAGGGTCGTCGTATATTATCCCACGCAGCACCACATTTTGTTTTGATAAACGAGGCAATCGAATCAAATGCTATGGCTTAGGTGACTTTAATGTACTGGTAACGGTAAGTGAGAGTAAAGACAATTCCTTTATAGAAAAAACCTTTTATGAAAACCAAGGCTCGCTTATAGAGGCTATGAAAGATCAAAACATATCGAACCTGATAGGCAAATAAGCTGCAGCGTCTGCCAATGAAACAATTCGTACGGAAGGAAATTACCTCCAATAAACTGTAAAAAATAAATGGGATGGTAGAAAGAGCCTTACTTCTTGACAGTAAGCCTTTTGGTCGCTTTGTGACCGTCAGCATTTAGTGTGTAAAAGTATACTCCTTCTGGAATATCAGTAACATCCAAAACGAATGTACCTGAATGAGGTAGTTTTAGGACTTGAATAGTTTCTCCAAGTATATTAGAAAGTTTAAGAGTAGCTTCTGGCGAACTAAATTCTACATTCACATACGTCTTTTCCTTGGCAGGATTTGGATAATTCTGACCTAACTTATTAACCTCATCTGCGAAGGTCATAACAGTCGAAAACAATACTACAAACGCTATGGAAAATAATCTTTTCACTTTTTTCTGTCTTTCAAAAATAATGAAATAATTGTGCCAAAGTCACATTTCTATAAAAAAACCGATGCTAGGCAATAAAACTGTGCTGATTTCCGTACAGTGTAAGGTCAAATAGCTACACTTCGTATCTCATCAAACCATGCTTTAGTTTTAGTGACGTATCAAAATTGTTCGAAAACAAGCTACCAGTGCCTAAGCCCTGATGCATAGCGTTATCATATTTACTCACCCACTGGGCTATCGCATTGAGCCCAATATTGCTTTCTAAAGCAGATGTAGCCCACCATCCAGCACCCTGCTTGTTGGCTAAACGTATCCACTCATCTGCAATAGACACCCCTCCAATGAGATTGGGCTTAAGTATAAGATACTGAGGCTTTAGAATATCTAGAAGCTTTGCACCAGAGGTGTGCACATTCACGCCTATGAGCTCTTCGTCTAACGCTATGGCCATAGCACTGTCCCTGCACAATCTCGCCATATCATCCCATTGGCCCGCCATTATGGGTTGCTCTATGCTGTGTATTTCAAATCGACTTAATTCTTTTAATTGCTCCAAGGATTCCTTTGCTGTAAAGCCACCATTGGCATCTACTCGTATCGTTATCTTAAAAGCTGAAAAGTCTTTCCTGATTTTCTCAAGCATTTTACATTCCTCATCAAAATCTAATGCTCCTACTTTGAATTTTATTACTTTGAAGCCTTCTGCTATTTTCGACAACGCTTCTTCATACATATCGTCTGCATCTGCCATCCATACCAATCCATTCACTGGTATAGTAGATTCACCTCGAGTGAAAGCTGTATCATACATTCTACCTTTAGTATCAGCCTGCAAACTCAGCAATGCAGTTTCTAGCCCAAATTTGATGCTTGGATATTTCTCCAAATCAACATCCTCAATCCTTCCTGTTTCACAAAATTCTTCAACCTTAGACTCTAGGACCTGAACGTAATTATCAATATCATCTATACTTAGTAAAGATAATGGTGCAGCCTCTCCTATTCCTTTTTTTCCATTGGATATGTCCGTCAGTTCTATCAGACAGATTGTTCTAGTTTTAAAAATATTTCTAGAAGTCTTTGCGGGTTTCACAAACTGCAAGTGGTGCTCAGTAACTTTGTATGAATACATTTATCCTTACCCTATTTTGATAATAAACAATAATGCTACTATTAAGCTTCCAATAGAAAGGAACTTCAGTTGTGCATTGTAATCTGTAGTCTGTTTAGCTTTTTTGAGCTTTCGAATATGAACAAGACTAAGCAATAGAGCAGCCAATGGAGCCAAACTCCAACTATCTGCCAAGATATGATGGCCCACAAATGCACAAAATGAACCTGTTAGTAATAATGTCTGATATGTCTCTGCCCCTACTTTTCCGAACTTGGAAGCAAGAGTGATTTTATTGGTGAGAATATCCTTATCTAAGTCCCTTATATTATTGACATTGAGCACTCCTACACATAAACAACCGTAGGCTATGGCGACTAAAGCTGCTAATGTGCTTAGCTCTTGGTAAAACAGAAATGACGTGCCAATAACTCCAACTAACCCGAAAAATATAAAGACAAAAACATCTCCCAAACCATTGTAACCATATGCCTTTTGGCCAACCGTATAGGTAATAGCAGCAATGATACTTGCTATTCCTAGGCCTAAAAATTTGAACCAATAATTTGCATTATCCCCGAATGAAATGTTCAGTAGATATATTCCTACTATCAATACTAAAATGGTAAGGGAAACGATTGCTATTAGCATAGCTTGTGGCGTAATATTACCTCCTGCTAACTGCCTATCTGTTCGATGCTTGTCTGTACCTTTTTTAAAATCTCCATAATCATTAGCAAGGTTAGATAACACTTGTAAACAGACAGCTGTGAGAGCAGCTAGTCCAAAAATTTTCCACTGAAAATTATCCAAATAAATAGTGCTCCCCAGCACAATTGCACCTAAGGCAAGAGGAAGTGTTTTAAGTCTAAATGCAGCAATCCAATGTTTCATTTTCGCTGACAAATATAGGCTCATTACAGTTTTTCAAGTTTATTTGCGATATAATGAAATACAGTATTCTTTTAATAACGCTTCTGCTTTTCTCGCAGACTGCGATTTCTCAAGTCTCAGACATGAAACTCACTTGGGGAGAGAAATTATCCGCAAAAAAAATGTTAGTTACTGAACTGCTAAACACTGGTGAACCCAACCAATTTTATGCAATTAATCAGTCTTTAAAACTGATGAATAGAGAGACCCGTCTTGAAAAATACGATGATCTTAAGAAAACAGAAGAAGTGGATCTTACAAGAGAATACAAGCGAGGGGAGTACTCTTCACAAGAAATTCTTGAGCTTAACAACAACCTCTATTCACTTAACTATAATAGAACAAAACCTGCTATTTCCTTGACTGCAGAAGGGATAGACCAGGGAGATTTAGCTGTGAGTGGTAGTCCTGAGACTATTTACAATTTTAAACTTACAAAAGGGAGAAAAAGCAGTTATGGGGAGTATATGAGCTCGGTTTCTAACGAAGAACAACGAATCGCTTATGCTATAGAGCATCCTGGAAAGGACGAATCAAAATCTGTCATGACTGTGAAGGTATTCGATGACAACTTTGATAAACAATGGAGTGCCAGAATCACATTGCCGTCTACTAAAAAGCTAACTAGTATCTACTCTATGACAGTAAGCGATGACGGAACAGTATATCTTCTCACAGAGGTGAAACGAGGCAAAAAAGAACGTGAGAGAAAAGAAAGGAACTATGAGTTCTACCTTATTGTTGTATCTGCAGAGGGTATAGAATCCAAAGAAAAACTTAAACTAAAAGAAAATTATATAAATGATGTGAAGCTAAATATTGCTCCCAATGGAGACTTAATGTGTGGTGGGCTTTATAGTATAAATGGATACATTTCATCGGGCACGTTTTATATGACACTAGACGCCGAAGACTATAGCATCAAAGAGCATTCCTTGAAAGAATTCAGTATGGAGTTTTTAACAGAAGGAATGTCAGACAGACAGACGTCTAAGGCTAAAAGAAAAAAAGATAAAGGAAAAGATCTTGGTCTCACACATGTACGTTTCAGAGACTTTATAGCCAAAGAAGATGGCGGTGCAGTATTGATAGGTGAATATGTTTATATATACACCACAACGACTACAAACAGTAATGGTGGCACCACCACTACCACCCATTATAGATACAATAATATCTATGTGATAAATGTAAATGCAGATGGAGAAATAGAGTGGGCTAAAAAAATACCTAAGTATCAATACAGCACAAATGACGGCGGTTTTTATTCTGGGTTCTTCTTAGTTGTGAAGGGTGATAAACTTCATTTCATTTTTAATGATCACTCAGAAAATGCAGGTCTTAATGATGCCTCTGAAAAAATAATGTCTTACACTCGTAAACTGAAGACCAGTGCACTAATGGTAGCTTCTATGGATAATGATGGCAACTACACTAGAGAAATCTTAGTAGCTCCAGATAAAAAAGCTAATATGAGACTAAGACCAAAAAGCTGCGAACAAATATCGGAAGACGAATTTATCCTCTTCGGTATTAGTAAGAAATTTAATCAGTTCGCTAGAGTAACTGTAAAATAGCTGATTGGTTGACAACCATTAAAAATGCGGGTAAATCACAATGATTTACCCGCATTTTTTGTTGGCAATGTTCTGATTTCTATTTCACCCACACATTATTCGTAGTATCGGTATCAGCAGTTTCTAAATTAGGATCTAGAGTGATTTTGGTTATTTCTTGGTTTGATATAAGCACTTTGCTTACTGTCTCAGTAAGTCCCTCATTCTGCATCTTCCAAATTTCAGCCGGTATACGTACCTCTTTTGATGTGCCATCTGCATAGTCTAGTTTAAATATTACTGGCATCACCAACCCACCTATCATTTTCAAATCCACTTGATAAAAATAGGCGTTTTCATTGAGCTTATCCTTGCGAGTATCTGTAACTTTTCCCTTTACAAGCTCATATGCTTTGGCAGGATCTTCTGCTCTAGCTATACTTTGAAGAATCGGATCAAACTCACCAAGCTTGGTTTGTTTTTTTACCATCTTACTTACTTTTTTCTTTGAGGTACCTTCATTTGGTTGATTAAACTTCAAACGGTATTCTTTCACTCCAGTCATTGCTACATCACAGTGATCCGTGGTATAGAACCATCCTCTCCAAAACCAATCTAAATCTACTGCACTAGCATCTTCCATTGTACGAAAAAGATCCGCGGGACTAGGATGCTTAAACATCCATCTATTCGAGTATGTCTTAAATGCATGGTCAAATAGCTCTGGTCCCATAACCGTTTCTCTCAATATGTTCAAAGCAGTACACGGCTTGCCATACGCATTATTGCCAAACTGATTAATACTCTCAGAGTTGCTCATGATGGGTGATATATACCTTTTGTCTCCTCCCATATACGGCACTATCTTATTGGCTGGACCACGTCTACTTGGAAATGCTTTTCCTGTTTCATCTGACCATTTTTTCTCCGTTTGGTATTGTAAAAAGGTGTTTAATCCCTCATCCATCCAGGTCCACTGACGCTCGTCAGAGTTGATTATCATCGGGAAATAGTTATGTCCCACCTCATGTATTATTACTAGTATCGTTCTATATTTCACAGCATCCGAAAACTTGCCTTCAGCATCTGTACGTCCACCGTTGAAACAAATCATTGGGTATTCCATACCTATGCTCTTTCCATTGATGGAATAAGCTACAGGGTATGGATAGTCAAACGTAAATTTAGAATATGTTTCTAGTGTGAGCACAATTGCCTTAGTACTATACATTTCCCACATCGGATTGCCCTCTTTTGGGTATAGTGACATCGCCATTACCGTTCTATCTCCAAACTGCACACCTTGTGCATCCCATATAAACTTACGGCTAGCACACCATCCGTAGTCACGCACATTTTCTGCCTTAAAATGCCATGTCTTTGTATCTGTTGCCTTGCTTTTTTCATTGGCAATAGCCTCGTCTTGCGTTACTATTATTAATGGCTTATCACTAGTCTTCGCTTTTTCTAATCTGGCTTGTTGTGTCTCGGTGAGTACTTCATCCGTGTTTTGAATCTCTCCTGTAGCACCTACCACCATATCGCTAGGTACATTAAGCTTCACATCATAATCTCCAAATGGAAGCGTAAACTCACCTCTGCCAAGGAACTGCTTATTTTGCCATCCTGTAACGTCAGAATAGACTGCCATTCTTGGAAAAAACTGAGCGATGGTATAGAGATAATTATCTTCTTCTTTGAAATACTCATATCCGCTTCTACCGCCTATTTCCATACGGTCATTTATGTTGTACCACCACTTTATGTTTACCTTCACAGATTCGCCAGATTTTAGCGGTTTATCTAGGTCTACACGCATCATTGTATGGTTCACCTTTACATCATATGCTTTTCCGCTCTCGTCGTTCACATAATCTATATTAAACCCTCCAGGGAAAGTGTGAAACATATTGAAGTATTCGTAAAGACCTACTCCGTCGCTGATTTTTCCTTGTTGTATTTGGTAAGTCTCCGACTCAGGATTACGCATATTTTGATCAAGCTGAATCCACAAGTATTCTAGTTTGTCTGGAGATGCATTGGTATATGTTATTTCTTCTGTACCATATACACGTTGGTTCTCGTCGTCCAAACGAATGTCCATTACATAATCTGCTGTGTTTTGCCAATACTGATGCCCTGGAGCACCACTTGCCGTTCGATACACGTTTGGTGTAGGTAGTTCGTAGTCAAGTTGTCTAAACTTATTTTGATTGACGTTTTGATTGTAACTGTTTGGAGTTTGATTGTCCTTTTTGCTCCTTTTTTGAGCATTTGTAGCAATGCTCATAAAACAAAATGCTGATACGAGTAATAAAACTGATTTATTCATTGAAGGCGGCAAAGAAAAGGAATTTGATAGATTTTGCATCTGTCAAATTAAAAGGTTGTCGAATAGTAGAGCTGCCTAAATAAATTTGTATCTGGAATGAAATCGGTACTTGTCACCTCTACTTTAATATTTGTACTGCATTTGGCTAATGCTCAAAAATTAAAGTTAAATCGAACAATTGACATAGACACATTACACATTAGTTTGGATTTTGACTCAACAATTGATAGTTTTAGTAAATCGTATATTGATTCAAACTTTAGGGATGCTATCAGCCAATTTAATGCCTCTGAAGATGCGTTTTATATCGTAGATAGCCTCTCTACAGGTAACCACTTTTTATCTATGACAATGAGACCTATACAGCTGGTGAAAGTAAAAGGCCAGATAATCAACAGCCTATATAATCTAGCTTTAGTTCCGTATCATTATTTTATGCTGAAGGAGCAGAAATTCACTCTTCCATTGTTGCCTCTATTTATTCAGGCCAAAAGCAGAATTGATTATATACCTTCGCCAACGTTATTTTTACATAAAGAATAATATAACCGGTTTTGGATAGGTGGCAAAGGGTTCCTAAGAAAAAAACAAAGACAACACGCCAACCTTTTATTAAGCTCTAGTCAGGATTTTTATAAATTCTTTTGTCTAATTGCAGCTCAAGATCAACGTCGAAAGAAAAAGAACTAAGTATTTATGCTAAACCTCATCCTATACATATTTTTTACTCTAATTCCACAACACGACTTTCATACCTCGTGGATGAATATGACCTACAATGAAAAGAATAAAGAATTTGAAATCACTTGGAGAACAGATACTGAACATTTAGAAGGTGCCCTTTCTGCTTTTTCTAAGGATGAAATACACTTAGAAAACACTTCTGTAAACACTCATAAAATTCTACTCAATAAGTACATAACAGCAAACACAAATTTATACTTTAATGGTAAAAATCAAAAGCTAGAAATAGACGTAATAGAAGTAACTTTTGCTGAAACTACCGTACATTTTAGAGCCATAAAGTGCCGCAGAAAACTCAAGACTGTGGCAATGAATAACACACTCTTACAGGCACTTTTTCCCAACCAAAAAAATATGGTACAGGTAAACTATAAAGGAAAAATGCACAGTATGCTACTAGGGGGTTCAAAGCTGTTTGAAGAAATTAGCATTCCATAAAAGTTAAGAGTTCTTTTAGAAAGAATAAAAGGCCTTTGGATTCAGGGCATAAGTGAGTACTCTAAGATAAAAGTATTCGATAATAAACTTATCACTAGTCGCTAATCTATCCTCACTAATAACTAAACTTGCACCAATGCCATTCGAATTAAAATTACCATTTCAACCTACAGGAGATCAGCCAGCTGCCATTGAAAAATTGGTACAAGGTATCAACGATGGAATTCCTGCTCAGACTCTGCTAGGAGTCACCGGAAGTGGTAAGACTTTCACTATGGCCAATGTGATACAACAAACGCAGAAACCCACACTGATAGTCAGTCACAATAAGACGCTAGTGGCACAGCTATACGGTGAGTTCAAACATTTTTTTCCAAATAATTCTGTACAATATTTCGTATCCTATTACGACTATTATCAGCCCGAGGCTTTTATCCCAAGTAGTAACACATACATAGAAAAAGACCTGAACATTAATGAGGAGATAGAGAAAATGAGACTTAAAACATCTTCTGCTTTACAAAGTGGGAGACGTGATGTTATCGTTGTAGCATCAGTGAGTTGTATCTATGGTGCTGGGAACCCCAATGATTTTGAGGACAACATTATCCGCATAGAACGTGGGCAAAAAATAGCAAGAAACACATTACTACTGGCATTGGTAGATAGCCTATACTCTAGGACCACCGAAGACTTCAAAAGAGGCACCTTCCGAGTAAAAGGAGATACAGTAGATGTGTTTTTAGCCTATGAGGATGTTGCTCTACGCATAGGGTTTTTTGGAAACGAAATAGAAGACATAGAAACCATAGACCCGATGACAGGTCAGAGTATCGAAGTAATGGAAAATGCTGCCATTTTTCCTGCTCAGTTATTCGTAACTCCAAAAGACAGATTGACTAAAGCAATCACCCATATACAAGATGATTTGGTGAAACAAGTGGATTATTTTCGTAGCATAGGCAAGCCACTAGAAGCCAAGCGACTTCAGGAACGAACTGAGTTTGATATGGAAATGATGCGTGAGTTAGGATATTGTAGTGGTATAGAAAACTATAGTCGCTACATGGATGGTAGAACCCAGGGACAAAGGCCTTTCTGCCTTATAGACTATTTTCCAGATGATTTTCTGATGATAGTAGACGAGAGTCACGTGACTTTACCTCAGGTAAGAGCAATGTATGGTGGAGACCGCAGTAGAAAAATAAATCTCGTAGAATACGGGTTTAGACTCCCTGCTGCTATGGACAATCGTCCGTTGAAATTTGAAGAATTTCAGGAAGTGACCAACCAAGTGGTTTATGTGAGTGCTACACCTGCAGATTTTGAAATGGCAGAAAGTGAAGGAGTAATAGTAGAACAAGTAATACGTCCTACCGGACTACTAGACCCTTTGATAGAAGTACGACCTTGTGTAAACCAAGTAGATGACCTTCTGGAACAGATAGATGAGCGAATAAAGATGGGCGATAGAGTCTTGGTAACTACACTTACCAAGCGTATGGCTGAGGAGCTTGATAAGTACGTAAGAAATCTTGGTATATCTGCAACCTATATACACTCAGAAGTGAAAACCATGGACCGTGTAGAGATACTGGATAGACTGCGTGCTGGAGATATAGATGTACTCATAGGTGTAAATCTACTCAGAGAGGGGCTAGACCTGCCAGAAGTGAGTCTAGTAGCTATACTAGATGCCGATAAAGAAGGATTTTTGCGAAGCGAAAGAAGTCTGGTACAAACAGTAGGTAGAGCAGCTCGTAATGTGAATGGTAAGGTGATAATGTATGCTGATAAAATAACAGACAGTATGCGAAAGACCATAGACGAGACACAGAGACGTCGTATGGTTCAGATGAAACACAACGAAGAGCACAACATCACTCCACAGACAAGCATACGAAGTAAAGAATCTGCTTTTGAAACTGGTAAAGAGAAGTCTGCTCTAGAGCAGGTGACCAATCCATATGGTAATAAAGAGTCTGAATACAATCTAGCTGCAGATCCTGTAATGGCTTATATGAGTAAAGATGGCATCAAAAAAGCCATTGAAAACACTAAAGCTCAAATGCTTAGAGCAGCAAAAGATATGGACTTCATGGAAGCAGCACGACTCCGAGACGAAATGAGTCAGCTAGAAGATAAGCTGAAAGAGATGAAGTAGCAGACGCTACTTAGTTCAAACGTATTTCCGTTATTTTTGCAATCAATGAAAAAATATCTGCTCATCCTCGTAGTAATATTAGGCAGCTGCAAATCCACTCAAAAAATATCCTGGAACACTGGTGTAACAGAGGCTACTGTAAAACTACCTGCAGGAGCATCGAAGGCCACATTGCTGAATAGAGTACGTATAGCATACCCTTATAACAATACTAAAAGTACAGTACTCAACCCAAATGTGAATGAAATAATGAATGGTGCCATTAATGGACTTAGAAGACAAATTCGCAATCAAAAATTTTTAAGCATTTTTAGTGAATCATCTGATTTCAAGTCCATAGCAAACGGGAAATTCCCAGCAGCACTCACCCCTTCTAATGTCTCCCAAGTCGGAATGGGAAGCGAAGTATTGGTCTCATTAGAAATGCTTGATCAAGCAATGAATGACAGCTATACGATCGAAATAAGAAGAGAGAATCTTGGCAATAATGTTTATAGAGAAGTAGACTATTACGTTGGAAAACGAAATATCAACCTGAAACTAGGTTGGAGGCTTTATGATGTGAAAACAGGGGCCATTATAGACCAATGGGAACAGCAAGAAAACTACTTCTATGAAGCAGAATCCAGAGAGCGTATACGTGCTACAAACCTTCTTAATAGCAATTACAGAACAGAACTTTTAAATCTAGGAACTAGGTACGGATCGAGGTATGCCGGCAGAATATCGCCTACCGCTCATCTTAGTACTCGAGAAATATATAGTGCAGGAAATGAATATCTTGTAAGCGGTATCAAAGCAGTACGAACCGAGAACTGGGAAGAAGCAGAAAAACAATGGCTAAGGGGCATCAAAAAAGAAACTAAGACAAAAAAACTAGCGATGCTCTATCATAACCTAGCTATGAATGAAGACCGAAAAGGAAACAACCCTCAAGCACGTGAATATGCCAAGTTAGCTGCTAACCAACATCCGCTAGGGATAAAAACTCAAAGTGTGGTAGGTTTCTAATTCAGAGTTCTCGCATTGCAACTCTACTCTTTTCTCTTTAAACCTGCTGACAACACTTCCCTTGTAATATGGCGTGTTATTTTCGGACTATTGCTCTTAATCAAAACTGTGGGTGCCATCGCTGTAGGATGGGTGAAACAAGTCTTCATAAACCCACCGCTATTTACATTAAATTTTATCGGTTTTGAGTGGCTACTACCATTGCCTGGCAATGACATGTACGTTTGGTTTGGTGTCTTAGGCCTGCTATCTCTAGCTATAATTTTGGGGTACCGATACACATTGAGTATGGTGCTATTTACCCTTGGGTGGTGCGGTGTGTATTTTATGCATAAAACATCGTACAACAATCATCACTATCTCAAGGCCCTAGTGTGCTTCATGATGTGTTTTGTACCAGCGAATAGGGCATACAGTATCGATGTAAAACTAAAACGAGTAAAGCCTCTCTCCTACTGTTACAACTATTTCTTACAGAACTTTGTACTCCTTCTTCTCATAGTGTTTGTATATGCATCTGTCGCTAAAATGTACCCTGACTGGCTCCAAGGCACTCCACTTTCGCAATGGCTAGCAGACAAGAGAAGCTCAAGCATAGGCTTTTTATACACGAGCGAATATCAAGGTGTGATTATGTCTTGGGGAGGCATACTATTTGACTTGCTGATTATACCTGCGTTGATCTGGAGACCTACTAGAAACATAGCCTTCGGAATCAGTATTGCCTTTCATCTCATGAATAGCATAACATTCCAAATAGGCACTTTCCCTTATATGATGATAGGAGCAAGTGCTCTTTTCTATCCTGCGGAAAAGCTCAGAAAACTATTTAAACTCAAGACACGACACCCCTTTGCCACCTCTAAGTGCAAATGCCCGCAAGCTAATCACCGTAAGTTTTGTTGTGTTCTTTACATTTCAAATCATACTTCCATTGCGACATTACCTTATACCCGGCAATGTATTTTGGACAGAGGAAGGGCACAAGCTCAGCTGGCGAATGATGCTGCGTAGCAAAAGCGGAAGTGCGGTATTTAGCATCGTAAAACCAGATGGACAAAAGCTAGTATGAGATGCTAGGCCGAATATGACCTACAAACAATATCATACCATGTGTACTCATCCAGATATGATATGGCAATACTGCCAATTTCTGAAAAAAGAATATGGTGATGACATAGAGATATATGTGAACAACGAGGTTAGTTTAAACTTCAGAAAATCTGTGCCTCTCATAGATCTAGAATACAATATGGCGATAGCAGAGTGGCACCTTTTTAGTCACGAAGAATGGATTATGGATGGTCTGGGTGGGAGGATAAATAGTTGAACCAGAAAGCCCATCGATTTCTCGATGGGCTTTTTAAATTTTATGGTTGGATTCTTACTTACCCATAGCTTTTTTGACAAGGCCTATAATAGTAAGAAGAACTCCTCCACCTGCACCTCCGCTTGCTACAGATCCTATGATACCCATAAGGTCCATTTCTCCGCCACCGCCACCCATTCCTAGCATACCTAGAATTTGAGATCCAAGATCGCCTCCTAGTATTCCTATAACAGAATTCCAAAGCGTACCCATTGATGAATTTTTAAGTAAAGAGCCTGCAAGATTGCCTCCTAAGGCACCACTTGCTAAACCGATAATAGTTGATAACATAATGTTTTAATTAGTTTGTGATTTGATTAATTTAAGTGTTGAAAACACGCTAATTATTGATAACACCTAATTTCAAGGCAACAATTCCTTGTGTCTCATCAGTATATGACATAATAAAATAAACAAAAAAAGAGGAGCTCTAGCTCCTCTTTTTTTGTTTGATAAGTTATCTTAACTAACCTTATTGAGACCCTCCAACTCCACTTCTGTGGCTAGTGTCTCCAGTATCTACTAAGTCTGTCAAACTCATTTCAAGAGCTTTGCGGCTTAGTCCTGTGGTTCTAGGATTAAATTGGTGTAACCTTCTCATTTGGTTGCCGATGATATCTGAAGCATCTTTCAGTATTGCTATATCGTCTACCTCCCCTTTTTCACTCATTAAAAAACCAAACGTACGAGCCATTCCACAATTCGCAATAAAATCAGGGACCACAGCTATATTAGCATCTGCATACATACTTATCTCTCCCAAGAATATTTCTGGATCTGCAAACGGCACATTGGCACCGCAACTAATCACCTCACACTGTCCATCGATAAGACTAGTTACTTGATCTTTGGTTACCAACCTGCTTCCTGCTCCAGGTATAAAAATCTCTGCTCCTAGGCTCCAAATTTGCTCATTTACTTCTGCGAATGACTTGAACCCTTCGGTATCAGAATTTAGCTTATTCCCATCTCTATTTATGAACATAGCAGTGACTTCTTCTAGAGAGTAACCTTCTTTATTTATCAAACCACCATCTTTGTCTATGATACCTACGATTTTCACGCCGTGCTTAGCAAGATAAAAAGCTGCAGCTGCACTCACATTTCCCCATCCTTGTATAATGGCAGTCTTGTGATTCATAGTACCACCCCACAGTTCGTAGTAGTGTCGGACTCCTTCACTTACTCCCCAACCTGTGATCATGTCAGACACAGAGTATTTTTTTGATACATCTGGCGTGAATCTCTCATCTACTATTGGTAGTAAAACTCCACTTTGTAGCCTTGTAATAGCTTGCAGCTTTTCTACTTTGCTGTAGTTCTTGTAATATCCTTGAACTACTCCTTCTTGAGGATGCAAAACACCGAGGTCAGCAGTATAAGGAATCACTTCCCCATATTGATCTACGTTCATATCACCACCTGTACCATAGTAGTTGCGTAGCATCGGCATCACAGCCGCATACCATCTGCGGAGCACACCCTCTTTTCGTGGGTCAGCTGGGTCAAAATTAATCCCTGACTTAGCTCCTCCTATTGGCGGGCCTGCTACGGTAAATTTCACTTCCATGGTTTTAGCTAGAGACTCTACCTCACGCTTATCCAATCCCTTACGCATACGAGTACCTCCTCCAGCAGCTCCATTTCTCAGTGAATTTATCACTACCCAACCTTCTGCTTCTGTCTCAGAGTCTTTCCACTCAAAAACGATTTCTGGTCTTTTGTTTTCGAACTTTTTTAATAAATCTTCCATTTTTATAAATTAGAGAAGTCTCCATATAAGCTACCAGATACAGAACTTGACTTAGCACCTGTAGCTACGTTAAATACATTTGTCTTGTTTTGAACTCTCAATATTCCAAGTAGGGCAAAAGCCAATGCCTCTTTATAGTCTACCAAGGTGCTTTCCGGCACTACTACCTCTGCTTCTGTATGAGTGCGGATATGCGAAATAAGTGTGTCATTGAATGCCCCACCGCCTGTTACTAGCAATCTTTTGCCGCTGGCATCACCGCTACTCAAATCCTCTACATTATTGGCAACTTGCTGTGCTATATGGTCTACCAAGGTTTTCATTTTATCCTCTTTGGTAGCATGACTATTTCTTACATTTCCCCAAAAGTGAGAACTTATCCATTCTCTTCCTAAGGATTTTGGAGGTTCGTAACTGTAATACTCTATCTCATTGAGCTCGGTAAGAAGATCATAATCGATTGCACCCTTAGCTGCTATCTCTCCTCCTTCGTCATACTCTTTGTCAAACTCACGTGCTATTCTATTCAGTATAATATTGCAAGGCCCTACATCATAGGCTACTCTATTTCCATTTATATCTGCACTTATGTTTGCAAAGCCCCCCAGGTTTAAGCACATATCATACTCACCAAACAACATTTGGTCTGCCACCCCAACTAATGGAGCTCCTTCTCCGCCCAATATGACATCTAAAGCCCTAAAGTTGGTAACCGTAGGAATACCCGTAAAAGCATAAATACTATTTCCGTCTCCTATTTGCACAGTCACGTTATTTTCTGGCTGATGAAATACTGTGTGGCCATGAGAGGATATAAGGTCTGCTTCTAGATTATTGTCCGCTAGAAATTGTTTGATATTTTCACCTATAAACTGTCCATAAAACCGATCCGTTTTATGGAAAATAATTGAATTTTGATGCCTTAATTTTGAGAGTCTAAGTCTCCATTTTTCTTCATAAGCTATGGTGGTGTAGGCATTAATGGAATAACTCCATTTTCCATCCGCCTGTTCTTCTAACGATACGTGTGCTATGTCTAATCCGTCCATCGATGTGCCAGACATTACCCCTACTATGTTATACTTTCTCATATATTTAAATAAATTAATTGTTTGCTGATTAATAAAATCCCTCCCCTCTAATTCTATATTAGATTCCTTAGGCAAAATTAGGATTAAATGGTAGATGTGCAAAAAGGTAGTTTTTCAATCCTTTAGTCAATTGATTTGCCGCTACGCAAAATTAGAATATCCAAGTAAGTTGAAAAAGATATCTTTGAATCTTCAGTATGAAAAGGGGTCTATTTTTATTCATTTTAGCTGCGTTATTTTTCCATTCTTATGGTCAAAAAAGAGGAAAAAATACAGATTTTAGTTATGGGTTGACACCTATACTTAACAAATCTGTAGTCGGCAAAAATTTTGAGCCAAATCTTGGATATGGACTAGGTTTATATTTAAACTATGATTTGAATTCATCTATATCCCTCACATCTTCTGTCACTTACTCGTTGTTCAAATACACAAATAGCGATAGCAATCTAGTAATTAATTCGGGAGGATTAGGGACAAAATTGGGGGTCAAAAAATACATTAAGCAACTAGACAATTCAGCATTTATTGTACAAGCACACCCTATGTATATTCTTCATTCTGAGAGTTATTACGCAGGAGTCAACAATGTAGGTCCTAAATCAACAGACCTCTTGCCCTTAAGCAATCGACGGCTTGCTTTTGGTCTATACTCTGGATTTGAATTAAATTTTAATGGGAGGTCATCTCTTGAAATAGGCTATACGTACATTCTAAATAATACGTCGAAATTTGATTTTATCGATGCTGCACCTCATAGTTTTTCATTGAGTTACAACATAGATTTCTCACTGAAAAGACAAAAAACAGATTATCGAGAGGAAGCAAGACAAACATTATCCGCATTAAGAAGCGACACGTTATATTTTATCGATAGAACTTGTACAGCAGATTTCCGTGCTGGCGAGTTAGATAGTTTGATAAAAGAGAATTACACTTATTCTGCATATCGGCTTCTCAAGGATAATGAAATAGCTGCATTTCAAAAAAATAATTCCGTAGTTCACTTTGCTGTCATAGGAAAATATTATGCTTCTAAAGGCGACCCTCTTACCAATGGAATTTACCTATTAGATTCTGCCCTCAATCTAACCAAGCACCCATATCCGTTTTACACCAAATATAGTGCTTCCCTAAGGTCAGGCTTATGCTTTCCTAATAGAACAGTTACGGCTGAATTGATTAATACATTTAGCAGAAGACTTTCAATACGCTAGACAATTCTTGAATCTCTTGTGACACAGTCTTTAGACATTACCAAAAATCACATTTATCTTTGCACCAATGAAAAATATTGTATTAGTACTAAGCATCCTCATAACGACTATAGCCGCTAAAGCTCAACATACACACACCACTATGAAAAACGAGATAGACAGTATGTCCTATGCTGTGGGTATGAATATAGCCAATAGCCTCAAGAGTGGAGGTATTGACACGCTAAACTATACACTCTTCGCCGAGGCAATGAAAGATGTATTGGAATACAATCATGTGAAAATGGACGGCAATTTGTCAAACCAAGTAGTAAATACCTATGCTGCTAAAGCGAAGGCTGCCAAATTAAAAGAAGTAACTGCAGAAGGCACAGCTTTTCTGCAGGCTAACGCTACCAAAGAAGGTGTAAAAACTACCGCTAGTGGTTTGCAATACAAAGTGCTAACTCAAGGGACCGGAGCCAAACCCATAGATGGACAAAAGGTTACTACTCACTACAAAGGAACATTGATAAACGGCAAAAAATTTGATAGTAGCTACGATAGAGGCCAGCCCGCTACCTTTGGTGTGAACCAAGTAATAAAAGGATGGACAGAAGCTCTGAAAATGATGCCGGTAGGATCTAAGTGGGAACTATATATTCCGCAAGAGTTGGCTTATGGGGAGAGAGCTATGGGAGCAAATATCCCTGCATACTCTACGCTTATTTTTACTATTGAACTCTTAGAGATTGCTCAATAAAGCCGCTAGTCATCTAAGTCTATCAGTTTAATATTGACATTTATAGTGTCTGCATTGTCTGGGTTAAACATTGCAACTCTGGCTTTAATTTCTTGATGTTTTTCGAAATCGAATAAGCTACTATCTGCCACGGATATTTCGCCTTTATGGTCTTTCTGATCGCTTACTTCGATGGCTCCTTCTGGAGTTTGGGAGGTTAAATTAAAACTAATTCTGGTGTAACTCGAGCTTGCATCCAAAACACCAATTATCTCATTTGGACTAGGATTTTCGTCCATCTCTTTATTAAAATTTCTTGCAATTATTTCTTTGTCAAAATCTAGCTCATATCTATCACAAGAAGTCAAAAATGAACAAGATGCTAATAATACCACAAAAAGAATTTGTAAAATTTTCATCTTACTAAAATTAGTCTGAAATATCCAGAGAAAAACTGTCTTCTATCAACTATCTCAGGCAATAAAACGAAAATTTTACGTTGTTTTGCTAACCAGTGAAATTCTTTATTCTTCCATTTTTATTAATTACTTTTTGGGGATATTCCCAAGACTCACTATACATAGACTCAGAAATAGTAAAAGAAAAAGGCAAACACAAAAATTATAAATACCAATCAGGGACTACAGGTTCCAAGAATAAGGTGAAGCTTAAAACTGGATTGTGGAGCTACTACGATAGTGACGGTCTCTTGCTCAAAACAGAGGAGTATACCACCTCCGGAAAAAGCAGTCTGCTGGAAGGTAAACAAACCTATTACAACGAAGATGAATTACCCGTACTGATACGTCGATATAGTCGGAACAATCTAGTAAGTGAGAAAGCTCTCAAGCCATATGTTATTCTATTGAAAAATGAAATACTAGAATACGGAGACTCTATTTTCGTTTACTACCTAAAACCTGTGGACTACACTTGGTATATATATGATAATGTGCTACTTATCAACACTATATAAGACCCTAATGCATTTGCCAAACTTGCTAAATACAAGCACTTTGAAGATAGTATTGGGAATACTGACTTGCTGAGAAATGGCTCTTTTAGCCATAGACATCCTGAAAATGTGGTTGCCAACCCAAGCTTTGAAGATCACCCCACGATAGTATCTTCCAAGACCTCATTCAATAACGAAATAACCTCCTGGTTACCTGCCTCTCCTACACCAGATTTTCAGATTGCACCTCAAGTCGCTCGCTCTGGAACTGGGTTTACCGGTATTAGAATATATAGCGATACTAGGGACATAGAATATATAGAAAATAAACTAAATCATCAACTGCTTCGAGGTCAGAAATATTGCTTCTCGGCATACATCAAATTAGGACCTTCATCCATCCCTACAGACGCATTTGGAGTACATTTTAGTACCAATGCGATTTCTTTCAATAAAATAGAAGACACCGACATTCTCACACACCTAGTATTGGACAATGAGTTTATGACTTTCAAGAGTAGATGGATGCTGGTGCAATGCAACTACACTACTAATGGTACCGAAAGGTGGATGGCGATAGGCAGTTTTAAGCCGCAAGACGAAGTCAAACTACTCGAGGTACCTGGAGGATTAAAAGAAAGCTACTATTACGTAGACGATGTGTCTCTGGTGCCCATAGACTCAGAATCTGAATGTCCTTGCAATATAGATGGTGACCAACCTCCCACATTCCCACATTCCAAAACTCCATCTATTGATACTGAACAAGATTTTGAACGCGAATTTTTACAAATGAAAGTTGGTGACCGTTTAATCTTGGAAAACATTTACTTCGATATTGACAAGTTTGATATACTACCAACTTCTAAAAACACATTGAACCGTTTGATCCTAGTACTATAAAAGTACCCAACTATCAAAATAGAAATATCCGGACACACAAGTACTACTGGGAGCTATGGGCACAATATTGAGCTATCGCAAAACAGGGCCTTATCTGTAATGAACTATCTCATAAAAAATAGCATAGCCGCAGAACAACTTACCAATGTTGGGTTTGGTCCAGTCCAGCCAATAGCACCCAATGATACTGAAGCTAATAGGCAAATGAATAGACGTTTAGAGGTGAAGATAATAGCTAAGTAAATCCTATTCTTCGGACAACTTACTAAAGTAGAATTTTTTTTCTAATAAGTCTGCAGCAATGAAAAACCCTACCCAGAGATAGAGTATAACAATATTTGGTACGGAATCTATAAGACTCATTCAAATAGCAATAAAAATACCAATGAAGCCTGCAAACGAATAATACCTAAACTCCTTCAGCTGTCTTTCTGTAGATAAATCTTTATATAACTGGCAAGCTATAAATCTGATTACTATTGAGGTAAACAACAAATAGGCAGTTAGTTTCTGTAAGAAGTTCAATCCTTTTGGCTTCATATTATTAATTCACACAACGGGGATTCTTGGATGATGCTTCTATGTAAGAGTTCGAGTCTCCACAAACATTATGAGCCGTTTGTGTAGACACGAACCCACTCACTGATGAAACCCTAAAAACAATACTTACTTTCTTTAATCAACTCTGCAGCCACTTGCTTCCGAAGTGATATAGTATCAGTCATTGGGTACTTGGTGAATCGTTTTACGCCCATATGCATCATTACGAGCATATCGTCTTTAGCAAATGCCGCTAATGCATGCTTGCCTGCAAGATAGGTACGTTCCATTGCATCATTTACATAGCACTTAGTCATTGCTATCTGATGTGCTGTAGCTTCTTCGCCTTGCTGTGCTATTAGCTTCTCTGTTCTGAGAACAGTGCTCTCTGCTGTAAATACATCTAGTGCCATATCAGCCAGATTCATCAGAATCTCTTGCTGCTTCTCTAGCTCCATCATGTACTTCTGTGCTGCTGCACCTGCTGCCATTAAGATAGCCTTCTTAGATTGTCTTACGGCTTTCTTCTCTTCGTATAGGGCAGATCCATCTCCTTCGTCTCCAAAGTCTGGAATCTCCATCAGCTCTTCTTGAATAGCCATAGCAGGACCCATAAGGTCTAGTTCTCCTTTTAATGCTTTTTTCATCAACTGCCCTACCGAAAGCATACGATTAATTTCATTGGTTCCTTCAAAGATTCTATTGATACGTGCATCTCTGTACATACTTGCCACAGGGAATTCTTCTGAATATCCTGTACCTCCAAATATCTGCACCGCTTGATCTACTACATAATCCAAGGTCTCTGAACCTAATATCTTCAGCAATGCACACTCTATGCTATACTCTTCTGCAGCTATGAGCTTGCCTTCTACTTTAGTCTTGCCTTCTGCTACTAGCTCCGCTATTTTCTCGGTGATAAGCCCAGACACTCTGTACGTAGCACTATCTGTAGCGTACGTCTTGATAGCCATCTCACCTATTTTGTGCTGTATAGCACCAAAGCTACTTATTGGCACACCAAACTGGTGTCTCTCATTGGCATAGTTCACCGCCACATCTATGCTTCGCTTGCTTCCACCCATTACCATGGCACATAGCTTGTATCTTCCTATATTTAGTACATTGAAGGCAATTTTATGTCCTTTTCCTATCTCACCCAGTAAGTTGTCTTTTGGTATCCTTACATCGTCTAAAAACACTTGGCGTGTACTACTTCCTTTTATTCCTAACTTTACTTCTTCATCTCCTAGAGTAAGCCCAGGAGTACCTTTTTCTACTAAAAAGCCTGTGAATTTATCCCCGTCAACCTGAGCAAAAACCGTAAACAAGTCCGCAAATCCAGCATTGGTAATCCACATTTTCACACCATTGAGAACCCACTCATCTCCATCCAATACTGCTTTTGCTTTAGCAGATAGAGCATCACTGCCACTGTCTGGCTCTGTGAGGCAATACGAAGCTTTAATAGAACCATCTCCAAGTCCTGGTAAGTACTTTTTCTTTTGCTCTTCCGTACCGTAGTACAAAATTGGCAATGTAC
>JAOLBX010000024.1 GCA_028339355.1 Bacteroidia bacterium
ACCTACAAAGATTTTATAGAAAGCCCGTCTTGGTAAAACCACGATGGGCTTTTTTATTTGCAATACAATCACCACATTAAAATAATCTTGAAATAATGGAAATTTCAGCAAAATATAACCCCGAAGGAATTGAGCAAAAATGGTACGATCAGTGGATATCCAACAAATTGTTTGCCTCTACACCAGACCACAGACCTAGCTATACCGTAGTTATACCACCGCCTAATGTAACAGGAATACTTCATATGGGTCATATGCTAAATAACTCTATTCAAGACATATTGGTCCGAAGAGCTCGAATGTTAGGCTATAATGCATGTTGGGTGCCTGGCACAGACCATGCTTCCATAGCTACTGAGACTAAAGTCGTTAACAAACTTAAGGAAGAGGGAATCTCCAAGGACGATATTACACGTGAAGAATTTTTAAATCATGCATTTGATTGGAAAGATAAGTTTGGTGGAATTATATTAGATCAACTCAAAAAACTAGGGTGTAGCTGTGATTGGGAACGAACGAGATTCACCATGGAGCCAGATCTTTCTGAAGCTGTTATTGACTCTTTTATAGACTTGCACAAAAGAGGATACATCTACCACGGCACTAGAATGATAAACTGGGACCCTGTAGGGAAAACTGCTCTAAGTGATGAAGAAGTAAATCACGAAGAACAGCAAGCCAAGTTATATTACGTGAAATATAAGCTAGAAAATAGTGACGATTTCATAAGTATAGCCACTACGCGACCAGAAACTATAATGGGAGATACTGCTGTTTGTGTACATCCAGATGATGAACGTTATCAAAAATTGATAGGAACCAAATGTATTGTACCGTTGGTAAATCGTGCCGTGCCTATTATAGCAGACGATTATATTGACTTAGAATTTGGTACTGGAGCTCTAAAAGTGACTCCTGCACATGATATAAATGACTATGAGCTAGGTAAAAGACATAATCTAGCGACTATTGATGTTTTCAATGAGGATGCTACTATCAGCGAGGCCGCAGGTGTTTTTGTAGGTGAAGACAGATTTAAAGCAAGAAAACTAGCTGCACTAGAACTAGAAAAACTTGGAGTACTCATAAAAACCGAAGATATAACCAATAAGGTCGGAAAAAGCGAGCGTAGTAAAGCAGTAATAGAGCCACGACTATCTGCACAATGGTTTGTAGACATGAAAAAATTCATGGCAGACTATCCAGAAGTGCTTTCTGAAGTGATGGATGACGACATTAAATTTCATCCTGCTAAGTTTAAGAACACTTATAATCATTGGCTTACTAATATAAAGGATTGGTGTATTTCAAGACAATTGTGGTGGGGTCACAGAATTCCCGCTTGGTACTCTCCTACTGGAGAAATTGTAATCGCTAGAACATCTGCAGAAGCACTTGAACTATTTGAAGATAAATCCCTTCAAATTTCAGACATAAAGCAAGATGAAGATGTACTGGATACTTGGTTTAGTAGTTGGTTATGGCCAATAAGTGTTTTTAATGGTTTCCAAGAGTCTGGAAAAGAAGAACTAGACTACTACTACCCTACTGCTGACTTAGTTACTGCTCCAGATATTATATTCTTTTGGGTTGCACGTATGATTATGGCCGGTCATGCATTTAAAGGTGAAAAACCATTTAAAAATGTATATTTCACTGGGATAGTGAGGGACAAAGAGCGTAGAAAAATGTCTAAGTCTCTCGGCAATAGTCCTGATCCTATCAAATTAATGAATCACTACGGCACTGATGGAGTAAGAATGGGATTAATGCTAAGTGCTCCAGCTGGTAATGATATTTTATTTGACGAATCGCTCTGTGAACAAGGAAGAAACTTCTGCAACAAGCTTTGGAATTCATTTAGACTCATACACGGGTGGAAAACTACACCTCAACGAAATGAGTATTACAAAGAATATGGAGATAAGGCTCATGACTGGATGATAGCTAAAATTTCGTCTGTAACTGAGGTAGTAAATCAACACTTTGATAATTTCAGAATATCAGATGCTCTTATGGAGCTTTATAAATTAACAAGGGATGAATTTAGTGGTTGGTATCTGGAAATGATAAAACCCACGTATGGAGACCCTATTCCGCAGAAAGATTTAGATAAGTCGATTGTAATGTTCGATGCTATTCTGAGATTATTACATCCATTTATGCCATTTATTACAGAGGAATTATGGCAAAGTATAACTGAGCGAAATGGAGCGTTTATAAACAATCAAGAATGGCCTTCTTATGAAACGAGTTCTACCCCAATCAATGACAACGTTTTCCAATTAATATCGGAAATACGAGCCAAGCGAAATGAAAACGGAATATCTCCAAAAGTAAGTGCATCTATAGCTATGAATGATAGCAATAGTGCGGTATACCAAAGTGCCTCAGGTATTATCGAAAAGTTAGCAAATGTAGAATCTTTTGATGATGAAATAGAGAATGGATTTAAAGTTCTCGTAGGTACTGATGAAGTAAATATAGGGTTCAAAGATTTTGTTCAAAAAATTGATGTAGAAGCAGTGAAAGCTAAAATTAAACGTTTAAACAGTTTTTTATTTGGCATTGAAAAGAAGTTGGGGAATGAGAAATTTATTGCAAATGCAAAACCTGAAGTTATCCAAAGAGAAGAACAAAAGAAAGCTGACACATTGAGTAAAATAGCCTCACTTGAGGGTCAGTTAAATTAGTTCTATTATTTCTTGGGTACAAAGAGGTACTCGGAAATATACTTACTAATTTGATTAGAATTATTATTTACTAAATCACGATATTGAGCATATAAATCAACATTAAAGAGGTTTATTAAAAGGTATGGAGCAAGGTGCCCTTGTTCATCAATGTAACGAGCATAATCTAACGAAGGAATATCTTCATATTTAGTGGCTTCTAACATTGCTCTAAAGCTATACACTTCGAGATATTTTGGTAGTGAGGATATTTCAAGCTCTTTCAATAAGCCATTCTCATCATAATAATCTTTCACCTCTTCCATAGCGTCTATGTAATGCTGAAAATGTAGTTTGTCTCCAAAAAATTGTTCTCTTTTATACTTGTCCTTCACATTATTAATACTCGCTAGTCTTAATAACCAGTTTCTATCCATTTGTTTATCCTCTTCATTCATTGATAAATTATGTAATTGGATAAACATGGCTTCTTCTGGGTAGACAAAGAGACTTTGAATTGCTGCCACTTTTGCTTTTTCTAAATCTCCTTTCTTTGCTAATGCATCTGCAAGGTACTTGCGAGGCTCATTCAGCATAGGCTGAATCTCAATAGCTTTTCGGAAATATTTAGCAGCTTTTCCATAGTATTCCATGGCGTAATAAGTGTCTCCTAAATACACTAAGGATTTATAATTACTACTGTCTTCTTCATATGCTTTAGCATAATAACCCACCGCTTTCTCAAAATTTTTAGCTTTAAATTCTCCCTCGCCTTGAGCTAGGCATGCTTTAGATTTTAAATTCACATTCTTACTGGAATAATATCTACCGTCAATATAAAATTTACGAAGCATAATACTGCTTTCGGCGTTGTAAGGAACTGATAGTGAAGCATAATACACAGAATTATAATAATCGTATTTCGGTTGTTTGATGACCCGATTTAGCTGTTCCTGCAGCATCAATGCAGATGAATCTGTAGCCGGCTTACCGTCTACTTCTATAGTAACAGTTCTCTTGGTAGCATCATAGTTCTTAGCATAATTCTTATACATAATCTCTTGATACATTTTCCAGAGTTTATCATTCACCGGATACTTTTCAATAACCTCTTTCACATTTGCCCCAGCCTTCTCGTATTTTTCTTTTTTAATATATTTATCTGCTTTTTTGAGCAGCTTCTTGCTCGCATCGTCTAATTGTCCAAAACTAGAAAGAGATGCAAGAATAAATAAGACCAAACACCAATTTTGCTTTAAATTCATTTGTTAATCTATGAAATACTATAATTCATTCGAAAATAAAGCATTTACCCATACAACAACCTATTTTTGAGCCGGTTTTGAAAGTCATAAAAAAACTACATTGGTTATTTGTCAAATCCTTCATAGGACCTTTTATAGGCACCTTTTTTATTGCCATATTTCTACTGTTGATGCAGACAGTATGGAAATATTTAGAAGATTTGGTAGGTAAAGGATTAGAGTTATCTGTGATATTCGAGTTTATTTTTTACTTTGCTATACACCTGATTCCTATGGCTTTACCCCTAGCTATCTTACTTTCTAGCATCATGGTTTTTGGCAACTTAGCGGAGCGATATGAGCTAGTAGCAATCAAATCCGCAGGTGTTTCTCTTCTACGTGCTATGCGACCTATGTTTATAATCAGCTTGTTGCTTGCCATAGGAGCGTTCTACACCGCAAACAATCTAATCCCAAAAGCTAATCTGAGTTGGGGTGCATTGCTATATGATGTAACTCAAAAGAAGCCTGCAATGAATATTATTGATAATGTATTCTTTAAGGACATAGAGGGTTATGCCATCAGAGTAGGAAAAAAACACGAAGACAATCAGACGATAGAAGATGTAATAATCTATGTAGATGATTTTAGAAATGGCGGCAATAACAATATTCTTATTGCAAAAAGAGGTAAGATGACCATAAGTGATGACAAGCAGTTTATGACCCTCAACCTAGAAGACGGGAAACGTTATCAAGAGCTAGTAAACGACCCTAGCTATAGAGCCAGAATGCCTCACAATACTATGTCTTTTGCATCTTACAATCTCACGATAGACTTGAGTGAGTTGGCATTTAATCGAACTGATAAAGAGCGATTTTCTGAAGATCATAGGATGATGAACATCACGGAGCTAAAAAAGAGAATAGACTCCCTAGATAGATACATTGTTAAGAAGCAAGATGGCCTCTACAGGTATTTGGCACCTTACTTCTTTCAAGCCAGTGATACTATTGCAATAAAGGATACCGGAGTTCAGAAAAGATTGGACTATCTACTGGCATATAAGAAAAAAGAAATAGAAGGGCCTAAAAGAGTAAACTCTATATCGGACGAGACTACAAATCTTGATATTATTGAACCCAACTTAAAACTCAAACCATTCAAAAAAAACAGTACCCTCGTGGAAACTATTAAGAGAGAAGACATAATAGACAAAGCACTTCAAAATGTCAATAATGCAAAACGTATAAGTCTAAATAATATAGACGACACCACCATACAAAGAAAACTAAGGGCAAAGTACCAGGTTGAATGGCACAGAAAATTTACACTTGCTTTGTCCTGTATACTTTTGTTTTTTATCGGAGCTCCTCTCGGTGCTATCATTAAAAAAGGTGGATTTGGTCTCCCGCTAGTGGTCTCTCTACTCCTATTCATTTTGTACTATGTTATTAGTATTTTCGGAGAAAAATTAGTGAAGCAAGGTGCTTGGGAACCACTAGAAGGAATGTGGTTGAGTTCGTTTTTATTGTTTCCACTGGCTATTTTCTTAACATACAAAGCCAGTAGAGACTCTCAATTGTTCAATCCCGAATCTTATAAAAAACTAATACCTAAACTATTTAGGCAATGAAAATCCTCCAAGTTTCAAATAGAGTGCCGTGGCCACTAAATGAGGGAGGCACAATTGGTATTTACAATTATACCAGAGCATTCAGCGAGTTGGGACATGAAGTTACGTTGTATTGTTTGGATGGAATCAAGCACAACACACCTGTGGATGAGGCACTTGAAGAACTGGGAAAATATGCCACTGTATTGATACATCCTATTGATACAGACGTAGTAATGGAAGAAGCTCTGAAGCATCTGCTTCGTAACGAATCATACAATGTAAGTCGGTTTTACAACAGTGTATTCGAACAAGAACTAAGAGAATTATTACAAAATAACACATATGATGTAGTTCAGCTAGAAGGGACTTTCGTAGGTCCTTACTTACCGATTATAAAAACAAACCATAATGGACTTGTTGCATTACGAATGCATAATGTGGAGTATGAAATTTGGGAACGGCTTGCCCACAACGAGAAGTTTTTTTTTAAGAAGATTTATCTTAAAAAACTGGCTAAACAACTAAAAGCATATGAATCAGATATCATTAGACAAGTAGATATTGTAGTTACTGTGACGAATGACGATGCTGCAAAATTTAAGCTTCTGAACCCTACTGGCAACTATTTAACTATTCCTGCTGGCATAGACCTCAGAGAGTGGCAGTATTCTCCTTCTAATTCGGTCGACAAGTGGTACCATATTGGTTCTATGGAATGGCATGCCAATGCTGAAGCTGTTAACTGGTATCTTGATGACATACATCCACTCATGTTGAAAGGCAATAATGATTATTCTTTTCATCTTGCTGGTAAAGGTTTGAATACAGAACAATTTAGCAATCATAGAAATATTGTGCTGAATGATAATGTCCCAAGAGCTTTTGATTTTGTGAAAGAATGTGATGTCTGCATAGTGCCATTAAAAAGTGGAAGCGGCATACGACTAAAGATACTCGAAGCTATGGCAGCTGGCAAGTTAGTAGTATCCACTACTATAGGGGCTCAAGGTATAGACTATATTCCGCGAAAGCATCTATTGATTGCAGATAGCCCTGCTGAGTTTAGAACAATCTACGACGAGCTTAAAAATGGCTTGATAGACTATAAAGCGATTATTAGCAGTGCTCGAAAACTAATTGAGAATCTTTACTCAACAGAAGTTCTGGCCACCGAGCAAATATCTAATTACAGTAGAATAAAAAAATAAAAAAAGCGAGCCATTTTCGGCCCGCTTTCAGTATTAATATCCAGTAGCAACTAGTCCACCGTTATCTCTTTTATTTTACCGTAGCCAAGTTTATTTAGTCCATCTCTTACTTTGTAAGCGTGTCCTACTACTATGATTACCATATTATCTGGTTTAAGTTGAGATTTAGCTATAGCATTTACATCTGCTATACTCATTCCTTTTATCAAAGAAGCTTGCTGGCTAGTGTAATCTTTTGGAAGATCATAATCCATAATTGTACTTAAAAAATTCAACTTGTCAAATGGTGTTTCGTAATCCAAAGCTTCACTTAGTGTCATTGAGTTTTTCGTAAACTCAAGCTCCTCAGCTGTGATTCCATTATTTGCAAAACCACTAATCTCTTTCATAACCTCTTTGATAGCACTATCTGTTGCTTCTTTTTTAATTTCTCCAGAGAATCTATAAACACCGTAATGCTTGTTACCACTAAAACTAGATCGAGCACCGTAAGTCCATCCCTTGTCCTCACGTAGGTTAAGATTGATTCGACTATTGAATGCTCCACCCAATGAGTAATTCATTATATCAGATTTAAAATGATCTCCATTGTAATCAAACTTCGTGGAAGGATGACCTGCCATAATAGTAGATTGTGCTGCATATGGCTTATCTACTAAATAAACTGTAGTTTTTTCAGGCATTTTGAGCTCTGGTATACTTGGCACCGTCACATTCTTATTCTTCCATTCTTTCAAAAATGCAAGTTTACTAAGAGCATCTTCTTTTGTAATGTCTCCAGATACTACAAGAGTACTTACATTTGGAGAATAGAAGTTTTCATAAAATGAGATTACATCTTCCAATCCGATTTTACTAAGTGACTTATAATCACCATAATAATACTCTGCCAATGGAGTGCCAGCATAGACGATATTTCCCCAGGCTTTGGAAGCCATCACACTAGGATTACTTTTTTGAGATTTTAGCCCTTCTATGATTTGCTTTTTAATACGCTTGAAATCTGCTAGATCAAATCGTGGTTCAAATAATGCTTCTTTCAGTAAAGCAATCGTAGCATCTACATTAGAAGACAAACTACTTACAAATATGGTAGTGCCCATTGTTCCAGAATTAAAACTAATGGAAGCTCCAATTTTTTCTAATTCTCTAGAAAACTCTTCCGTAGTAAGTCTTTTTGTCCCCTCTCCCATTAGTGAAGCAGCAACCATTGCAGTACCTGTGTTGATTTTTTTATCTGACTCAAGAAGATGACCACCATTCATGTCTATATAAAAATATACTAGTGGAGCCTCTTGAGACTCGTTGCCAATTAATTTTAAACCATTATCAAATTCTTCTGAATAAAAATCTGGCAATTTAAGTGCACTTGCGTCTGGTCTATTTGGTCTCACACTTCTATCAAAATCATCTTTTGGAGCTTCGTAAGTAAGACCATTGTATTGTTTATCTACTTTTTTAGGTTCGTTTGCATATGGGTTGACACTTTTCGGTGTATCATCGTCATCATCTCTCTTAGCCTCACGCTCTACTCGAAGTATCACGGCTTTTCTTCCCTTGATATACTTGTTGTACACACGCATGACATCTTCTTTGGTCACAGCACTGTATCTGTCTATATCATCCTGTAAATTGTATCCATTACCCTTCATCATTGCATAATGTCCAAGTACACCTGATTTACCATCTATACTATTAAGCTGTCCTAGTGTTCCTTTAAGAACCTGAACCTTTGTGATTTCTAAATCTTCATCTGTCACACCTCTTGTTTCAAACTCAGCTATCGAAGCTCTTATTTTATCTTCCAATACTTTAAAAGACATACCACCTGCTGATTCAGGCAATGTTACCGCCTGAATGCTCATCATTCCTGCTAATTCTAAGGTAGAATGCCCTGCATTAGCTTGAAAAGCTTCTTCAGTTTTTACTAAGTTCTTATAAAGGATAGAGTTATTACCTCCACCGATAATTTCTCCTAGTATATCCAGTGCAGCTTCGTCTCTATGAAACTCTGGTACAGTAGGAAAAGTAAACGTTGTAAGCGGAGCAAAAATATTATCTACTGTATTTACGTAATAATCCATTGAAAGTTGTGGCTTTTTTGGATACATTTTTTTCACCTCTGGGCATTTCTTAATGCTACCGAAGTATTTTTCTGCCCAAGCTTTTACCTCTTCTGGATTAACATCACCAGAAACGATTAGTGTCGCATTATTAGGTCCATACCAACGAAGAAAGAAATTTTTCAAATCCTCATACGAAGCAATATCCAAATCATCTACATAACCAATAGGAGTCCATTCATACGGGTGATTTGCAAACATAGACTTGAACAAAATTTCACTTACCATACCATATGGCTGATTGTCATATCGTTGTCTTTTTTCATTCTTTACAGTTTCTCTTTGATTTTCAAACTGTTTTTGAGTAAAACTCTCTAAATGCGTACCCATTCTGTCAGCCTCAAGCCAAAGAAGAGTTTCTGTCATATTTTTTGGTGCTGTCTGGTGGTACACTGTTTTATCAAATGATGTATAAGCATTATTTGTACCTCCAGATTCACCAATTATTTTGAAATGTTCACCTTCTTTTACATTTTGAGAACCTTCAAACATCATATGCTCAAAAAAGTGTGCAAATCCGCTATTTCTAACGCTCTCTCTTGCACTACCAACATGGTAAGCTACTTGTACATGCACTATAGGATCTGAGTGATCTTCATGTACAATGAGAGTAAGATCATTTGCTGGCAATGTGTACTTCTCGTATGGAATTAGAATTTTTCCATCTTGTGGTTCAACTTTCTCTACAAGTTGAAAATTGCTCTGAGCACCAGCTGTGAAGCTTAGGACTAAAAGATTTAAAATAATTGTTATTTTTTTCATTCTATGAATTTAAAAGGAATACAAAAAAAGTAAATATTCAGGGTTTATTACTACCTATCTCGACAAAACAAACCTACAGTGGGTTTAAAACTTACAACCGTATTAAAGCGAAATTGTATTTATTTATTCGAACACTATTCAAGTATTCAACAGCTTGCGTCTTTTCTATGCTTGCAAAAAGTACAACTAATAGGGCATCACTCTTTTTTAAAATGAAATAAGGCGAACGTATATCTAATGACTGTTTCAGTCAATCAATCAGCTTTCCGAAATCGTTAAATCCCTCGACTCTAATATAGTAACCATGAGGTATGCTGTCTGCATCTATCAAAATAGATGCACCTAATGTATCCACTATAGTGTAGCCATTAAATCTAAGCTAAAAAAGAGAATCATTAATATTTTGCTTCTCTCTCAACTCTAATAAAAGTCGTTGATTATCTTCTTCTAAAAAGTTGATTTTATCAATAAGATCATCGTTATCTTGAGCTAGTTCTAATTTCTTTTCGAGCGTGTCAATCTTCTGGGTCGCTAGTTTTAGTAACGTATTAAAAGAGTCTTTTTTAATACGTTGTTCTGTTAGTTTTGCTTCTAGCAGTTGTGCACGTGCCTTCTCTATAATTCGTGCATCGTCGATTCTCTTGCTTTTGCCAAAAATACTTGGATAAATTACTATTCCAATCTTGTTTTTAAAATTGAAAGGGACGTTTTCTGCTAAGCTAAAATCATAGGTGAACTGATAACCAAAACCTAAGTCTTCTGTAAGTTCTAGTTCCGTTCCAATTCCAAGACTAACGCTCATGCCTTTGTTTTCTAAATCAAAGGCCTTAAGCTGCTTAATATTATTGTATGTATATCCGGAAAAAACATAAGGTCTAAGCTTCCAAACATCTCTAAAATGAAATGCCATATTTACATTCCACTGATGAAAATACGAGTTTGATGCGTACTTGTCTGCATATTGCAAGCTATCTGCGAGAGCAAGACTATAGCCACCAAACACACCTATTTTGTTCGATAATTGTTTATGAATTGAAAAACCAAATCCAGGGCCAGTAGCATTGCTAGAATTCGATACTCTATACTCTCCTGAATTATAAAAACTGTGAGTCTTTCCAAAAAAAAATAGACTCCAATCTTCAGCAGATTGTGCTTTTACCATCATAGCATTAGAAGCTATGAAGAATGAAGCTAAGAGGTATTTTACAATCCTAGATTTCAATAATTAACTACATATTTATTCTACTGATATCCAAGCAGTACTGTATCCCAGTGATATCACTCTTGCAAGCTTATCAGAGGCTAAAGCTTTGTCCCTAGCTGCATACACACCTACACGGTAATAACCGTTTGGTTGCGGAAGTAGTTTTGCTTCTGAAAAATAATGATTCATTTTCTTTTGCCATGTTAAGGCTGTGGATATATTAGGACTTGATATGGTAATAACGTAGTAACTTTTATCTGCTGGCAATGGGACATCTTTTTGCTTTTCATCTCCTCCGCTCCTAAGTTTACGAAGACGTTCTAGTTCCTCTAATGCTCTTGCTAAGCGTTCTTTCTCCTCTAGTTCCTCTTTCTGCCTAACTAACTTAGCATCCAGTTCTTGCTTTTCTCTTAGTAATCTATCTGCCTCAGAATTATCATTTTTACCATCTACACACACTATTTTCACTACATAAACGGTATCTATTCTTACATATCCAGATCCACTTTTTATCTCTTTCTTTAGCCTAATCACTTCTGCTTTATGTTCAGATTCTTGTTTAGCTAGCCTTAATTCCAACATTCTTTCTTTTTCCGTATTCGCAGGAGATTCTACGTCTATACCTACCCTTAGACTTGCATTGACCAATTCTAAATCTTCAATCTCCTTCGTTTGATTCTCTATTTTTTCGTTTAGACTATCAAGGTGAATCTTAGAAGCTAATATATCGCTAACTTCTTTGCCTTTTGGTTTTTCGGGAGCTTTTTCCGCTGCGTATTTACCTAGACTTTGGGTTAATCCAAAACGATACTGAATGTGCGTGTTAAAATCCCCTTTAAGCTTTTGATCCAATGCCATCTGCAATTGTAAATGCGTACGATTTGTTAGCTTAACATTAAATCCTGCTCCATATTGATTATGAAATAACCAAGGACTCTCGTTCTTGGACGTCAGCAAACTCACATAGTCTGTTCGATAACCAAAACTAAGAAATGGAGCGATACGAGGGTTTTCCTTGAGAAGCCTTCCATTATTAAACTTGAATAGTAGAGAAGCATCTGCACCTATCACATAGGCCTTGTTCACAAAACTTTCTTGGATGCTTTGATTTTGAATAAAACCATTGCTTATTCCTGTATTCAACATCACAGTACGAGAAAGTTTTCTTTGATACGCAAACCTCGTCGATGTAGATAAAGCACTATCAAATGAAAAAACCTTATCGTCTAACAACCTTACGTTATGATCTGTAAGAACCTGATATACGCCTATCGAATGTTTTCTATCCGGGTATTGTGCCTCACAGATACGTATTGTGAATAGGAATATTATTAAAAATAGATGTTTAATAAATCGCATTATTGGTAAGTAGAATATATCAAAAAAAGAACATCATCTTAAATGTCTCAGCAATTAAACGTTAAAATTGATAACAACGTATAATTTAACGAATACATATCTTGACACTATTCCACTGTCACAGAAATGGTTTTAGCCCATTTTTCTCCGTAAGAAACGTGCATGCCATCGCCAAACTGTAACGTCAATTTATACGCTCCCGGATCTAAAGATACAGAATCACTAGTTTGACCGCCACCATAATGTATGTGCGTTTCGTCTGCTACTACTACTGTACCCTCTGGAGCGAATGTATCATCTATCAAAAGATGATGATGACCGTAACCAGCTCTCGGTGCACCTTTTGGTTCTACTTGCATCCCCGTTACTCCCATTTCAAGTGCAAAAGGACTAGACAAAGTACTTCCCTCTTCAATATTTACGAAGTAAACACCTTCTTCAGAAGTAGACTCAGAAGTAGCCTCTTGAGTAGAATTAGATGTGTTCTGAGTGCAAGATTCAAACGCTATAAGAATGGCTAAAAAGAATATATTTTTCATTGGTTCAAAACTACACAAAATCGAGGGCAATAAAAAAGGTTCATCAGACCGATGAACCTTTTAATTGTGGGTGGAAGACCGGGCTCGAACCGGCGACCCTCGGCACCACAAGCCGATGCTCTAACCAACTGAGCTACAACCACCATTTTCATTCCTTCTATCCTAGTGGATTTTTAAAACGGCTGCAAATATATCATTACATCATACATTTAAAACAGATTTAAAGATAAATTATTATTTTATCTAATCGAACTATTCCTTAATAGATTGTGGGCAATTTGAATACTAATACCCATCTTTTCAGAGTTATTTTGAAGCGTATTTTAATAACACAATGAATAGACTTCTTTCTATACTATCATTACTTCTTCTTTTTTTGGTATCGGCAACTACTAGTTTTGCCCAGAAGACAAAAGAATACACTAACCCTGCTACTATGTACGAGCACGCTAAAATGCTCTATATTAAGGAGCTATATGTTCCTGCTATCAATGAGTTTGAGGAGTTTTTAGAGTCCAAACCCGGACCTAATTTTAACTACGAGGCGAGAGCCTACACAGGCTTAGCCAGACTCAAACTAGACAAGCAAAATTCGAGTAGAGATTTGTCTAAGCTGATACGTGATGAGCCTGAGCACAAACTCAATACTGAAATTACTTATGAATTGGGAATCTACTATTTCAATAAAGGGAAATACACTCGAGCTCTAAAATATCTAGAAAAAATTAATGAAACTGACGTTTCTAAAGAGCAGCGAGAAGAATTAGCATTCAAGCAGGGATACAGCTATTTTAAAAACCGAGAATACGAAAAAGCTAAAAATCAGTTTAAAAAAGTAATGAACGGTGGTGGCAAGTATGCCATAGAAGCCAATTACTATTACGGCTATCAATGCTATACACTCAAAGACTACAACTGTGCTATTGCTACTTTCGAAAAAATAGGCAATAAAGGTCCTAAGACTATGCAGCTATATCTGGCACAGATATTCTACGAACAAGAAGAATACAACAAAGCATTTGAAATCATAAAGAAGGTAAATATTGCAAAAAGACAAAATGAAATCGAATTACTTACTGGAAAGATACAATACCAATTAGGGAACAAGAGCGTAGCTCTTATTCATTTTGATAAATACAAGGGTGATGTAAAATCATTGAGTTCTGATGAAGTATATCAGTTTGCTAATGCCAATTTTGAAGCAGAAAAGTTCAAAAAATCAACTGAGTACTTTATTCTCATCGCCAATGAAGATAACGAAATAGGTCAAGCAGCAAACTATCACCTTGGGGTATCTGATGTGAAGAGTGACCATAAAGAACGTGCACTTAATGCTTTTGCGGAAGCAAAAAGAAAAAACTACGACAAAGAAATAAGCGAAATATCTGCTTTTAATTACGCAAAACTTGCTGCTGAGCTCGAAAAAAATTCAACAGCAATTACAGCTATAAAAGAATTCTTGGATGTATATCCTCGATCTACATACCGTAACGAAGCCAAATCAATGATGGCTGACATATTTCTAAGTACCAAGAACTACAAAGCTGCCATTGAGGTACTGGAGGAAATAGAACTAAACAATCAAACAAAGAAAGCATATCAAGAACTGACATTTCACAGAGGTGAAGAGTTATACTTAAACAATGAGCTACAAGACGCAGATATATTCTTCAAAAAATCGCACAAATATCCTAAGGACTCAAAACTAGAGGCACTTGCCTATTTTTGGAGATCAGAGATTGCTTTTAAAGTAGACGACTACGACGAAAGCATCAATCTGATGAACAGATTTATGAGCAATAGCGGCTCAGACCGCAGCAAAAACAAAACCTATGGCTATTACAGTATGGGATTCAATTATTTTAAAAAGGAGGACTATCCAAAAGCCCAAAACTACTTTGCCAAGTTCAAACAATTTGAAAAGTATACGAGTGCAAATAGAAAACTCTATCTGAATAATACACAAAGACTTGCAGATTGCTATTTCTTAAACGGACAATACAACCCAGCTATAGAAGAGTATGATTTTATAATCAAAAACAACTACAAATCAGCGGACTACGCTTTGTATCAGCAAGGAATGCTCTACGGATTGCAAGAGAGGCATTCTGAAAAAATAAATGTATTGAAGAAAATTCAAAATGACTTTCCTAAGAGTATATACATGGACGATGCACTTTACCAAACCGGTAGAGAATACACTGCTTTGGGAAATTACAATACGGCAAAGAGCATATTTAATCTAATTATATCTCAGCACGACTACTCGCCATATCTTCCAGATGCCTATTTGAGACTAGGACTCATAAGTTACAATCAGAGTAACGACAATGAGGCTCTTGGGTACTTTAAAACCGTTGTAGAGCGGTTCCCAAAAACAGGGGCTTCAAAGGAGGCTCTTACATTTATCGAAATCATCTATACCAACCAAGGAAATCCACAAGGATACTTCGACTATGTAGCCAACATACCTGGGGCTGCTGTTAGCATATCTGCACAAGACAGTGTAATATACAATCATGCCATGAGTATCTACAATTCAAAAGATTATACAGGTGCTTCAAAAGAGCTTGGAGGCTACATAAAGAAATTTGGGGACAATGGGTATTTCATTATTCCGGCAAATTATTTCAAAGCAGAGTGTGACTATTATACAGATAAGGAAGTGATCGCTCTAAAACACTACGAGTACGTGGTATCACAGAGTAGAAACGAATATACTGAGAAGTCACTAATAAAGCTCTCGTCAACCTATTTCTACAGAAAAGACTATGCCAAAGCAGTGAACTATTATGCTCAACTCGAGCCAATAGCAGCCTCTAAAAGCACATTCATAAGCTCAATAATGGGGCAAATGAGAAGCCACTATGAACTTGGCGACTTTGCCAAAGCCAAGAAAAAAGCGATACAGCTTCTTCCAATAGAAGACGTACCAAAAGAAGACCTCGTAGAAGCGAACATTATTCTAGGACGTATACAGTTTAAGGATAATAACCTCAGAACAGCGAAATTTCACTTTGACTATGTGATAGCCGAAAGTAGAAATGAACTCACGGCAGAAGCACTGTATTACAGAGGATACATTTTGTACGATCAAAATGACCTGGACAGCTCACGTAGTGATGTTTATAAACTAAATGACGACTTTTCGGCATACGAATTTTGGGTGGTAAAAGGCTTTATCCTATTAAGCGATATCTACGTAAAAGAGGACGATCTCTTTCAAGCTAAAGCCACACTTCAAAGTATCATAGACAATTATGAAAACGAAGAAGATGGCTTATTGGATATTTGCAGAAGTAAAATCAAAGAAATAGAGGCAAAGGAAAACCCTGAGTTTGCCCCAGAATTGGAAGAGGAATAAGCTCTAAACCAAAAAAACTTTGAAATAGCTCAGCGATAGTTGGGCTATTTTTTTATGTACTGCACTTTAAGGTAATGCACTTGCAAATCATTGATATGTAAGGTGATAAAGTAAAAACCATGAGGTAAATCAGCATTTGGATGCCATGTCGCTTCGTACTTCTCAGAATCCATTTCTTGTTCTTGTAGTTTAGCTACTAGTTTGCCTTGGAGGTTGTAAACAGTAATAGCTACCTCAGCTTTTCTAAAAACTCCGTATTTAATCTTGAGTTCCGTCGAAAAAGGATTCGGGTTAGCTGAGTAAATAATGCCTTTGCTGAGGTGTATATCTTGCACCCCCATTAGCCCTTCCCCATTTACGGCTATATCCCAAGTACCTTCTAGCACACCATCTGAGTCTTCTACAAGCTCTATTATTCTATGCGTAGCATCATAAGGTCCAGTAGTAATTCCGGCAGCTGCATCGTCTGCTATACTAGTGTCTCCATTAAAATATAGCTGCGTGATGATAGTGGGAAACCCTAGAGGAGTTATCTTAAAATGTATGTGCGATGGCCTGTATTTACTGCCATTTAGGTATTTCCCGGGTTTTATAGTCTCGAACATATAAAAACCTTGATCGTTAGTGAACACCTGACCTCTTAATTTATATCCTACATTGTCATAGGCTCCAGCAGCGTCTGCATGCCATATGTCTACCACAGTATTGGGTATAAACTCCGTACAATCTTCATTTTGCACTCTCCCCGTGATACGAATCCTTGTCCCATTCTCCTCTGCTGCGGCCAGTTTACCATCGGTAATCTGTGGTGGATTATCAGTATAAAAAGGACCCTCTCCGTAGTAGTCGAGAGTCGTTTTCTCGCAGGAATTTGTTTTCTGTCTATGTGAGCTTGCACCTACAGAAGCCAGTGGAGTCACAGTAAAAGCGGTGGCTGCTAGTGAGATGTTTTTCAAAAACTGTCTGCGAGAATCTTTTTTATTCGTCATATGTTTCGAACATAAGGCTTTTTTCTAAATCACACTTTGTATAGTACTTCCAGAAGCTTTAGCATCGCCCAAGTATCTAGACGACAATATTCGAGTAGGTGCTGATGTGTCGCAGCGTAATTCCCTTCATATTCACCCTTATGCATAGAAGCAAAAATCGTACTGGCTGTAACTCCTTCTTGGATTGTCAGATCCGAATAGCTAAGCTCAGGCACCAGAGCAGGCAATACTTTTTTGATACTTGATCTACCTTGCATTGCTCTCGTGTAGTAATACTTTTTTCTGAATGGTAGCTCTAGGTCTAGTATACGTTCATTGAGTGCCAAAAGCGGGACTGCATATTGTGGAAAGTCTCTTACGAGTTCCTTTATACGACCTTCCTCAAACGAGCTATGATATGCTAAAATAGTGCCCGATGTACCCAAGTCTTCGAGCATCTTATTGATAAGCTCTCCTCTGGGATCTGAGCCTGAGATTCCTGATTCCGTAGGTGTCAAATACTCTAGATGCCCCGTCTCCTCTCCTACCGCACTCTGTATGTGTACACTATACTGAAAAGGTATCTGCTGATAGGTCCTGCTATTATCAAACAGAGGCACTGCACTCATCATAGTCTCAAAATCAAAGTGATATATGGGATACTCCAAGTCACCTAAAAAACGGTCTATGCCTTCCTTGTAAATATAGGGTTCTCCAGTAACCTCTGCCTTGTGTTGTATGCGTTGACTATCACTCAAAGGGTACTCCATGGGTATATCCGAGATCTTCATGATACCCTTCTGGTATAGCTCCCATCCTCGGTCTGTACCTCGGGTAAGGTCAAAAACGGAATAGTCTGGAACGCGTTTCCAGCAATGACTTCTAAAATCGCAATCATAAGGACTATTGCAGTGGATGCCTATCTCTATATCTGGGCATGTAGCCCGCTGCTGCACCGCTTCTAGTTCTGCTATGATGGATGGTTTGTCTACCTGCATAGCTCGTACTTGCCGTGTAATATCTGTAGCAACAAAAAGTCGTTCTATATCTAGCTCCCCGTGTCTTACATACTCTCGGTTAAAGTGCATTACACTCATGGTACGAAGTGTTACACCGCATCCTTCCATTATATAATACTGTATGGCACAGTCCACCATATGAGGATCTTTTACCCCGTTGGTACTTTTTACCTCATACGCATCCCAAGTACCGTGTTCATTCATCACTAAGATATCTACAGCTACCAGTACTTTATTATAAACGAACGTAGCCTCATAGATTATCTTTTGTCCTACACCTATCAAATATTTGGTAGTATCTGCACACTCAAAATTGGGCCAGTCGTGCCCTTCACTGGCATCTATACCTCCAGGAAACTTCTGCTGTGCGAGCAGCCCTACGTTTGTTCCTCTGTCAAAAATAGCTTGCTGCCCTTCGGATATTGTTCTGAGCTCGGGTTGGTGCTTATAGAGCCATAGGCTTTTGTGGCACTGTAGGCCACGTGTTATTTTAGATTTGCTTAGCATGAGATAGTTACAAATTACTACTTTGTACTTGTATTTTGCCCTTGGTCTCGCAAATTAACAAACTAATGGAAATTCAACTTAGGCTTTTCATTGCACTACGTTTTTGCCTTGAATAAAAAAGAAGAGAAAGGTCTATACTTACGTAAATTTAATGCTTTTCTCCATTCTCTTTACGCTAAATATGAAAATGGTCACATCGAGTGTGACTCCTACTCATTCTAAAACCCGTATTTGAAACCCGCACTCACCGTGCCAAAGTGCAACCAGTTTTTCACATAACCGTCACTCGGTCCTTGTGGATTTTTGGATGTACCTACTGCACCACCGCCCAAATATCGTAGGTTTAGAAAAGAATGTACATTATCTGTAAGTTTGATACCACCTCTTACACTTGCATCTAGTATGGCTCCTACTATCTCCGTACTACTCCCATTGAGGTAACTCACGGGAGCATATATTCCGTCGGCTTCCAGCTCTAAGTACGACCACGGATTTACCGTATATTTACTTCGTATTTTTAAGGCAGGCACTATGCCTACATCTCTGTTGGTTCTGTATCCGCTGCCATCTAGCGACTCAAATGATATGGTTGCATTTCTGATTTGTATGGTTCCTCCTATGGCAAAGTCCAGTTTCTTGGCATTGGGCAAGACATCTCGCAGGTAGCTAAAACGGTAAAACGGAAAATTATACAGCAGCTTCACACTGCTGGTGGCAGGATATACCAGATTGTCTACTATCAAGTCTTTGTCTAGGTACACCTGGGACGCGATAGTGAGCGGCTGATAGAGAAAAATAAACGTATTGCGTTTTTTGTACTCTAGCTCCAGCGATGGACGTATGATGGGGAAAAGCACATCTTGTCCGCCGTCTTTCTTATAGTCGAAGTACGTGCCGTTATTGCCAAACTTCACCTTGTGTCCCAAGACACCAATAAAGCCCATTTCGGCTACTGCAGTTAATTTATAGTCTGGCTCTATCACATAACCTGTCCGAGTATTTTGTGCGATAACATTTATAGACATAATGGTCATAAGAAGGAGAGCCCCGAAATTTTTCACTAGATGTATTTTCATTTCCGCTTTGAGTAGCTCAGTTTTTGTTTTCGGTGTTTGAGCTTGTTGCACTTTTTCGTCTTTGCCAAAAAGTTTCTTTCCGGCTCCTTCAATGAATGAAATTAATCCCATTTTTTAGTTATTTATTTTTAATTGTTAATTATGAAGAAGCTAAAAACATAGCACCTTCAATTATTTGACGACTAAACTAACTATTCGTTACAAAATTCTTCACCAAATATGAAAAAGTCATACATTTTTTTCTTCAGAATAAATGAAACTTGTCATGGTCTAAAAACAAAAAATCCCATCCGCAACGCGGATAGGATTTTTTTTGTGACCTCGTCAGGATTCAAACCTGAGACCTCTTGAGCCGTAATCAAGTGCTCTATTCAGCTGAGCTACGAGGCCATTTCCTTTTTAGGAATGCAAATATACTATCCTTCACAATTCTAACCGACAAAAATTTCAGATATGTTTCTTAGATTTATAAGTCTACATCCATAAGAATGTTGGTAGGTCGTTAATTCCTCAACAAACATTAGATTTATATTCGTGCCACTGTTTTGAAACTATATAAGTTCGCATCCATAGACGTAGGCTCAAATGCCGTTAGATTACTGTTTACCAACGTGTTTGAAACACCAGATGGACCTATTTTTAGAAAGCTGTCGCTAGTTCGTGTACCTATCCGTATGGGAGAAGATGCTTTTATTCATGGTAAGATTGGAGAAGAAAAAAGTGATCAACTAATAAAAACCATGCGTTCATTCAAGCATTTAATGAACGTACACCAAGTATTGGACTACCGAGCATATGCAACTAGTGCTATGCGTGAGGCGAGCAATAGCCCATTCATTATTTCAGAAATCAAAGGATATGCTGACATAGACCTCGAGATAATCGGAGGAGACAAGGAAGCAGATACTATTTCTTTTAAAGATTTACCCGACTATCTGCCTCATATGGACGGAGCGGTATTTATCGATGTAGGCGGAGGCAGTACTGAGTTAACTTATCTCAAAAATGGGGAAAAAGTAGATTCAATTTCACTAAAAATAGGGACAATTAGACTATTGCATAACACTGTAGATCAACTGCTTTGGGAAAACCTGAAAGCTTGGTTTGACAAAAACAGCTTACTAAATAGTGGCACACCCATTTTAGGTACTGGAGGGAATATCAATAAAATACTCAAGATACTAAGAAAACAACAAAATGATTACTTCATAGATGTGAATGACCTTGCAGCATTTAAAATAGAACTGGAGGCAGTAGACTACGACGAGCGTATCTCTAAGTATGTTTTAAACCCAGATAGAGCTGATGTTATCATTCCAGCCTCACAGATATTTCTTTCTGCTGCCAAACAATTGGGCTCTGAAACGATATACATACCAAAGGTCGGTTTATCAGACGGTATAGCTCGCTCGTTGTATAAAAAATACATCAGTTAGCCTACTCTTTTCTCTTGTTCTCATAATCTACCTCATCTCTGAGTAGCTTGTCGCTTAGAGACTCTACAAGATACTCTACTGCTAGCACTATGCCTAAAAGGACATTTTTACTTGTTTTTACAAAAAATAATTGGAGCTGTTTACCTGCTTCTGCCACCCCAGTTTTTGCCTTGGGACTATCTCCTGTTTGAGACTCTTTGTCTTCAGATTTTTGCTCACTTGGAAGCTTCAAATCTTTAAGTAGTTTTAGATCTTTGAAGTCCTCGACATCTAAGTCGAGCATAAAGAAATGGATTGCTTTTTTTAGCTTTTCAAACTGACAACTAAAAGTCATTTTACCATTCTTTTTACCTCGCACAAAGTCCATTATCATCTCAAAAGTGGATACTACCTCATACCATAAATACTGTTCTACATTGCTTACTACTGTCATTTTACTTAATTTTTGTGTTAAACTACTACTTTATTAAACGTCTTAATCTGTGGCAATATTATTATCATAAATCATTATAAATAAGACTATTAAGTAATATATAATGAACTTAATATTGCTTGATTAAGCTTAAATTAAACTTATTAATTAGCTTAACTTTACTTAATAAATTGCTTAATAATAGTATTTTTGCTATACAGTGCTTTTGAGCAGTAACATACCGGTACAGCAGCTAGTGACAGATTTCATTTGTACGGCATTGCCCAATGTGCACGAAATTTATGTCATAGCTCAATACCCTAATGACGGTATCCAAATACAAACAAGACAAGGGGAATACAATGACAAACCGCCTACTGGTATCTCCCATTTTTTAAGCTCGGGAAACAGTGGCTGGTATCATCTATCAGAGACACCTTTTCAAAACAATTCCATTATTGGTCAAATCAGTTTAGAAATGGAATTGGAGAAGGATTTTTTATTTCTTAGAAATATAGATGCGTGTGACTGTACTCTCCATATTTTGGTACAGCTGAAGCCTAGTGGAATGCAAAAAAACGCATATCTTCTCTCAGACCAGAAAAAGCAATTTGAAACAAGTATCCGTGGTTTCGTAACTTCATTATTACAAACTAGAAATACAGATAAGGACATTCTAAAAAATATAGCCAAAGGAAATACGCTTACTCGCAATGAGATACGAGAGACAAAAGCACAATTGACTAAGCAAAGTCAAAATTTTGAAGTAGCAGTATCTCAATTTATTCAACTGATAATAAACAAGTTGCAGGAAAAGTACGGTATAGTTATAAAAATGAGTAAAGCATTTATAGATGAGCTCAAAGTATACAACCAGCCATTTGAGGAGTTGGAGCCAAATCTTGAAAAACATATACAAATCGAACTAAACCTGGCATTGATACAAGGAAACAGTGAAATCATACTCACACCTACTCATTTATCTAGCTTGAGTTCTACGAAAGCTAACGTCATACAGCAAAATCAAAACGACATAAATCTTGGACGACTAACCAAGGCTTACAATTTGCTGGATAGATATGAAAATGCCGCAGAGGCAGCTAAAAATAAAGGGTTAAGCATCATCGGGAAAAATATAGGCAGTAACTGTGTGCCTTCTGTATCCAATGCCAGCATTACTGATGCCCTAAACAAGCAAGCAAAAAAGGTATATGAATTGTTTCAAAAATATCCTCAGAAATGGCCAATTATTCGTTCTGAGTTTAAGTCTGTAGCCAATATCATAGAGCGTGAAACTGTTCGCAGGCAGAATATTGCTTAACGAATATCTGCTCTACCCTACAACCAATATCCTTTTGTCGTAAACTCTGTGGCTATTGTTCTGCCGCTTCTTGAAACTTTTGATACCGTCCCCCCAATTCGAGATAACCACATTTTATAAATCATAGACCTTACTCACATCAAGGTGTGCTATATTCGCGAAAAACCATAGTATGAAGATCAACGGACATTCACATTTGCTGCCTTACCCGCACCAAATTCCTAAGTTTATGAAGGACAAGGAAATCTTTTGGATAGATGATGACCGTAAATTCATGCGGCAAAAGAACTGGGCCCGCCCCATAACGGCTGACAGCTTCTTTTTGAATGAAAAATTGGAGTGGATGGACAAAAATACAATTGATCATGCAGTGGTTCTTAATCTTTCTCAACTATACGGAAATGGGCTTACTCAAAGCGAGATGAAGCAGGCTCTTCGTTTCCAAAATGACTTCAATGCACAAGTACAAGCAGAAAATGAGAAGCGATTTACAACCGGATTTGTCGTTCATGCAGGTTTTGTAGAGGGTGCTTTATGGGAAATAGAAAGATGTGTAGAAAAGCTGGGATTAAAAGTGCTTTGCTTACCAACTCATTACCTCGATACTGCGGGTAATTGGAGGGTTATATTCAATGAAGAGACCGAGCCAATACTTGAACTGGCAAATAAATACAATCTAGCCATAGAGATACATCCATACGATGGAGAAAAGTTCATCAAATTAGAAAACACCTCATGGCGTTTTCATTTGATATGGATGCTGGCTCAATGTGCTGATTCTTACCATTTTTATACCCTAAATGGATATTACGAAAAGTATCCAAACATTCGTACGTGTTTTGCTCATGGTGGTCAACTCAATCATATCAATATCGGCCGTAGAACTCAAGGTTTTGATGGTAGACCAGACCTTTTTGAAGGAAAAACAAGACCTCGGAAAGCAGTAGGACACCCCAATATATATTTTGATACCTTGGTGCATGATACCATATCTTTTAATGTCATGCTCAAAAGACAGCAAACTACAGACCAGATAATCATGGGATTAGACGACCCCTATCCTCTTGGTGAGATGGAGAGTGATGCTCAGAGCAGTTACCCTGGGAAACTGCTTGACTTGGTCCTAGAAGAAAAGCTCATAACCAAGAAGCAACACTCCGAAATATGGAAGGATAATGTCGCTAGATGGCTTTGTGGCAATGAAGCTGATGCATTTTTAAAAAAAATAAGTCCATAGCTACATACACACATTCTTAATGAGTGAATAAACTAGGTAGTTAAAAAACTTTCTTTGTACAAATAATAAAATCAAGAATGCCTTTAAAAACAGCAGCCATAATCTACGGAGGAAAATCTACAGAACACGAAATATCCATTCGATCTGCTAGAAACATCTTTAAAGCGATTGATTATCAACAATATAACCCATTATTGATAGCTATAGCAAAAGATGGAAAATGGTATTTAAAGACTAAGCAGGAGCTTGAATCTGAGGTTGTGGTACAACCAAACGGAAATCAGTTGGTTTTGATACCTGGAGCTTCCGCAGACAAAATATCAATTTTGGTTACAAACAAGAGCATTGGAAGAATAGACGTCGTTTTTCCAATAGTGCATGGGACTGGAGGTGAAGATGGATCTCTTCAAGGTATTTTAAAAACATTAAACATAGCTTTTGTTGGGCCAGGTATAATAGGTTCGGCATTATGCATAGATAAAGATGTAGCAAAAAGAATACTCACTGAATCAGGTATAGCCAATAGCAAGTTTCTGTCCTTTAGGAAGTCTGAAAGGGATCAGATTTCCTATGAAAAAGCTCAAACTATACTTGGCCTACCGTTGTATATCAAACCGCCAAATTTGGGGTCTTCTGTAGGTATTAGCAAGGTTACCACTAAAAGTGAGTTTAGTAATGCAATTGAATTAGCATTGAGCTTTGATCGTAAAGTACTCATAGAAGAAAACATAGTAGGACGAGAAATAGAATGTGCTGTCATAGGGAACAATGACGTACACGCTTCTCCTGTAGGCGAAGTGGTCACCATAGGAGAAAATCATACCTTCTACTCCTACGAGGCTAAATATACCGATGCAAACGGCTCTGTGACAGTAATACCTGCAGAAATGGATAGTACTACTCAAGACAGAATAAGAGACATAGCAATAAAAACCTACAAAGCTCTAAATTGTGAAGGAATGGCTCGTGTAGATGTCTTTTTAAAAGACAACGGAGACATCATCGTAAATGAAGTTAATTCGTTACCAGGCTTTACAGATATAAGCATGTACCCGCAGCTGTGGGAAGCAGGTGGAGTATCGTATACGGAACTTATTAGCAAGCTCTTAGCCTTGGCAATAGAGCGAAACATAGAAGACAATAAGATGCTGACGAGTATTGAATAGACATACGTACAAACTAATTTTTAGAAACATTCTATGTGTAATAGGGATAATCGCCATCTATATATTTTTACCAACAAAACCAGGCATACTAGTGCAAGAAGCCAAAAATGAGCTAATTAAGCATCGAACTCTTGTTACTGAGTCTCAATATGCAATTTTCAAAGACTACAATAAATCGATATTGAAGAAACGTCTTTGGGTTATAAATATCAATACTGAAGAAGTTTTAGTATATACGCACGTCAGCCGTGCAAGAAAATGAGGTAGGATCCGAATAAAGTTGCACTGGTGTTTTTAAGACCTTACAGGCTTACCCAATTAATTATGGTAAAGGCGAAAATGCAATTGGAATGAAGGTTCAAGGTCTAGAAAGTATTAACAGCCTGTAAGAGAAATATTGTTTTTCATCCATCATACGGACTGTATTCCAAAGGTTGTTTTATGACGTTACCAAAAATCAACAAAGAAATAATTGAACTTACAAAAGGTGGTAGCCTCCTTTATGTTGTAAATAATTATATTTTCACTAAAATCGAAGAATGCTTAGCCAACTCATACATAGAGTCTATAAGACTGTTATCTAACCTTTGACTTACGAACTAGTCAAACCAAATTACATCTTAACTAGCTTTATAGATGCATTAGTAGATGTGCTGGTAATCTGCAGGAAGTAAGTCCCTGGAGGAAGGCTGCGTATATCCATGCGTGCTACGCTAGTATTGGCAACTTGAGTAAGTACTTCTGCTCCCAACCCGTTAGTTATGCTTAGGTTGTGAATTAGATCACCATCACTCATTTCTATAAAGATCAATCCCTCGGTAGGATTAGGATAAACTTTCACAGTTCCTTGGTTGGTTACCTGCTCTTGGTTTACTGGTATACCAAACCCGTACCCTTCACTATTTGCAAAACATTTTTCTGTATTACCAACTAACACTGAATAGATACCTAATTCATATACTCTCAGAAGGTGCTCAGTTTTATCCTCTAGAGCAATACCATTCCTATACCATTGATACTTGTCATACTCTCTAGCAGTAACAATTTGGTCAGAGGCGACCCTTCTAATAAATGGAGTCACAGGAGATGGTCTTACTTCGACATTAAATTGTTCAAAAGTTGTACAGCCCATACTATCAATAAAAGATGCTCGAATAGTAAAAACTCCAGGACCTGATATAATTGGATTGAAGGTGATTCCATCAGACTGCATACCATTTCCAGAGAATGTAATCTTGTCGAATCCTTGATTTAAATCTAATTGGCTTTCATTCTCACATAAGGATAAATCTGTCAAGGTAAATGGCAAATACCTACCTCTAATATCCACAGTAAAGCTTGTAGTGACGGTATTACCTGACGGATCTTTTATCTCAAAGGTATTTACTGTAAGTCCAACGGGGAATGTTGATCCAGATGGTAGTCCAGTAATTTGCGTTACTGTAACCCCACAGTTATCAGTTGCCGTAGGCAATGGATAAGTATAAGCGGCATCACAGTATCCAAGTGCAATATCACTTGGAGTGCTTACTACTATTGGTTTTATTATATCCTGAACCGTAATTATAGCACTGGCTGAATCTATATTACCGTTTACATCTGTTACGATTAAGTAAACTGTGTTAGCTCCTACCTCTGAGCAATCAAAACTTGATTTACTCAAGGTTCTTGTTGCTATCGTGCAATTATCT
>JAOLBX010000025.1 GCA_028339355.1 Bacteroidia bacterium
AGAAACTTTGGTTTAGGATACCAGTACAGTTATACTTTGAAAAATGGCTTGGGCATAGATGCTAATGTTTACGGTAGGTTTGGGAAGGAACTAGAGAATAGATATCATGAAGCGGGGGGTTGATTATTGTATTGTTACGGCTCATTTGTGCTAGAGGAAGCCATAGGACTACATTATAATTTGAAGAAAAAGTATCTTAAGAAGCGTTTTACTCTTACGCCATTTGTGCGTGTGAGCTTTGCTCAAGGATTTATTCAAGTGCAAGAAGTGCGTCATACAAACTTGAGCTATGCGTGTGAAGTTCCATTAAGGGATGTTTCCATGCCTTATATTGGGTTGAGGTATTCTTTTAGACTTTAGGTAAACTTTGTTTGACGCCTGAGGATTTCTAGGAGCTAAGCTACTTCGCTCTTACACTCTTCCGTTGGCATTGCACCGCACATTGTACAGGCTGTTCCTTCTTCTTGCATCATTGGGTTCTTGCCAGCACATCCTCCACGTACTTCGCCATCTTTTACCAATAATAGTCGCACTCCCATACCCGCTAATGCTAAAAACATAATTGTTACTATCAATCCTAATATTGCAAGAAAATTCATATTTTATATTTTACCTTAGTACAAAGGTATGCAACTGTTCTATATAGTCTAAGCGATTGTATTTATAAGTATATAGAATTTGCTTACTCCGGTGCGTACTTTTTCTACGTAATGTCATTTTTGCAGGTCCAAATTCACAAAAAAAATTTTTGGCACTATATTCGTAGGGTTGTAGTAAAATCATCACAGCGTTATTCAATGATACGACATATTAAATCTATAAAAATATCGACACTAGTAATTGTAAGCCTTTTGGTGCTAAATATTGTCGTTTTTTCATTGGTATCTTCGGGCATTAAGCATAAACATCCTACGACTGATGCTATCACTACCAATTACGATAACAACAATTATTTCAAGAAAGGGGTGAGTGTTTTAGACTGGAGCTATACACTGCTGAAATATTTTCGCAAATAATTGTTTGTAGATATTTATTACGTCTTTAGCCATCCTGTCACTTCTTCCTCGTTTCTTCATTTAACTTTGGCATAGTCAATGGGATTGAACAAAAACGTATTTGTTAATTCGACTTTGTACAAACAGTTTACAAAGTACAACCTACACCACATGTTTCTGTGGATGGCGTACTTTCTCTTTTGGGTTTTTGTACTGAGCCCAGGCATCACACAATCCGATTTTTATATCAATTCGTTTGTCATAGTAGCTATTCACGCTTTGGTTAGTTATTTCAATATTTATTTTTTGTTTCCTGTCTTTCTTCAGAAGAAGAACTATGGAAAATACATCATTGCTATCATTTTATCCATTACTCTCGGGACTCTATTGGAGTCTGGAGCATTTACCATACTCAACACCATAGATCCAGAAGATAAGGTGGGATTGCTGTCTCCTAGATTTTTGCTTAGTACAGCTATGGCTATTACCTACACTACGGCCATCACCATGAGTCTCAAGCTTGTAAAACACTGGTACGAGAAGGAGCGACTAGCTACAGCCTTAGAAAAACTGAATGCAGAGACCGAGCTCAAATATTTGAAGTCTCAGATTAACCCGCATTTCTTGTTTAATAGTCTCAATAGCGTGTATTCCCTTGCATTGCAAAAGTCTGATTTAGCACCAGAGCTTATCTTGAAACTAAGCGATATTCTGAGGTATATTTTGTACGATGGAAGTGAGAAAAAAGTAAGCCTAACTCAAGAACTTAAATATGTACAGAGTTACTTAGAATTAGAAAAGGTAAGGCATGGCACACGTATGGACCTCAATATTGACATTCAGGGAGATACAGATAGCAAAGAGATAGCCCCAATGTTGCTTATTCCATTTGTAGAGAATAGTTTTAAGCATGGTCTTAGTAAAGATATGGCAAAGGGATATGTCAATGTAAAAGTACGTTCGGAAGGAGATGATCTTCATTTTGAGATATGCAATAGCAAACCTAAAAACGGTAGTGAAATAACACAGAGAAACGGGTACCAAGGAGGTATTGGACTTCTCAATGTAAAAAAACGACTCAATCTTTTGTATCCTAAAAAAGCATCTGCTGAATGTAGGAGGAAACCAGAGTGAATTTAAAGTAGAATTAGATTTAAAACTTAACGATTAACAAAAAAATATAGTATGAATTGTATAGCAGTAGACGACGAACCATTGGCATTAGACATCATAGAAGCTTACGTAAATAAGCATCCTGATCTTAATCTTGTAGCACGATGCAATAATGCAGCAGAAGCTAGTGAAGTATTAAAAACACACAAAGTAGATTTGATGTTTTTAGATATTCAAATGCCAGAAATAAGTGGGCTAAGTTTTGTGAAGTCATTAGAGAATAAACCTCTCTTTATGTTCACCACTGCGTATCCTGATTATGCCTTAGATGGATTTGAACTAGATGCTATTGACTATTTACTGAAACCTATAGCCTATGACCGCTTCGAAAAAGGAGTAGATAAGGCAAAGGAATACTTTAGTGTCAAGCAAAATTCGGATGTAGCCGATTCAGATTTGGAAAACGAGCACATTTTTGTAAAAGCAAATCAAAAACTAGTAAAGCTTGCCTATAGTGATATCTACTATGTAGAAGCGTTTGCTGATTATGTAAAAATATTTTTGGAAGACAAAAAAATAGTAACGCTTCAAACGATGAAGAATATGGAGAAAAAGTTGCCTTCAGAATTGTTCAGTAGAGTTCATAGATCTTTTATAGTGAACAGAAAGCATGTTCAGTCTTTTTCTACGTCTATATGTGAAGTGAATGATGTGAAAATTCCGATTGGTAAAAACTATAAGGATGCATTTGTAGGTTTGATGAAATCGAACAAAATACTATAAATGGACAAAAGACTTCAAGCCTTTGAGCGATTGCTTATCATTATGGATGAGCTGAGAGAACAGTGTCCTTGGGATAAGAAACAAACCAACGAAACCCTCCGCAGTCTCACCATAGAAGAAACTTATGAGCTGAGTGATGCTATACTGAAAGGAGATTATGAGGAGATAAAAAAAGAGCTTGGAGATTTATTCTTGCATCTTGTGTTTTACTCCAAGATAGGAGATGAAAAGGGCAAATTTGATGTTTCAGATGTACTCAATTCTGTATGCGAAAAACTAATTCACAGACACCCGCATATCTATAGTGATGTGAAGGTTAAAGATGAGGAAGAAGTAAAGCAAAACTGGGAACAGCTCAAATTAAAAGAGGGCAATAGGTCTGTACTCGGTGGTGTGCCCAATTCTATGCCCAGTTTGGTAAAAGCACTTCGTATGCAAGATAAGGCAGCACAAGTAGGCTTTGATTGGCTTACCAAAGATGATGTGTGGGGTAAAGTTGATGAAGAGCTGCAAGAATTTAAGGAAGCAGAAGGAGTAGAGAAGGAGGAGGAATTTGGGGATTTACTCTTTAGTTTGGTGAATTATGCAAGGTGGCTTAAAATAAACCCTGATGACGCTTTAGAAAAAACAAATAGAAAGTTCAAGTACAGGTTTGAATGCATAGAAGACTATGCGAGAAAACATGGTAAGCGGATGGAAGATATGACGCTTGCAGAAATGGATGAAATATGGGAGATGGCTAAGAAGAAATAGTCATCATTACTAAAATATAGGTGTAAAAAGATACTTTGTTTCTCTGAAATAGAGTTTTATAACTATCAAACCATAAATTGGCCTCATATTTGATATACTTACACCAATGATTCAAAAGGTTCTCCTACTTCTTGCTGCGTTAGTCTCTATCACTGCATTTGCTCAATCAGATGTGTATGATAACACCAACTACTCTTCAGATATCAAGACAGTTCTTCTTCAAAAGGACATCAGTATATATGACCCACTTCCCGTTATTAGGCTCAATTCAGGAGAACGTCTTAAATTATCCTTTGATATTTTGAGTCCCAATAATGAGTTTTTTAATTACTCCTATGTGCATTGTGATAGAGAGTGGCGAGTTACTGATTTACAAGCTATGGACTACATTACAGGAAATCTGATGGGAGAAATCACAGATTTTAAATTTAGTACAAATACCTATCAAAAGTACACTCACTATAGTTTGTCATTTCCAAAATCTGATATGATACCTTCTAAATCAGGGAATTATATTCTAAAGGTATTCCGAAATTTTGATGAGGAGGATGTAGTGCTCACACGCAGGTTTATGGTGTTAGATGCTCAGACCAAGCTTACCGCAAGTGTGAGAAGTGCAACAACTCCGGAGTATCGGTACACACATCAAGAAGTAGATTTTGAAGTAGATTATGAAGGTTTTGAAATTCCCAATCCTTTTCTAGATGTTAACGTAACGATATTGCAAAACAATAGTTGGAACAATGCCATCTATAGTCTGAAGCCATTATTTGTGAATGGGAATAAACTCACGTTTAATTATGAAGATAAAAACTTATTCCAGGGTACTAATGAGTTTCGCTCATTTGATATTCGCTCTTTGCGGACATTTAGTAATAATGTAATTAAAAAGTATACTGATTCTGTTCAGAATGCGGTACTAAAACCAGACGAAACTAGATACCATCTGAACTACGTGAAGTGGCTAGATTATAATGGCAAACGAGAAATAGCGAATAGGGATGGAATAAATGTGGTCGAAGATGGAGATTATGCTTTAATACATTTTTATCTGAAGAGTAAATCGATAGAAGACCTCGGTGATGTGTATGTGTACGGTGAGCTAACGGACTGGCAGCTTAAAGATGAATTCAAAATGAAATACTGGCCAGACTACGATATGTATGGCTGCTCAGCACTACTCAAGCAGAGTTACTATAGCTATCATTATGTGTTGAAAGATAAAGAAGGGAACATAGACTATACGATGACGGAGGGAAACCATCAAGACACCGAGAATGATTACACCATACTCGTATATCATAAAAACGTTTTCTATGGCTTCGATGAGCTCATTGGAATATCTACACGCAACAGTGATATTATCCAAGATAAATAATCCTTTGATTTTCGGCTGTGTAGTATATTTTCGCCACGAAAGGCGTGGATAAAGATTTAGTCTATAAAATAGCTCTTACACAGATACCCGGTATAGGTAGCGTGCTTGCCAAAAATCTAATAGGTTATTGTGGTGGAGTGAGTCAAATATTCGAAAAGAATAGTTCTTTCTTACAAAAAGCCCCAGGCATAGGTAAAATTATTGCGAATAATATAAAGTCATTCAATGATTTTAGTGCAGCAGAAGCAGAAGTAGCATTTGTCAAGAAGAACAATATCAAGCCAGTTTTTTTCTTGGACAAAGACTACCCTGTAAGACTGCGAAATATACCAGATTGTCCGATTATTCTATACACTAGAGGAACCGAAAATCTGTCTCCCGAAAAATGTATTGCTATAGTGGGTACTCGAAAAATGACGGAGTATGGCAAGCAGTTTGTGAACAAGCTAATAGAAGATTTAATACCGTACAACGTGACTGTAGTCAGCGGGTTGGCATACGGAGTGGATGTATGGGCCCATAAGCAATGTTTGAAATACGGAGTAGATACATTTGGAGAGGTAGCACATGGTATGGATAGAATATATCCAGCTATACATAGCAATATAGCGTCAGAAATGATAAGTAAAAACGGTGCGATACTTACCGAATTTACATCTGGAACCAAGCCCGAGCGTGAAAATTTTCCGATGAGGAATAGGATAGTAGCAGGTTTGGTAGATGCGGTAATAGTTGTAGAATCTGCGGCCAAAGGAGGGTCGCTTATTACAGCAGAGCTGGCAAATCAATACAATCGTGATGTGCTTGCAGTGCCTGGGAATATCGGCGAAAAATACTCTGCAGGTTGTAACTATTTGATTAAGAATCACAAAGCCAATGTGATAGAGGGAGTAACAGATCTTGTGAAATTACTCAATTGGGATGTGAAAATAGAAAAGAATAATCAAAGACAACTTTTTGTAGAACTTTCGGATGATGAACAATTGCTTGTAGATATGTTGCGTGAGAGTAAAGAGTTAGGTGTGGACCAACTTATGGCTAATTCCGGTTTTTCATCTAGTAAATTGGCGATGACACTCCTTGAGTCGGAAATGAAAAATTGTATAACCTCATTGCCAGGTAAAAGGTATCAAACAGTATTTTAATGATTAAAAAATCTGATTTTAATTTTGAGTTGCCAGAGGCAAATATTGCTAAGTTCCCTTTAGAGAATAGAGATGAATCTAAACTACTCATTCATCATAATGGAGATAGCCAATACGATGTATTTGAGAACATAGGGAAGCACATAGCTCCAGACACCATGCTAGTGCTGAACAATGCCAAGGTAATACCAGCACGTTTGTACTTCAAAAGGGAGAGTGGTGCGACCATAGAGGTCCTATTACTGGAGCCGGTATCACCCGCAAGCTATGAGGGATCTTTTAATGCAACAGCTAGTTGTAGATGGAAATGCATTATCGGAAATTCCAAAAAGTGGAAGGACGATGAGAGCATTTTCTTAGCTGAGAATCCGTCTGTTATCAGTGCTAGATTAATAAACCGAATAGATCGTATTGTAGAGTTGAATTGGGATGATGGTAGTTCGTTTAGTTCGCTGTTAGATACCATAGGAGAACTTCCTTTGCCTCCATACCTCAACAGAAAAACTGCTGAGAGCGATTATCAAACCTATCAAACCGTCTTTGCAAAGAATGCGGGTTCTGTGGCAGCACCTACCGCAGGTTTACATTTTACTGATAGCGTTTTCAGAAGTCTCATTGAGAGTGGAATAAGAATAACTGAGGTGACCCTTCATGTGGGAGCAGGTACATTTTTGCCAGTGAAAGCAGATAATGTAGAGGATCATGAAATGCACCGAGAGCATTTTGAGATTTCGAAGGATGCGATAGAAGCCTTGTTACAGAACACTAAACGCATAACTATAGGTACAACATCACTTAGGGTTTTAGAGAGCTTGTATTGGCTCGGAGTGCAGTTAAGTAAGGGGAATGAATCATTGTTAGTTATGAAGATGGAGCCCTATGAAATAGAATCTACGCTAACCTATGAAGATTCGCTAACTGAAATTCTAAAGTACATGGAAAATTTACAGCTGTCTATTCTCCTTGCATCTACCGAAATAATGATCTTACCACATTACAAACCAAGAAGTATCATTGGTCTAATTACAAATTTTCATCTACCAGAAAGCACATTATTAATGCTGGTAAGCAGTGTAGTAGGAGAGACATGGCGTGAAATGTATAAAGATGCCCTTGCACACGACTTTAGGTTCTTGAGTTACGGAGACAGTAGCTTACTCTACTTATAAAAAAAGCCCTACCTAGGTAGAGCTTCCAACAAAATTGACAAACTTTATAATTAGTCTACAACAATCTTATAGGTCTTTGTTGCTGTTTCAAAATTGAGAGCTAATCCTGCTATTAATAACAGTAAAAGAATTTAAGTTATAAATTAACTATTTCAACTTTGAAAAATAAAAAGTGTCCTGAGAATTTCTCAGGACACTTATAAGTTTATTGTTATTATTTGATTATTACTCGTTCTGTATGAGTTCCTTGCTCAGTAGATACTTGCACAAAGTATACTCCGGATGGCAAATTAGAGACGTTAATAGAAGAATTAGCAACAGTGCTATTCACTTCCTGAGTGTTTAGTGTCTGTCCTTGAATGTTGATCAATGAGATAGTATTAATGTTTACACCATTTGTACTAGCCGCAATAGTTAATTTCTCGTTTGCTGGGTTAGGATATACTTTCAAGCTGTTGAAAGAGATAGCTGATACACTAGCTGTAGCTGCTTTGTAGAAATATACATTGTCTAAGTAGATAGTACCATTGTTACCATCTGGATCTACAAGTTTGAGTTGAATTATATCACTCATATCAAGACTTTGAGCAGTATAATCTGCTAATGGAATATCTATGTTGTTCCAGCTATTTGCAGTTAGAGCTATAGTTACTTGCTTCTCACCAGATGCTACACTAATAGGATATACTTCTAAGTTAGAAACATCAGTAGACCATACATCTAGGTGTAGTGTATCCATACCAGTTGCGTCTATAGTCTCACCAAATTCTATACCCTGGTAGTTTAGGTTAGAGTACTCTATCATAGTATCTGTTCCGATAACAAAATCTGCTATTTTAGTAGACTGTCCCCATCCTGGGTAGAGGTTAGGTGCTGCAAGGTCTGCATAGGATTGACTGTATACGGAGATTACGTCTTCTTCTTTTTGGGTAGGAGTAGCTGCTGCTGCCATAGGCACTGGTACTGAGTAGAAGTATATGTTATCTAAGTATATAGTTCCAGATTTTCCATCAGGATCTTCTAGTTTTAGCTGGTGTATATCACTCATATCTAGACCTTGGTCTGTAAATGCAGATACTGGTATGTCTATACTAGTCCAGCTACTTTGTGATAGTCCGGCTTTTACGCTTCTTTCTCCAGAACCTTTACTTATAGGAAATACAAGTAAACTGTCTACACTAGAAGTCCATACATCCATATGCATAAACTCTCTAGCAGAAAGGTCTATCGTTTCTTCAAAAGTGATTCCTTGGTAATTAAGGTTTGAGTACTCTATCATAGTATCTGTTCCTAGCACAAATTCTGCAATTTGAGTAGACTGTCCCCATCCTGGGAAGTAGTTTGCAGCAGCAGGATCTGTGTAAGACTGACTATATATAGAAGTAACGTTAGCTGCAGGATGATTTGGAGTAGGTGCTGCTAGTACTGGCTCTGTAGCTGTTGCTGTACCGTAAAAATATATATTATCTACGTATATACTAGGAGATATAGTTCTTGCTGTTTCGTCAAATTTGAATTGGAAAAGATCTGAAACAGATAGTCCTTGAGCAGTATAATCAGATAAACTAATATCTACTGAGTTCCACTGACCGGCAATTAAAGTTCTAGTTACGCTTTTCTCTGTAACAGCTCCTCTGCTGATACAAAAGATAGCAACGTCTGCAGTTTGCTCGGACCATATGTCCATATGCAGTGTTCCTTTAGATGCAGCATTTATGTCTGACCCAAATTCTATGCCTTGGTAGTTTAAGGTAGCATATTTAAGCATATTATCTCCGCTTACGTCAAATGCTGAATAAACAGTAGCTTGTCCCCACGCAGGGTTAAAGTTAGTACCGGCCAAGTCTGTGAAACCGTCACTAAATACAGAGATTACATCTGCATCTGCTTCCGTAGGAGCTGCAGCTGATGTAGTAGGTGCTTGAGCAAAACCTATTAAGGAAATTGCTGATAAAATTAAAGTAAAGATTTTTTTCATGTTGTTTTTCTGTTAATGCTGTCAAAAGAACGAAAAAAAACTTAAAGTAAAAAGAACTATAAGTAAAAAAGTAAAAAATACTATAAGTCGTTTTTTACGTTATTTTTGAAATCTACATTGTAACACGCATACATGGACAAACAGAACAAATATTTTATATCAGAGAATAACGTACCTTTTCAAGACTTTTTTAAATTTGGATTGTCAGTAGATTGTGTTGTATTTGGTTATCATAAAGGTCAAGTTAGCGTTCTGTTGGTAGAGAGAGATGCAGAGCCGTATAAAGGAAGTTGGGCCCTCCCAGGCGATTTGGTGAATTTAGATGAAGATATGGATGAAGCTGCAGGCTCAGTTTTGAGAAAACTCACTGGACTAGAAGATATATTTATGGAACAATTTTATAGCTTCGGTTCTGTAAAAAGACATCCTGCGGGACGAGTAGCAACAGTCGGCTATTACTCTTTGGTGAACAGCGAGGAGTATAATCCAGTTGCTTCAGCTTGGACGAAATCAATTCAATGGTTTGACATAAACTCTTTGCCTAAGCTAGCTTTTGATCACGAGCAGATACTTGACAAAGGAATTAGAACGTTGCAACGAAGAGTGAAGTACAGACCAGTAGGATTTGAATTACTACCTTCGAAATTTACGCTTTCAGAGCTTCAGGAATTATATGAAGCTTTGCTCAGTGCTAAATTTGATAAACCTAATTTCAGAAAGAAAATTCTAAGCATGGATCTGTTAAGACCTTTGCAAGAGGTTCAGGAAAATGTTTCTCACAGACCGGCTAAATTATTTCAGTTTGATGAGAATAAATATCAGGAGTTGCGAAAAGAAGGTTTTGCATTCGATATTACTCTTAAAACCAATTGATTTCAATCTCATAGTTGTTTTTTAACCAATAGTTGATGATAGACATTCATGGAAAAAATGCCTTGGTTACGGGTTCTAGCAGAGGAGTCGGTCAGCAGATAGCAATTGGTCTTGCTCAAAAAGGGTGTAATGTGGTCCTACATGCTCGTACTAGAGAGTCTTGTCGTACAACCCAAGAGTTGCTCAAACGATACAAAGTAGACGTGTATGTCGTGTCTGGCGAATTGTCAGAGGAGAAGAGTGTGAATGAAGTAATCACCCAAGTACTTAGTCTAGATATAGATATAGATATTTTGTACAACAATGCTGGGGTCATGAGCCCCTATGAAGCTGATATATGGAATCACTCTTGGGATGCTTGGATGACAAGTATGAAAACTAATGTATTCTCCATGTATACGCTCTGTGGTGCTTTTGTACCTCCTATGGAAGAACGCGGATTTGGTAGGGTAGTCAATCTAATTTCAGATATAAACAAGACACCTGAGTTAGCTCCTTATAGTGCATCTAAATGGGCAGTTATCAAACTGACTGAAGATCTAGCATCTAAGTATATTGACACGAACGTAAATATTAACGCTCTTGATCCAGGATGGCTTCGCACCGATATGGGCAGCCAAGAAGCTCCCAATCCATTAGAAGCTGTCTTACCTGGAGCACTAGTTCCTGTTTTTATGGACCATAGTGGTGCTTCCGGGGAAGCTTTTGAGGCGTTGAACTGGGCTAATTAAAACTTCAGCACCTCGTCCTTATCCCAAAGACCCCAATAAGCTCCAACGTCTCCTTCGTCTCCAGTTTTCCAAGACTCGTCAAATGAAGAGAAATAGAACATTTCTATGTCCTCATTTAGGGACCATTGCTGTGCATTCGTAAAGTACTTTAGGTAATTTTCTCTATTGGCTTCCGAACCTTCAAAAGCACCACCCTCACTTGGCCAACCTGTTTCGGTGATAATTACTTTTTTGCCTTTGGCTGCTTTTACGGCTTGCTGGTACATCTCCTTCATGTACAAAAATGAGTAGTCTATATGGCACCCTTCCCAGTAGGGGTAGCAGTTTGCCAGTATTACATCGCACACTTCGGTTAATGCAGGTCGTTCGGTGAATTCATAATAGGCATCTACATATCCGACAGGTGTTCCGGGTATTGCCTGTTTTACTTGATTGATATAGTCGAGTAATTCTGCTTCTGAGAGTTCTTTTCTGTAAAGCACTTCATTCCCTACGGCTGCAATATCCACATAACCCTGTTTTGTGAGGTTTATAAGACTTTCTATCTCTTCATCGTTCGTTGCTAAGTCATCGCTTAGCCAAGCTCCTACAAGTGTTTTGATGCCATACTCTTTTGCCAAAGGTGGAATAAGTTCATTTCCTTCTGTGCACGAGAAGGTACGTATCCATTTGGTATGAGGTTTTAAAATTTCAAGCCTTCGTCTTATTTGTGTTTCCGTGATAGGGTCACCCGGTTTTTGCCCTTCTTCAAAAAGACTGAAGCATATACCGTGCATGCCATCATTTAGTAGTTCTTTGGCAAGCTTCTGATAGTTGCCCAGAGAGTTTCGTAGACCTTTGGCCGCAACAAGCGACATTAACTTTTCTTGACGTTTAGACATTTTTATTTTCTTTTTTTTTTCTCATAATTACGAGTTGCTCAGATATTTCTTTGGATTTTTCCTCGGTTAAATCATAATCTTTCATAATCAAAATAGCTCCTACGACTCCGGCTATTGGTAATAAAGAATAAAATATTCGCATCCCCGTGATTGCAGATTCGGTTACACTTTCAGCATCAAAACCAACATACCAAAGTATAGAACCGCTTAGTAGAGCTGCAATTCCAAAACCGAATTTTACCATCCACCAGTATACAGCTCCTAGTACTCCTTCTCTACGCTTTCCAGTATTCAATTCATCTAGGTCGCAGATATCTGCTGTCATAGACATCATAATGGTAAACAAACTACCTATTCCAAAGGAATGGAAAGGTAACGCATAAATAAATAAGTATGGTTTGCCCGGTACAAAGAGGAACCAAAATAGAATGTATCCTACAATGGATATAGACTGTGCAATGATGAATGCCTTTTTCTTACCATATGTTTTGGCCATCCAATTAATAATAGGGATAACCAAGAAACTAGTAAATATTGCACCTACAGAACCGTGTATTGCTGTCCAACTTCCTGCACTAGCAGGGTCACTATTAAACATGTAATGTACAATGATTAGAAAAGTGAAAGAAGCTATGATATTAAATGAATTGAAGATAAGAAATGTAGCAAATGCAATTTTTTTAAACTGTTTGATCTTAAATGCCTCTAGAGCTGACGTGAATATGTTTAGAACACTTTTCCCTACATAAGCTGGTGTTATGGGCAGAAAGTCTTTTCTATCTAAAGTTGATTTGCTCTTAAGGAATAATGCAGGAATCATTGCAAATAGAGAACAAGGAATGGCTACCCAAACAGAAAGTTCTCTTACACCAGAAGCCGCACCATCAGGAAACCACTCAGGATTGTATAAAATCACCCAAAACCAAGGTGCTATAACCCAAGCAAATTGTCCGATAAATTGCGATACTGCCATTATCTGAGTACGCTCGTGAAAATCATCGCTAATTTCGTAACCCATTGCTACAAAAGGCACACTAAATATAGTGAGTCCTAAATAGAAAATCAGTGACCAGATCATAAAATACCAAAAGTTATAATCTAAGCCGTCTACCTTGTAGAGTTGCCACATAAAACTAAAAGCGATTCCCATTATAATGGAGCCAATAAATACATAATGCCTTCGTCGGCCCCATTTTGAGCGTGTATTATCAGAAATGAACCCCATAATAGGGTCTGTTATAGCATCAAATATCCGAGGAGCAAATTGAATTATACCCCATAAAAGAGCGGCAAACCCTAAATCTTGAACCAGAACTATGATAAAAACTCCAACGGATGCTGGGAACATCTGATTGGCTAACATCCCAAATCCAAAGGCTATCTTTTGTCCCAAGGGGACTTGTTGTTTCACTGCAGTGTTTGTTTTGCTCATATTTCTTGAATTTACGTGTTATTGGTTCTGAACCACTAGCGTCTGTATGGCCTGTGGCTCTATGGATATTGATGCCCTGCTTCCGCTCAAATGTAGGGTAAAGTTCTTAGGCGTTTTGCCTTCATTGAATACTACAACAGCCATACTGCCATCTGGATTTTGTACGGCGGTGGCTAGCAGACTATTATCTTCATTCTCTAATCCTATTCGCACAGCTCCAGGGCGTATGAATTTACTGAAATGTGCCATCGTGTAGTAGATAGGAGTATAGTATACTTCATCGGTTTCTACGTCTAACAGTACAGGAGCCGCACACCAGTTTTCGAACCAGTTTGGGCCGCCCTGCTTGTCGAGCACCATATTCCAATCTATCCATCCGTCTACCCAATTGTTGAGGCAGCCTATAATGTCTCTTGCGTATCTATTTACTGGAGCATACTTAGGGTGCAGGTACTTTTCATTATCAGGTGCCCAGTCCCAGCCCCAGTCGGTAGCTTCTTTTGACCAGAACCAAGCATCGTCCTTCCATTTTGGCACTTCAGAATCTACGCATCCTTCTGTTTCTATGAGATACTTGTTAGGAGCTTTAGTGTGTGCATAGTTTAATGCCTCTGGGAATACCTCGTACGTACTCTCGTACCAGTGAACAGCTGTTCCTGCATAGTATTTGGCAGAAGCTTCATCCTTGTACATCTCATCTACCCATTCTTTTATGCCTGCTCTATTTTGGTCGTAGCCCAATATTTTTACATCATGTCCATCCTTTTCTAGTTTAGGACCCATATGGTCACGTACGAAGTCTGTCATTTCCTTTGGAGAGAAGTGCATGCTTTCCCAGTTGTTTCCATTTCCGTGCGGTTCATTTACCACAGTAAGTCCCCAGATGTCTATTCCTTCTGCTTTATAGGCATCGATATACTTGGAGTAGAACAGTGCCCAAGGTTCATAGTACTTTGGCAATAGTTTGCCGCCTACATAATTATTATTGTCTTTCATCCAAGGCGGGGCAGTCCAAGGTGAGCTTATTATCTTAAACCCATCTGTAGAAACAGCCATTGCATCTTTTATCATTGGGATGATATCATCCTTGTCTTCTTTTACTGAGAAATTTTCCAGCAACATATCATCTGCGACTGGTGCGTATGAGTAGTGATCTAGCGAGAAATCACACGAGTTCATGTGTGTACGCGTGAGGGAGTACTTGGCTCCATCATCTCCAAAGTAGGCTTCTATTACTTCTTTACGTTTGGCAGGGCTAAGTTTATTGAGGAGAGATGCAGATGATTCTGTGAATGATCCACCTATACCTGTAATAGTCTGAAATTTTTGTTCGGGTAAAATACGAATTAATGTAGCAGAATCACTTGACTTAAATTCTGTCTTTAACTCGAGTTTAGATCCTGATGCTGAGGTTTCGTATACGGTTACATCCATTTCTTTTTGAGTATTGCAAGCGAACAACATTAGCGAGCAACTAAATATGACATACAGCTTTTTCATTTGTTTATTTTAATTGTTTTACTGGTGGTAATTCGACTTCCGTTAGCAGAGAGTCTAGATTACCTTCATACGTTTTTTTGATGGGTTTACCATTCCTTGTAAGTCCGTCGAAGACTCCTTTATCTACCAAATCCCATACGGCATGCTTGGCTTGTCCATTTATTTTAATTAGTCCAAAATGGTTTTCAGAACCTTTGGCATGTTCTACATCTTTCCATTTTTCGTTAAACGCCTCAAAGAAAAAGCAAGAGATCCCATTTTTATTAGTCCACTTACGCATCTGCTTGTAGTAAACTCCTTCTTTGTACTCATCACATGCTCTAGACCCATTATTACCATAATGCCCTGTGGCTACCGTTGCCCAGCCTGTTTCACCAATATGCAACAGTTTTGTACTATCTATGCTATGCACATATTTTTTTGTGTTGGCATATTGCTTTTTGGCATACATTATGGCTCTTTTCATAACTCGTTCTATTGCCTTAGTTCTAGGCAGGTGTAGCTCAGATTCAAATGTGCCCCAAAACACAGGATTGTAATGCGTATCATGCATAGGGTAGGTGTGTAACGAAACATAGTCCACTGCTTTTATAAGTTTCTCCAAATCCTCACAGTGATAAAGTGTATCTCCACCACCCCAAGAAGCAAAATTGTCAGAACTTGTAATCCAAAGGTCTTTGTCTAGCGTACCTTCTTTTTTTAGATCTTGTAAGTGATTTACCCATTTAAGGATAACATTTGGTTGTACAAAGTAGCTTGTCGCCCACTTCACCATGGCTTCGTTTCCTACGGCTAGTATTTTAACAATATCAGGATATTTACCCGCTAGATTTACTGCACGTTGCACTTCTGCGGCATTCGCTGATTCATTTTCTACATCGTGATTTGGTTCTTGGTCTGTCCAAGCATTCACACAATCAATCCAAATACCTAACATTACATACATTTCAAATTCAGGATCTTCCTGTCTCATTTCGCTAATGGCTTTGAGTAAATTAGGAGCTTGATTTAGCTGCACGTTGTAAGTTCGGAGAACCTTTATGCCCATTGCAGCCAATATTTTCATATCGTTTTTAAGCTGCTGAATAGTCGGTTGTATATCTCTACTAGTTTCTCGGTAGCCACCGTAGCTTATGGCCAAGTATTTAGGATTACCTAAAATCTGAGAAGCAGTCTTGGTCTTATTCATTTGTTGCTGTTTATTGCTTTTGGTTTGTTTGGTACTGCAAGCAGTAAATGTCATTATTCCAATGAGAAGTAGTAAGATAGTATGTATGTTACTTGTTTTAATCACTCAATTATTTTAAGACAGTTTCATCTATGTGTACGGTAATTTTAGCTATCTCTCCAGATCTATGGAATATGTGGGTACTTGTCTCAGTATCCAAATGAAGAGACTTATAATGTACTGTGCTCCCGTCTGTCTTTAATACTTGCAAGCTATTTTTCTGAGCCAGTCTATAGATGACGGGCACTTGGCAGAAGGTGAAGCATAAAGAACCAATCTCTGGAGCAAATGTCATATGCTCTTTGTTGACAGTCACATAATGGAATTTTCTATCTTTTTTAGTAAATTCGTCTTTGCGGAGCAAACAAGGATTGAAATAGAGTACTCCTTTGTTTACAAAAACACCAAGCTCTCCAAATCTACTGAGTATATCCTCTTTTACTTGACCCGTCATACCCGGTTGTTGTGCTCCTTTTCCTCCTGGTGTATGTGAGTATGGATCGGTAGGGAATGCTCCGTAAAGCGATGGTGATTTGTGTACACCTACTCCTGCATTTATTTCATAATAATGCTCAAGTAGCCTTCCGATTATTTCGTCTGATTCTCCCTTATTTACAGCTTTGAAACAGACTTCTTGTACTGCAAGTTGCAATTTAGAAACCATGTGCCAATATATAGAGCCCAGTCCTTCGTAACCATAGAAAGTACCAGATCTTCCCGTAAATGCTTTATGGTTGAATACTCCTTCAAACACGTTTAGGAGAGAGTTCTTTTCAAGCTCTGCTAGTATAGAATACTCTGTAGTAGTTAGATTTTCTATGGTCTGGCTTAGGTCTGCTGCATTCTTAAAATTGCCATTGAAATGATAGTCGCCTTTCACATCTTGCTCTACGAGTGAATTATTCCCATTGGCTAGCATGCTGGTGATTAACTCTGATTCTTGTATAGCTGCTTTCGGAATATTGTTCTTTTCTAAAAACTTAGGAAGTTGCCTGTTTGGGTACAATACATAACTGTATTGATCAGGTCTAAAAAGACTACTTTTCTTCATACTGTCTAGCAGCTTTAAAGCTTTCTTTGGAGACAAATGACCAGAGCTAAGTACTGCTACTTGACCTTCGAGCATTTCGCTGAGATAAGATACAGATACTTCCTTGTCATTTTCTACCGTCATTAGGTTGTAGGCCTGGTACATTTTATCATCACGCTTATTCGCTTTTATAGTATGCTCTATATATTCTAGACTTAGTTTTATAAAACGTCTAAGTCGTTTGTAAGAAACTGTTCTCTTCTCGCCCCAGAAAGCTTGCTTATAGATGTGTTCTCTGTACTCACTTCCAGCTTCACCTAGACCGTCCATTATTGTTTTACGATCTTCATCGTTTATGGCGTGTTCGAGTAAGTGCTTGTTGTCCTCAAACGTGGATTGTACTTTTTTGAAGAAAATGATCAACTCATTGGACAATTCCACTCGCTCTTCTTCTTTATCTCTAATCTGTTTGCCAAAGAAAATTAAGAATCTACGGAGATAATATAACGTTACCATAGATACTCCGTTTCCTACAAGAGCATTGTTGGCATCGTTCCACTCTGGACGTTGTGTATTCATCCAAATACCGCCTTCTGGTATGAAATTGGAAAGCTTTGCCAGTACTGTAGCGAGTATTTTTTCGATGAAGTTTACCGTGTAAATCGCATCATGCTCGTCTATCAGTAATGCTGCATCAGAACCAACTATTGATCTGTTTTTTCTGATTTTAGTATCGAGTTCTTCGTCAAACTCTATGGTATCTTTTGCATTCTTTAAAATTGCTTTGTAGCTTTTTATCTTGTAAGGTACGTTAGCGTATACAAATGCATCTTTGTTGAATTCACTGCTTAATTGACCCGGAAAATATTTCTCATTGAGTTCGAGTAACTTGAGTAGATAAATGATTTGATGATCTCCCCAGTAGCCAATATAAGACCATGGATTATCGGGTTCTACTGTTTCCCAATCAAATCCACCTTTGGTTACTCGGTAGGGGTTATATCCTTCGAAAGTAGTGGCATTCAAAAATTTGTGAATCATACTCTGCGTGAAAGCAGGGTAGGATAGAGCCAATGCTTCCCAGTTTTGGAAGATGTCTCTCCAGTTTCCTTCGTAATCTAATATTTTAGAACCGTCAACCTCACTTCTAGTGTTGATAGAGAATTTATTCCAAGGCCTGCTTGGATCACCGTGTCTTCTACTAAACTTGAGCGGCATGTACTCTGTACAGAGTCTCTTAAAGTCTTTGTCTGAGCTTTGATTTGCTATTTTCTTGAGGTCAAAAGAAGTAAAAATGTCATCCAAGCTACTTAATAAATCCTTGTGATTTTCAAATACTTTCGTGTTGGCGGCAGCGAGGTAGTTGCTCAAATCCCACTTTTCTATTTGATAATTGAAATCAAAAATACCACCACGCATTATATTGAATAATGTGTTGGCGAAGTGACGTGTGTCTCTGAATACGTCTGCAGATAGTTGCATTCCATCAGAAGATGCATTGAGCTCTATCAATTGCTTGGAACCCCGTTTAATATCTTCGTCTATGCGTATTGTAATGTCTTTTTGGTGGTGTATTGCGTCAATCAGTTCTACCACTCCAGCTTGACTTTTATTTACGTCTGCTACAATGGTCCATTCTTCTTTATCACTGGGAGCCAGAGCCAATTTAGAGCTCAAGAAATACGCACCTTTTTCTGCTTTTATATCATCTTCAGGAGTTATGGATTGTCCATTTCTGAAGTTGTTGAGTTGAAGTGAAGATACTAAGTGAGATGGCTTTTCTAAGCCAATAGACCATGCAATGTTAGCCTTGAGAGCTTCACTGGGTTCTGCCTTATCTACGATAATGGCACTTAAAGCGTATATACCCATTCCTGAACCAGCGTCTAGTTCATTGCGTTTGTATGCGTCTACCAGATTACTAGTCGAGTTTTGCAAGTCGCTATTTACGCCATCTGGCATTATGTTTTGAATACCGTCCAGCAGGGTGACAGAAATATCTCGGGTACCCGTATTTTCTAAGGATGACTTACGCACAAATCCGTAAATATTACTAGAATTCCATTCGTATCTGAAGGTTAGTCCAAAATCATGATTGATTTCTTCGAATACGATCTTGTTGCCAATGGCGTTTTTGTATATATTTCTTGTTGTATTGTATTTACCAGCGTTACGCTCCGAGAATGGTTCCCAAACGTGCGTTTCGGTACCTTGGTGTATTTGAAATATACTCTTACTCCCTGTAGTTTCAGAGGATTCTGTAATCTTATCTGCGGTGTAATAAGGAAAGAGAGGGAACTCAGAATTTTTGCGACCCGCACTTAGTGCACCATTACTGGAAATGAACATCCAGTGATGTGAGTCACTCACTATGCTCATAAAGAACGGTCGCATTTCATGATAATTTGAAATGCAATAGAAGTTTTCTCCTTCTATCTTTAGTCTTTTTATATCAACGTTTGCGTCGTGCATCGGTTCAGAATGTGTTGCCATGTATATCGTTTAGTATTTGGTTTTATCTTGGTAAATTTCAGCTTTCTTTATTGCTTCGCTAATTTGTATTTTAGAAAACTCCATATTCAGTTGCTCTGGTCTAAGGTCTTTTTGGTAGGGGTCGAGTTTGTGTACTTCTTGTAAAATGTAGTAGGCTGCTCTAGGAGTTACTACGTAGATTCCGTCTGAATTGTTGAATCGTTTTGCACAAACACCAAACCATTCCTCATTCATGTTATTCTGCCCTTTGATAAAGTCATTTTTATATCCACCGTTAGACCAGGAAGCCGTGCTATCGTGTTTGTCAAGGTTTATGGTTTGTCCTGTTTTCCACCAGCCATCGCTCCATTGAAAGGTGAATCCTCCTATACAGTTTCCACTTTTGCCTTGGCCTGCTGCGTTTTGATAGATCTCTTTCCAGTTATTTAGCAGGTATTCTGCCTGCGAAGACTGATCTTCTTCCTTGTTTTTACTGTTGTAAGCATCGGCCCCAAACTCGGTGAACATCACGGGCTTGTTGTATTTCTTGTTTACTTCTTGAAATGCCTCCCCAAATGAGATTCCTCTGTATATGTTAATACCGAGTACGTCTATATCTGGACACTCGGTGGCTATGAGATCAAGATAACCTAAGTCTCCATTGCAGATAGCTACTTGATGTGTTGAGTCTATGGTTTTTATTAAAAGAGATGCTCTATTGAAAAGAGCATATAAATGGTGTGCTCTTTGGTCGGTTTTTTTCATTGTTGGAATGTTCTCCGTCTCTCCACCATCCCAGTATAGGCCATAGTTATTCTCATTGCCGAGGAGATACATGAGCAATCCTTGTGTATTTTTATAGATCTGAGCTAGTGATGCTGTTTCTTCAAGTAATACCTTCTGAGAGAGAGAATCACCATAATCAGTAGTTGGATTCCACGTGGTATCTAGCATAACACCATAGCGACCAAAGGAATGGTTTAATACGGTATAAATGCCATAGTGGTCATAGAGGTATTCTATCCACTTAGCAGGAATACCGGTATATATTCTGAGTGTATTTATACCTATTTGTTTTAGCCTAGGTATATCTTGGTCTAGTGCTGTTTTGATGATTTCCTCGGGCTGTTGCCAAAGACTATATTCGTAATTGGTACCAATAGGAGAGTAGCTCCAGTTCATTCCTTTGATAAAGAATGGTTTTCCATTTACTTGTATTGTATTGGCTTGTATGTTCGTGATTAACGCATTGTTTTTTTGCTGAGCACAAGATGCAAGCAATATCAATTGGAGAAGCAGGCCGATGTATCGTTTATTCACTTTTCTCAAATTGGATGTTGTCTCGCATCAAATGTATAATTTCAAATAAATAGTAGGTTCTACCTATTTTTGAAAAACTCGCACATAATCTACATGCATTTTTTGAGGAAATATCGTAGATGCATCGGGGCTTCCTGGCCAGTTACCACCAACGGCTATATTGAAGAGGAAAAAAAATTCTTCGTGAAATTCTGACATTTGCGAAGATATAATATCGGTCTTGTGGTACTGCCTATTATCCAATAACCATTTTATACTTGTCTCGTCCCAAATGATGGAGTATACATGGAATTCGTGATTGAGATCTTTTTTATTTGTAGTTGTTTTGCCACCATAAGAAGCATATTGTCCATTATTATCCCAGTGCAATGTTCCATGAGTAACCCTATCTGAATTACCACTGGATGATCCTCCTACCATTTCCATGATATCTAGCTCACCACAATCTGGCCATCCCACAGAAAGATGACTAGTACCTAGCATCCAAAATGAAGGCCATAGTCCTTGCCCTTTTGGCATTGCACCTCTAATGTCTATTCTTCCATATTTGAAACTTTGCTTATTGCGTGTAGTGAGTCTGCTGCTAGTATACAATTGGCTACCTGCTGCTTGTTGTTTTGCCTCTATAGTTAGAAAGCCGTTGTTTACGGAGGTGTTTTCTTTCAGGTAGTATTGTAGCTCATTGTTTCCCCAACCACTATTGCCGGTTCCAAGTTCATAGTTCCAGTCAGATTCATTGAGAGAATTGCCAGAGAATTCATCGCTCCACACCAGTGAATAACCTTCGTAAGTCATTGGAGATACAAAACCGTTTAAGGGCACGCCGTTTGTATTGGTGGTAAGTGCTATTGTTAGCTGTACTGTATCCTCTTGCTGTAAAAAGTCTGTCGCAGTAGCATGTGCTTTTGTGATTATGATATACGTACCGCTTTTGCTATACTGATGCTGTGCTCTACCATTTTTGTCTTCTACTTCTTCGGTATTGCCTCCATCTTCAAAACGTATAGTGAAGTAGTTTTCATCATTTGCTGTAGCTCTTACGTTCACAAGTCCTTCCTGAGTTTCAGACACGGTGATAGCTACCGCAATGTTTGTGGGAAGTTTTAGTGTAGCAGAAGGCTCATCGTCCTGGCATCCCCATAGGGTAAGCGAGAGCATAACAATAGCAAATAGTTTATTTTTCATATTGGCTTTTACCTAGAAAAGGGAGTTCATCCTTAGATGAAACTCCCTTTTTTGTTTATTGTAAGGAATTATTTTTGAGAGATATCGTCTATCAAAAATGTTCCGGCATTTGCAATGTTCCAACCTGGGAATATGGCAATTTTGTCATATGTGCCCGTAGCTGCTTCACTGAAATCAATACTGATTTCTTGCCACTCATTTGCTTTAGTAACCATTACGTCTTCTTCTATAACAATCTTACCGGTAGCAAAATCTTCAAGTTTTATTCTAAATTCTCCAGTTGTTGGAGCATATACTTTTACTGCGATGGTCTTTTTATCACCAGAGAAGTCAAGTGGATCTTTTAGCGTAACTGCTAAACCTGCCCAAGTCTGTTCTCCATGTATCGTTTGTACTGCTTTGGTACTTGTGTTTATTGCACTACTCATAGTGTTATCTACTACTTCAAGAGTACTTCCACCGAAAGCTTCCCATTGACTCGTATCTACTGTTCCTGCTTCAAAATTAAAAGGTAGCGATAGTGTACTGGTGTTGACAGGGTCTTCACCTCCGCCTCCACCGCCGCCGTCTACGGGGAAGTCTTCTGGTACCAATCGAATAAACCAAGATAGAGTAGCATCCTTACTGTCTGTGTATTTGATGTATAATTCGTTTTCTGATAGGTTGAGTATTTCATAGGTTCTTGATCCTGTATAGAAGCCAATGAATGCTTGACCTGAGATGGTAATTGTTGTATCCTCTTCACCTTCAGTAAGTACCCAGGTTTCGTCTGTTTGATTTTGAAATGGAGCTGTTGCATCATCTGAATTTTCATAAGAACCAGGGAATTCACTCATTTGATCGTTGTTAATAAAAACAGAACCGTTCGTAATGTGATCAAATTTAAATCCTGTTAGTGTAAATACATATCTGTCAGAATATAATCCTGAGTTTGCTTTGTCTCCAGGGCTAGCAGAATAGTGAATAGGGCCATCGCTATCAAGATCTCCTACACCAAAGTGCCCTACTCTAGTAGAGTCTATAACCCAAGTTTTGCTCCCACTCCCAGCAGCACCACCCGTAAGAAGAGTGAACTTAGGGTTACTAAGTAATGAGGCATCATCTTCAGCTATAATAACATCTTGAGATGAGCTAGCACTTCCTCCACTGTTGAATACTGTGAGAGTTACAGTGTAAGTACCTTTGTTTGGATATTCTGCTGTGGCTTCTTTGGTGCTGGCATTTGTACCGTTATCAAAATCCCAACTGTAGGTAAAACCTGCATTTGTCGCTATGAAATTAATAATGTTATCGTTGTCTGTAGAGGCAGCATATGTAAATGCAGCATCTGCTTTTGTAGGTGCCGTACCTAGTGTAGGTTCGTCGTCTGGTTTGCAGCTCGATATTCCTAGAATAAGAGCTAGCGATAAGAATAATAATGTTGTTTTTTTCATTGTTTTATGATTTTAAATTTTTTTATTAATAGTTAGGATTTTGTTTCCAGTTTCCTCCTGCAAGATCGATTTCTACCTGAGGTATTGGGAATAGTTCATGTTTACCTATAACAAAACCAGGTATAGCATTTGCAGCTTTCTCAGTTCTTACTAAATCAAAGAATCGATGTCCTTCTCCTGATAATTCAAATCTACGTTCTATCCAGATATCTTCTGTCAGCTGAGTGCCACTTGTGGTTATTTCTGGCATATTTACTCTATCACGCACCAATTTTAAGTATAATCTTGCTTTCACGCCGTTAGGAGTAGTAGACCTATTATGAGCTTCTGCAGCCATCAATAGCACATCTGCATATCGGATAACTCTATAATTTACGGGACTAGTAAGGTCATTGTCAGGTAGACCTATTTCACCTTGACGTTTTATGTACTTATTGTTATAGTATCCAGTATGGCCACCACCACCTTTGGCATATTCTATGTCTTTGGAGTTTGGTTGTTTGGCTATGAAAGCATCGATATCTAAGACGGACGCATCTCTCCGAATGTCTGTAGCGTCAAAAGCGTCATAAAGTTCCTTAGTTGGAAGGTTGTAGCTGTTTCCATCTCCGTATATTGGGCCGTTGTATTGCCTAATACCGTGGAAACCTGCAGCTGCATTTCCTTCTAAACAAATAAGGCAATCATAACCACCACCTTCAGCACCTGAATATTCAATGTCAAAAACAGTTTCAGAATGACCTTCATTGCTTACAGAGAATAAATCTTCGAAATCGTCAATAAGCTTATATTGTCCTTCGTCTATGACTTTATCCAAGGTGGTAGCAGCTTGGATAAATTTATTTTGATATAAATATACTTTTCCCAATAAGGATAGACAAGCTCCTCTAGTTATACGTCCTTTTTGCGATGCAACAGAATCTAATCCTGCGGCTGCGTTATTCAAATCTTTTTCAATCTGAGTATAAACTTCAGCTTTTGGAGTACGCTCAACATTAGTTACTTCATCAGCACCTAGTCGTTCGTCAATTATCAAAGGAACATCACCAAAATACTTCACCAATTGAAAATAGTAGAAAGCTCTAAGGAAATAAGCCTCCGCTAGGATTTTATCTTTTCCTTCGAATTCAATATTGTTTTTATTCTCTAGCAAATAGTTAACTCGAGTCAGTCCTGCATAATTCCATCTGAAGACATTTCTAAGTTCATTGTTAACTGCATCATGTCCCATTTCATCTATCTTGTGAAGTCCCTCAGTATCACTAACACTCTCGCCACCAGCTATGGAGTTGTCTGATGCTATTTCACCTATCCAAACGTTCAAAAATGAACCTTGCAATAAGTCATAGGCACCGGTTAGTGCACGCTCGTAGTCTACAGGAGTTTCAAAGAAATTTTCGGCATCTTGAGTATATAGTGGGTCTATATCTAAGAATTCTTTACAACTGTATACGAATGGTATCGTAGATAGTAGCAATATAAGTGTAATGTGTTTTGTTGATTTACGCATAGCTTAAAATTTTATTGATATTCCGGTCATTATAGTTCGTGCTTGAGGATAAAATCCATAATCTATTCCAGCAGCAAGTGTGCCACCTGCAGACCCAATTTCTGGATCATATCCTTGATACTTTGTAACAGTAAGTAAGTTGTTAGCTGCTACATAGATTCTAGAAGAAGAAATTTTCATTTTGTTTAAAAACTTAGGAGAGATTGTATATCCAAGTTGAAGGTTTTTCAGTCGCAAAAATGAACCGTTCTCAACGTAGAAGTCAGAGAAGATTGTATTTCTATTTAGGTCTGTAGTCAATCTTGGGTTTTTTGTAGTAGAATTTGCACCTGTCCATCTATCGATGTTGTATGTCAATTGGTTTGCATAAGGCTGCTGTCTTTCATAGTTTCTTACTATTTCCTGACCTATTGACGCAAACATATTTGCAGAGATGTCAAAACCCTTGTAATCTACTTTTAAATTATAACCAAGAGTAACTACTGGGATAGGTGACCCAATTTCTTTCATATCTGAGTCGTCACTGAAACTGATTTTTCCATCTCCATTCTGGTCTTTAAATCTTAAGTCACCAGGTTTAGCACCTTCTTGTTCTACAGTGGCATTGTCTATTTCTGCTTGAGACTGAAAAATCCCGTCCGTTTCGTAGCCTATGAAATATCCAATTGGAAACCCTTCCTGAAATCTAGTTGCAATCCCGCCGCCTACACCAAAAGAAGCTCCTGGAAGGAAGTCAACACCATTCGGAGTTTTCTTAACTACGTTCTTAATAAAAGTAGCGTTTATTCCAGTACTCAAATTCCAAGTTTTTCTGCGAGCTGTTTTATAACCTACTTCTATTTCAAACCCTTTATTAGAAATATTTCCAGCATTAATAATTGGAGGGTAGCTTCCTGCACCATATGTACCTAGCACTCCAGATACGTCTGGTTGAAATAATAAGTCATTCGTGTTTTTTATGAAATAATTCAGACTAACATCAAAGTGATGTATGAATGAAAAGTCAGTTCCTATATTAAATTGTCGTGTAGTTTCCCATTTTAAATCTGGATTTGCAGCTCTACCAATCGCTACACCTGTTGTTATGATGTCGTCAAATACATATACGCCTTCACCATTTAACAATCCTCGATAAGCAAAATTAGCTATCTGATCATTACCACTGATA
>JAOLBX010000026.1 GCA_028339355.1 Bacteroidia bacterium
GGAGTTAAAAATAAATAACATTTTTAACTAAAGGTCAGACACCTATGGCGCCCTATGTTTGACTATCTAATAACAGTTAATTTTGATATTTCAGTTCCTATTTTAATCAAGTAGGTGCCTGTTTTGATATCATTGATGTCTATTGAGATATTTCGATTTTGTGAATTACGTTTTATAATTTTCTCCTTAATCAATACCCCCGCAGATGAATATATAGATATTTTTTCTGAAGTAAATATCTTTGAGTTTAGCTCTACAGTAATCTTAGAACTGGCTGGATTAGGATAGATATTCACAAATTTGTTTGCAGTTTTTACAGTTCTGATTCCAAGATCTTCAGTAGTGCCGTCGTAATCTGTTTGACTCAACCTGTAAGAGTTAGTTGTAGCCGTTGGCAAATGCTCGTAGCTATAGGAAACTACTTCATGGGTTGTACCTGATCCTTGAACAGCAGCGATCTCATTCCATATCTGTCCATCAGGGCTATGCTCTAAGGTGAAGAAATCATTATTTAATTCAGATGCGGTTTCCCATTTTAATGATACAATGTTACCTGTGCTTACAGTAGCATCAAAGGAAATCAGATTTACGGGTAGGGCAACAAATGAAATTGCTACATCGTCTATTATTAAACCACAAGTTCCAGATGTAGTTCCTTCAAACGTTAACGTGTGAGAGGTGCTAGTTGCAGTAAAATTAAAGGACTCAGTGGCTAGTGAGAAGGAAGTTCCATCTCTACTCACGCTTGAGTTTAGTGCCCCATCACTCAAAGTGACATCCATTGATTGTAGGGTTGGCCCACAGGTTGTTCGCCTCGAAAATTTGAAAGTAAGATTGTAAATATTACCTACGGTAAATCCCGATATTGTTTGGCACCTTCCAGCTGAAGCATCTATTTCTGCGACCCTATTAGATGTGCTACCACCATATGTGCTTTCCGGATATGTTTCAGGACCGCAGCCCCATCCTGTAGAACTGTTGGAAAAATTACCATTTGTCACAGATTGCGAAAGTGCCGTCGTTGTCAAAAAGCATAAAAGTAGAATTGCTTGGAATTTCTTGGTAGCAGTAAAAAATGTCATAATTATAATAGTAGTGTTGTTTAAACGATGATTAATGTATGAGGTTACATTTAACCACATTCTTCTCCGTCATTTAACTTAACTATATCGTTATTTTGTTTTAATTATCTATGCAGAGTTTGTTAAATTAGCAGATGTTTACGCCACGATTCTTTGAACGAAATAATTCTGCAGTTGAGTGGTAATTATCTGTCGGTAGATAATCATTATAACATTTCATGAAAATCTGTAAACAGCCGATTTAGTTATCAGCATATTTGCAAGGTGCTGACTAATAAGCGAATAGTAGATCTAAGGAAATAGAAATACAAACGAGTTGTAGATCCGCTTATATAAGGGTAATCAATCTAATTTTTATCCGATAGTTGTTTATTAATTATTCAAGTGGTAGTAGCTACCTAATCTAAATGACCACATTCACTATTCTGCCAGGCACTAAGATCACCTTTTTAGGTGGTTTGCCATCTAACCACTTTTGGACTATTTCATTATTTAGGACTTGTTTCTCTATCTCATCCTTGCTCATGTCCAGCGGAAATTCAAGATTGGTTCTCGTCTTTCCATTGATAGAGATAGGGTAGACTTTGCTGCTTTCTAAGAGGTGCTTCTCGTCAAATTCTGGCCACGTTGCGTCTGATATAAAACCTTCGTTGCCCATAGCATTCCAAAGTTCCTCTGTAATGTGCGGTGCAAATGGATTAAGTAGTACAAGTATTTGTTCTAGAACAGACTTGCTCGTGCATTTCTGGCTACCAAGCTCATTCACACAAATCATAAACTGAGCTACAGAAGTATTGAGCGACATGGTGTTAATGTCTTCTGTAATCTTCTTTATTGTGGCGTGCAACGTCTTCATAGAGTCTTTGCTTGCTTCGCCATCTGTCCATAAAGCATTGTCATCTTGGTCAAAGTACAGAGCCCATAGTTTCTTCAAGAAACGGTAGGTGCCATCTATCCCTTTAGTGCTCCAAGGTTTACTGTCTTCTAGTGGTCCTAAGAACATTTCGTATAGGCGGAGCGTATCTGCTCCGTATTGATTAGAAACATCGTCTGGATTAACTACATTGAACTTAGACTTTGACATTTTTTCTACTTGTGTTCTTAGCTGAACCAAATTGTCTTTTACTTCCAACTTACTTAGGTCTACCGACTCAAATCTGTTGTCCGCTTTCTGAAGTTCCTGAAGTTTTTCTAAAGAGATGGTAGCATCTTTATTTGCCATATAGACTGGAACATGAAGTTCACGATCTCCCATATTTAGCATCATGCTCTCCCCCTGTATCATGCCTTGGTTTACCAGTTTTTTGAATGGCTCATCAAAAGAGATGTGACCTCTATCACATAAAAACTTAGTCCAGAATCTACTGTAGAGTAAGTGACCCGTAGCATGTTCTGTTCCACCTATGTATAGATCTACTTGGTTCCAGTATTCGAGGCTTTCTTTTCCTGCAAATTCCTGATCGTTATTAGGGTCCATATAACGAAGAAAGTACCAGCTACTGCCTGCGTATCCTGGCATGGTGTCTGTTTCTCTTCGCCCAGTAGGTGTGTTTACCCATTCTTCATTATTGGCAAGAGGACTTTCTGTTGTTCCTTTTGCTTCATAACTGTCTACTGGCGGGAGCTCTACTGGTAGTTCGTTGATTACCATAGGTATGCCATCTTCATGTATGATAGGGAAGGGTTCTCCCCAGTAGCGTTGACGGCTATATCCTGCATCACGTAGCTTGTAATTAATTTTCTTGGTCCCAAATCCACGTTCTTCAGATAGTTGAATGATTGCCTGTGCTGCTTCTCTCACAGTTAGACGATCTAAGTTTTCGCTATTCATCAGTTTGCCGTGCTTAGCATCGTAACTTTGCTTTTGGATGTCTATTTCCTCTTTGGAAGAAATAACTTGAATTATACCTAACCCGAATTTCTTTGCAAAAGCGTGATCTCGTTCGTCGTGAGCAGGTACAGCCATAATAGCTCCAGTTCCGTATCCGCTAAGTACATATTCTGAGATGTATATAGGCAGTTTATTCTGTGTAAACGGATGCAGAGCATACGCTCCTGTGAATACTCCGCTGACTGATTTGTCTTTCTTACGCTCAAGTTCTGATTTGTTGTTTGCTATGGTTGCATATGATTCTATCTCAGCACGCTGTGCATTTGTAGTGATTTGGCTTACAAATTCGTGATCTGGTGCTAAGACCATAAACGTAGATCCGAAAATAGTGTCTGGTCTGGTCGTAAAAACTTCGATCATCAACTCAGAACTATCAACTCTAAACTCAATAGAAGCCCCTTGGCTTTTCCCTATCCAGTTTCGTTGGGTTTCTTTTATGCTATCGCTCCAGTCTATGGTGTTTAGTCCATCGAGCAATCTGTCTGCATAGGCAGTGATACGCAGGTACCATTGCTTCATTATCTTCTGAGTTACTTCGTGACCTCCTCTTTCTGATAGGCCATTTTTCACTTCATCATTGGCGAGTACAGTTCCCAGTTCTTCACACCAGTTAACGGTGTTTTCTTTTTGAAAAGCAAGTCTATAGCACTGCAGTACAGCTTCTTTTTCTTGCTTGTTTTTATTTTCCCAGTCCTCTGAAGTGAAGCTTTCTGTTTCCTCTCCATTGTGAGCCACATTGACATTTCCTTCATTTTCAAAGATTGTAATTAGAGCATCTATGCTTTCCGCTTTATCTGTTTTAGCATTGTACCAACATTCAAACAATTGGATGAAAATCCACTGCGTCCACTTATAATATCGTGGGTCAGTAGTTCGAATTTCCCTATCCCAGTCGTAACAGAAACCGATTCTATTAAGCTGCTCCTTATATCTCGCTAGATTTTCTTCAGTGGTGATAGCAGGGTGTTGACCGGTCTGTATTGCGTATTGCTCTGCGGGTAGACCAAATGCGTCAAAACCCATAGGATGTAAAACATTGAATCCATTGAGTCGCTTGTAGCGAGCTAAGATATCACTGGCAATATATCCTAGTGGATGACCTACATGTAGCCCGGCACCACTAGGGTATGGAAACATATCTAAAGCATAAAACTTAGGCTTACTATGGTCTATGGTAGTCTTATAAATCTGCTTAGCAGCCCATTCGGCTTGCCACTTAGTTTCAATCGTTTGAAAATCGTATGAACTCATTAGTGTTAAGAAAGCTGCGAAAGTAGCATTACAGATAGGATTAAGTGGAAATCTTCTTGATTTTTGGAGGAGAGTAAAAGGCTACATTTGAAGATATATGGGTAGTACCAAACCAAGTGGATTCACTATAATAGCAACATTATCTATAGTGATTTTTTTACTAGGATTGCTAGGCGTACTCATTATTAATGCCAGTAATCTCAATAGCCATATAAAAGATAATGTAGAGGTTACTGTTTTTTTTAACACTACTATTCAAGATGAAGATGCTGAGTTAATAAGCGATAGTATACAAAAATTACCCTTTGCAAGTGACGGGGAGTTTGTCAGTAGTGAAGAAGCAGTATTTAATTTTAAAAATGAAATAGGCGAGGACTTTGTCGAGATATTAGGCAATAATCCACTTCCGGCTAGTTTAGAGTTATCTATTCGCAAGGAGTTTGCAGACGAAGCTAGTCTAATGCAATTAGAGAGAAAGATCGGAGCAATCGATGGTGTGCTGGAGGTTAGTTATCCTCAGAATGTCTTTCAGCAGATAGATAGGAATAGACGAATGATCAGTTTTTGGCTGGTGGCACTGAGCGTTATTCTAGTTGTAGTAGCATTTGTACTGATGTCTAATACAGTAAGGCTGCTCATTTACTCTGATAGGTTTATAATCAAAAACCAGCAGCTGATTGGAGCAACCGAAAAATTTATCATGAGGCCATATAAACGAAAGGCTCTCAATTGGGCATTAATAAGTTTTAGTATTGGGACAGTACTTCTTTTTGCGTTAATCTGGTTAATTTTCTCTTGGCTGAATGTTTCTATGGATATGAATATGAGTGCAATAGCTGATCATTTCACAGAAAACTGGTATCAATACATTTTGATGTTATTTTTGCTCTTGCTAGGTGGCACAGTAGTGATTTTAATATCCACCCACTTCGCAACTAAAAAATATTTACAAACGCATACCAATAATTTATATCAATAGAAAATGGCTAAAACAAAAAATACAAATAGTGAGACCAGTGGGTCTGCAAAACCTCAGTTCGTTTTTGGTAACGCAAACTATAAACTTATGCTAATAGGTTTGGCAGTGATAGTACTTGGATTTGTCGTTATGTATGGTAAAGAAGGAGATATTTATGATTTTAGGAGAACCACGTTAGCTCCTATAATTGTAATTGCAGGCTTTATTATCGAGTTTTTTGCCATTATGAAAACGCCTAAGGGTGAGTAATGAGTCTTATTGAGTCGATTATTCTTGGTATTATCCAAGGTCTTACGGAATTTCTTCCGGTAAGCAGTAGTGGACATATCGAGCTAGGTAAGGCTATTTTCGGAATAGAAGAGAAAGAAGCAGGGCTTCTATTTACCATTGTGCTTCATTTTGCTACAGCACTCAGCACCATCATAGTTTTTTGGAAGGACATTATTCAGATTTTCAAAGGGTTGTTCCAGTTTAAGTGGAATGAAGAAGCCCAATTTGCCGTTAAGGTTATTCTGTCAATGATACCAGCTGCAATGGTGGGAGTGTTCTTGAAAGATCAGATAGACGACTTCTATAATGGCAACGTAATGCTAGTAAGTGCTATGTTGCTACTGACTGGTGTTATTTTATATTTTTCGGATAAAGCTAAAAACCCAGAAGGTCCCGTAACCGTTAAAAACGCAATAATGCTTGGTGTGGTGCAAGCTATCGCAATAATGCCTGGCATTAGTCGCAGTGGCAGTACTATAGCAAGTGCAGTTATGATGGGGGTCGATAGAGAAAAAGCTGCTCGGTTTAGTTTCTTAATGGTTCTTCCGCTCATACTTGGGGCAATGGCTAAAGAGTTTAAGGACTTTTTTGATATGTCCGAAACTGAACAGGCTGGGGCAATTATACTTGATTCTACCGTGATAGCAGGCTTTGTGGCCGCATTAGTGTCAGGTTATTTTGCTTGCAAGTGGATGATAGAAATCGTAAAACGTAGTAAGCTTTCTTATTTTGCTTATTACTGTTGGGCTGTCGGTGTTATCGGATTGGCATACTCACTATTCTTTTAAAAAAAAACGTATGCGAAACCGGTAAGGGAAGCTTATTTCAATTCAGAACAAATTCTGGGAGAAGTACAAACGAAGGTACATCCACGTAATAAAGTTCCTTGGTGTGTAAGTTTTGGAAGGTAAAATAACCGCTCATTGAGCCATACTCACTAGAAACGGTACACCACGACTCATACTCAAATTTTTCTCCTGGTTTGAAAGTAGGCATTTGACCTATAACTCCTTCACCCTCTACCTCGTGCTCTCCAAATACTCCGTCGGATATGTACCAATGACGTCTTGTTAGTTGAACTACAGCGTCAGAATTATTAATTATGACAATGTGGTAGCTAAATACATAGTTTGCACCTTGCACAGATTGGTTTTTCTGATGCTTTGGTTTAGCAGTTATTAATATTTTGCTTGATATGTCGTTGATGTTTTCCAATTCTATATAGTGTTGCAAGTTAAACACATGATTTTCATATATGTTGTATGCTAAGTGTCAACTTTTACCTTTGCTTCTCACAAATGAGCACTTCTTCCAATCTCATAAACAAAGCTGTAGAGCAACTATCAAAATTTCCGGGAATAGGGCAGAAGAGTGCTCTACGAATGGCTTTGTATTTACTTAAAAAATCAGAGTCAGAAACTGTTGAGCTTAGTCAGGCACTGATTAACCTCAGAACAGAGATAAAGTTTTGCCAGCAGTGTTTCAATTTGAGTGATGGAGAGCTGTGCAATGTATGTGCTTCACCATCCAAAGACGCCACATTAGTTTGTGTTGTTAAGGATTTTCAAGATGTTATCGCCATAGAAAACACAGGTCAATACAATGGGCATTTTCACGTATTGGGTGGTCTTATTTCACCTGTAGATGGCATAGGCCCGAGTGATATTAAGATTCCAGAACTACTTAATAGAGTGTCTAAAGGCGAGATAACAGAAGCTATCCTAGCACTTAGCTCTACTCTAGAAGGAGATACCACAGAGTTTTATATAGCAAAAAAGCTAAGAGAAATGAATATAAAAGTAAGCACTCTCTCTAAGGGTATAGCAGTAGGTGGAGAGCTAGAATATGCAGATGAGATGACCTTAGCAAGATCTATAAGAAATAGAACCAGTTTGGGCAGTTAGAAGACCTTACTTATTTGCCCTTACCACATAGTAAGAAGCTGTCACAAGGAAATTTCTGATAAAAGGTATAGCACTTATTAGTCCTAATTGCTTACGCGGTTTTAATCCAAATTTTGTCTCGTAGTTTGGATTTATTAGCCAATCTGTTTTTTTAAGAATGGAATAATTGTTCTTTTTAAGGATTCTATTCAATCTGTCTATGGTGATCCGAGTATCATAGATTTCAAGCATTCCTTTTATTTGAGGTTCGGATTCTCCAAATAGTTTGAGGATAGCTTTATAAATCCCACGTGGTAGAATGTGAAAATACGGCAGTTTAGAAAGAAGTTTATTTTTCAGTAATTGCTGGTGGCCTCCAAAAGGATTGTACCATGGCGGAAAACCAATAAAATATAATCCGTCAGGCTTCATGAAATCACGACACCTCGCCATGAATATTTCCTGATTTGGTATGTGTTCTATAACATCTCTGCTTATTATTATATCAAATTCGTCAGGATTTACTGTGTCATATATATCTTCAGTTATAAGTTCTAGATTACTTTCGTTTGGATGTCCCGAAAAGAATTTTTTTCCGTTTTCTATTCGACCTTCCGAAATATCTATGCCCACGCACTTGCAGCCAATATCTAAAAATGGTTTTAAATTTCCTGCTTCACCGCATCCTATTTCCAAGACTGTGGTTTCTGGAGTAATGGTCTTTAAACTCTTTAAGTATGGTATAACATACTTGGCAGTGGTCAGACCTTGTTCATCAAAATATTGTTTTCTATTTGAATGACGTTCTTGCATTATGATTTCGTGTCAGGTTTTGGATTAGGTCCTTGTCCTGGTTTTTTATTCGGACTATTCCGTCTGTTTGGATTAGCCTTTTTATTGGGTCTTCTCTTGTTCGAAGAATTATTATCAGGTCCTTTACTTTTCTCGGAGTTATCCCTTGGCTTCTCGCTACGAGGTTTATTTGAATTATTCCTATTGTTGGGCTTTCTATTATTGTTATTTCTGCCACCTTTTCCTCGCGGAGATTTTTTATTTTTAGAATCCATACGAGTAAGATCAGTGTCTCCAAGTAAATCATCCTTAAACTCCAGGGTTTTGAATGCCACTTCCGCTCCTAGGGCAGTATCGCTGAGAGTCATAGGAGTTTCGCCTTTTTTATTCTGAGCTATTATTTCGTTTACTCGATCTATGTTTACAGGTATCCAATCAAAGCTTTTTTCATAACAATACCATGCCGTCCCTTTTAAAATATCAATTTTTCGAAGGCTTGCTAAACCAGATTCTGTTTTCAGTTTTACTTTTTCAGATGGGAACTCTTTCAGTTTCTCACTGTATAGGTCCAGCTCATAGTTTAAGCAGCACTTCAATCTTCCGCATTGCCCACTTAGTTTGAGCATATTTATAGATAAATTTTGTGTTTTTGCAGCTCCCATGCTAACTACTTTGTAGTCTGTTAGCCATGTACTGCAGCATAGCTCTCTACCGCAGGAGCCTATTCCCCCGAGTCTTGAAGCCTCCTCACGGTAGCTTACTTGTATCATCTGTATTCTGCTTTTGAAAGCAGAGGCATACCTTCTAATTAACTCTCTAAAATCTACTCTGCCTTCTGAGGTGTAATAGAAAGCAACTTTTTTACCATCTCCTTGATATTCTATGTCACTTATTTTCATTTTCAGCTTGAGCTGAAGTGCTATAGTACGAGCTTCTTCGAGTGATTTTTTTTCTTTAGCTTTATATTCATTGTACTTTGTCACTTGGTCTTCACTGGCAATACTTCTTATGGTACGCATTTCAGTATTGTCTTCTTCAATGCCATATTTTTTTAAGTGTAATTTTACTAATTCACCTGCTAGTGATACTTCGCCTACATCATACCCTATGTCAGAATCCACGATTACCTTATCTCCCGTGAAAAGTTCTAAGTTATTTACATTTCTATAAAACTGCTTCTTACTTCCTTTAAACCGTATTTCGACTATGTTGAATGGTTTATAGTCTTCTGGCAATACCATATCTGTAAGCCAATTATATACATTCAATTTATTGCAACTGCCAGTACTACATCCTCCGTTGCTTTTGCAACCGGGGCTGTGACTACCATTATTATTTCCGCAACTTCCGCATCCCATCTTTATCTATTTTCTATTGATTATTATCTTAATAATGAGCATTTTAAACAAAAATACTCTGTGAATGCATTTGTGCTATCAAATACATTGGTCAAATATATTCTAAAAAAAGTAAAAGAATTAGTAATACAACTCTTCGTAGTGCCTAATAAACTTGGTACCCCACTTTATAGGTAAATCATTGTACTTGCTACAAGATGTAGATTTGGAGATACATAAGAATGGTATGTTTATGCCAGCACCTTGACAAGCGATTGTAGTCCCTTGTATTCTTGGGTTTATTTCGACTATGAGGGGTTTGTTATTTTTGCTGTATTTTACCTGTATGCCTATGGGACCATCAAGAGGCAAAATGTCCAAAATAGACTGACAATATTTGATGATTTCCGTATTGTTTTCAATTGTGCCAGCTACACTAATACCGTTGTTCATTTTTTCTCTAGTCCTAGGTATTATTAGCTTGGTCTCTCCATTTTGAATAAGGCAGTCTACAGTATATTCCTGACCGGGTAGATATTCGGAAACCAGTATTGGGGGGAAATGGTCCTCTTTTAAAATAGAATGAAGTTTAGCTTTACTTATGCAGGTGCTATTGGGTTTATGATTGAATAAGAGATCATTTTCGTCTACCTTGTTATCAATTATTCTAAACCCTCTACTTCCATTTGCCACACATGGTTTAATTATGTATTTATTCTCTGTTTCCAGTAGTTTAGATTCTGCAGACGTAAATTGCGAATAAGAATTGGCCACTGCAAAGGTTGGCACTGCTATTCCGTGTTTTGCCAAATGCTTATATAGTTGTCCTTTATCATTGGCTATCTGTAAGTTTTCAAAATCGCTTACAATTACTTGTGTTCCAATCGCATTAAATTTATCTTTAGCTAAAGAAAGGGGGAGAAGCTCTTTTGTAGTTATGGGGAAGAGTACATCAATTTCGAATTCTATGCATATCTGAAGAATGGTGTCAATGTAGTCAAGGTCATTTCCAGGTGGTACAAGAAATGATTTTTCAGTAAGAAATTTTCCGGCGGTATTTTCTTGAATGTCGCATGAAAATAATTTGATTTTTTCGGAACTCCTTTTAATGGCTTTTATTATGCCTGGGGCACCTGGAGCTCCTCCGCCTGTTACCAATATGTTTCTTACAGTTTCCATCTTAGTACCTCAAACACTTCTGCAAAATTTGCATTGATTTGAATACCCCTATTGAGAGCGAGGCCTTTTATAAACTCTGGGTTGCTGTAAGGTCTATGAGCTTGTGACTTGTATTTTTTGAGGGCTTCAATCTTTTTATCTACATGTTTTTGCTCCAATGTGTTAAAACATGTAGTGTTGAAACTGAGGTTATTCCAAGGCATTTCGTAGCATAAAATACTGAAAAACTTGAAAGCTCTAAGTCCTTCTTCACTAATCGTTTTATGATCTTGATGTATATCATTGAGTGATGGCATTACAACCAAGTCAGGATTCAATGATTCACGAAGTCTAATTAAGTCATCTAAAATTTCTTGTCGGTGATAGTTGAAAGTCCGGACCTCGTAGTCAAACAAAATTAAGTTTTTTTCTGGTATACCTAGAGTTGCTGTCGCCGCCTTCACTTCTGTAATAAGAATATCTTCTGGAAAATCAGCCAATACGGATTGTTTGCAGGCAGAGAACGTAGCGTAATAGACCTCTTTTCCTTCTTCTATCCACTTGTTAATGCTTGCTCCGCAACCAAATTCGCCATCATCAGTATGAGGGGCAAGGATGAGTATTTTATGAAATGAGTTGGTCATCTGTTTCGTACAAAGTTATATCTAAGATTTAAGGATAGATTGAATAACGCAATTTTGGCATTTGCATTACGCTGTATGTGGTAAATAACCTCATTTATTTGTTCATAGCTCTTTTCTATATTGGCCGCATTCAACGTTTTGGAGAACTTTTTAATGAAATCTACCTGCTCTTTTTCAGATTTAATCTGGTAATTGGTTATCGTTTTATACAGTAAACTTTCTCTAAGAATTGACAAACCATTCACTAAGAAAATTTGTAATTGAACCCTGCCAATTTTATGCAAATCATCAGTAACCGTGGCCACTGTCTTTAGATTATTGCTATAGCAAGCTAACATCCAATCTCTGAAAAGTGTAGAGTAATTATCTTCCACGCTTTCTACAAGGCTTATAGCTTTTCTAAAATTACCTTCAGATAAATAGGCTATTTGTTCAGCTTTTTGACTGCCTAAACCGTATTTGGTTTGAAGATAGTCTTCTGTTTCCTCTTCGGTGTACCTTGGTATTTTTACAAGTTGAGTTCTACTAGTAATGGTAGGGAGTAGAGCCTCAGAGTTTTCTGCGACAAGAATGAAATAAGTTTTTTGAGGAGGCTCTTCTATTAGTTTTAGTAGGGCATTGCTCTGGCCGGCTAAGTATTCTGGCATCCAGATAATTAATGTCTTTGCTTCACCTTCATATGGTTTTAAAGAAAGTTTAGAAATTATATTCCTCGTTTCTTTCTTAGTTATGTTTGGGTTTTTATTCTGATTATCAGATATTACTCTTACCCAATCAGAAGTGTTAAAAAAGGTAGATGCTAATACCTCCTTACGAAATTCTTGAATATAGTCATCGCTCACAGGTTCTTTGTCACTTGTTTTTACTACAGTAGGAAAAGTAAAGTGAACATCTGGATGAGTGAGGCTGCTTATTTTTCTACAAGAGCTACACTCACCACATGAATCAGTTTCGCTTCTATTCGAACAATAAATATACTGAGTAAGAGCTAGAGCTAGTCCTAGTTTTCCGCTACCCTCAAGACCTAAGAATAGTTGAGCGTGTGCGAGACGATTTTCTCGTACATTAGCTTGTAGTTTTTGTTTTATAGATGAAAGCCCTATTACATTCGAAAAAAGCATATTCTACTGCTTTGGTTTTAAAAAGGTACTCTTAAACCAAAAGAAAATGCTTGCACCAATAAGTAGATAAATAATAGTGCCAAAAACACCTGCTAGATTGCTTCCTACAGCGTATGTTTTAGGTTTGAATTCAAATTTTATTTTATGTTTACCGGAAGGCACTTTAAGGCCTCTTAGGATGTAGTTTAACCTATAGTGATCTGTAGGCTGACCATCAATACTTGCTACCCATCCTTTATCATAGAATACTTCTGAGAATCCAACATTACTCTCTGAAGTCGAGTTGTAATCGTACTCTAACTTTTCTGGGTGATAAGAGATTAATTTAACTGTAGCAGATGTATCGTAACTGCTATTTGTACTAATTAAAGATGAGTGCTCTTTCTCCACCAAGCCTTCAGATCTGGTATTTAATTTGCCTAAATTCAGAATAGCACTATCGGCATTCTCGACAATATTTATATTTGGAATTATCCAAGCATTCCCTAAAGCATTTACATTTTTGCCGTACATCGGCTCGCCACCTTGCTGTTGCTGATTTGGATAGATGAAATACTTCATGTTCAACATATTTAAGATTCCATTATCTTGAATTCTTCCTTTTCCCAAATCATCCGTTAAGTACCAATCCCATAAATCTTGAAATCTTCTAATCTTTGCAGCACTATATCCGCCTATAGACTTGTGAAAGTATGCACACCTATTGCTGTTTAGGGTGCTTTGTGTAAGGTCTAATACTCTGTAATAGTCTTTGTCTTGTTGAATAGCTAAATCAGCCTGATAAGGGACAAATGGTTGTGAAGTGCTTTTAACTTTTTTGAAGTCCTTATCATTCAAATATCGTTTGCCTACATTCCATAAATCAGCAGTTATAAGTAAGCCAATTAGGGCAATAGAGTACTGAGGCTTAATAATATTTTTGTAAGAAAGCCAAAGCACAAGAAGTATGGCTAATACAAATAATAGACTTCGAGTACCATCCTTTTTCATTTCATCTATTCTTCTATCAACAAGTTGAGTTTTAACTTGATCTATATTTCTAGCATTGGGAGTTCCTCCTTGACGTTGTATTATGGTCTGAGCGTATCTTGTGTCGCTATCATATACTTGTTGTCCAGTTACTTCATCATATTTTGGAGTAGAGCTAAAGTCATTGAACATGGTTCCAGTAAAGCTGAGCAATAGGATGATAGCAACACCTGCACCGCCCGCATAACTTATTTTTTTAAGATTATTTTTTACAAAACTCGGGTTGCTGAAGAACTGTTCAAGACCTAGAACACCCAAAAGACCAGCAGATATCTGCACCAAAACCATCATCATACTAGGGGCTCTAAACTTGCTATACAAGGGGAAATATTCAAACATAAGTTTGTTTAACCAGACAAAATTGTTGCCGCCCATAGATAATATAATCGTAATTATAATAGTAGAAACGAGCCACCATTTGAGTGGTCCTTCTAAAAACACAAGTCCAAGAATAAAGAGAATAAACAATGTAGCACCAATGTATTTGGGGCCAGATGTAGAGCCTATTTGACCGTAATATAATCCAAGCTTGTCTGAGTCCCCTCCACTATAGTTGGGGATAATTGTGGCACCTATATCTGACCATCCGTTACTGTAGGAGAATACATAGTCCATGTTTAAACCATCATCGTTTTTGTCTCCGGATGATTGATCCTTGGAAATAGTAAGAGCAGATTTTCCTCTGATAGATTCCTGAGCATATTCTTGTAAAAGAAGAAGATTAAGGCTATTGGCTCCAAGTGCTATTCCTGCTCCACCTATGGCTAAAGCAGCAACTATAAAGTACTCTTTAAGTTGTTTTTTTCTAATAAAATCAACCAACATGAAAAGAAAAAATAGTACTACCATAAATCCCCCATAATACGTAATCTGCACATGATTTACGAAGATTTGAATTGCAAAACCAGCAGAAAGTATTGTTACCCCGAAGAGATATTTTTTTCTGAAAAGGTATTGACATCCCGCTATAACCAATGGTAAGTAACCTATCGCAGCTGCTTTTGTATTGTGACCTACAGCCAAAATGGTTAAATTTTCCGTGGCAAAGCCGATCCCAATCGCACCAACCAGTGCAAGCCATGGCCTTACCTTGAAGGAAAGTAGCATTACAAATGCACAAAAGACATATAGAAATAGTTGAGACCAAACCCTAGGTTGAGCAGGAGTTTTTAAATGCTTGATAATAACAGGCTCATTTGGATTGGAAATAGTATATCCAGGCATACCGCCAAAGATTGAGTTTGTCCATAATAATGTTCTATTCTCAGCTTTACGATATTGTGTAATTTCACTTGCTGCACCTTTATACTGTATAATATCACTTTGTACAGGTGCTTTATTCTTGAAGTTAGACGGCACAAATAGGGCAGTCAGGCTAAAAATAAGAACTGTTGCTATGAGTACATTTCCGTATTTGTCAAGGATTGATTTTAATTGGTTCATAATGCGTTGGCTCAAAAATAGAATTACTTATGGAAGTTACAAGGAGTATGGATATCCAATTACTTAAGTAAACCTATGAAAGTTTCCGCGTGAACAGGTCTGCTGTACTTTTCAATCTTATCATTAATAGGTAAACAAGCATTACCATTTTTCCAATTAGTGTGAGTCTCTAGAAGGAAGTTATAAATGTCCATCCTGTTGGTATCAAAGGATTTTCCAGAGTTTGTTTCTCTGAGGACTTGAGCTACAAAACCATCCTTTTTTCCAATGTAAACTATAGGTTTACGAGCTGCTAAGTATTCATAAACTTTTGCAGGAATTCCGCCTTCTTGTTTGTCTTTATTAAGTGGTCCGCAGACTAAAAGCAAGCTTGCTTTTTCTAAGAATAATATACTCTCACTATGAGGTACATATGGGCTAAAAGATGTGTCAGTATCTAATTTTCTGTTGGTAAGCTCCTCGCTAAGTTTAGGGTATACGGATCCTACAAATTGTAGTTTGACCTTGGCCTCAATGTTTCTCTCTTTGAATAACTTAAGTGCATCTAGAAATGGATTAATATTATACTGTTCACTAATGGTTCCGGTGTAAGTGATTACAAAATCACTATTCTTTTGATATTTGTAATTGTTGAAATCATTTGGGTCATATCCGTTTGGTATGGAGGTGAATTTAGTCTCATCAATTTTGTTGGATTTTGATGCAAAGAACGGTATATAGACAGGGCTAGCAGTAACAATATGATCTGCATTTTCTACTATTCTCTTCTCGTAGCTTAAGTTCCGTTTATGCGAGTACTTACTCTGATTGAGTAGTTCGTAGTAGTATATATCCGTCCACATATCTCTGAAGTCAACAATCCAGTTCAAATTGAATTTCTTCTTTAATTTAAGACCAATTAACTGTACTGAATGAGGAGGACTGGATGTAATAATATTCGTAATGTTATTGTCTTTGATTATCTTCTTGGCTGCTTTATATGCATATGGTTTCCAATACTTTCTTGGATCTGGGATGAACAGATTTGTGCGTAAAGAAATGATCAATTGCTGTATCCAGTTTTTCTTGTCTACGTTTCCAAACCCTGCAGACGGAATGCTTTTCTTACCAAAAATGCGAGCATAAACACTTAAAGGCTCAAATGATTTAGTCGGATGTAAAATAAGTTGGGGATGTATCTCTGTGGTAAGAGAAGGGTCTAATGTAGTGTAGCTTGCGTATTTACCACTGGGTGTCAATACGTGGACTTCTACATTTTTTTCTGCCAAATAGCCGCTAAGCTTTAGCCATCTCTGTACGCCAGCTCCTCCGCTAGGGGGCCAGTAATAAGTCAGTATGAGTACTTTTTTTTGCACTGTGTTATGGCAAGGTTAAAGGATTTGCCTGATAGTCTGCGATATAAAACCAATTCGCTTGTGTACTTTTCGTAAAATATCAATTTTCCAGTTGGTTATGTAGTATCCTTTGCCAAGAAGTTTTGGCGTGAAAACTATTAGATCTTTACTAAAGACGATACTGCCAACTACAAGTTGTTTGACGATATTAATGAGTTTGTTCCCTGTTTGGTATTTTGCCATGTCCTCACCACGACTCTTGTTTGATTTTAGAAACCAATTTGCGTTCAGTTTATAGGGTGCAACAACGTGATGAATGATAAGAGAGCTATCGTAGACTCTAGGTATATTATTATTGATCATTCGTTCCTGCAGTTCAGACTCCTCGCCGTAACCTGTTTTGTTGCCTGACATACCGAGCTCCGTATTAAATGGGCCTATTTGGTCAAAAATATCTTTATGAATACACATGATCCCTCCGGAGAGAAATTCGTCATTGGGTAGATTTCCTGTAGTCATAAAATTATGAGCATTGCTGCCATACTCCTGTTTGTACCACTTTGGCTCGCCGTAATGATACCAGGGGTAATATACTCCTCCAAAAACTTTGTTATTTGCTTTACACTGCTTTAATGCAATTTTAACAAGATTTTTATCTGATTTAGCATCGTCGTCTATGTACATTATCCAGTTACCATTGGCTTCTATAATAGCTCGATTTCGGGCATACGACAAACCGGTATTTGCCTCAGATACGTACTTTACACTGGCGTACTGGCTTATCAGGTTATGTACCTTTGCGGTACCATTATCGATCACCAAAAGTTCCACGCTATCATTAAGCTGAGGTATTAACGATTCTATGCAGTGCTTTAATAGTTCTTCTCTATTGAAGGTGCATATGGCTATGGTAAGTGTAATACTCAAGTTATTCGCAAATTAAAGCTAAATTTTGAAAATTGACCGTGATCCTAAAACTCATATATGTTTGCTATTGTACTAGATTAGTGCGTGATTTGTTCTATGATAATCCAAATGCTAAACCAAGCTTATTTCGCTAAGCAAGGTGATTCAAGCTCGAAACTTATAGAATGGTTATGATTTTTAAAAGATTAAACAAGTACTTCGGTGCTTTCCCCTCCGGCATTAAAAAGTTGTTAAACTTTCAAGGGATAGAATTAATAATTAACAAATTAGATTCAGGAGGAACTTACTACCACAGTAATAAAACATATGAAGAGATAAATAGCAGGCTGTATGGGCTAATTGAAGAAAACTATAGACCAAAAATATTTTTAGATATTGGAGCAAATTACGGACTTATTAGTATTATATCCTCTTTGCGTTTTGAATCGGCTAAAATTATTGCTGTAGAAGCTAGTAAAATTTTAATCCCGTATATTGTTAAGAATTTTCACTTGAATAGTATTAAAAATTATGATTTACTTCATTGTATATGTGGTGCGGAAAATAGTAAAACAAGCACATTTTCGATTAACCCATACTCCAGTCAAGATAGTAGGGTAAAAGGGGAAAGCTCGAAGTGGAAAAATCAAATTGTTGAGACAATAACAATTAACTCAATATTAGAAACAAGCTTGCCGAATGATCCTGTTTTTATTAAAATTGATACACAAGGGTTTGAAGAGAGTGTATTCAGAGGAGCATCAAAATTTTTGACTACAAACTCAAATTGGATTGTAAAGTCTGAGTTTGGGCCATATTGGCTAAAATCACAAGGAACAGAGCCTAAAATTTTCCTTATGGAATTGGTTGAAAAATATGATGTAGCTGAATTGCCTGCAACAATTCCTTTGTTGGTTAAAAGTACATCTGAGTTGTTTCAAAATCTTCTTAAACCAGAATGTATTGATGACTTCCTGCAACATATTATACTTCTAAATAAAGATAATAGAGGTTGGGTAGATATTATTATTAGGCCTAAAACAGATCTATAAATTTATTGTACAAATATCTTACAATAACTCCATAGTTGAGATCGTATTTAGGTTGAGTAAACAATGTAGATTTATATCTTTAGACAGTAATTGTAAAGATTCCAGTAATTATTTTTTTATTTAAGTATGCTATTTCAGTCGTTTGAGTTTTTAATCTTCTTCCCAATAATTTTCATACTCTTTTGGGCTTTAAATAGTTGGAATTTAAGGGCGAGAAACTTATTCTTATTGGCAGCTAGTTACTTTTTTTATGGATACTGGGACTATCGATTTCTGGCGTTAATACTTTTCAGCTCATTACTTGATTACACCATAGGAATATCAATAGGGAAGACCATAAAAGAGGGTGTCAAAAAGAGATTATTAGCATTAAGTGTGATTTTTAATATTGGTATTCTTGCGTATTGTAAATACTTAAATTTTTTTATTGAAAATTTTGTAACGCTTCTAGCGGATATCGGTATGGATCAAGATATTTCTACCTTGAAAATAATACTGCCTGTTGGCATTAGCTTCTACACATTTCAGACATTGAGTTATACTATAGATGTCTATAGAAAGAATATAGAACCCGAAGAAAACGTAATAACCTTTCTGACATTTGTTTCATTCTTCCCTCAGTTGGTTGCCGGGCCAATAGAAAGAGCTAGTAATTTATTAGGACAATTTTGTAAAAAGTCAGAATTCACTTACGAGAGAGGAACAGAGGCTTTGAGACAAATCCTTTATGGATTATTCAAGAAAATAGTAATTGCAGATCAATGTGCAATTTATGCCAATCAAGCTTTTGCCAATCACGATAATCTATCTGCTCTATATTTGATTTTAGGAGCTGTGTTTTTTGCTTTTCAAATCTACGGAGATTTTTCTGGGTACTCTGATATAGCAAGGGGAATATCAAGACTCTTGGGGTTTGATCTTATGGTGAACTTTAAATTTCCTTACTTTTCTAAAGACATTGGTGAATTTTGGAGACGTTGGCATATCTCGTTATCCACTTGGTTTAGGGACTATGTTTATATACCATTAGGAGGAAGCAGAGGAGGTCAATGGAAAACTATTCGGAATGTTCTTATAATATTTATAGTAAGTGGTTTCTGGCATGGGGCTAATTGGACATTCTTAGCGTGGGGAGCAATTCATGCAATGCTATTCATCCCTTCTATATTCCTTAGAAAGAAGGGAAAGCAGTCTTTACCAGATGTGGATAATAAGGTTACCCTTATAGATTTAGGAAAGATTTTTTATACGTTTAGTCTAGTTTGTATAACCTGGGTTTTTTTTAGAGCAGATTCCATAAGTCATGCCTGTAGCTATATTGCTGGGATGTTTAAAGTAGAGTCGTTCCAGTTTAATGGGTTTTACTTCAAGTTTTTGCCAATCCTGACATTATTTGTTTTGTGGGAATGGTTTAATAAGCACTCAGAATTTGGATGGTATTACCTGCCAAAAAATAAAGTTGCAAGGTGGATTGTATATTTGTCCGTAGTATGCACAATAGTCTATTTTAGACGAGATGATAATGAGTTTATTTACTTTCAATTTTAAAAGAATCTAATGAAAGAATTTATTCTATCTGTTTTTAAATTTATACTATTTGTAGGATTGTATTTGCTCACTAATATGGGCGTAAATACTTATCTAAATACGAATAGTTTAAAAGTAAATAATTGTAAGATTATTGTAATAGGAGACTCCCATCTTATGACAGGTGTCAATCCAAACTTTGCAGATGGGCTAAAAAATTATGCTCAATCTTCTGAACCCTATCTTGCATCTTACCTTAAGCTTCAAAAGCTACTAAGTGGAAATTCTGAAATATCAAGAGTTTTACTTGGCTTTGGTTATCATAATCTATCTGCTTACTATGATGAGAAGTTATTAACTAATGAGTCTTCAGCTATTTTTAATAATAATATTCAACTCTTAAGTGCTAATGCTTTTAAGGGTCTTGATTATGATAAAGAGAGGTATTTGAACTCATACCTAAAAAAGCAATGCATATATCCTCAATGGGGTAAAAAACTATACTTAGGGGAATTTAAAATTACTAAATCCCAAAAATTAAAGGGGGATTTAAATCAGACTATCTTTAAGCATTTTTATAAAGATAAAAGTCTTCTAAAATTTTCCGATTCTTTCAATCTTTATTATCTAGAAAAGATAGTGAATCTATGTTCAGAGTATAATGTGAAACTAACCTTAGTAAGGACTCCGACGAGCTCTGAATACAGCAGAAAGGTTCCTAGGTTATATAGGGATAAGTACTTAGAAGTTTGTAAAGCATATATAGCTCAAGGAGTGGGTGTGTTTCATGCTAGAGAAAATGATGATATCTTTTATTATAAAGACTACACTCATTTAAGCACAGAAGGTGCTGATATATTTACTCCTTTATTAATTAATCAAATAAATTCTATCGAATGAAAGAATTCAAAAAATTCAATTCTCCTTTTGGAAAGGTACATTTCTATGCATTAAAATTATTCAATGTCTTAAATTTTCCGCCATTTAATTGGCTTGTAGATACTTGGACTTGGAGAAAACAAGCTAATTTTTTCACGGTTCTAAAAAATACTTGGAAGTATAAGTTGGCTTCTGTTGGTCTAGTTTTAACCGAAAATGAACGTAGGATAAAGTCTCTGAAAGATAGTCATAAGGAAGAACGATGTTTTATAATAGGTAACGGTCCTAGTTTAAACTCCTGCGATCTTACACTGCTCAAAGATGAGGTTACGTTTGGTGTAAATGGCATTTACTTAAATGAGGAGAAAATGGGTTGGGCTCCAACCTACTATACTGTAGAAGATATTTTTGTAGCAGAGGATAGGTGTGACGAGATAAATAGTTATCATAAGCCGAAAAATAAATTTTTTGGCAATTACTTGCATTACTGTGTCGAACCAGATGAAAAGACCCTTCTTTTGAACATTAAAGCTGATTATTCACTGTATTATAACTTTCCTCATTTTTCGAAAGATGCACTACGATATCTTTGGGTAGGTGGAACAGTTAGCTACCTGAGTATGCAGCTAGCGTATTATATGGGTTTTAGTGAGGTTTACCTTATTGGCTTTGATCATTCATATGATATTCCCGATGATGCAGAAATAAAGCAATCAGAAATAATGTCTAATTCGGACGACCCTAATCATTTTGATCCAAATTATTTTGGCAAAGGTTATCGCTGGCACGATCCTCAGGTAGATAGAATGGAAAAATCTTATGAGAGAGCCAAAGTAGAATTTGAAAAAGAAGGCAGGCGGATAATTAATGCTACAGTTGATGGTCACTTAGAAGTTTTTCCTAGGGTAGATTATACTACATTGTTTTAATTTGTAGTCTTGAAAATATCCGTAATTATAAGATGCTTCAATGAAGAAGAGCATATAGGTAAGCTACTTACTGGTATAGAGCACCAAGATTATAATAATGTCGAGGTAATAGTGGTGGATTCTGGTTCTACAGATTCTACGGTAGCTATTGCATCTAGGTTTAATGCGAATATTATTAAAATAAAGCCAGAGGATTTCTCTTTTGGATACGCACTGAATGTAGGCTGTGAAGCCGCATCTGGCGATATATTATTGTTTGGGAGTGCTCACGTTTATCCGTTATTTCAAGATTGGCTAAGCAAAATGGCTGCACCGTTTTTAAATGATAATAAAGTAGCCTTGGTATATGGCAAACAAAGAGGAGACCATAGGAATAAGTACTCTGAGTATCAAATATTTAAACAATGGTTTCCAGAAGAGTCTAATTATAATCAGAAAATACCTTTTTGTAACAATGCCAATTGTGCAGTGAGGAAGACATTATGGAAAGACCAGCCATTTGATGAGTTGCTAACAGGTTTAGAGGATTTAGACTGGGCCAAAAAAGTACAGGTGAAAGGATACAAGCTTGTCTATGAGGCTAATGCTACTATTGTTCACGTTCACGAAGAAAAGGCTGCTAACATTAGAAATAGATATAAAAGAGAGGCGATAGCACTTAAAAAAATAAATCCAGATTCATCCTTTAGCATTTTTACGATGCTTAGGTTGCTAATTATTAATATTGTTCATGACTTGAGTCAATCTCTAAGAGAAAGAAGTTTTTTTAAGTTCTTTAGAGAAATATTTATGTTTAGATATAATCAATTTATAGGAACATATGCGGGGTATAATGAGACGGAAACTAAGCTAAATGATAAGCTCAGAACGAAGTACTACTACCCTCCTAAAAGAGAAGTAGAAACTAATTATTCCGATGCTCAGCAACCAATAGATTATAATGAGTAAAAAACGAATTGATATATCAGTAGCTGTAACTTCAGACTTAGTAAAATGGCCTGATAGTTTTGGGTTTGATACAGCACCTATGCTAGAAATAGCTGGAGATATAGAGGCTAATGTCACGAAAATTGAAATGGACGTTCATTTTGGTACGCACGTAGATGCTCCACTGCATTTTTTGGCAAATGGAGAGGATATGAGTACTATGCCTCTAGATAAACTGGTTGGGAGATGTTACGTTTTAGATTGTGGATCTGCCACGGTGATATCTGAGGATATAGCAAAGCGAGTTCCTAATTCAGCAGCTAAAGTTCTTTTTAAAACCACTAATTCAGCACTTTGGTATGATTTGACTCATGCATTTAAAGAAGATTTTGTAGGTATCAATGCAAAGGGAGCTACCGAGTTAGCAAATATGAATTTAGACTTAGTAGGAGTAGATTATCTTTCTATTCAAGGGTTTAGAGAGCATTGTGATACTCACCGAAATTTACTGAAAGAAAAGGTTGTTCTTTTAGAAGGTATTGATTTAAGAGAAGTTAAGGAAGGGTGGTATGATATATACTGTCTTCCTATAAAGTTACAAAATATTGAAGCAGCTCCTTGCAGAGCTATACTAGTAGAAATAGATGAATAATATAGTTGCCATATTACCAATGAAGCACTCTTCTACAAGAGTGCCTGGGAAAAATTATAGAGCGTTTGGAGATAAGTTGCTTTTCGAACATATACTTACAACACTGCTTTCTTGTGAAAAAATAGACCTAGTAGTAGTAGATACGGATAGCTCTACGATAGTAGATAGGTTGAATAAAGAGTATCCAACAGTGAAGGTGCTAGAAAGGCCCGAACACTTGAGGCCTGGAGATACCCCGATGAATGATGTCTTGCTTAATACAATAAGCCAAGTTCCTTCTAAGTTTTATCTGCAAACGCATAGTACCAATCCTTTGCTAACCAAAGGAAGTATTAATGATGCTATCGAAAAATTCGAGTCTAAGTATCCTGTCTATGATAGCTTATTTAGTGTAACTAGGCTACAAACAAGACTTTGGAATGAGCTTTCTATGCCTATGAATCATAATCCTAATATCTTATTGCCTACACAGGATTTACCGCCGGTGTACGAAGAGAATTCTTGTATATATCTATTCACAGAAGAAATACTAAGAAAGAAGCATAATCGCATAGGTGATAGACCTATGATGCACGAAATAGAGACTATAGAAGCTCAAGATATAGATACTGAGCAAGAATACCTAATAGCAGAAGCAATTTATCTTAACCAATCAAAATGAGAATACTTGTAACATGTCCTCCAATGCTTAAACAGATAGAAGAGTATCGTTCTATTTTTGAAGAGAAGAATATTGAACTAATCGCTCCTCAAGTCTTACAAGTAATGACTGAAGATGAGCTTATTGAGAAATTGCCAACCATGGATGGTTGGATTATAGGAGATGACCCAGCAACAGAAAGAGTATTCACTGCAGGAGTGAGAGGGAATCTAAAAGCAGCAGTAAAATGGGGAGTTGGCGTAGATAATGTAGATTTTGATGCTTGTAAGAAATTGAATATCCCAATCATAAATACTCCTGGGATGTTTGGTAATGAGGTCTCTGATGTAGCTATTGGTATGATGCTTAACCTTACCCGTAGACTTCATGATATTGATAGAGAAGTGAGAAACGGGAACTGGATTAAGCCTGTAGGTAACTCTACCGTAGGGAAAAAAGTAGGAATTGTTGGTTTTGGAGATATAGGCTTGTCTATTGCTCGTAAACTTAAGGCATTTGATATGGATGTGGTAGCTTTCGACCCTAATGCTACGAGCCAATTTGATATTCCTGTTATTGACTTTCCAAAAGATATAGAGTCATTAGATTATTTATTCTTAGCTTGTGCTTTGAATAAGTCAACACATCATTTGATTAATAAAGAGATATTGTCTCGACTAAAGGATACTGCGATAATTGTGAATGTATCTAGAGGTCCATTGATTGATGAAGAAGCATTAATAGCTTCTTTGAAAGAAGGAAAATTCAGAGGAGTAGGTTTAGATGTTTTTGAAGAAGAACCACTACGTACGAAGTCTCCGTTAATGAAGTTTGACAATTGCTTCTTTGGCAGTCATAATGGTTCCAATACTAAGGAAGCCGTAGATAAGACTAGTCATAAGGCAATTGGTCTATTGTTTGATTTTTTAAGTGTAAAATAATGAGTAATCAAGTTATCATAACAGGTGCAAATGGGGGTATAGGTTCGGCTCTATGTCAAGCATACCAGGTAAGTGGGTT
>JAOLBX010000027.1 GCA_028339355.1 Bacteroidia bacterium
GTAGGTGCTATATCAGCCAATTTACCATCCTTTACCTTGCTAACATCTTTGTCCAAAATATAGCAAGGTACCAAATTAGTTGTATGAGCAGTATGTGGCGTACCATCCTCATTTACAGCCTTATCTGCATTACCATGGTCCGCTATTACGATAATACTGTACTCTTCTCGAAGACTGAAGTCTATTAAAGCTTCTGCACAAGAATCTACTGTTTCGCAAGCTTTCATTATGGCACTGTAAACCCCAGTATGACCAACCATATCCGGATTGGCATAATTAACACATACAAAATCATATACTTGCTTTCGCATAGCCATCAAAACTTTTTCGGTGAGTTCTACAGCACTCATTTCAGGCTGCATGTCATAGGTTGCTACTTTTGGTGAGCTAGCCATTGTTCTATCCTCACCTGGAAATGGCTCTTCTCTTCCTCCATTGAAGAAGAACGTAACATGTGGATATTTCTCAGTCTCCGCAGCTCTCAACTGAGTTTTCTCATTTGCACTAAGTACTTCACCTAGTGTATTAACAAGATCTTGGCCTTCAAAAAGTACATTTACATTTTTGTACGTTTTATCATATTCCGTCATTGTAAAATAATGTATATCAACAGTATGCATGTTAAACTCGTGCATAGTTTCTTGAGTAAGTACGGTGCTTATTTGTCTTCCTCTGTCTGTTCTGAAATTGAAACACAGTACGATATCATCATCCTCTAACTTACTATCGCTTTCTAGCAGCACGGGTTTGATAAACTCATCCGTAACACCGTTGCTATAGTTGGTTTGCAGAGCGGAACTGAAAGAATCGTATTTTTCTCCAACACAATTAACCAAAAGATCATATGCTAGCTTAGTTCGCTCCCATCGTTTGTCTCTGTCCATGGCGTAATACCTTCCGCATATACTCGCAAGCCTTGCCTTACCAAATTTTTCAGAACGAGTAACAGTCTCTAAGTATTTCAGTCCGTTTTGTGGGTCAGTATCTCTACCATCTGTAAATGCGTGCACCCGAACCCTCTCGTCTAATCCTTCCGCAGCAAAAAGCTCAGTAAGTGCCAATAGATGATCCATACTACTGTGTACACCGCCATCACTTACTAGCCCCATTAAGTGTATTTTTCTATTTGGATTTGCCTTTGCGAGCTGAAGTAGCTCGATAAATCTCTCCATCTCAAGTACTTGCTTGTCTCTAAAAGCCTTATTTATTCGGACTAGCATCTGCCAAACCACACGCCCAGCTCCTATATTCATATGGCCTACCTCTGAGTTACCCATCTGACCATCTGGTAATCCTACATTTTCTCCAAAGGTTTTAAGCGTTGAATGTGGCCTGCTTACTAGGCTGTCAATAAAAGGAGTTTTTGCATTATAAACAGCATCAGAGCTATCTTTTTTACCTATTCCCCATCCATCCAATATCAGTAATAATACTTTTTTCATAAAGATAGAACAAATTTAAGTTTTGCAAATAATTCAATGCTTATTATCAATACTTTTTGCAAACATTTTAAAACGGCAAATTCCTATTTTTATCGAACACTTTTCATATGTGTTAAATGTTTAAAGACATTTGTAACATAAATGAATAATAATCGTTTTTACAAGACAACGCTTTGAGTCGGTTCGTACTAATATTCTCATTCCTCACGTTTGGATTTTTGGCTAGTGCCCAAAATTTTCATACGCTTAGAGGATACGTGACCAACATAGGGGCAGAGCCACTTGTAGGCGTATACGTGCGTGTAACTAATCTAGGTGTAGGAACAGTAACCAACGAAAAAGGTCAGTACGAATTAAATCTACCTGAGGGGCTCAATAGAGTATCGTATACATTTATTGGTTACGAACAACAACGAGTAGACCTTGTAATAAAAAATGGAATTACTCAGAATAGACGACTGCTGGTTTCTGAAAGTCAACTAAAAACGGTAGAAATAAACAATAAGAGAAAAGATCTCTCGTACGAAATTGTAAAAAAGACAATTGAGAACAGGGAGTTATATGCAAACCAATACAAAACTCAAAAAAGGCACATCTATATAAAGAGTGTAGAAGACAATACTTATACCGGAAGCAAGGAGGATAAAGACAAGGCCTTAGAAAAAGACCCTAGTTTGATGTTTTCAAATGACAGCATGCCTGACTATAATCTATTCGAAGGAGATTTTGAGCAGCATAAACAGAATCCTAATGGTTTTAAAGAAGAGAAAAACGCTGCAAAAAAACTAGGTAACCAACGTACACTGTTTTACACATCTACTACAGATGCTGATTTCGATTTCAATAAAAATTTGATTTCAATAAAAAAACTCGGAGACAATGCCTACATATCACCCCTTAGCAGCACTGCCTTTCTTGCTTATAAATACAAACTTGTAGGCTCTCGGTTTGTAGATGGTCAAAAAATATATACCATTCGCGTAAGCCCACGAAAGATGGGGAATGCTCTATTCAAAGGTGAGATAGAAGTTTGGGATAGTCTATTTGCTTTAAAAAGTGTAGACTTAGAGGTAAACAAAAATTCACTGATACGCTATGATAAGTTCAATATAAAACAAGAGTATTATTTTGAGAATGGTAAGCGTGTCCTTTCCTCAGAATACTTCACTTGGCACATTAAAACAAACAAATTAAAAACGCATGGACATTGCTCGGTTACCTATACAGATTACCAGTTTGATAACACCTACCCAAAGAGATATTTCAATGCTGAAGTGGCCGTAACCAAAGAAGATGCTTATGAAAAAGACACTAGTTTTTGGGCACAAATAAGACCAATTCCTCTCACCACCGATGAAAATAGATTCATCAATTATCAAGATAGTCTCCAAAGGGTGCGAACTAGTAAGGTGTATTTAGACTCAATAGATTCAGTTTATAACAAACTAACTTTAGGCAAGGCTCTGTGGAATGGTTTTGGACATATAAATCGAGAAAAAAAGTCTACTTGGAATTTTGACCCTTCCATCGGGCTCATAGACCCAGTCGCCATTGGAGGCTGGCGGTTACGCTATTCTGTGAGTTACTTCAAAAAATATGAAAGTAGGAAGTGGATTTCAATAGCCCCTTTTATCAATTACGGACTCAGAAACAACGATGTAAAAGGTAATCTAAATGTGAGATATCGGTATGATCCAAAAAAACTGTCAACCGTATCTTTAAATGTCGGGAAGTATTTTGGTTTTGTTAATCAATTTGCAACACTAACAGATATATTCAACCGTAGTAACTTTTTTGAGCAGAACCACTTATACCTTTATCATAACACAGAACTGTTCAATGGGTTCTATCTGAATACAGGGGTGCAAAATATCTTAAGGCAAGATCTAGGAGACTTCCAATTTAATCCAGATTTTGACTCAGTTTTTGTAAATAATAGGCCAAGTAAATTTGATACGCACTCAGCCTTTGAAGCAATAATTTCCATATCTTATACGCCAAAACAACTGTATATACAAGAGCCCAAAGAGAAAATAATATTGGGGTCCAAATTCCCTATTTTTTCACTCACATACAAGCACGCAACTCCAAAAGTATTTGGCTCTTCTACTAAATTCAAGTCAATGGATTTAGGAATAAGACAAAAGTTCAACGTTGGAATTTTTGGCACGTCAGAATACTCAGTGAGTCTAGGAGGTTTCATTGACACATCAAAACTGCGAATAATGGATTACAGATACCAACGTGGAGGCGACCCTTTTCTGCTTCTTCCTCCAATGTATGGCTTCCAGATGATAGACAGTACATTTTCTGCTTTTTCAGGAGTAGTAGAAGGACACTACGTCCATCAGTTTAATGGTTTTATCACAAGTAAAATACCTGGAATAAAACAACTAGGGATAAAAGCTACCGCAGGTGCTGGAATTTTATTTGTTCCTGAGAGAAATTATCAATATTCTGAATTACTGACCGGTGTAAATCGTATTTTTAAAATAGGGAAAGAACGACTAAGATTAGGTGTCTATTATGTAGTAGCACAATCAAATGTGCAAGGTTTTACCTCTGGTTTCAAATTTTCATTGGAACCCTATAATGCCGACAATAGCACTTGGAGTTTTTAACTAACTCTTAAAACTGGTTTAAAACTTAACACATCCTAAAACTAAATTTGCCCAACTACAAACATCATGAACATAACCGAAGCACAAAAAAAAATTGATAAATGGATATCTACTATAGGCGTAAGATACTTTGATCCTATGACCAACACGGCTCTGCTTATGGAAGAAGTAGGTGAGGTAGCTCGTATAATGGCAAGAAAGTATGGTGAACAGAGTTATAAAAAGTCTGATGAGCATATAGATCTTGGTGATGAAATGGCTGATGTACTATTTGTGCTTATGTGCTTGGCAAATCAATGTGATATTAATCTAGAACAGGCACTGATTAAAAACTTAGACAAAAAAACCAAAAGAGATGCGACTAGACACACAGAAAATCCCAAATTGAAGTAATGGCACTATCTTTGAAATCTAACTAGTAATGAAGCACAGTATAATTTTCGTTCTTACCTTATTGGGATTCACTTCTTTCGCACAACAGTCTGGCACTGTAAGCAAAGGCTCCTTAGGCATTGGACTACATTTGGCTTGTCCACAAAGTGAGCTAAAAGATATTAAATATGATGATGGATATGGTCTTAATCTTTCGTACCTCAGCAGACAGTTTCCTGCTAACTCTAAACTAAACTATCAATTGGGAATCCAGCTAGATTTTGCAAGTATGAAGCATAAGGATTTTAAAGAAATAGAGTTAGAGGATCCAAACATAATTGGAAACGCAACTATCACTGCTACTAACAATATGTATGGAACATTCGCAGTAGGTAGAATGAACTATGGTGCCCGAGAAGATAAAATCACTCCATATGCTAACCTTGTGATTGGGTATAGAAATTATAGCACTAGACAAGACCTATCCCTCGACCAGCCAGGCAAAAACCCCGACTACCAAAGTGACACAATAACCTATCGTGTAGTTCACACCAATAGATTCCATTATGGAGCGGGTTTAGGGGTCAATTATAGAGTAAATAATAGCTTATCGCTAGAATTAGGTGCGACCTATACCTTCGGACAAAAAGGTGCAGCACTTCCTTTGTCTAACATTATACGCATAGATGGCACAAGTGACGTCGATTACCGCAATTACAAAACCGTAAACACGGATATGCTTCTCATAAATGCGGGTATACGCATTCACCTTTTCAAAAGATATTTTCACCACCCCAATAATAACAGTACTACCTCTCCTAGTCAAACACCAAGCAATACAAGGTATGAAGATACGCGAACATCACGCAGAGGTGATCCTCCAATAATAAATGATAGAAAAGGACCCATTAAAACTCCAACTATTCCTAAGAAAAAAACTCCAATAAAAGTAAAGCCTGGAGGCAGGGTGAAAGACAAAAATGACAAAAGCTAATTTGCTAGATGACAAATACTGGGAAACGAGATACATAGAGCATCGCACAGGTTGGGATATAGGTTATCCAAATAAAGTTTTAACCGACTTTGTAGAAAATAATCTTCCTAAAACTGCTAGAATCCTTGTTCCTGGAGCTGGCAAAGCATACGAAGTAGAGCATTTGTGGGGGTTAGGTTATAAAAACGTTTATGCGTTGGATTTTTCTAAAACTGCCAAAAGCATATTTACAGACCGAGTATTGGATTTTCCAGAAGAACAGTTTATTACGGAAGATTTTTTTGAGCTTAATGAACAATTTGATGCGATACTAGAACAGACATTCTTTTGTGCCCTGAGCCCAAACCTAAGAAAACGATATGTAGATCAAACTCATAAGCTTCTAAACCCTGGGGGAACACTCTTCGGATTAATGTTCAACTTTGATAAACCAAAAGGCCCTCCATTTGGAGGTAGCATAGAGGAGTATCAATCACTTTTCGAAACAAAATTTTCAATAAAAAGAATGGAAGCTTGCGTAGAATCTATACCTCAAAGACTCGGGAATGAGCTTATTGTAGAATTAATCAAAAAATAATTCGATTCAACATTGCTAGTTATGAAATGAAGATTATTTTTGCACCCGCTTATGAATATAAACGTTCTATGAAGTAAGCAAATTAAGCGAAAGTAGCTCAGCTGGTAGAGCATCACCTTGCCAAGGTGGAGGTCGCGAGTTCGAATCTCGTCTTTCGCTCCAAACACTAAAAGGGAGTTATCCCTTTTTTTGTTTTAGTTCATTTGGAGCAATCTAAACATGCTTGGGTGGTGGAATTGGTAGACACGTTGGACTTAAAATCCAATGTCCGCAAGGACGTACGGGTTCAAGTCCCGTCCCGAGTACTAAAAAGCCTCGACTGGTCCAGTCGGGGCTTTTATTTTTTGAATATAAATCAACCTAGTTTAAGAAGCATTCACACATATGGCGACCGTTTACATTATCCACTCTAAAGCTACAGACAATTTTTATGTAGGTAGCAGTGCTGACTTTGAAATGCAGTTAGAACAACACCGGAAAGGTCATTTCCCTAAAGGTTATAAGTCTGAAGCTACTGACTGGGCCAGTTTCTTCACAATTGATGATTTAGATATAGATACTGCTAGGAGAATAGAAAAACATTTCAAAAAAATGAAATCTAGGGAGTACTTTGATAGCCTCAAAGAAGGCCCAGGAATTACAGCTAGACTCATAGAAGAGTTTAGCTGTCACAGGAATAGATAATTTTAGCAATTCGTCTTTTATCAAATAAACCGTAATCTTTCCATTTTTTTTTTGCACTTGTATTGATGGTATAAGGGCACTCTATTTTTAGTGTTAATGAAGGTAAGATAAGCAAAGGTTTCTAATTTTTACAACCTTCACTTCACGAATAGTTCATCTATCAAATTTCATTTTTTAATCTGTATCTGTAACCTTGGTTACATATAAAAAAAATGACGATAATAGCTTTGAAAAATAATTGTACGATGTAAAAGCAACAGCTATGCGTTGTGCTCGAAGTAGCAAAAAACGAAGTGTCGTCATTTTTTAAACCAAATCTCGCTGTTCTAGTTTTTTGCTCTCTACTGTGTGATAGCCTTGGACAACATCATGCTGAAGATACAGAGGACAAAAACGCTCTTCACTACCTATCTAGAGGAATATTTACTGGTCAAGTGCGTAATTTTACAATGTCTACTATCAACAAAGGTGAACTAAACGACTACTATGCAAACGCCATAGGTCGATCCATACATTATGAGTCTTTACCCTACAAAGGGTTCTCAGTTGGACTAAATGGCATATTTGTTTACAAAACCTTTTCGAATGACCTTCTAGAGATAGATACCAATGTTAATGCTCATTCGAGCTATGAATTGCAGCTATTTGATGTTGAACACAAAGGAAACTACACTGACATTGATCGGTTAGAAGAATTGTTTTTAAAGTATGAATCGAAAAAGCTTAGACTAATCTATGGTAAAATGGAGATGAAGAGTCCTCTTATTAACCTGCACGATGGTCGTATGAAACCAAAAGTGTTTCCGGATTAAAAGCAGATTATTTTACCAAAGACAACACTATAACTGCCGCTTGGTTCCTGAAAGCATCACCACGATCTACAACACACTGGTACAAAATAGAAGATGCAATCGGTATTTATGATAACGGCTATAGGTCAGATACACTGCTGGCGGGCTACGAACGAAATCTCGCATCTCGAGGTCTTGGTATTTTCGGTTTTGAATCCAAAGAAATCAAAATGTTTCAACTGAAGGCTTGGAACTACTATCTTGACAACATATCCAACACCGCCCTCTTTAAAATAGACTACGACCGAGACTCTAGTTATTACGGCGGAGTGATGTACCTCATACAGAACCCAATGAATCAAGGAGGAAATAAAGATGTACTAAACACTTTTCATGATGACCCCAACAACACTCATCTCCTTAGTGCTCGATTGGGTTACCATTTCAAATTTTGCGATGTACATCATTAATGCTACCAAAGTTTTCAATTCAGGTAAATTTCTCTTCCCGAGAGAGTTTGGAGTAGACCCGACGTACACATTCATTGCTAGGAATCAAATAGAGGGTCAAGGAAATGCGTCCTGCATAGGTCTTGCATTCAGAAAAGAAATTAAAAACTTAGAAATGAAGCTCGACTGGAGCCAAATGCGTTCAGATGAGCAAATCAAGTACAATAAGTATAAACTTAGTTCTTACAACCAAATCAATGCTGAATGCAACTATAATTTCAAAGGTTCACTTGACGGCCTACACTTACGTTTTTTATATGTATATCGCAAATATCCTGCGGACGACTTGCCTCAAAGTGCCCAGTTTAACCAAGCCAGTTTCAATCAATTCAACCTTGTAGCAAACTTCAATTTTTCTGCAGCTCTACAGCCTAAGGAAGTAATCAAGCACCACTAAAGATATCTTGATCTGGGACTACAACTTGGCTAAGTACTAGAATTAAGCATTACCTTTCAGCACTTATTTCTACCCTCTTAACATACCTAACTCACAATGAGACAGACTATCGAATTTGGATGTACATCGGTGCTTGTATCATTGGAATTTTCATCTTTCTGTTTCGTCAAAACAGAACTAATAAGAAAACAAATGGGTCTGCTCAAAAAGACAATCAAGTAGCTCCAAATATCACTTCCCGTGCTATACATGAGAATGAACAAACAATTTTTAGACGCTTTGTAATTAGTGCTTTTAATGAAGACTATTTAAAGATAAACAATGATTAAGAACAAAGGATGGACCTAGTTTTACGAGTAGAGCCCCCTGATCATTCACCAATCAAATTATTTGGAATCTTGTATCATTTTGAACCGGTTTTATACCGGAACATAGGTGTTATTGTACCCTCTACAAAAAGACTAATCAAGCATAAGCAGTTTTATCACTTGGATGATAAGGATACTTTTTTAGTGATAGGAGCCAATGGTAATCCGTCCGAACCAGAACATCTCTTTTGCCTTCATATTGGAAAAGTAAGTGATGAAAATCTTCCATTATCAATGTTAGAAAAACACTACAAAAAGAATAGTACTTTCTTTTGTGACCCAATAAAAAGAATAATGAAATAGACACTACAACTCCCATACATCACCCCTGCCGGGCACCACGACCTTCGACCCTAAGTCCGGCGATAGCGTATCTCTCAAGTCAAACATAGCGGCTTCTTCGCCATGCACAAAAAATATATTTTTAAGATTCGCATTGTTAGAACTTTCAAAATAGGTATTCAGTGCATCCACATCTGGATGAGCACTAAACACATCTGTCTGGAGTATCTTGGCGAACACATACTTGTCATTGCCTTTGATGCGAATAGAGCTTCTGCCTTCTAGTAGTTGTGCTCCTAGCGTACCAGGGGAGCAAAAGCCTGCTATGAGTATCGTACACAATGGATTTTGTACATGGTCACTGATATGATGCTGTATACGTCCTCCCTCTAGCATTCCTGCAGAACTTACAATGATGCACGAATCACGGTGCATTTCCATATCTTCTAGATCGCTCTCATCTTCTACTAAATGTAGACTCTTGAAATCAAATAAATTACGATCATTTTTACTCGCTGCGATGGCTTCATCGTTTAGATAATGAGCAAACTTGTTATGAATATTGCTGCTGGCCAGTGCTAAAGGACTATCTGCAAACACACGAATAGGTGGCAATTTACCTTCATTGAATAGTTTTTTAAGTGTAAATAGAACCGATTGTGTTCGTCCCACACTAAAGGCAGGTATTATCAATCTACCTTCTTGGTCTATGCAAGTTTTTGTAACATGTTCTATCAGCACCTCTTCTGCACTGCGTTGTTCTCTATGTTTTCTATTGCCGTAGGTAGTCTCTGTAATCAGTACATATAGATCAGGCATCGGTTTTGCTTCTACGATTAGTTTCGCACCGGGATTTCCTAAATCACCTGTAAAACCTATTACCTTGGTGGTGTTTCCCTCTTTTATTTCGAGTCTTACACTTGCAGCTCCTATAATGTGCCCCGCTTCATAAAAAGAAAATGAAACATCATTATTCAATTTAAAGTCCTTGTAAAATCCTAGCGTAAGTATTTGCTCATTGGCTTTTTTCACTTCGTGAAAACCATATAATTTTACTGCTTTTTTTCTTTTACTGGAGTTATTCTGAATGTTGACAGAGTCTACCCAAAGTTTTTCTAGAAGGTATGCAGTTGGTTCAGTACAAATTATCTCCCCTTTGAATCCTTGTTTTACCAAATTAGGAATATTTCCGCTATGATCTATATGTGCATGGGTGAGTATGAGCACATCTACATCTTTCGCCTCAAAACTAAAGTTTGCATTAATTTCTTTGTTTGACTTATCCTCATAGTCTATACCGCAATCTACAAGAATGGTGTAACCCGATTCTAATTCCAATAAGTGCATGCTGCCTGTGACTTGTTTGGCAGCTCCCCAACATGTGTATTTCATCTACTTCTCTACTTACCTTGCAATAATAACTTTGGAATGGTGTTTTTGAGCACCGGAGTCAATAGAAATGCTAACAGTGTACAAACCATTGGCAAGATTTGATACATCAATTGGTTCATTTGCTAATTTTTCGAGACTCAAAACACGATTTCCAAGATAGTCTCTTATTTCGACAAAATATTTAGAATCCACCCCTATGTTGATTTTCAAATATTTAGTAATAGGGTTAGGATAAATTGTATAAGCATCTGTCATAAGGCCACTTACATTAGCTGGTGTATTAATTCGTGCAAAATACAAAGTAGTAGCAAGTGCACCTTTTATAACTTCCGTAGTCGCCTCTATATCCATATTTGCCGTTACGTCTTTAGACGTATGATTGTTATTGTCCGTACTCGCTTGATATAGTCCTGTAATAATGTGTCCATGAGCCTCAAACGGCACATAATCGGAGCTATACGCATTACTAATTATAGGTGTAAGATTAGTATATACAGACATTAAATTGGCAAGAGTATCTGTTTTTAGCCAAGACAATGCATTATTTGTGCTTGGACTAGTATCTTCATCTCGCTCACACTTTATTTTACTATTGTCTTCCCCTTTTGTGCCTCCTAGTTGATCTAGGTTTAGCATAAGCTCTATATCATCTGCCGCATCCAACACATTTTTTACATAATGTGTGCTGCCTAAAAAACCTTGTTCTTCCGCCCCAAAATTAATAATTCTAATTCCAGTTCGCGTATCCACATCTTTTATTAGCTTAGCTATTTCCAAAGTACCTACAACACCACTCCCGTTATCATTTGCACCGGGACCATCGAGCACTGAATCATAATGTGCACCTACAATTATCCATTTGTCTTCTTTATTACTTCCAGGTTTTTCGACAATAATATTATACGACTCACCTCCGAGCACTTTGAATGTGTCAATGATAGGCTCATACCCTAAACGAGTGTATTTATCGAATAAATAACGAGTAGCACTATCAAATCCGGGCGTATTTGTTGCCTTCACTCCTATTCTTTCGTAGTTATAAATTTTGTAAAGTACCGAATCTACTTCATACGTATGTTTAGCAATTCTGTGCTCGTGTTTCTGAGCATACGACGTGATTAAGCTTGCTATTATTGTTATGAGAAAGAGTAATCTCTGCATCCGTTCAAAGATAAGGATATCTCTACATTAACTATCCGCTCGGAAGGCAAGAACTCTGCAATTTTTTCAGGCCATTCTATAAAGCATACATTTCCAGAGTCTATGTACTCCATAAATCCTATATCTTCGATTTCTTCGGCAGTTTCTAGTCTATATAAATCGAAGTGATGAAATACTCCATTCTTTGATTTATACGTATTTACAATTGAAAACGTAGGGCTATCGACTTCATCAATATCTCCACCATCTGCTTTATAAAAGTACTTGACAAAAGTAGTTTTACCTGCCCCTAAATTACCAGTAAGCAAATATATATTCTTGGCTTCCCCGACACTTTGCATATATGCATACATATCAGCAAACGACTCTGCCATGTCACAAACCTTAAAGATCATTTCGGTTCTAATGCTATTAGCGGTATCATCATTTCTTCCATAGATATACCTCCGTGCTGGAAGGTGTCTTTGTAGTACTTGGCGTAGTGATTGAGATTATTTGGGTACACAAAGAAGTCGTTCTCTTTACTAAAAACAAATCTGCTACTCATATGCTGTGTAGGAAGCAATGCATCTTTGGGATTGGGTATCTCGAAAACTTCCTTTGCGTTGTATGTCATTCGCTTTCCAGTCTTATAACGTAGATTAGTAGTGGTATCCTTATCCCCTATTATTTTTACTGTGCGGTCTACTTTCACAGACCCGTGATCGGTAGTTATAACCAACTTCACTTTCTTAGCACTCAAATACCGTATAGTTTCCAGAAGAGGAGAATGTTCAAACCAACTCAGCGTCAATGCTCTATAAGCCGCTTCGTCCTCTGCTAACTCTCTTACAATCTTACTATCTGTGCGTGCATGAGACAGAGTATCTATAAAGTTATACACGATAGTTACAAATTCCTCCTGCACTAGATTTGGCAGTTGATCCACCATTTGTTTAGCGTTATTAAGATTTGTTACTTTCACATACTTAGATTCAAAACCAGTTTTTAAGCGTTTGAATAAATCATTGATAAAGAAACTCTCATGCAGGTTCTTGCCTCCTTCGTCTTCATCATTGCTCCATTTATCACCATACCGTTTTTCTATATCCATAGGCATCAACCCACTAAAAATAGCATTACGGGCATACTGAGTGGTTGTAGGAAGTATACTCATATACATATCTTCATCTACTACTCTATAATGATTGCTTATCTCTTTTTGAATGACCTTCCATTGGTCAAAACGAAGATTGTCCAAGAGTAACAAAAAGAACGGTTCACCTTTTTTCTTATGAGGAAGAATACCATTTTTCATTAGATGATGGGACATCAAGGGTGTCTCTTCATTGTCACCATTGCTATGTACAAAATTGACATAGTTTTTAATCACATATTTACTAAACTCCCTATTTCCATCCTGTTTCTGAGTTTTTAGAATTTCTTCCATTCCTGTTTCCTCAGAACTTGCCATTTCGGTTTCCCAATACACAAGTTTTTTGTACATCTCCTTCCACTTGGCCCAGTCCATATAATCCATAAATGCCATCCCAATGTTTCTAAAATCTTGCTGGTAACGCTGAGTAACACTTTCGGTAACCAGTCGCTTATTATCAGTAAGTTTTTTAATGGTACTGAGAATTTGACGGGGATTCACTGGTTTAATTAAGTAATCGGCAATTTTACTGCCTATAGCGTCTTCCATTATATGATCCTCTTCACTTTTGGTAATCATGATCACTGGTAGATTATCATCTATTTCTTTGATAATTTTCAAAGCTTCTAGACCTGATATTCCTGGCATATTTTCATCCAAAAACACCAAATCAAAGTGATTTTCTTTCACTTTCTCTGTAGCATCTAGTCCATTTGTTACTGTAGTGACATTGTAACCTCGTTCTTCTAAGAAAAAAATATGTGCCTTTAGATGATCTATTTCATCGTCTGCCCATAATATCTTGATATCGTTCATATAATTGGTTGTCGTAATTTTTAAATTTATTTAGGTAACCTTTGCAGTGTGCGTAGGGATTTTGTATCCCTTGCAAAGCAAGTAATAAATCAACTCTTAAAACAATATTTTATTTCACACTTTGAATAAAAAGAAAATTATAAACGATCCAATCTACGGTTTCATTACCATTCATCACGATATTGTTTTTGATTGCATACAGCTTCCAGAGTTTCAGCGACTACGTAGAATAAAACAATTGGGTCTCACTAGCTTGGTCTATCCTGGGGCACAGCATACACGTTTTCAGCATGTTATAGGAGCTATGCACTTAATGGATTTGGCTATAAAAAGTCTCCGGTCCAAAGATGTTTCAATCTCAGTAGAAGAGGAAAAAGCCGCTCTCCTAGCTATTTTATTGCACGACATTGGTCACGGCCCATTTTCTCACAGTCTCGAGCATAGCATACTTCCAGGAGTGCATCATGAGGATATATCTAGCGTGCTTATGGAGCATATTAATATACAAATGAATGGCAAGCTTGACCTAGCTATAGAGATTTTTGAGAACAGATATCCTCGAACATTTCTTCATCAATTGGTAAGTAGTCAACTGGATATGGACCGTTTGGATTATCTGAGAAGAGATAGCTTCTACACCGGTGTATCAGAGGGCACCGTAGGCATAGAACGTATTATCCAAATGCTCAATGTTAAGGACAATCAACTTATTGTAGATCAAAAAGGAATTTACTCGGTGGAAAAATTTCTGATGGCCCGTAGATTTATGTACTGGCAAGTGTATCTGCATAAAACAGGAATAGCTGCGGACATGATGATGCTCAACATTCTAAAAAGAGCTAAGGAATTAATCGAGAATGGCATTGAGCTCTTCGCTAGTCCATACCTTACTTTTTTCTTAAAAAACGAATTCACCAAAGCTGATTTACGGAACCCTGAGGTCCTATCAAACTTTTGTAATTTGGATGACAATGAAATTATAAGTGCTGTGAAAGTTTGGCAAAATTCAGATGACACAACGCTTGCCACTCTATGCTCTATGATAATTAACAGAAACCTACTCAAAATCAATATCTCGGATAACGAGTTTAGCAAAAACGAAATCGAGAAACGATTAATCGCTATTTCAGAAAAACTCAGCATCACAAAAGCAGCGGCGTCGTATTTTGTAATAACCGGTAAACTTAGTAATAATACCTACTCTCCGTATGGTGATAGCCTAAAAATAGGAATGAAAGATGGTAGCTTAAAAGAACTATCTGAAACTTCGGAAATATATAACCTCGCATATCACAATAAGCCGACGGTTAAATATTTTATTACCAATGTGAAATAGGTTAAATTTGTCCCCTATTGAAACTTACAGCAGCTAAAATAGCAGAAATAGTAAACGGTACTGTAGAAGGCAATTCTGAAGCAACCATAAGTACTATAGCCAAGATAGAAGATGCCTCTTCTGAAAGTCTTTGCTTTCTTTCCAATCAAAAGTACAAACACTTCTTGCAAAATACATCTGCAGGCATTGTTTTGGTAGGAGAAAATATCAATCCAATTCCAGATCATCTTACAGTAATTCGTTGTTCTCATCCATATGTGGCTTTTTGCACTATTTTGATACAATACTTTGATTACAAAGATCCTAACAAAGGCATACATCCTACTGCAGTAATAGAACCTACGGCAACATTGGGTAAAGACTGTCACATAGGACCTAATGCATATATTGGAAACAATGTTACGATTGGTGACAACTGTAAGATTTTGGCAAACAGTGCAATTTATGAAGAATCGGTGCTTGGAGACAATACCTTTCTGCACCCTAACGTAACGGTCTACTACCAATCTGTTATAGGAAACAATTGTTTAATCCACGCAGGCACAGTGATAGGTTCTGATGGATTTGGACAAGCCCCTATGCCAGATGGCACATACATTAAAATACCACAAATAGGTAATGTGGTAATAGGAAACAACGTAGAAATAGGAAGCAACACCAGTATAGATCGTGCCAATATGGGTAGTACCATCGTTGGCAATGGTTGCAAAATTGACAATCTCGTTCAAATAGCACACGGAGTAGAGATAGGAGAAAACACAGTACTTGCAGGAGGTGTCTTCATCGCTGGCAGTACAAAAATTGGTGCCAATTGCGTGTTTGCAGGACAAGCTGGAGTAGTAGGTCACGTAACTGTGGCAGATAAAACGACACTTGGTGGACAAGGAGGAATAAATAAGGATGTAAAAGTGCCAGGCGGAGTATATACCGGCTCACCTCACTTACCATTCAAAGATGAAATGAAATCGAGAGTGATGTGGAGAAATCTTCCTAAACTCGAACAAAGAGTACGTGAATTAGAACAAAAACTGAAAACTGAAAATAAATCAAACTAATGGAGAAGTTTCAAACCACCATTAAAGAGGCTGTAAGTATATCAGGTGTAGGATTACACACCGGAAATACAGTAACTCTAACCTTTGAACCCGCGGCAGAAGACCACGGTTACGTTTTTCAAAGAATAGACTTAGATGGTCAGCCTAAGATAAAAGCAGACTGTGACCTGGTAGTAGACACTTCTAGAGGTACTACCTTAGAATCCAATGGAGCCAGAGTGCATACTGTAGAACACGTATTAGCCGCTCTCGCAGGGTTAGAAATAGACAATTGTCTTATAAAATTAGACGCTCCTGAAAATCCAATAATGGATGGAAGTAGCAGACCTTTTATAGATTTGATTCTAGAAACAGGTATTGCTACACAAAAAAAGGAAAGGGAATATTTTGAAATCCCTAGTCGCATAAACTATGCAGATGGCAATGGTGTGGAGATGATGGCACTTCCAGCAGACGATTATAGACTTACAGTAATGGTAGATTATAATTCACCAGTACTAGGAAGTCAGCACGCTTCTATTGTTAATCTTTCAGAATTTAAAGACGAAATATCAAGTTGTAGAACATTCTGTTTTCTTCACGAACTGGAAATGCTAGTAAAGCATGACTTAATAAAAGGTGGGGATCTCAATAACGCTATCGTAATAGTAGACAGAGTTGTAGAGGAAAGTGAAATGGAAAATCTCGCCAAACTCTTCAACAAAGAAAAAATAGAAGTAAAAAAAGAAGGGATTTTGAACAATGTAGAATTACGTTTTCAAAATGAACCTGCAAGACATAAATTACTTGATATGGTAGGAGATCTTGCACTTGCAGGTGTTCCTCTAAAAGCACAAATACTAGCAGCGAGAACTGGTCACGCTGCTAATGTAGAGTTTGCTAAAAGAATTAAGAAGGCATATATAGAATCCAAGAAGGCAAGCAAATTGAACAACAACGTACCTGTATATGATCCTAATGTGGCTCCGCTATACAACTATCAGCAAGTTTCTGAAATACTCCCTCATAGACACCCATTTCTACTTGTAGACAGAGTAGTAAAACTTACTGACAACGAAGTGATTGCCGTTAAAAATATTACCGGAGATCAGTACTTTTTTCAAGGACATTTCCCTGGAGAACCGCTAATGCCAGGTGTGCTGCAATTGGAAGCTATGGCTCAAGCCGGTGGTGTATTGGTACTCGCAGACAAGGAAGATCCTGGAAAATGGAGCACCTATTTTGTGAAGATAGAAAATGCAAAATTTAAAGATAAAGTAGTTCCAGGAGATACTTTGGTTATTCGTATGGCACTTACTGCACCTGTCAGAAGAGGACTTTGTATGATGAAAGGAGAAGCATTCGTAGGAAATAGACTCGTATGCGAAGCAAATATGATGGCTCAAATAGTAGAAAACAGATAATATGATTCAACCATTAGCATACGTTAACCCTGGAGCTAAACTAGCCGACACGGTAATTATAGAACCTTTTGTTACTATTCACAAAAATGTAGAGATAGGAGAAGGTACATGGATAGGGTCTAATGTCACTATTATGGAAGGTGCCCGCATAGGTAAAAATTGTAGGATTTTTCCTGGAGCTGTAATATCTGCTATACCTCAAGATTTAAAATTTGATGGTGAAGCCACGACAGCAGAAATAGGTGACAACACCACGATACGTGAATGCGTAACCATAAATAGAGGCACGGTTGCCAAAGGAAAGACAGTTATCGGTAATAATTGCCTACTTATGGCCTACTCACACATCGCTCACGATTGCGTATTGGGAAATAATGTCATCATAGGTAACGCATCGCAAATAGCTGGTGAAGTCGTGATACACGACTTTGCTATACTAAGCGGGTTGGTAGCAGTACACCAGTTTGTGAATATAGGACCTCACGTGATGATAAGTGGTGGTAGCTTAGTGCGAAAAGATGTACCTCCATATACCAAAGCAGCTAGAGAACCTCTTAGCTATGAGGGTGTAAATAGTGTAGGTCTTAGACGTAGGGGTTTTACATCTGAAAAAATAGGTGAAATTCAAGAAATCTATAGAAATCTATTCTTAAGAGGGATGAACAATGCCAAAGCACTTGTGAAAATCGAAACTGAAATGCCAGCTACTCAAGAAAGAGACGAAATTATCACGTTCATTCGTCAGTCAGACAGAGGAGTGATGAAAGGATATATTTCTAGATAATGCTAAGTATTTCCTGTAATTTAATAGCTAAACGATACAACAAAGAGATCCTTTTTAAGGGTTTTGATTATACTTTCGATACAAACTCGAAGTATGTTCTTACAGGTTCGAACTCTTCAGGAAAAAGCACCCTTCTCAAAATAATAGGTGGAGCTCTAAGCCCTACATCAGGAGACATCCACTATTCTTTACTAGACCCTAAGGATCAGTTATTTAGCTTTTGTAGTCCGGAGATGCACTTGCTCGACGATTATACCGTAGCAGAGTTATTTGAATTGCATTTTCAATTTAAAAATCCAAAAATTACGATAAAAGAGCAAATTGAAAATGCCAACTTAAAGTCTTTCTTGAATAAAAAATACAGCGAATTGTCCTCTGGACTCAAGAACAAGGTAAAGCTCTGTTTAGCCCTATTTACAGATACACCTGCCCTTCTGTTAGATGAGCCTTGCACCAATTTTGACCAAGCAAACTCGGACTGGTACAACGCGGTAATCAAAGATTTTTGTCAGGACCAACTGATTATAGTGGCTTCTAATCAAGAAATAGAGTATCAATTTTGTACAGAAAAAATAAATTTGCACCAATATAAACAACAATAAAATGAAAAAAATATACATCATAATGTTAGCTACAGCTTTTTTAGCTGCTTGCTCATCAAACACAACTAGCACTGAAGAAACAACGGAAACCGAAGCTACAGTAGCCGGAAACTATGGCGATACCGACTGGGATGCTAGTGAAGCCATCACAGCAGCTCAAATGCTTGACAGCCTTAGAGTAAAAGACTCTGTATACACCACGGTATCTGGAAATATTACTGCCGCGTGCCAAGCAAAAGGATGCTGGATGAATATGGACGTTGCAGGAAAAGAAATGATGGTAAAATTTAAGGATTACGGATTTTTTGTGCCTAAAAACAGTGCTGACCATTTTGGCACAATGAGAGGGTGGGCTTACATGGAAACTGTAAGTGTAGCTGAGCAAAAAGAAATAGCAAGAGATGCCAACTTTGAACAAATAGACATCGACGAAATCAAAGAGCCCCAAGAAAAACTAACGTTCATGGCAGACGGCGTAATTATTAAATAGATAAACTATTGAAATACTTAGTTTTACTAATTCTGTCGGTGAGCATATTTGCTTGCTCACAAAATAGCGACAAAGCATCTGACAAGGCAGATATGTACGAAGCCTCTGAGCTCAGTGCAATGATGCGTGAAATGGTGACATTCAGCAAAAAAGCAAAGGCTACACTCGCTGCAGGCGACATCATAATGGAAGTGCCACAGACTTTTTATGACCTTTCAAAGCAACATGGTACGAGAGATGAACATTTAGAATCTGCCTACCAATCTATGGCTCCCACATACACCGATGCTCTGCATGGAATAGAACGGAAAGATTCTCAGCAGTATTACTACGATGCTTCTATACAAGCCTGCAAGAGCTGCCATGGAGTATATTGCGGTGGACCGTTGGCTGTGATAAATCAATTATAAGAGGTTAACCACGAAATTCTTATTAGACAGACAGGTATTCTCTAATTAGTTTATCAACTTTTAAATTTGAAAAGAAGCAACCTGCTCATACCCCCTAAAGCCGTTTAAGCTTTATTTATAATTCCCCCAATTATGATGCTTGCTTTTTTGTATCTTCCATTCCTTTCAGAATTGGAGTTTGATTTGAGAAGATTATTTATTGTTGTTAAGATATCTAATCTGAAAATATTGACAGCTCAATAAAACTGATTGAATAGCCACGGATACTTGATAAGCTTTTGCATAACAGCACTCACACGTAGCTCCCCTCCTATTTTTTTGTAAACTGTCTTATCATATTGTTTTAGTGCATTGACGGAAAAATCTCCTTCATACAGAGCATCTCTTGCTTGCTCTGAAGCCCATTTCCCGCTAATCATAGCATTACCTATACCCTCACCGGTAAAAGGATCTATCAGAGATGCAGAATCACCTACTAGCATAAACCGATTACAGCTAATAGGTCTGTTCTTTTTGCTGCCCAAAGGAAGTCCCCATCCTTGTATTTTTCTTGTATTTTAGCATTCTGGAATCGTTCTTTGAATTTTGGACTTTCGATAACTTTTAGCATCACCTTTTTTAGGTTTACTTTCTTCTTAATGACATACTTACTGAGCATTCCTATTCCCACATTGGCCTGTCCATTGGGCAGTGGAAATACCCAAAAATAACCAGGCAAACTTTCTTTTACAAAATGAAGTTCGATGTAGCCGTTTTCATCGAGACCAGCTACTCCATCATAATAGACCCTGAGTCCTGCACAATGGTGCTGATGTTCCATTTTATAGCCTCCGTATTTCTTAGCTACAAGTGCTCTATCACCTTCGGCACTTATTAGCAGTTTTGCATTTATGATGTAGTCATCAGATTTCACTGTTACTTGCTTATCATCTATTATAACATCTTGCACTTCTTGTCCTTGAAGTACTGTTGCCTTTTTAGTATCTAATTTATTAAACAACCAATTGTCAAAATCAATACGCTTGGTCACAAATCCGGGACTATCCTCTGATTCTTGTGGCTGATACCTGAATGGTACTGATACATCGTTGCCATCTGGAGCCGAAAAAATAACTCCCCAGCTGGGTATATATGCTTTACTATCTTTTTTTAGTTCGTCAATCCATTCTGGATTCAACTTCTTAATCTGATTCAGGACTTTGCCACTTAGTGCATCTCCACACACTTTGTCCCTGGGAAATGTATCCTTTTCTAAGACTACATGTTTTATCCCAAATTGAGCTAAGTACAGTGAAGCACTACATCCTGAAGGACCGGCACCTATGATTACGACTTCTGTTTCTATTGTTTGGCTTAATGACTTACTCTATAAGCTACAAATAAACGAAAGATGTACTACAATTACTTCACTATCACGAGTCTCTGAGGGGCAAATATCTGTTTGTCATCTTTCAAAGATAGGAAGTAGATTCCATTGGTTATTGCGTCTGATAATGAGATACTTTCACCTGTATAGGTGCTTCCTTGAGTTACTACCTTTCCACTTATATCCGTGATATTGTACTCCAATGATTTTATAGAATTAGCATAGATAATAATGCTATGGCTAGCAGGGTTTGGAGCTATGCGAAATGGCTTTAGAATCTGAGATGAGCTCAAACCTGTATTTTTCGGATTGTTGAGTCCTTGCAAATAGTGTAGTCCACCTCGAGAAGTGCCTATCATGAGATCAGAAACACCATCTCCATTTAAATCTGCTGATGCGGGTGCAACCCGAGCTCCCCAATCCTTTGTATACGATGATTGCACATAATCCTTTACCATGTAATCTTCTGCCTCTTCAAAATCTGCTGTCAAATCAGAAGAAATATCAAAAACTCTAACTTCCCCTTCATTTCCTCCTACCGCAAGACAAACGGCCCCATTAGGCCACTGAACTACTTGAGGTGTAGAAAATCCATAGTACAAATGAACTAAAGTGTCTTTAAAACCTCCTGGACCCAAAATCTGCTGTGTTATCAATTCATTCACTCGGACACCACCAAAAGTGTCAGATTGCAATGTAAACGCAGCTGCATTAGTACTCCCTGTGTTTTTATAGTACGCTATATTGCCAGTATAAGATCCGAGTAAAAGATCATACAGACCATCTTTATCTATGTCATAAAATGTAGGTGCGGCGTGAGAAACTGTAGATATGCCGCCATAAGTATCTGTCTGTGAGACAAAAATTGGACTAGTTTTACTTCCAGTATTTAGGAATTCGGTAATAGTCCCATCTCCTTTGCCTAAATACAAATCCAGATCACCATCTCCGTCTAAGTCTGCAAATGCAGGCTTGATGGATCTATAGCTTAGACCTTTTAAATTTAAAAAGTCCTCATCGGTGAGTTTAAATTCGGGGTTTGTAGAGCTCCCTATATTTGTATAATACAATAGATAATCCGAGGTGTCTGATGTGTAATAATAGTCACCGCTAGTAGCTAAAATTAAGTCAAAATCACCGTCGCCGTCTAAATCTGCAAAAGAAGGTGCAGTATGAGACCCCTCATCAATCATATCTCCAACCAGAAAATCATTTTTAGTGAACGTAAAATCAGGGTCATCTGTTTCACCTTCATTTGTGAAAAGTAGAACGTTGTTTTTCTCTCTTATTGGATAAGACGATTTATCTACATCATTGGTGCTCAACACTAAGTCTAGTTCACCATCTTGATTTACATCTACATAAGCCATGCCCGGAGCTACAGGTATCTGGTTTTCAACAAATTGATCAAAATAAGCAGTGTCTATTCTTATGAAGGTATCCTTGTAAAAAGCTAGATCTGCCTTTCCGTTTTCAAAATAGTAAATTGGATTGGTAAGCCTTTCTGAGCTCCCATAAAACAAGTCTAAATCTCCATCATTGTCTCCGTCCAAAAAGAGGATTGTTTTGGTAGCAGAGTGCTTTTTCTTAAGCTTATATGCCTCCCGAAAAAAGCAAAGTGAATTCACAGTAAGCTCTCCATTGTATTCTGAGATCCCACCAAAACATTTATCTACTATGGTATACCCGATTTCTTCCAAAGGCACGTTTTCTTCTGAACTTTTGTTGCAGTTGAATATCATATCTGAACCATTAAGGTTCAAACTACTTATGTAATCTATATCCTTATCTCCATCAATATCTACGATGGCAGGTAATGACCCATTTATTTGAGCTAATTTTTTATACGGATTAAAGGGGACATAATTGACCTTATCTAGTGCAAAAAGTTTATCTATAAACTTGAAGTCAGGATTTGTCACCGATTGATTTTGCATGAGATTTACCGAATCTCCATCATAAAACCACAAGTCAGGTTTTCCATCATCATTGTAGTCCTTCATCGTCATAAACTCTAATGCCTTTGGGAAGAACTCTTCATAACTAGGGTCATACTTATAGGCTGTACTTCCACCCACTGACTCAGATATAAAAGTCAAAACCTTATTTCCAGATCTATCAAAAACCAGCAAATCCAGTTTACCATCTTTATTGAAATCCATATTTGAAAACTGAGGTTGATTTACCCCGCCCGCTAAAGCTAATTTTAGTATATCTCCGTTAGCATCTTTGAACACTGGGTCAAATGAAATTTGAAATAATTGAGCAGATGAACATATGCTTAAAAGCACAAAAATGGACAGTGTAAGTTTTTTCTTCATAGAAGCTATTTTAAATAGACTACTAATATACCAAATTTGTTGCACAACAAATTGATAAAAAGTGGACATCGTAAAATTTTACAATATTTTCATAGACTGTAATTTTCGTTTTACTACGGACAGCAGAGCCATTGCTAATGGTTGCATATTTTTTGCATTAAAAGGTGACAATTTCAATGGAAATAAGTTTGCCACACAGGCACTATCAGATGGAGCTTCCTTTGCAGTAGTCGACGAAAAAATAGTCGAAGACGAAAGACTTATTTTGGTTCAAGACGTACTTCTATTTATGCAAGAATTAGCACGTTTTCACAGAAAATGCTATGACATACCTGTGATTGGAGTTTGCGGGAGCAATGGCAAAACTACAACTAAAAATTTGATGTATTCTGTACTTGCTAAAAAGTATAAGACTCATTGTACCCAAGGCAACTTCAATAACCACATAGGTGTGCCGATTACTTTACTTCAAATGCCACAGATAGCTTCTCTCGGTTCTAATCACCTATTTGTCTACAAGTCTGAAAATAGTAAAACAGTGGAAACGCAGGTTCGAACACTCAAA
>JAOLBX010000028.1 GCA_028339355.1 Bacteroidia bacterium
ACACGTCACAATGTGGCGGGAGTGTATTGCTCTCGGCAGGAAGTCATTCTAGTTATTTGTGGAATAACAGCAGTACTTCCAGCACGTTGTCCGCATCCAGTAGTGGTACGTATAGTGTAGCCGTAACTAATGCTCAAGGATGTAGCAGTAGTGATACAATCGATGTATCTATCTTCACTGTGCCTAGTCCAAATCTAGGACCAGATACTACACAATGTGGCGGGAGTATAGCATTATCCGCAGGAAGTTTTTCTTCGTACTTGTGGAACAATAACAGTACGTCCAGTAGTATCACAGTATCAAGTAGCGGTACGTATAGTGTAGCAGTAACCAATGCTCAAGGATGTAGCAGTAGTGATACAATCGATGTGTCTATCTTCACTGTGCCAAGTCCAAATCTAGGGCCAGATACTTCACAATGTGGCGGGAGTGTATTGCTCTCGGCAGGAAGTCATTCTAGTTATTTGTGGAATAACAGCAGTACTTCCAGCACGTTGTCCGCATCCAGTAGTGGCACGTATAGTGTAGAAGTAACGGATGCAAATGGTTGCAAAGCCAAAGACACCATTGTAGTTACCATAAATGCATTACCGAGTATCAATCTAGGTTCAGACACGTCACAATGTGGCGGGAGTGTATTGCTCTCGGCAGGAAGTCATTCTAGTTATTTGTGGAATAACAGTAGTACTTCTAGCACGTTGTTCGCGTCAAGTAGCGGTACGTATAGTGTAGCAGTAACCAATGCTCAAGGATGTAGCAGTAGTGATACAATCGATGTGTCTATCTTCACTGTGCCAAGTCCAAATCTAGGGCCAGATACTACACAATGTGGCGGAAGTATAGCATTATCCGCAGGAAGTTTTTCTTCGTACTTGTGGAATAATAACAGTACGTCCAGTAGTATCACAGTATCCAGTAGCGGCAAGTATAGTGTAGAAGTAACGGATGCAAATGGCTGTAAAGTTACAGACACTATAAAGGTAGATGTCCATATACCAAATGACGATTTCCTAGTATCGGATACTTCTATGTGTGTTGGAGAGCAAGTAGATGCTCTAGAAGGAAGTAACTATCTGTGGAGCACTGGAGAAATCACACGTACTTTAGTCGTGAAAGTTTCTGGAATTTTTTCGGTAAAAAAACTAGATGAAAACGGCTGTGAAGTTTTAGATACATTAGATATAACAGCCATTAATTTCCCAATTGCTTCGTTCACTTTTGATAAAACCAATCAAACTACTACCAATTTTGATGTGGATTTTACGAATACGAGTGTGGACCATAATAGCTTGAGTTGGGATTTTGGTGACGGTAGTTTCAGTACTTCGGATAACCCAAATCATTCTTATACTGTTGGTTCTTATACTGTAAAGTTGATAGCTGTTAATGAGTGCGGGTCAGATACAGTGGAGAAAGTAGTGGCACATACAGCAGGTGTTGAGACTTTTAACTCAGGAAATATTAAGGTTTACCCTAATCCAGCAAGTAATAACTTGTCAATCGTTTCGGAAGGTTTAGAAAGTATAGACGCCGTAGTTCTATTTGATGTTTATGGCCAGACTATCTTGAGCTACATAGAGGTTTCTTCGAGTGTTAAAAATGTAACGCTAGACGTTAGTGCTCTAGCCAGCGGAACTTACTATGTGGATATAGTAACGAGTAAAAGTAAAGTGGTAAAAAGAGTTGTGATTACCAAGTAGGCGATTACATTTTCATACTCAGACCTATTCTTTTCCTGACTAAATCTATGTCCAAAACTTTTACGGTAACAGCTTGGTCGAGATTTAGAAATTCAGCTGGATCTGTAATGTGTTTGTCCGTGATTTGGGATACATGAATGAGTCCATTTTCCTTGATCCCAATATCTACAAAGGCACCAAACTTAGTTAAGTTGTTTATTTTTCCTTGGAGTTTCATGCCTATACGCACATCTTCTATTTTTTTAATTCTATCATCAAAGTCAATAGTTTTTGCTTCTCCTCTTGGGTCTAGCCCTGGCTTTTTTAATTCTATGATAATGTCTTTTAGCGTAGGAAGTCCGATTGTACTTGTCACAAAATCATCAAGATTGATTGCCTTAGCAATTTCTTCATTTCCAATTAACTCAGAGGTAGATATCTTAAGTTTTTGAGCCATTTGTTCTACTAGGGCGTAGCTCTCAGGATGCACGGCACTAGCATCCAATGGATTTGTTCCATTTTTCACTCTCAAAAATCCTGCAGATTGCTCAAAAGCTTTCGCACCGTAGCTTTTTACTTTTTTTATAGACTCGATACTCTTGAATGCACCACTTCCATTGCGATGGTCTATGACGTTTTGTGCTAGTTTGGGTCCTAGTCCTGCTACATGTTGAAGCAAGTGTTTGCTAGCAGTATTTACATTTACTCCTACTTTATTTACGGCAAAACTTACTACGTTATCTAAACTAGCTTTTAGTTTGTTCTGATCTACGTCGTGCTGATATTGACCTACACCGATACTCTTTGGCTCTATTTTCACCAATTCGGCAAGTGGATCTATCAATCTGCGGCCTATTGATACTGAACCTCTTACGGTAAGGTCCAAGTCAGGAAATTCTTCCCGGGCGGCCTCACTTGCTGAGTAAATAGATGCACCAGCTTCGCTTATCAGATATACCTCTATACTGCTATCTTTGGGTAATATACTTTTTATGAATTGCTCAGTTTCTCTACCTGCAGTGCCATTTCCTATAGCTATGGCATCAATGCCATGCTTGCGTATAAGACTTTCTATACGGTGGCGAGCGTTGTCTATCTGTTTTTGCGGTTCGTGCGGGAAAATAGTGCTGTTGTGCACAAGGTTGCCATTGCTATCTAGGCATGTAAGCTTGCAACCAGATCTGAACCCTGGGTCCAATGCCAAGATTTTTTTTCTCCCAAGAGGAGGTGCCATTAGTAGTTGACCTAAGTTATTTGCAAATATTGAAATAGCTTCAAGGTCAGCTTTTTCTTTGGCATCTTTTCTTACCTCTGTCTCTATGCTTGGAGCTAGTAGTCTTTTGTAGCTGTCTTTTATGGCTAGCTTTATTTGCTCGACTGCATCTGCATTGGACCGTATAAATATACGCTCCAGTCGCTGTATAGCCCTCTCTGTGTCTATGTCTATTTTCACCTTAAGAAGACCGTCTTTTTCTGCACGGAGAATAGCAAGCAGTCTATGACTTGGGATTCTCTTTATACTCTGGCTAAACTCAAAATAGTCACGGTATTTATGAGCCTCGTCCTTCTTCTTTTTGTCTACTTTAGATACCAATGTAGCGTGTCTCTCGTATGCCGATCGTACAGTATTTCTTGCAGCAGTACTTTCACTTACCCATTCTGCAATGATGTGACGTGCACCCTCGAGGGCATCGTCGGCGGATAAGCCGTTTTTTCCAAAACGAAATGCCTGTGCCATTATATCATTTTGTCGCTGTGACATTATAATCTTAGCAAGAGGTTCCAGACCCTGGTCTCGAGCTTTGGTGGCTTTCGTCTTTCGTCTTTGCCTGTAGGGGATGTAGAGGTCTTCTAGCTCTTTTGGCTCATAGCAATTGGTTATTTGATCTATGAGCCCAGGTTTGTTTATCTTTAGTTCTGTGAGTCTCTCCAGTATAGACGCTTTTCGCTTTTCTATATCTTGAAGTTTTTTTTGTTCATTTCCTATCAGTTCAATATCTAGTTCATTTAGACCTCCGGTAGCCTCTTTACGGTAACGTGCTATGAAAGGAATAGTGCCTCCTTCTGCTATGAGTCTTAGCACAGCAGCTACTTGCTTCTCCGAGATGTTAGTGATTTGGGATATTCGCTTGTCCAATCTAGCGGTAGGCTAATTGTCTAATGAGCAGTTACTTTTTTTACTATACCTCCTTTTACTTCTTTTATACGTTGAGTGTAAAAGAATGCATTTGGATCTAGTATAGATATAGCTTCTTTAATGCGGTGCGTCTCAAGGCGAGTTACGATAGTCATTATGATATCGCAATCTGAAGGTTCATGAAATGACTTGGGTAAATAACCACGTTCTCCTTTATATACATAACCGTCTCCCATTATTCCTGCCACATCTCGCAGATTTTTTTTGCTAATGAATCCACCTATTGTAGTAGTAGTTGAATAACCGCTTATCAATTCATTGGCTTTTTGTGAAGTTATCCATTCGCCTTTTACTGGGTCGTCAGGCTGCTGGCCAGTTGTTACGTCCAATGATTCTACTGACGTCATAGGAGCAGTAATAGCGGAGTGTAAGGCTGGGACATTAAAAAAAATAATACTTAGTAAAAGTCCGGAAGCGAGTCCATCGAAAAATTTTGAATTTAGTTTCACGATATTCTTTATTTAGATGGGTTCTTTATGTTTTTCAAAAGTAGTTGAAAATATAATTATGTCCTTACCCCATTTTAAGTACACAAGAAACCACTAATTATAAAAAAAAGGAAGAGCCTCTAAACTATTGAGCCCTTTTTCTCCACGCTCCAGTACCGTTTTGAGCTACTGTTACTTCTTTGTGTTCGTTAAATTCTAGGTATGTGAACAGTGCCGCTGCCTTGTTAATCTCAGCATCTTGCTCTGCACGAGCTTCGGGTGTATAGTACTGTGCAATAAAGTTAGTGTCAAAATCACCATCTACAAACTTAGGATGTTGCATCACGAAGCGACCAAAGTCTAAGGTAGTAGGTACACCTTCTATCTTGAACTGATTGCAAGCGATAATCATACGTTGAATTGCTTGAGTCCGATCTTCTCCCCAAACTATGAGCTTGGCAAACATATTGTCATAGTAGATAGGGATTTCGTATCCTTCATATACGAAATCATCCAATCGTACCCAGTCTTTCTGTGGAGGTTGATAGGTTTCTATAGTTCCTATAGCAGGGACAAAACCATTCTCGGGTTCCTCTGCAGTGAGACGAAGCTCTATGGCATGGCCATTAGCTTTTATATCTTCTTGAGTGTAGGATAGTTTCTCACCTCTTGTTACTTTTATTTGCTCAGCTACCAGGTCCAATCCTGTGATTAGCTCAGTTACTGGGTGCTCCACTTGTAGGCGGGTATTCATCTCCAAGAAATAAAATTTGTGCTCTGCATCGAGTAAAAACTCCACGGTTCCTGCTCCAGAATAGTTGCATGCTTTGGCTACGTTCACCGCAGCTTCTCCCATTTCTTTTCGCAACGCATCGGTAAGTACAGCACTTGGTGCTTCCTCTACGAGCTTTTGATGTCTTCTCTGGATACTGCACTCACGTTCCAAAAGGTATACAACATTGCCATAATTATCCGCAATGAGCTGTATCTCAATATGACGAGGTTTGGTTACGAATTTTTCAATGAAGACTGAACGATCACCAAATGCACTTTGAGCTTCACTCTGTGCTGTTCGCATTTGGCTTTCTAGGTCTTCTGGTTTTTCCACCATTCTCATCCCTTTTCCACCACCACCGGCACTTGCTTTTACCAGTACTGGGTAGCCTATCTCGGCAGCTACTGAGGTAGCTTCCGATATTTCTTCTACAGCATGATTAATGCCAGGTACTAAAGGCACCCCATATTTTGCAACAGCTTGTTTGCTATCTATTTTGCTACCCATGAGGTCAATGGCCTCAGGACTAGGCCCTATGAAAGCTATTCCAGCTTTAGTTACAGATTTTACAAATTTTGCATTTTCTGATAAGAAACCGTAACCAGGATGTACGCCATCTACGTTGTTCTCTTTGCAAATTTGAATGATTTTGTCGGCTTGTAAGTAACTGTCAGCACTTGGTGCTGGACCCACAAAAAAGGCTTCATCAGCCATTTGCACATGCCTAGAATCTCTATCAGCTTCTGAGTATATAGCCACTGTAGATATCCCCATCTTACGACAAGTATTGATTACCCTAACGGCAATTTCTCCTCTATTGGCTATAAGTACTTTTTTCAAGGCTGAGTTAACATTGGTAAGGTGATGTATTTTTTCTCGTCAGCACTAATGCGTCCTATTCCAAACATTCCTCCGTCAGATTGAGCAACTGATACAGCTAAACTTTGCAAGCTTTTGTGTAATTGCACAGCATATGAACGCTCTAGTTTAGGTAAGATTTCATTTAGTTTGCTTATTTCTTCTTCTATCTGAGCTAAGCGTTCTTCGCCGCTGGCAGATAGTGATTTCAAAGCATTATCTATTTCATTGTCTAGATCTTCTTCTATGGCTTCGTAGAGGTCTTTTACATCATTTTTCAGTGCAAATGATTTGATATGAATGATTTCTTTTGCTCTGTCTAATTCAGACCCGTCTATGTCGTGGTCTGCACAAGCTATTAGCAAGGTTACCCAAATAGGCGAACGTCTTACTGTCAATCTTTCTTCTTCTGATAACTTCTGAAATTGGTATAACATTAAATGTACTTTTGCAGTCGCAAATTTATGCAAAGTGGACTTATTAAGCAGATAAAACAACTTTTTCTAAAAGAGCTGAATATGGAGCTGAAGAATAAGTATGCCTTATGGTCTCTAGTTTTACTCCTTGTAGTCTCTGTTTTTATAATTTATACTATTCAGAAACAAGCTTCAAACAACACCTGGCACAGTCTGTTTTATGTCGTTCTTATATTTGGTGTGGTTCAGAACATAGGTCGCAGTTTCTTGATGGAAAACAAGGGTAGCTTACTGTATTATAAATTTTTAGTAGATAGCAGAGCTATTATCGTATCTAAGATATTGTATCAGTTTTTGGTCAACGCTTTCTTTCTGTTAGTTCTGACTGCATTGATGAATTTTTGGCTGTCGCAGGCTATTCCTCATTTTTGGCAATATGTGATTACAGCTTTACTCTTTACGCTATGCAACTCAGCTGTTTTTACATTCAATTCTGCACTCGCCCTAGGGGCCAAGAACAGTAGTCTAGTAGCACTAATATTGAGCTTGCCTTTACTGTTGCCTAGTTTATTAGTGAGCTTAAAGTCTGCGAGCAAAGCTCTCTCTCCTCTAGACACTCATTTGTTTTATCCAGATTGGTTGGTACTTGGTTTGCTTCTTGCAATGCAGTTGGTACTATCCGTGGTACTTTTTAAGTATGTCTGGGAGGAGTGACACTAATTGTAAATGGTTAGTAGAAGATTTTATTGAATAAAAGTCAATAGCGATCTCTAATCGCAACCCCCCACATTCGCTGCAGCTTGAGCAGCCACTATCGCAAGAATTGCACCCAGCATCATCAGAAGCTGAGTCGAATGAGTCGAAAGTGTCGTCAAAACTATCAAAGTAAGTCTCAAAATTATCTTCATCAAATAGGTCTGCATAAACCCAAACTTCGGTATCGAAAATTTCGGAATCTCTGTTTAATTGCTCTTGTTTTAAAATTTCAGAATCAATGTTTTTTAAGAGTTGAAAGTCTAGATGGTCAAGCAGTAATATGTTTACTCCAATAGTATAGATTAGTTCAGATGCCTTTAGCTTGTTGTTATGCAGTAAGTTTACAATCTCAAGGTCAGCCTTACGAATAAAGTCGGTAATTTTACCGGCTGTTGTCAAACCAGCAGGAGTTAGTTTAGTTAATCCAAATAAATTTGAAAATAATGACTGAACGAAAAACTTTGATAAGACTCAGTTTTTTTTAATGAGACGGTGATACGTACTTAAATTATTACTTGATTGATAGATAAGCTTTATAAATTGCTTGAATAGTATTTGGATTTCAGTGTTTTTCTTAAAAGGAGCCAGGAATATAGCTTCGTGTTTTCTGGGTTTATAGTTATTGAAGTTTTTTCCAGTTTGTGCGTAGTTATATGTACTCAAGAATGTGTCCTTGTGATGTGGTTTCTTCACAATTTCTTGAATGTGAAGTACTTTTTTTATGAGTAAATCCATAAAAGTGTATTTGAGAAGATTCTTCAATCTCAGTAAGTAAGTTTTTTTCCGCAGGTGAGAGAGTAGATAATATTTTCATTTCAGGATAAATTTAGGTTTAACCCAGTTTCTCTGTCTATTGACTCTACTAAAGTGCATTTCGTTAAATCTAGATCCCAACTTTCGCCATGTGTCTTCTGGCGGTGCATTGTTAAATGTGGCAGCATAAAAATTTAGAGTGCTCGTATATTGTTCTTTGAATTTGCTTCTTTCCTCAGTGCCTTTAGTTGGGCCGTGATGTATGTTACTCTTTAGAATGGTTTTGCATAGATCAAGCCAATACGACTCTGTATACAAAAGATGGAGATGCCAGACTTGATCTACTTCGTCTGAGGGAGTCTGGGGAGAATCTGAAATTTAGATTAAAAAAAAGAAACCTTTTGTACTCTAGGACTGCTCTCAGGGAGTCCTCCAATGACCAATCATTTTCTCTAGCTAGTCTGTCTGTAAAGCTAAAAGAAGAGTTAGGGTCGTCAATTTCAAAATTAAATATGTTTCCCCATAGTTCTGTTTGAATCTTCGTTATTGTTTTGAACCAAAGTATGAAAAGTAGAGCTAAATATTTATACCTTTTCTTAATCTACAATTGCTTCAACCAACTCCTTGTGATTTTTGGACTTTTTTATTTGCTCTTTCCATTTGTCTGTAAATTCAGATTGTCCAAGTTCAGTAATTCTGTCCTTTATGAATTGTCGCAAATATTCTAAAGGCATTTGATCATCAATAGACTTGAATACAATCGTACATTTAAAGACATTAGGAAGAAATTTAAATGCATTTCTTAAAAAAGAAGTCGGAGGAATTATATGAGTGGCTACAAATAAATTTCCATTACAGTCGCAGAATATCTTGTAGTAAAGATAAGTTCTTAAAATAAATTCATTTGAAGTATACCAGTACTTATCAAATAACTAATAGTCTAAAACTTCCTCGTCATCCTACCAGTTCTTGTCTGATATGTTCAACATTGGAAACCTCATAGTCATTCTTTAAATATTGAGATTCAATATCTCAAGTCTCATATCTTAAAATCTAAATACTAACGTCTAATATGCCTTCGCAAACAATACTCTTTCTTTACTTGGCTTGCCAGAGAATACACACACACCGTCTTCTTGTGGATTGTCAAAAGGAATACATCGGATAGTTGCCTTGGTGGCTTGTTTTATTTTTTCTTCAGTCTCAGTGGTACCGTTCCAGTGTGCAGAGATAAAACCGCCTTTGTTTTCTAATACTTCTTGGAACTCCTCCCAAGTGTTTACCAAAGTGATGTGGTTATCTCTAAAGTTGAGTGCTTTCGTGTAGATGTCTTCTTGCATTAAAGCAAGTAGATTTTCTATCTTGTTCTCTATATCCGTAAGCTCATATGTATTTTTCTCCTTGGTGTCTCTACGTGCTACTTCTACTGTTCCATTTTCCAAATCTCGTTGTCCTATAGCTATACGTACGGGTACACCTTTGCGTTCCCATTCAGCAAATTTGAAACCTGGTTTATGGGTATCTCTGATATCAAACTTTACACTAATGCCTCTTGCTCTAAGGTTTTTGATGATTGGATCCATCTTATCTGTTACTGCTTCTAGCTGATCTAGTCCTTTGTATATTGGGACAATAACCACCTGTATAGGTGCAAGGTTCGGAGGTAATACTAGTCCCTCGTCATCTGAGTGGCTCATAACAAGAGCACCCATTAGTCGCGTGCTTACACCCCAGCTGGTAGCCCACACATGCTCTAGTTTACCTTCTTTGGTAGCGTATTTCACATCAAATGCTTTAGCGAAATTCTGACCCAAAAAGTGAGATGTTCCCATTTGTAAAGCCTTACCATCTTGCATCAAACCTTCGATGCATAATGTGTCATCTGCCCCAGCAAAACGTTCACTCTCTGTCTTGTGTCCCATGATAGTTGGTATAGCCAGAATGTTTCGAGCAAATTCTTCGTAGACTCTTACCATTTGGTCTGTTTCTGCTATTGCTTCTTGTTTAGTAGCGTGAGCAGTATGTCCTTCTTGCCAAAGAAACTCAGCAGTCCTAAGAAATAATCTTGTTCGCATTTCCCATCGTACTACGTTTGCCCATTGGTTTACCAGGATAGGTAAGTCTCTGTAACTTTGAATCCATCCTTTGTAAGTATTCCAAATGATAGCCTCACTAGTAGGTCGTACAATTAGTTCTTCTTCTAGTTTAGCATTTGGGTCTACGCGGAGTTTTCCTTCGCTATCTGGATCAGTCTCTAGTCTGTAGTGCGTCACTACGGCACATTCTTTTGCAAAACCTTCAGCATTTTTTTCTTCAGCTTCAAAAAGACTTTTAGGTACAAAGAGCGGGAAGTATGCGTTTTCGTGTCCTGTTTCTTTAAATCTACGATCTAACTCGGCTTGCATTTTTTCCCAGATAGCATACCCATAGGGCTTTATAACCATACAACCACGCACACTACTGTGCTGTGCGAGGTCTGCATCTTCTACTAAATTGTTGTACCACTTTGAGTAATCTTGTTCACGTGTTACTTTCTCGAATGCCATTTGTATTATCTTTGGTATGCTAATTGAATATTATAGTATGACGGCAAATTTAAACCGTTAAGTTGAATTAAAATTTTAGCAATATGAAATTATACATTTATATAACACTCTCCGCCTTATTCCTAGCGAGTTGCACCTCTACTAGGATGACCACTACCTCCCCAGATGACGTCTATTATACACCAGAAGATGACATTGTAGTTGTACAAAATGTACCACAAACTGCTCCTGAAAAATATACACCCAAGGAACCCTTACAAGTAGTGGAAGATGAGAGCGTTATTCCAACTGAAGATTATGCCGGACTCGAAGAGGATGATAGAGATTACGAATCTAGAATCAGAAAATTTAGAGATGAGGATTTTAAATATACTTATGAAAATGGATATTCAGAAGGATATCAAGATGCCTACAATGACTCGAGGTATTCTAGAAACTCATTCAATAATAAATGGTATGGGAATAACTGGTATAATGATCCTTGGTATTTTGGCGGTTACAACAATTACTACGGTAATTGGAACAGACCTTATAGGGGATTCAACAGAGGTTGGAACGTAGGGTATAGCTCGTGGAACGGATGGTATGCTGGTTATGGTTGGGGAAATCCTGGATTTGGATATAATAGATGGAATAATTGGAACTACTGCTCTACACCTTTTATGTACGGAGGCTATGGCTATAGAAACTATGGATATGGAGGACATTACGGAAACTTTTATGGAAACAATGGATGGAATAGAAATAGATATCGCCAAGCCAATAATAATTCTGGAGGAGCGAGGTACAATGGGTCAGTTAGATATAATAAGGCTGCAAATAGTCCGAGGCAAAGAGTAGGAGGAAATTCTACTAGAGGTAGCACTGGAGGTGCTGTGAATACAAGACGTCCTGGAGGACTCAAAACTATAACTACAACGCCTTCTACTGGAGAAGTATACAGAGGGAATGGAGGAGCAGATACTAAAACGACTGTGAACTCAGGACGACGCCCTGAAACACCTGTAGGTGCTGTAAGGTCTAAAACTGGAAATTCAGGCAGCGTGTCTGGCAAGACTATTGGAGGAGTGAAAGACTCTGATAAAGTTGGGGAGACTAGAACTACAAGAAGCCGTAGTACTTCTCCAGGGAATGTCTCTCCTGGGACTTCGAGTAAGTATCCTACGCAGAAACCTAACAATACTGCACCTGCAAGAACACCTCGAGCCACTACGCCAAGCAGAACAACTACGCCAAGTAGAAGTACACCAACCCGCACAAGCACTCCTACTAAGACTAGATCGAGTACCCCAACTCGAACCCAAACTAAGTCGCCAAGTAGAAGCACACCAACCCGTACTAGTACACCTACAAGGATGCGAACTTCTTCGCCAAGTAGAAGAACGCCCACTCGCACAAGTGCACCCACTAGAACACCTACGAGAACAAGCTCACCTAGCAGGAGCTCAAACCCATCTAGGTCTGCTTCACCTAGCCGAAGCTCGTCTTCATCTAGTAAAAATAGTTCCTCTGGAAGTTCAAGCTCAGGAGGTAGAAGAAGATAACCCCATTAACTTATGAATATGAAACAAATTATGAAAAATTCATTGATACTCCTTGCCATATTTGGCATGATAATAATAGGTAAGGTAGAAGCACAAAGTGAGGTGGATGCCCTTAGGTTTTCGCTAACACCTTCACTAGGGACTACTGCAAGAGCATTAGGACTAGGAGGTGCTATAGGTGCCTTAGGAGCAGACCAATCAGCTGTGTTGAGTAATCCAGCCGGACTAGCCCAATACAAAAACAACTCATTTAATATATCTGTAGGTACGGTAAAAGGAAGAAACCAAGCTACTTACCTAGATGGGGCCAATAAAACAGCTAATTCGTATGTCCCAGAATTGCCCAGTATAAATGTGGTTTGGACGAAGAGAAAAATGGTGAGAGGTAATCCTTCGAAAACGGGGTGGGTAAATACTAACTTTCAAGTAGGGTACAATAGATTAGCAGATTTTAACAGAAACACAAGTTATAAGGGAGCGAATTCTAAAAACTCTTACACTGATTATGTAGCCGATTATGTTCAAGGATTGGATGTGTCTGCATTAGATGCAAACGATGAGCAATTGGAGCAGGGCTTTTATTACTATGACAATATGTTTTGGTATGCGTATCTTATAGATTCGCTGAGCAATGGGAACTACTATGCAAACTATGATGCAGCAGCTCCCGGAGGGATATCTCAGAATGGACAAATTATTAAGAAAGGTGGTATGGGGGAATACAATACGGCTTTTGCAGCCAACTACGAACACAAAGTGTATTTCGGAGCTAGTCTTAATGTGAACAGAGTAAACTATTCAGAGAAAAATACCTTTAGCGAAACAGATAATGCATTAACGACAGGAAACTGGAATAGTTTTGATTTTACTAGAAATTTAGAAACCAAAGGCTACGGTTTTAGTGGAAGACTAGGAGTAATATTCAGACCAAATAGTAATTTTAGAATAGGAGCTACTATCCAAACACCTACTAAACTAATGCTCAATGATGCTTATTCTGATGAGCTATATGTACTAGAAGATGATGGACTGGTGACCGATGTCAGAACTATAGATAAAGAGTTTATTTATACTGTGACCACTCCAGGTAAATACGGATTACAGGGGGCATATATCTTTGGCAAAAGAGGACTGATAAGTGCAGAGATAGAAAGCGTAGACTACAGTGCTATGAATTTATCCTCGTCTGATAATCTGTTTGATGATACGAATGATGAGATAGTAGATAAATACCAAAACGCAACCAATATAAAAATTGGAGGTGAATACGTGTTGAATTCATTTAGGCTAAGAGCTGGGTTTGCTAGTGTTGGAAATCCTTTAGCGAATGAAGGAGATTATAGTCGCAATATACTTAGTGGTGGATTTGGAATACAAGAAAAAAATTGGGCGTTTGATTTTGGTATGGCTCGAGACTTCACATCAGATGTATATGTTCCTTATACTATAACTGGCGTAGAGTCTGTAGGAGTTGAGAATACCCTTAGTTCTACCAAACTAATGATCACCATTACTAATAAGTTTTAACTGGTTTAATAATACTTTTGCCCTGTGGACGAAGAAAAACCCATAGATGCCAATTTATTGAGAAGAATGATGATGGGAGACTTTTCGTCTGACTCGTCTGGTTTTACTTCCTCTAAGAAATTAGCTAAATCTAGTTCACCAAAACGAAAGGTTGAGCTGGATTTGCATTTTGAAAAGTTATATCCTTCTAAAGGCAATCTAGGCTCTGGAGAAAAACTGAAGTTGCAAATTGATGAGCTCAACCATTTTGTAAAAGATGGACGAAAGCAGGGTGTAACTAGTGCCTATGTTATCGTAGGGAAAGGAGATGGAGTACTAAGAAAGGAAGTCAAAAAAATCTTGACACAAAAACAAATTAGATTCTCAGAAATTACCAATCCTCCATACTTTGGCAATGCTCTAAAGGTTTATCTGTAGCCTGTAGACTAACTTAAGTCTCGTACAATGAGGACTTTGTGTCTTATTGGTTAAATAAAAAAGTATTTTTGGAAACTTATATGAAAAGGAATTCTTTGTTGTTTTTAGCAATTACTCTCTGTATTAGCTGTATTGCTCAAACCCCCAAGTATCAAGGTTTACTATGGAAAATCACTGGAAATGGATTAGATAAACCATCGTATTTGTACGGTACAATGCACGTGAGTAATAAGGTTGCTTTTCACCTTAGTGATTCGTTTTATAAGGCTATAGAAAGTGTAGATGTGGTGTCCTTAGAGATAAACCCTGAAACTTGGATGGAGACCATGACAAATGATGATTTTGTTGCAGACAATATGGGTAATGTATTTAGTGTGCGTGGCAATAACCAAAGTGCTGGCTTTTACAAGGCATTGTTTGCTATCGATCCACCAGAGAATAAAGCCATAGGTGCTGCATTACGAGCGGAGTTAGGTATTTTAAATTCTTTACTATATCGCACAAATAGTTATTCTGCTGATTTTCAAGAAGATACTTATCTAGACTTGTTTATCTATCAAGCGGGTAAAAAACAAGGAAAAAAGATAGCAGGCCTAGAAAAAATAGAAGCCACTATGCTGCTCAATGAGATGGCAGAAAAGCCTGAACATGATAAAAAGAAGAAAAAAGAGCTTAAAGAACTGGCGGAGAGAAAGCAGCATGTTCTTGCTAAACTAGTAGACGGGAAATCGTATGGTGAGGTTATGGAAAATGCGTACAGACTGGGAGATTTGGATTTACTTGATTCTATGAGCAGAATGGCTGGAACAGATAAAAATCACAGTTTAATAATTGTATATAGAAACATAGGTATGGCGGACGCTATGGATTCTATTATGAAAGAAAAGTCACTTTTTGCTGGAGTAGGTGCAGCTCATTTGCCCAATAGTTATGGAGTAATCAATCTGCTCAGAAAAAAAGGATATACAGTTTCTCCTGTCAATGGAGAAAAGTCAGAGTTTGGTATGCAAGTAAAAGATCGATTGGAAGAGACTTTTCTAGAAAGTGTGTTTACCAAACAGATCTCATTTGACGGTAGCTTTAGTATAATGATGCCCGGACCGTTATATGAGTTTCCAGAATCTGGAGGTACTACTATGGTTGCTTATGCAGATATGGCAAATGGAGCAAAGTATGTGGTGACGCGTATCAATACTTTTAGCACATTGTACGGCAGAACTCAGGAGCAATATTTGGATAAGATTGACAGTCTGTTTTTTGAAAATATACCGGGTAAAATTTTAGAAAAGAAGAGAATTGAAATAGACGGTGTACCGGGCTTCGACATTATCAGTAAGACAAAAAAAGGCGATGTCCAGCGTTACCATATTATGGTGACAGCGGTAGAGCTTCTTATTTTTAAAGTGTCAGGAAAAAAAGAGTTTGTGAATCGAACAGAAGTGGCACAGTTTTTTGAAGAGCTACATTTTTATAAAACGGCTGGTTGGAAAAAGTATGTTCCTAAGAATACTGCATATTCTGTAGAAATGCCAGGGACACATATCTACGAAGCTGAAAACAACTCGTTTATGAGAGGGTTTTGGGAAAAGACTGTGCAGAGCTATGATAGCGATAACGGCTATTTTGCTGTATTCAATAAAAGTCATATGGACATAGAGCATATGGAAGAAGATTCATTTGAGTTGCATCACATTTCACGATACTTTACACATCAGTTGGACTATGACATCAAAAGAAAGGAGCATGACAGTACGCAAGGATATGCTTCCTATTCTTTGAAAGCAACCAATGTAGATCGTCCAGATCTGTTTTTGAAAGAAGTTTTGGTAGGGAATCAGTATTATCTTTTAGTAGCACAGACCGATGATGCACAGGCTGCATCCAAATTTTTGAGGAGCGTTAAGTTTTTGCCGTATTCATTTAGTCGAAAATTTGAACAAAAGTACGACAGTGCACGTCTATTTTCTGTAGTGACCAGTGTAAGACCACCAGCACAAGTTGGTTCTTACTATAATTATTATGGGCAAGAGAATGAAGACGACGAGTCCCATCTAGATGAGACTAAAACTGCAGTATATTATAACAAAGAGTCAGACGAAACTATATACGCTCGAATGTATCGGTACCACAAGTATTATTTTCAAGAGGAGATAGATACAATCTGGAATTTTTACCAAAAGCAAATTTTGCAAGACAAGTTTTTTGTTAGATCCGAGAAGAAATCGCTGAATGAAAACATTCATACATATGAGATAGAAGTAGGCGATACTAATACCAATAGAAACATCTTAGTAAAGCACTTTTTGAAAGATGGAGCGTTGTATTCGCTTTTTACAGAAAATGATTTTCGTAAACCTCGGAGCAAATTTGTAGATCAGTTTTTTAGCACCTTCTCACCGTGGGATACTGTCATTGGTACTCCAGTGCTGCAGAACAAAGTAGATATGTTCTTAGCTGATTTAGTCTCTGAGGATAGTACTACCAGAGAAGCTGCGGCAGAGTCATTTGATCAGGTTCATTTTGAAGATGAAGATGCACCAAAGTTTATCGCTGCTTACCAAAATAATAGAGGGTTTAAACAAAGTTTAGACAATAGAACAGAGCTAATTGATGCAATAGGAGAATTGAAACACTCAAGTGTTACTCCTTTTCTGGTAGAAGTTTACAAGGAGGTGAAGGACTCAGTGCAGTTTCAGATGCCTGTGTTAAGATCTCTGGCCAAGCAAAAAAGTAAAAAGGCGGCAAACGCCTTTGCGATGCTGATTGTTGAAGAAACCCCGCTTACAGATAACACGGATGCCATTGAGCGTATGTTCTATCCTTTTTATGATTCTCTCTCATTGGCAAAAGAATTGTTCCCAGAGGTGCTAATATTGACCGCATTACCAGAATATAAGGTTCCTGTTTATAATCTTCTTTCTACATTATTGGATAGTAATTTAATAAGAACTAGGTCTTATAAGCGATATGTAAAACAAATGGCTTGGGAGGCCAATAATGAGGTGAAAAGACAAAGAGGCTCTGAGTCACATCAGACCGCTGATTTTTACAAGGAAGAAAGTCGACAAACGCTCTACAATTACAATGAGCTACTAGAATATTACGCTATACTGCTTCACCCTTTTTATAGAAATAGCAAGGTTAAGAAGTTCTTTAGTAGAGCTAGCAGTATTAATTCACGCGGTTTTAAAATCGACTTGGCACTCATCCAACTTGGGGGTGGAGACAAAGTCTCAAAAAGTACTTGGGAGAATATCTGTAAAAATAAAAATGATAGAATTGTCGTTTATCAACGTTTGAAGAAGATTGATAAACTTGATCTCTTCCCTATTCAATATACACATGATACCTTGGCAATGGCTCTCTTTGCACAGAAGGCCCGAGTAAATCAATACAAAGACAGCTTAGTCTTTGTGTCAAAACATTGGATTAGTGAAAGTAAGGACTCAGGATATTTGTATTTTTTTAAAAACAAAGAAAAAAGTGAAGACTGGACATATGGTTACATAGGGCCTATAGATACTACAGTGGCTGTTGTAGAAAGATATACCTATGATTTTGATGATAATGTAAGCGTAAACAAATACGAGGATGAGTCGTTGCAGATAAGAAAAAAGCTAGTAGAATATAGAATGCGAAACCGCAAACGTTACAGAGCTAGTGATGATCCTGAGTTCGATTCGCTGACATCTGTGAAAAGAAGATTTAGATACGGAGGTTACTAGCTCTTATGAAAAAGTATTCGGCCATTTTTCCTTTGCTCTTCCAAATGCATATGTGCCTAACAATGCACTTAGTATTCCTACTATCATAACTGAGTACCCGCTCCCAAGCAATATGTATAATGGCCCTGGGCATGCCCCAGTGAGTGCCCATCCAAAACCAAATACCATTCCGCCGAGCAAGTAGCGTTTTATTTTTTTATCTTTTGACTTGAAAACAATTGGCTCACCATACACTGTTTGTGAGTTGAGTTTTTTGAGCAATGATATAATTAATATACCGCACACAATAGCACTCATTATTATGCCATACATATGAAATGATTGGAAACGAAACATTTCCTGTATTCTAAACCAACTTATGGCTTCAGATTTGGTCATTATTATGCCAAATAACACGCCTATTATTAGATATCTAATATTTTTCATCATTGATTAAAACAATAAGGGAAATATGAGGTGAGTAATGATAAGACCTCCTAGAAAAAAGCCAACAACCGCTATCAATGAAGAAATCTGAAGATTGGATAATCCACTTATAGCATGGCCAGAAGTGCAACCGCCTGCCCACCGAGTGCCAAAACCTACTAGAAAACCTCCTACAACTATCATGATAAAACCTTTAAAGGTTAAAAGACCTTCCCACGAAAAAATGGAGAGAGGAGCAAAGCCTCCTTTAAAACTAATATTGAGCTTGTTTAGGTCTAAAATTGTTTGAAGACTTAAATCTAAGGGAGCCCCATCGTTTAGGAATTTTGTTGTCAGAATACCACCAGCGATAGCTCCAATCACAAAAAAAAGATTACCGATTTGCTCACGCCAGTTGGTATTAAAGAATTGTACTTGTTTTCCTGCTCCGAGCATAGTGCACGCTGTACTGTAAGTTGAACTTACACCAAATTCGCCGCCGCTACGGATTAGTAAAAACATAATCATTGAGATAAGTGGTCCTGATACATACCAAGACCATGGTCCCATAATACTCTCTATTAAAAAGTCTGTCATTTTATTAAAATGTGGTTGAGCATGTAGATATACAACATACATTGATATCGCTTCCTAAAAACTCCTTTTCGAATATAACAATTTAGTGTTCGATAAAAAAATCCCTTTTGTATTACAACAGGTAGTCAAGAAAATAAAGCCTTATTAGTACATATCCTCGTAAGTTGTAAACTTACCGTCGTGCCATAGCTCTTCTATCTCATAAAAGCTTCTTACGTCTTTTTGAAACACGTGAACCACCACATTGACATAGTCTAAAAGTACCCATCTATTTTCACCTTGACCTTCTCTGCTTACAGGCTTCTCTTTTAGAACTTTTAGAGTTTCTTCTTCTACGCTATCTCCTATAGCCTTAACCTGCCTGTCACTATCTCCGTGGCATATTACAAAATAATCTGCGGCAGCCTCATTTACTTTAGAAAGGTCGATTTTGACAATATTTTTTGCCTTTTTTTCTTGCATTCCTTTCACTATTACTTCGGCTAATGCGTTAGCTAACTTGATGTCTTTTGCCATTTATTGGGATAACTTTGTCGCGAAATTAATTTAATACTCATAATACACTAACATTTTGAGTCAATACACCATAGAATTCATAAATGAGGTAGAGTCTACCAATACCTATCTCAAGAAAAAAGTTAAAAACACAAGTGTCTTAGCTCCTTATTGTGTTTCTGCTTCTATACAAAATGTGGGACGAGGTCAACGAGGGAATGTCTGGTACAGTGAGCCCTTTACAAATGTTATAGCAAGTTTTCTTGTAAGTAAGCCAAGTACGGTATATGAGCTTAAAAAACTGAATAATGCAGCAACTCTTGCAGTAGTCTCTTGCCTCAACGCTTTTGGGATAACGCAGGTCAAAGTGAAATGGCCAAATGACGTCTTCGTAAACGAAAAAAAAATTGCTGGGGTGCTCATCGAAAATGTATTGGCTGCGGGCACAGTTAAAAGCTCGGTAGTTGGTATAGGACTCAACGTAAATCAAAAAAACTTCAATGGTTTCAATGCTACGTCCATGTTTCTAACCAATGAAGTTAAGTACGATGTTTCGGATGTACTCATGGTGCTTTATGATCAATTTTATGATAGGGTAAATCACGCTTCGTCGAAACTTTTATCAGAAGTAAATAATATACTTTACAAAAAGGATGAAAATGTAACCTTTGAAGAGGACGGCCGTATTGAAGTGTATAAAGTAAGATCAATATTGGAAAATGGAAATCTGTCTGTAGAAAGTGATAATAACGTTAAAGAAATAGAGCATCATAAGTGTAAATGGGTGAAATGAATTTATGTATTGATATTGGCAATACAAGCACTAAGGCAGCCTTATATGGACTGAATCAAGAGATGAAATACTACAAGCCTTTTACTGTAGAGGATTTTGAGAATGTAAAAAACGAACATAGGCCAACGGTCCTTGTTTCTAAAACTGGAGAAGATGAAGAACTTGAAATGAGACTTTCGGATTCAGATTACCTTAATCACAAGACATCGCTTCCGATAGAAATAGATTACAAAACTCCACAAACATTGGGGAGAGACCGTATCGCTACTGCGGTTGGAGCATATAAGATGGATGCAGAAGCCACTTGGCTTATTATAGACTTGGGTACTTGCCTTACCATGGACTTGGTAGTAAATGGGGTTTTTCAAGGAGGACTAATATCTCCTGGAGTACAAATGCGTTTTAAAGCAATGAATCATTTTACTGCTGGGCTTCCTCTTGCTGAGCTAGACTATGAGCAAAAATTTCCGGGTAAGTCTACCGAAGAATCAATGCAAATAGGAGTGTGCGAGTCCATAACTCACGAAATTAATGGCTACATACATCAGTTGAATAAACAATTTAGTAACCTTAAAATCGTTGATTGTAGCAGTGTTAAGTTACATTTTGCAAAAGAGGTTAAAAATAAGATATTCGCACGCCCAAAATTAGTGGTAGAAGGACTTAATCAGATTATAGAGCATAATGTTAAAAATAAATAAATTTTGGAGTATCATTTTGGTGCTTATTGCCTCGGCAACATATGCTCAATCGGGCACCAGCTCACCTTACAGCATAGCCGGATTGGGTGAACTGAAGTTTGGAGGATTTACACAACATACCGCTACAGGTGGAACATCTATTTCACAACAAAGCAAAAATTCATTTAGCCCTTCTAATCCTGCCAGTTATGCTAATCTCAGATTTACTGTGTATGATGTAGGAGCTAGGATGAGTCTAGGTAAGCTTACAACTTCCGCATTAGAAGCAAATACGCGTTCAGGAAATTTCAATCACTTTGCTATGGCTTTTCCTTTTGAAACCAATCGAAAAATGGCTGTAAGTTTTGGTACAAATCAGTTCAGTGATGTAGGGTATGAGATAAAAAACCGTGTAAATACTGATACTCCTTCTTACTATAATCTATTCAGAGGAAGCGGAGGTATCAATAGAGTATACGTTGGGTATGGGATAGAAGCTATGCGTAATTTAAACATTGGCTTAAATGTAAATTACAATTTTGGCAGCATCCAAGCAGTCGAAGCTAAAGTCTATCCAAATACGGATAATAGATTTAGTCATAGCGATGAGAGTTACTTTGCTTATAAGGGATTTGATTTTGACCTCGGTGCACAATATACTGTATGGGATACTATACACTACAAGAGTAGAAAGACATCAATTATTAAACACACATTTGGAGCAGCATTGCATACTAAATCAGATTTGAAAGGAGATGGCTATAGGTATTCAGAAACATTCTTTGGTCGTGCGTTTGATGGAGGGAACCTTATTCCAATTGACACTATTTTGTTCGATGATAACCTCACAGATTCTGCATTCAAACCACTTGGGTTTGTAGTAGGATATACGATGAGTAAGAGTGATCAGTGGGCTATATCATTAGAGATGGAGCAAAATGGGTGGTCATCTATAACTGATAAAAGTACTGGCGATAAGTTTTTTGACAACACCCGCTATTCAGCCGGTTTTAGCATAGTGCCACGCCCTAGCTATGATGTTAGAGGAGGTTATCTCAAGAAAATCAGATACAGTGCAGGAGTGAGGTATGAAAACTTATATTACAATTTTGCTAGTACCCAACTCAATGAGATTGGCATTAGTTTTGGACTAGGTTTACCGATTGTAAAGTCTGTTAGACTGGAAGAAGAAAAAGTGGCAATTATCAGTACAGTTAATCTAACTGCTGAATATGTGAAACGCGGAACGGTATCTAATGAATTAATACAAGAAGATTATATAAATATAGGAATAGGATTAAATTTAAACGACAAATGGTTTACAAAAAGAAAATATCAATAAACATGAAAAAGTATTTATTATTTTTATTAGTGGCTTTCGTAGGATTCGGTGCTTGGGCACAAGATGGCGACCAAGATGATAACGATGATGACAAGACTCCGACAGAGTGTGAAAATAAGTGGGGTGCAGACAGTGTAGAGACTGCAAAGCAACTATCTCTATTTAATCAGTATTATCAAGAAAAAAAGTATGCGGAAGCTTATCCGTACTGGAAATACTTGTTTGAGAATGCACCATGTATTCAAAAGAGAATCACGTTTGCAGGTCCTTTTATTGTTAAACAAAAGATTAGAGGAATAAGTAAAGAAAGAAAGCCTATTGCTGCGGCTGAGAGAGAAAAGCTTAAAGAGTTGAAAGGAAAAACGGAACCTGGTAGTGTAGATAATTACAAAGCGTATAAAGAGGAAGTTTTAGCAAACAAAGCAGCACATAGTGCTCTGCTAAATGCAGAGGCGGAGCTTGTATTTTCTTGTTTTGCAAAAAGAATAGAATTCTTTGGGCAAGAAGGGTACATTAAAGGTAAATGGGCAAATGAGATAGTGAAACTTACTCCTGCGGATAGGGATAAAGGTTTAGCTATGTTTGAAGAGTCTATTGCTATGGAAGGAGACAAGACGACTTCTAAAGTGCCAAAGGATTACATCTATGCAGGTGTGAAACAGTATAAAGCAAAAAAGTCATCTCTGGATAGTTTGTTCCTTATCCTTGATATGGTTACTCCTATTATAGATAATAATATAGCAAAGTATACAGCGGCAGGTTTAAGTGCCAAGGATTCCGCTAAAGGGGTAAAGTGGGTAGCTACTCAAGATGCTGTTATAGGTATGATGAAACCATACTTGGATTGCGATAAGTTGAAAGAACTAAAAGAGCCATATTTTGCAGCAAAGAGTGGAGATATTACTTGGTTGAAAGCTACTGTGAAGTTGCTAGATAGAGGTGGATGCGAGAGCAAACCATTCTATTTACAATGTTCAGAAGAGTTATTCAAATTGGAGCCTTCTAGTGATGCAGCATTGTCTCTTGCCAAAGCATTTGGGAAGCAAGGAGATGATACAAAAGCTACTAGTTACTATAATAAAGCGGCGGATCTAGCAACTACGGATGAAGCTAAATATGCGATCTATATTAAGTTGGCTAAAACGGCTAAGAACAATAAACAGTATTCTACTGTGAGAGACTATGCTCGTAAGGCCTTGGCCATCAATGCCAATAGTGGAGAAGCGTATATACTTATCGGTGATGCTTATGCTGCCAGTGCAAGCAGTTGCGGTTCTGGTGAGCTAGGTAGAGCAGGAGTGTATCTTGTGGCTGTAGATAAATATGCGAAAGCAAAAAGTGTAGACCCAAGTGCAGCAGAAAATGCTCAGATAAAAATAAATAAGTACTCTGCGTATTTTCCTAACAAAGAAGATGCCTTCTTTAAAGGAATAAATGCCGGAGCAAGCTATAGAGTAGGATGTTGGATAGGAGAGACTACCACTGTTAGATTCGGAGGATAATCTCTAATGAGCTTTTTAAATAAAATAACCAAAGCGGCAATAGTAATTATTGCCGCTTTTTTCGTGTCTTGTAGTGGAGATAAGAGTGTCGAAGATATCTCTGAGTATAATAAACAACGAGATAGCCTTACGGTAGAAATAGCTAACGATGTGGAGATAGTTTATACAGACTCTGCAATACTCAGAGCTAAGATAATCGCACCTACAATGAAACGTTTTCCCGATAAGAGCAATCCTCGTTTGGAGATGCCTGATGGTGTGA
>JAOLBX010000029.1 GCA_028339355.1 Bacteroidia bacterium
GCTATTGCTCGTTTTTGGGCTCAACGTGTAAACTGGAGCGAGGACAAACAAAAGTTTGTAATGCTCGGAGTTACAGGTCCTAATGAGTTTGAAAACAATATCAACAACAATTGGTATACCAATAAACTAGCTGCTTGGTGCATGGATTACTGCATAGAGGCAATCACGTGGGTTGGCCAAAATCATCCTGATGCGTATCGAGATATAGTTTCTAAAACGAACTTTAACCTCTCTGAAACTAAAAAATGGAAAAATATATCTGAGAATATGTATTATCCGTACTCTGAAAAACATCAAGTATACCTGCAACAAGATGGATTTTTAGACAAAGAACTTATACCGGTAAAAGACCTACCGGATAGTCAACGACCTATTGTTGAGCATTGGAGCTGGGACAGAATATTGCGTAGTTGTTACATCAAACAAGCAGATACACTTCAAGGATTTTACTTTTTTGAAGATGAATTTTCAGACGAAGAATTAAAGATACACTATGACTTTTATGAACCGCTTACAGTTCATGAATCATCATTATCTCCTTGTGTGCACAGTATTTTAGCATCTAAACTTGGTGATGAAAAGCGAGCATACGAATTTTATCTACGAACTGCTCGACTAGATTTAGACGATTATAATAACGACACTAGAGATGGATTGCATATCACAAGTATGGCTGGCACCTGGATGAGTATCGTTCAAGGGTTTGCAGGAATGCGTGTTGTCGATAATCAGCTTACTTTTAAGCCATTTCTTCCTGAAAATTGGGACAAATTTTCTTTCAAAATACGATTTAGAGGAGAAGTAAAAAAAGTAACTGTAGATAGGCAGGGACTTCACTTAGAATAATACTGAATCCTTAAACCCATTGGGTTGAGGACGATTACTAAACCAAAAGAAGATGAATAAAATCTTATTTCTTTCAGCTGTAGCTCTCATAGTATTTGCTTGCAATAAGTCAAATGCCGCACCTAAGGACTCCAAGATTTATGGTCTAGCCAGTCCCATACAACTAGTCGGAAATATCACCAAAGTAGTGATCGAAGATTATTTTACAGAAGAAGTATTGATTGATTCGGTAGTGTCTGATGATGATATTAAGACCTCATACAATTCTGATTATATTTTCTTGGTAAGTCAGGGGAATATTAAACCTTTGAGTAATCTTACCATCTATGCTGAGGGTATTTCTTATTCAATTTTAGTGGTAAACAAAAAAACCAAAACTACATCTGTTCGAATAAATAAAAATCTCATTACAGCCAATATCCTTCAAATAACAGGGGAGTTTAATAACTGGCTACCAACAAAAATGAGCAGCGATAATGAAAATTGGTTTACTCAATTGGAGCTAAAACCTGGTAAATACCAATACAAGCTGATAGCAGATGGTAAAGAAATAGATGACCCTAGCAATCCCAGTAAGATAAGCAACGGTATGGGCGGATTTAATAATGTACGTGAATTAGAAGGTCCCGATAAAGCTAATTTTCCTGAAATCAGTACGGAGTCATTCACAAAATCAGAAATCATACTATCAACTTCAAAAACAGAAAATGTATACGCCTATTGGAATAATTTCAGAATAGAAGCTAAAAAAGAGGGCAATAAAATTAAGCTGTTAATTCCTCCATTTGCCAAATATGAGATAAGATCTCATATACGTATATTTGGTTATAATCACGTAGCTACGAGCAATGATCTACTTATTCCTCTTGCCAAAGGCAATGTAATTACTGACGCATCTAAACTCAATAATAGTGATTGGCATAGTAGCATCATGTATTTTATGATGGTAGATAGATTTGTAGATGGAGACAGTACCAATAATCATCCTGTCAAAGATTCTGAAATCCTTCCTAAGGCACAATATTATGGTGGAGACATAAAGGGAATTACTCAAAAGATAGAATCAGGTTATTTCAAAAACCTCAATATCAATACCATATGGGTCTCCCCTATTACTCAAAATCCATTAGACGCTTGGGGCCAGTTTCATGAACCAGAGACTAAATTTAGTGGTTATCACGGTTATTGGCCGATAACATCTACCACGGTTGATTACCGTCTCGGTTCTTCAGCAGATGTTAAAGAGATGCTGAGAGTGGCTCATAAAAGTAGATTGAGTGTATTGTTAGACTACGTGGCTAACCATGTGCACGAACAGCATCCCGTTTATCAAAATCACAAAGATTGGGTTACCCCACTGTATCTTCCAGATGGTACTATGAATACAGAAAAATGGGACGAATATCGTCTAACCACGTGGTTTGACACTTTCTTACCTACTCTAGATCTCAGAAAGCAGGAAGTTACAGATTTTATGGTTGATTCTGCAATACATTGGATTACCGAATATGACTTTGACGGGTTCAGGCACGATGCTACCAAACATATTTCTAACAATTTTTGGCGTACTTTAAACAAAAAGGTAAAAGCCGTAAGCAAAGAAAAACGTAAGTATATCTACCAAATAGGGGAAACATATGGTACGCATGATTTGATAAATAGTTATATAGGTTCTGGTTTGTTAGACGCACAATTTGATTTTAACATGTATGACAACGCCTTACCAGTCTTTGCTACTCAAGATGAATCCATGACCCGGCTTGGAGACGCTTTGGAGGCAAGTCTTAGTACATACGGGCACCATCACCTGATGGGAAACATAACTGGAAATCAAGATAAACCACGCTTTATAAGTTTTGCAGATGGTAGTCTCAGTTTTGATACACCTTGGATGGAATACAAACGTATAGGATGGAACCAAAACATAGAAGTACAAGACTCATTGGCATATCGTAAGATGGCGATGTTCAATGCCTTCAATATGACTATCCCTGGGATTCCTATAATCTACTACGGAGATGAAATAGGAATGGCTGGTGCAGGAGACCCTGACAATAGACGAATGATGCGTTTTGAGAATTTGAAAGAGCACGAAACAGCTTTGCAAAAAGAAATAGCAGAGCTCACGACACTGCGAAACACAAACATGGCTTTGTTGTATGGTGATTTTGAGATATTAGAAAACACAGATAAAGAGCTTATCTATGAAAGGAAATACTTTGATAATGAGGTATTGATAACACTGGATAAAAGCACTTGGACGTATAGTATAAAAGTGGGACAATAGAATAAAATTTACCACAGATACCCAGAGAACGCAGAGTCTTACTTTACTAATCTGCTCTGTGTCGTCCGTGTCTCTGCGGTAGAAAAGAAAATGCAAGAAGAAAATAAAATAGCGACGCAAATAATAGGTGCGGCCATCGATGTTCACAGAGAACTTGGTCCTGGCTTACTAGAATCTGCATACGCTTCTTGTCTAACAATGGAATTAAGAGAGAGAGGCCTTTTTGTAGAAAAGGAGAAATCTTTACCAGTGATTTATAAAGGAAATGAAATTGACTGCTCCTATAGGATAGATTTACTAGTAGAAAATTTAGTGGTTATAGAGCTAAAAGCGGTTGGTTTAGTTATGCCAATACATCAGGCACAGACATTAAAATATTTAAAACTTTCAGGAAAAAAATTGGGCTTAATCCTAAACTTTAATGAAACATTATTAAAAGATGGAATCAGTAGAATAATACATAGAAAATAAAAAAGAATGAATATCAACTCATTGACACATATAAAAACTCGGCATCTTCCGTATCTCTGTGGTAAAAAAGATAAAAGCTAATCAACCAGTCCATTAAACAAACAACGAATAATCTGAATATTATTTCCAAATATCAAAAACAACTATCCGCATTTGCGATTATTGCTTGCGGTATTTTTATCTGTTTGGAGATAGCACGTGACGTTATGCGTGAGGGAGATTTTGGTGGATATATAGCAGCTGGTAAACTAGCACGGAATCACAACTATATCTATTCAGATTTCAGAAACACGTGGCCTCCTTTCTTTTCTTTATTTAGCATTCCCTTGTACCTTGCCAATGAGTTAAGTTTTGTTGGACTGAGACTGGTTTGGTTGTTAGGTATTTGCGTCGCCTATATTCAAATCTTTGCTTGGATAATATCACTATTTGGAGAAAACAAGTTAGTCTTCAAACTGCAATCCTCTTCCCCAAATCACGTATCATTAACTCATCCATTGTTTTTGGTTCCCTTTTTACTCACCTTTCGCATATTCCTGGAAGAAGTCAGTAACTTACAAATCAATGTATTTATACTGTTTATCAGTATCCTAGTCCTTAAGCTGATTCTCGAGAATAGATATTTTCTTGCTGGACTCTTACTAGCTATAATTATAAGTATCAAGGTATACCCACTGTTAATCTTAGGTTTCTTTGTGTTCAAAAAGAAATGGGCCGTTGTAGTCTCTACATTTATTGGTCTTGCCGTTTGTACATTGTCGGTAGCTCTATATTTTGGATTTAATGAAACTTATATATTGTATCAGAACTGGATTAATCAGCAAGTAGTATATGGAATGCACTGTACTCACCTCAATCAATCTATTTGGGGTTTAACCTGCGGTTTATTTACAGAAAATCAGCGAATTGAGGGTCTTTCATTAAATCTGTTAAACCTTAGCATATCACAGGCTAAAATACTAACAATAAGCATTTTAAGTATTTTAGGAGCAATCATTGGATTTAGTTTTTACAGAAAAAGAAACAGTCCTATCTCTTTGCAAATACAATACCTTATTGTGCTATCTTTAATTCCTGTTTTATCACCTTTAGCATGGAAGTATTACTTTGTTTTCATAGCACCACTTTGTATTTATCTATCTCACCGAATGGACAAAGGAATTGGTAAGAGTACCGTTATACTCTCTTTTGCCATTATTACATTTACATCAGAACTTTTCATAGGGAACAGACTCTCTGACATAACAGAGGCCTATGGATTCATAACGCTATGTTCTCTTCTTATTACTTTACTTTCACTTAATTATCAAACAATAAAACAATGAAAAAATATCTTTATTTAACACTCTTACTTGCCGCTTGTAACGCTAGTTCTAATGAAACAGAACAACTAGTAGATGCTTCACTCTCACCATCGGAGTGGATTCAAAATGCTACTATCTATGAGGTTAATGTACGCCAGTATACTTCAGAAGGAACTTTTGCTGCATTCGAAACTCATCTTCCTAAGCTTAAAGAACTGGGTGTAGATGTTTTATGGTTTATGCCTATTCAACCCATAGGTAAACTCAATAGAAAATCCGAAGGTGACACGTTTGTTCAAGATCTATCAAACCCAAATTACAATAAGTACTGGGGAAGTCCATACTCCATTCAAAACTATACAGAGGTAAATCCAGGATATGGTTCTGTGGAGGATTTCAAGAAGATTATTGCTAAATGCCACGAGATGGATATCAAAGTATTATTAGACTGGGTAGGGAATCACACATCGTGGGACAATGCCTGGATCACAGAAAATCCTGAGTGGTATACACAAGATAGCACTGGTAAAATCACTGACCCTATAGGTGAAGATGGCAAGAGCTGGGGCTGGACAGACGTAGCAGACTTAAATTACGAAAACAAAGAAATGCGTAAAGCCATGATAAGTAGCATGAAGTTTTGGATAGAACAATGTGACTTGGACGGATTCAGATGCGATGTGGCTATGGAAGTCCCAACAGACTTTTGGAATGAGGCTAGAGTAGCATTAGACGAAGTAAAACCTGTATTTATGCTTGCGGAAAGCGAAGCACATAAACCTGATCAATTTAAATCTGCTTTTGATGCCTACTACGGATGGGAAATGCATCATGTATTTAACAAGCTTTATAAAGGAGAAGTAAAACCAGCTGAAGTAATTCGTGTAATGAGAAACAAAGACAGTATATGTGGTAAACGTGTATTCCCTATGAATATGATAACCAACCACGATGAAAACAGCTGGAACGGAACGATAAATGAGCGATTAGGAGAATCGTGGAAAACAATGGCAGTTCTAAGTTATGCTCTCAGAGGAATGCCACTCATATACAGCGGACAAGAAGCAGGCTTAAATCATAGACTCAGTTTTTTTGGAAAGGATGAAATAGACTGGGACGCTGAGAATGCACCTGAATACTTTGACTTCTATAAAAGGTTAAATGAAATTAAAGAGGACCCTTCATTTGCAGTTAACAGCCCAATCAGCTTTAATGAAGAATATGAGAACAAGGACTTCCTTATAATCAATAGAGGAGAAAATCAAGAGTACCGAATTGTCTTAAACCTTTCTAAAAACAGCTGGCAAGCCGTTGGGCACGACATAGGCTTAACTAATGGATATAATACAGTTTCAGAGTTTGAACTTGGAGAAGATGGGAAACTTGGATCTTGGGGTTATCTAATCTTACAGAAGAATTAAGGAAAGACGTTTTAAAAAGAGTAATAAAACAAAGCGAGCGGCTATCCCCCGCTCCTCTACTTTATGTAGATACTTTATTGCTAATAATTAGTTAAAATACATTAGCATCCCTAGCAAAAAAAGGGCGTTTATGGCTAAAACTGTTAGTAAGATTTTCAAATGTTTAGAATTCATGTCAATTTAGTCTAACGAAATTACGTCGATTGTATATCTCAACGTATATTAGCGAGGTAATATTATTGTAATCTTGGATACCAAAGATAAATATCTCAATTTGCTAAGTGCTAGCAAGGCCCTCATAGATAAGAGTGTAGACGATGTAGCCAATATGGCTAACCTTTCCAAACTTATTGCCGAACACTTTCCTCATCATTGGGTAGGATTCTATCGAGTATCTGGCGAAACACTAATTTTAGGCCCATTTCAAGGTCCTATTGCATGCACGTCTATACCTTTTGGCAAAGGAGTATGCGGTAAAACTTGGGAAACTCAAACCACCCAAATAGTAGATGATGTACACAAATTTCCTGGACATATAGCTTGCAGTGCTCTATCTAATTCTGAAATAGTAATTCCGTGCATTAGAGACAAAAATGTATTTGCGGTACTCGATATAGACAGTACAGATTTTGGCACTTTTAGCCAATTGGACAAAGAGTATTTAGAAGAGCTGATCAGTTATCTATGAATTTCACACAAAAATATGCAGATTGGTTTAGACACCTATTACCTTCGCCATTTAGCATAGCGATACTGCTAACCCTGCTCACTTTTTTTATATCGCTCTTTGTCTCAGAAAAAAGCACCTCTATCCTCCTACTAGATTGGCAAGCCGGTTTGTGGCAAAGTAATCTTCTGGCTTTCGCTTTTCAAATGCTGCTTATGCTCGTATTGGGGCATGCATTAGCTTTAAGTACCTTCTTTGATAAACTCATATCCTCACTTGTTCACCCAATCAAAACTACAGGACAAGCTGCTGCTATAGTAACTATATCGACCATCTTGGTAGCCTTTTTAAATTGGGGATTGGGACTAATATTTGGGGCAATCATAGCACGAAAAATTGGAGAAAGCTTCACTAAAAATCAGCTGCCACTTAACTACCCTCTAATTGGAGCTGCGGGCTACGTAGGGCTGATGGTCTGGCACGGAGGTCTATCAGGATCTGCTCTCACCAAAGTAGCAGAAAATGGTCACATTCAACAAATAGCTAGTAATTCATCACTACCAGAAGCCATATACTATGGCGACACCGTCTTTTCAGCAATGAACATGACTGCTTTTGGCTTATTGCTTGTTTTGATTCCAGTTACGTTTTATAAAATAGGAAATAAAAGTAAGTATGCGATTCCTGCGATTAACTCCGTAATAATATCAGACGAAAAAAATGTGAATCTTCAAGGTGCAGAACACATTGATCACTTACAAATTCTAAGTAAGACTATAGGTGCTCTACTTCTCGGTCTAGCCATTTTTATGGCGGTATCTATAGACCGTCCAGCTCTTAGCTTCATTACACCAAACTTTATCAATTTTACAATGCTCGCTCTCTGTCTTCTGCTGCACAAAAACTTCAGTGCCTTTCTCAGTGCCATAGACGATGCCATTAAAGGCTCATCGGCTATTCTTATCCAATTCCCATTGTACTTTGGTATACTAGCACTCATGCAAAGCGGTGGATTAATAGAAATAATATCCAATTGGTTCATAGCAATTTCTACTACCAAGACCCTTCCCATTTTTACCTTTTTCAGTGCTGGCGTCGTTAATGTGTTTGTACCCAGTGGCGGAGGTCAATGGGCGATACAAGGTCCTATTATACTAGATGCAGCAACTAAACTGAATGTTCCTTTGTCTAAAATGATACTTGCTCTCGCCTATGGTGACCAACTCACCAATATGCTTCAACCTTTTTGGGCATTACCCCTACTTAGTATCACAGGACTTAAAGCAAAGGATATTTTACCATATACCCTTATACTATTATTGATTGGCATGGGGGTGTTTATGGGGGTTTTATTGGCGTTTTAGAATAATATTCTGAATTACCTTTGCACTATGTCAAATGCCAACTCCAAAACCACACTCGGTCTAGAAATGGCCACAGACCCTAGATGGGTAAACATAGCTGAAAAAAGCATAGAATTTATACTTACCGATCACGCATGGTGCGAACAAAAAGCCGCTTCTCATGGGATTAGCGTAATCAGCAGATTTAGTAAATATCCAGAAATAGTAGAAGTTATAAGCCCTATAGTAGCTGAGGAATGGGGACATTTCAGAAGGGTGCTAAAAGAGCTAAAGAAACATGGATTTGAACTTGGACATCAGAGAAAAGATGAATACGTAAATAAATTAAATGCATTTGTCCGACGGGGTGATCATATAGATAAGCAGTTGGTAGAATATCTATTAGCGTTTGCCATGATAGAAGCTCGTAGTTGTGAGCGATTTAGGTTATTGAGTATTCATATGACAGATCCAGATTTACAAAAATTCTACCATGAATTTATGGTCAGTGAAGCTGGACACTACAAAGCATTTCTAAATCTTGCTAAAAATTATGCCGATGACGACTATGTAACTAATAGATGGTCAGAATTTGTAGCCTATGAGGCAGAGATGGTTAAAACCTTAGAATTTAGGGGTGATAGAATGCATTAAACTAGTTTTTACAATCTTTGAATACAATGTAAAACTACACTGACCGTGTCATACTATTTTTAAAAGCATATTTTTCCTAAGTTAGGAGCCAATTGGTGAATCCCAAATAAAACTGATCGATTTGTATAATGCTTAAAACAGTAAAGAGAAAAAAAGCATCTACGCCATTAATAGTGACGCTTTCTTTCAGTATTGTATAACTAATATTGGTGGTAATGTGCTTTATACACTTGAGCATATTGAGGGCCTAAAAACGAACAAGTTAGAATAAAAAAATGCAGCGAATCTTATGAATCTCTTTGGTCCAAATATTCATTCTTTCGATTCTCAAGCTCATCTACCAATTCTTGACGCGTAGATTTCAGCTTAGTAACCAAATCACTTTTTTGCATGAATAGTTTGAGGTACTTGACCGTTCCTCTAACCTTATAATATGTTTTAATATAACTGACAGTAAATAAACCCGCCGGGTAAAGACTGATGCAAAAAACTATACCCCAAAATAAACTGGTGAAACTCCCGAAAACGGTAGATTGAATAATATACATTATTAAAAAAATCAGCATGCCAACAGCCATTTTTATAGCTCCTACAAAATCATCCCTAATCAGTATTTTTTTAGCAATAAACTCAGAGAGCTTAAATGGGATAACATTGGTTATAAAACCAAATAGAAAAACAGGGAATCCAATTATGAAATAAACTATCTTCCCTATAACTTCTAAAGAAATAGATGATGACCTTACCTGCGTATCTCTAATTTTTAAGTCCTTTAACGTTTTTAAATAGTAGGTAATTTTGTGCTCGAACTCTTTTAGAACTTCTGGTGACTTTTGAGCAAAATATTCGACAGCTTTTACAATATCCTGAGATAAATAAAAATCTTGTGTTGCTTTTTCTTCTAGCTTACTCTCATCCCTCAATTTACTTCGATAGAGAATCTCTATTTGCTTTATAATTTTTTCTAGACGTTCATCTTCTATGATTACAATGCGCTTTTCCAATTCAACTTTGACGCGTTCAGTCAATTGCACTACTCCATCTCGAGCGTCCTTCTGATAAACATCCTTATACTCACTTACGAGTATAGGTTCGCCGATATTCACAAATACATCACTTTTAAAATAGTGCGGATTAGAGTAATTGAGGCCTACTGGCACTATAGTCAAGCCCAAACTGAAATCCTGTTTTTCTTCAGCACCTAAGGCTATTCTAGCTACACCAGTTTTTATAGGTCGCAATCGTCGCTCAGTTTTACTCGTACCCTCAGGAAATATCATAATTGTATTATTCTTGGCTAAATGGTCATGACATTTCTCAAAAATTATCTCATTTTGACTTACTTGACCCGGCGATAAATCTGATTTATACACAGGAATCATATGCAGTTTATTAAAAAGCCGTTTTAGTACTTTGTTTTTAAATAAATCCCCTCTGACCAAAAAAAATATTATCCTATTAAGATTTACAGCCAATAAAATTGGATCCATAAAAGAACTTGGGTGATTCGCCGCAAATATTACGGGTGTGTCGCTCTCGGGAATAGACTCTTTGCCTTGAACATATATAGATCTAAAATATGCCTTTGTAGTAAGGTAAAAGAGCCATCTAAAAGTTTTATAAAGCATAAATACTCGGTGTGTTGCAGTCGAATATACAAACAGAGAAGGATTTATTGTTTATCCAATTCCGTTTATCTTCAAAATGTGCCGGTTTGTTCAATTAAGATCAAAAAAAATCCCCTCGCAAAAGCGAGAGGATTTTAAATATTATAATTTTAGCTTTATCTAAATTTTACTTTTTAACTTTCTTTACGATTGCTTCAAAAGCTGCTGGATGATTCATTGCAAGGTCAGCAAGAACTTTTCTGTTAAGCTGGATACCTTCTTTGTGTACACCTCCCATAAATTGAGAATAGCTCATTCCGTGTAATCTTGCACCAGCGTTAATTCTGGTAATCCAAAGACGACGAAAGTTACGTTTCTTATTTTTTCTGTCTCTGTACGAATATTGCCACGCTTTTTCAACTGCGTTTTTGGCTACTGTCCACACATTTTTTCTTCTACCAAAGAATCCTTTGGCATGTTTCATCATTTTTTTGCGTCTCCTCCTTGAGGCAACTGCATTTACTGATCTTGGCATTTGTTTTTTCTTTTTTTAAACTAGGCGTCCGCCGGGGCGGATCTTTTTAAGAGCCCGAATAATGTTACTTTACTTGCTCTTGGCAAATATTACTTTCCGATTCTCAATAAGAATTTGATATTGCTCTCATCCGCAGGATGAACCAATCCGCTATGTCTAAGTGCTAACTTACGTTTCTTAGACTTCTTAGTAAGAATGTGACGCTTGTATGCGTGTTTTCTTTTAATTTTACCTGTACCAGTGATTCTGAATCTCTTCTTTGCACTGGAATTGGTTTTCATTTTTGGCATCTCTTTTCTCTCTTTTTAAATTTATTTTGGTGCTAAAACTATAATCATCTTTTTACCTTCCATCTTAGGCAGTTGTTCGAGCTTGGCTACTTCTTGCAGTTTTTCAGCAAACTGTAGGAGTAATAATTCACCTCTCTCTTTAAAAACGATGGATCTACCTCTGAAAAACACATAAGCTCTCACCTTGTGACCTTCTTCGATAAACTTCATTGCATGTTTCAATTTAAAATTAACATCATGCTCATCTGTATTTGGACCGAAACGTATTTCTTTAATGTCCGTTTTAATCTGTGTAGCTTTGAGTTCTTTAGCCTTTTTCTTCTGCTCATAAAGGAACTTTCTATAGTCCAACACTTTACAAACTGGAGGTTTGGCATTCGGAGATACTTCTACCAGATCAAGTTCTTGTTCTCTTGATGCTTTTAGAGCATCTTCAAGAGCTACTACTCCTTGTTCAACATTATCCCCTACTAACCTAATAGGGTCAGCCACGATGTGCTGATTAATTCTGTGGGGATCTCTTACCCTTCCCCTAAATGGTCTTTTTTTTCTCTTCAACTACTATTTATTGTCTGTTAACAATGTATTAAAATAAGTCACAAAATCTTGCAACTTAAACTTGCCTACATCACCAAGCCCTTGAACTCTAACCGAAACCTCCTCATTGTCAGACTCTTCCTCTCCTACTATTATCATAACAGGAATTTTAGAAGCCCAAGCATCTCGGATTTTACGGCCAATTTTCTCAGCTCGCTCGTCTACAAGGCCGCGAATATCGTTTTTTCTAAGGAATTTTAAAACTTTATCTGAGTAATCATGGTACTTTTCACTTATTGGTAAAATGGCTATTTGCTCTGGGCTAAGCCATAGAGGAAAATTGCCAGCTGTGTGCTCTATTAATATACCTATGAATCGCTCCATACTTCCAAACGGTGCTCTATGAATCATTACCGGTCTATGCTTTTCATTATCAGACCCAATATAGTCTAGGTCAAAGCGTTCAGGCAAATTATAATCTACTTGAATTGTGCCCAATTGCCAGCTCCTACCCAATGCATCTTTGACCATAAAATCTAGCTTAGGACCATAGAATGCTGCCTCTCCATATTCCGTGACTGTTTCCATATCTCGCTCAGCAGTAGCCTCTATGATAGCCGCTTCCGCTTTTTCCCAGTTTTCATCGCTACCGATGTATTTTTCCTTGTTATCTGGATCTCTTAAAGATATTTGAGCAGTAAATTTCTCGAAACCAAGTTTCTTAAACACGTGCATCACTAGGTCTATTACATCCACAAATTCTGCTTTCAACTGATTTGGCGTACAGAATATATGGGCATCATCTTGAGTGAAGCCTCTCACGCGTGTAAGCCCGTTCAATTCACCACTTTGTTCATACCTATAAACAGTACCAAACTCCGCCACTCTGTATGGCAATTCTCTGTAGCTTTTTGGTTTAAACTTAAATATTTCACAGTGATGTGGACAGTTCATTGGTTTTAATAAGAACTCCTCATCCTCATTTGGTGTCTTTATCGGCTGAAATGAATCTTCACCATATTTTTCGTAGTGACCAGAAGTCACGTACAAGTCCTTTTTACCAATGTGAGGTGTAACTACTTGATGATAACCTCGCTCTATCTGAGCTTGACGCATAAAGTTTTCCAATCTTTCACGAAGTGCCGTTCCTTTTGGTAGCCAAAGTGGAAGCCCTGCTCCTACCTTATCGCTAAACATAAAAAGCTCAAGCTCTTTACCCAACTTCCTATGGTCCCGTCTTTTTGCCTCTTCAAGTAGCTCTAAATGCTCAGTTAGCATTTTCGCTTTTGGAAAAGAAACCCCATATATTCGAGTCAAAGACTTGTTTTTCTCATCTCCTCTCCAATATGCTGCTGCTACGTTTAGCAGCTTCACTGCCTTGATAGTAGCCGTACTTGTGATATGAGGACCACGACATAAATCGGTAAAGTTGCCCTGTTTGTAAAATGTGATGGACCCATCTTCTAAGCCATCTATAAGCTCAAGCTTATACTCGTCATCTTTCTCCGTAAAATAAGCGATGGCATCGGCTTTACTTACTTCGCTTCGCTCATATGCGTTACCTTCTCTGGCTAGTTCGAGCATCTTTTTTTCTACTTTATCAAATTCAGCAGAAGAAAAACTATGGTCACCAAAGTCTACATCGTAGTAAAAACCATTATCTATAGCAGGTCCAATGCCTAACTTCACGCCAGGATAAAGAGCTTCTAATGCCTCAGCAAGCAAGTGTGAACTACTATGCCAAAACGTTTTTTTACCATCCAAATCGTCAAATTTGAGTAAACTCAATGTTGAGTCATCATTGATTGGTCTAGTGATATCCCATACTTCATCATTCACCTTCGCACTTATTACTACTCTGGCTAACCCTTCTGATATGCTTTTAGCTACGTCTAATGCGGAGCTTCCTTTTTCTACTTCTCTTACCGATCCGTCTGGTAATGTGATTTTTATACTCAAAATATATTGTACTTCTTATGATCCTGTTCTACAAATTGCCACTTCGAGCTAGGCCCTCTTTAGCGAGTGCAAAATTAGGGTCTATTTGCAAACAATGCTTATAATTTTCTATTGCAATTTCCTGCTTACCAAGGAGCTCAAAACATTGACCTATTCTGTTGTATGCTTTTGCAAAATCATCTTTGACTCTGATACAGATTTCGAAATGATCGATAGCCTTCGCATAATTGCCCTGTTCGGCTAGAATATTACCCGCATTGTAATACGCAAAATAATGAGTGGAATTCAGATCAATCGTTTGCTGATAGTCTTTCATTGCTTCTGAATTCTTACCTTTTTTCTGATAAAAAAGTCCGCGTGCATAAAACGCCTCATCGCTTGTAGGATCAATGTTCACTGCCTTCTCATAGTATTGCTCAGCTTCGGCACTCTTGCCTTGCACATCGTATATATTAGCCAATTGCATACTACTGTTATAATCTGAACCTACAAGTGCGATTGTCTGCATAAAAAAAGAAATAGCTGCAGCTGTATCTCCTTGTTCTTTGTACAACATGCCTGAGAAAAAAGTCCCTTCAGCGTGCTGCGGATTTAGATTCAAAAGCTTACCGAATTTGATTTTACTTTTGTCAAATTGCCTCACAAAATACAGAAACTGAGCGTGTTTGAAAACTGCAATCACATCGTTAGGGTTTATATTTTCTGCGGCCTTGTACTCTTCTAGGGCAAGCGTAGTTTGATCATTTGCAAAAAGTGCGTCACCTAAGCTATAATGGTGAGAAGGGTTATCTGAGTCAAGGTCTATTGCAGATTTGTAATCATCAATCGCTAGATCTATGTTTTTATCACTTAGGAACACTTTAGCTCGTTGGGTATAATAATTTACGTTGTCTGGGTATTCGTCTATTTTTTTGCTCCACTCTCTAGCTTCCAAGCTAAGAGTAGTGTCATTTGCTAAACTTTTGGCATCCTTGGACATCAAATCACATCCAGTAGTAAAAACACAGGTTACGGCTAAACAACAGGCAGCTATGTAATATATATATTTCAATGAAGGGCAAATGTATGAAAATGCTAGAGGACTCCGGAGTACTTTTTACGATGTTAGTGTTATGATTAACAACACGTTGTTTTATGATAAACATCCATTGGACTAACTCCTACCCATACAAACAAATCAAAAAACTATCTTTGCCACATAAGCTGAAAATTGAATGCCACATTATCATAAATTAGGAAGTATTCCACCAAAAAGACATACCCAGTTTCGCCGTCCTGATGGTGAATTATACAAAGAAGAACTTTTTAGCACAGAGGGTTTTAGCAATAGTTATAGTTTACTGTACCATCACCATCCTCCTACTGCTATTTTAAAAGTAGACAAACCAATAGACTTAAAACCTGAGCTCGCCGGAGATATGGAAATGCTTCATCGAAGCTTCCAAAATTTTAATGTAAAGCCAAAAGATGATTATTTGGAAAGTAGAGTTATACTGCTAACTAACAGCGATTTACAGATATGCATGTCTCGACCTCGTAAGAGTATGACTGATTATTTTTATAAAAATGGCGATAGTGACGAGGTCATATTTATTCATAAAGGCAGCGGTATATGTAAGACTAACTATGGACAACTGAAATTTAAATACGGTGACTACCTCATCGTGCCACGTGGTGTTATATATCAAATGGAATTTGATACGGAGGACAATAAACTCATGATAACTGAAAGCCATAGTCCAATCCGTTATCCTAGAAACTATGTAAGTAAAAGTGGCCAGTTGCTTGAGCACTCTCCTTATTGTGAACGAGACATTAAGCAGCCAGAAAACTTAGAGACCATAGTAGAGGAGGGTGAATTTTTAATCAAAACAAAAAAAGAAGACAAACTCTATCCATATACTTACAAGTACCATCCCTTTTGTCTTATTGGTTGGGATGGAATGCACTATCCATACATTTTTAGCATCCATGATTTTGAGCCAATAACAGGTAGAATACACTTACCACCGCCTATACATCAAACCTTTGAGGGACACAATTTTGTTATTTGCAGTTTTGTGCCACGATTATTTGATTATCACCCTCTGAGCATTCCTGCACCATACTGGCATAGCAACATAGATAGTGATGAGGTAATGTACTACGTGGATGGTCAGTTTATGAGTAAAGGCCATGTAGAACCTGGTCAGATGAGCTTGCATCCAGGAGGAATACCTCATGGGCCTACTCCAGGAGCTCAAGAAGCTAGTATTGGCAAAAAAGACACTGGTGAACTAGCTGTAATGATTGATACATTCAAACCACTGCGTGTAACCAAAGCAGGTCTTGCATTAGAAATCAAAGATTATCACCTGCACTGGTTATAACCCTGATCTAAAATTATTTTTACGGCAATTTGACTAAGACTAAGGACAATAAAAACATCGCTCTTGTGCTATCAGGAGGTAGTGCCCGTGGTCTTGCTCATATTGGAGTAATTGAGGAATTCATGAAAAGCGGACATACAATTACCTCTATCGCGGGGACATCAATGGGTGCCGTGGTAGTAGTAGTATATGCATTAGGAAAAATGCCAGAGTTTAAAACGTGGATGTGCAGCCTAGATAAGCGAAAGGTTTTTAGCCTGGTAGATTTCAATTTTGGAACAAGTGGATTAATAAAAGGCGATAAAGTTATCAATAAAATGAAGGAGTTCATTGACGATCAGCTTATAGAAGATTTACCCATACCCTTTGCCGCTGTAGCTACAGACCTCTTAAATAAAAAGGAAGTAGTTTTTACAAAGGGCAGCATTTATGATGCTATCCGAGCATCCATAGCCATCCCAACAGTAATCGCACCCGTAAAGACCACAGATGGCCTGCTCGTAGATGGTGGATTATTGAATAATGCTCCCGTAAATCATGTTTTTAGAACAAATGATGACTTGCTAGTGTTGTCAGATGTAAATGCTAATGTGTCAGTTATAAAAACACACGTATCTGCAGTCAAGCGAAAACAAAGTGAGACGGAATACAAATCAAAGGTACGGCGATTCTACGACCAATTAGGCAAACTTAGTCCTCACAGTAAGGAGGAAAGTATGGGATATTTTACCTTGATGGACAAAACCATTAACCTTTTGATTCAACGAATGTCTGAATTAGCAGTAGCACAATCTCCGCCCGACTTGAACGTAAAGATATCCGTTGATACGTGTAACACTTTCGATTTTTATAAAGCTGAAGAATTAATAGAAGCAGGTCGTAAATCTGCTAGAAAGGTTTTGAAGAACTATCACCAACTTTCTTGATTTTATTTGATATTTTTGTTTACCGCCAAAATTCTTTGCTAATTTGTTTTGGAATGTTTAAACGTATCTAAGCAAAAGAACAACACTAATTCTAAGGTCAATGAAAGTCAAGTACTCAATAATAGCCTGTATTCTAATATCTTTAACATTTGTTTCTTGTCGTTTTGCATATACAGACTATGGCAATGGAAAACCTTTAAAAATAACAACTTGGGATGCACTTGGCTACTACATGTACCTTCCAGCTACTATTATTTATAATGACGCATCTGCACTAGAGTGGTTTCCAGAAATAGACTCTACATATGATGTATCTGGGGGCAAGCTATACCAAGCGAATAAAAATGAAGATGGTAAGTATGTTTTCAAATACTTAGGCGGAATAGCAGTTCTCCAACTCCCGTTCTTCTTGGCTTCTCATGTGATAGCACAAAGCTCAGCCTATGCGGCTGATGGATTTTCTGCACCATATCAATACGGAATGGCGTTTGGAGCATTGGTGTATTTTATTCTTACTATCTTTCTTCTAAGGCATTTATTACTTAAGTACTTTAGCGATAAAATTACTGCTCTAAGTCTGATCTTATTGTTTGGTGCTAGCAATATAATTCAATACGTAAGTATTGACAGTGCTATGAGTCACTCGTATATTCTTTTACTTTACCCTGTGCTTATTTATGCCACCATAAAATGGCACGAAAAACCTACACTGTTTTGGGCGTCTACTATTGGGTGGATTATTGGTATGGCTACCATATGTAGACCTACAGAAGCTCTTATGTTTCTTATTCCTTTGTTATGGAATACTCAAAACAAAGAACAAAGCAAACTAAAATGGACAACGGTAAAAGAGAATTTAAACCATCTCATTTTTGTAGGGATTTTTGGTCTTATCAGCATATTACCTCAACTAATATATTGGCAAATAATTACGGGCTCTCCGGTATACGATGTAGGAAGTAAGTGGACTTTTTTGAATCCATTTTTTCGAGTACTTCTCGGGTGGGAAAAAGGATGGTTTATATATACTCCAATTGCCATAGTCTTTATAGTTGGACTATTCTTTATTAAAAAATTCCCTTTCAAAAAGTCGATTATCATATTCACCATTTTGAATATTTGGGTGGTGATATCTTGGTTTGATTGGAACTACGGTGCAACATACTCTTGCAGAGCACTTTCTCAAAGCACACCCCTATTCGCATTCCCTCTTGCGGCCCTTTTAACGTACCTTTTATCATTAAAATCCAAATGGAAATATTTAGTTTTTCCAATAGGGATATACTTGATTGGTGTAAATCTGTTTCAGATTGGTCAATACAACTCCACTGTGCTACACTATTATGATATGAATAGAAAATATTATGGTGCAATCTACTTAGACAAAAACCCTACCCCGCTGGATATGAGTTTACTAGATACAGATGTAGCACTCTATGAGGAAGATGGTTTTAATTCTGTTTCTTTAGCATCACGCAACGGGAAAATAACTCATACTTCTGATAGCAATAAAATAATACTATTAGATACGGTAATTGAGCTCTCAGCGAATGAGGCATATTTATGCGTGCAATCTGAGCTCACAATCCCCAGTGGCTCGAATGGTAGTCACATTCAAACAGTAGTTCTCGGCACCCAAGATACTGTCACCACAACAATCAGATTAAACTATCCAAATTCAAATATCAATTCAGCCAATCCCTATCATTATTACACTTTATTACCAAAAAACGAGAAAAAGGTCAGATTACTGACGCAAGTCTTAGTCCTAGGGAAAACTGAAGTAATTGAAGTAAATAGCCGTTTTCGCTTGTTAACAAAAAAGTAAAATTACGTTTAATAAAATATGACTAAGCAAGGACTAATCTACACCCAAATACTTATGTGTTTGTAAGCTTATAAACCAATTTGGATTGGCCAAAACGTAGTCAAAAATTATTTTTTCGGTTGTTTCACGCTTATCCCATTCGGGCTGTAGGTAAAGCTTGCAATTACTTGGCACCATCTTTTGGTGTTCTTCTGCCCATGAAATATCACTCTTGTTAAACACTACCACCTTGAGCTCATCAGCGTGACAAGCAGCAGCAGCTATAGGAACTTTAAATTTTTTAGGAGAGAATGTCACCCAATCAAAATCTCCAATTAATTCATATGCTCCACTTGTTTCTATGTGCACTCTAAACCCTTCATTTCTAAATAGTTTAGTAAACTCAGTCAGATCGTACATAGCAGGCTCTCCTCCTGTAAGCACGAGTATTCTGGATGGATGCTTCTTAGCTTCAGAAACCAAAAAATTCAAGGACATCTTTGGGTGTTTATCCGCATCCCAGCTATCCTTCACATCGCACCATACACAGCCTAAATCACAACCTCCTAGTCTTATAAAGAAGGCAGGTTGTCCTGCATACACTCCTTCCCCTTGAATGGAGTAGAAATATTCCATTACTGGAAATTCTGTCATAATCCTTGTTTCTTTTTGTAGCTCTTCAATGTATTAAAAAGCAATCCATACCTGGTCATCGGCCCTACTCCTCCTGGTACAGGTGTAATAGCACTACACTTTTCTTTTACCTTTTCAAAATCTACGTCTCCTTTCAAGACGTACCTCTTTGCATTGTCGCTGTCTACCCGAGTAATTCCTACATCTACGATAACTGCTCCCGGTTTTACCATCTCAACTTTTAAAAAATCTGGAATTCCCACTGCTACTATAACGATATCTGCTGTTCTAGTAAAGTTGCCTACATTCTCGGTATATCGATGACACACTGTAACAGTAGCATCTCTGCCGCCTTGACTCATCAAAATACTCATTGGTCTTCCGACAATATTGCTTCGTCCTATGATTACACAATGTTTTCCCCTGGTTTCTATGCCATACTCCTCTAGCATCATAATAACACCAAACGGTGTAGCAGATATAAATGTATCTTCATTCTTAGTCAGCTTTCCTACACTTATTGTATGAAATCCATCTACATCTATCTCAGGATCTATTGCCTCAGTGACTTTAGTTGCATTTATATGTTTAGGTACAGGTAACTGTACAATCAATCCATCAATGTTTTCATCCTTGTTAATCGCCTCTATAAGATTGAGAAGTGACTCCTCTGAGGTATCTGCTGATAGTCTATGAACACTCGATTCGAATCCCACATACTCACAGTCCCTTTCTTTGCTATTAACATACGTCTTACTAGCTCCGTCCTCACCTACTAAGATAGCAGCAAGATGAGGAACACGGTTCCCAATAGCCTTTATTGCTTCTACTTCCTCTTTGATATTGCCTCTAAGTTTCAGTGCAAGTGACTTGCCGTCTAACATTGTTGTCATAAGCGGTCAAAAATATATAATATTCTCACCATTGTGAAGTGATGATTATAACTTAGGTGTATTTTTGTGTTTAATCATATTATGAAGTCAGTATTCGCCATGGTTGTTTTATCTCTTTTTGCCATATTTGGCTGTAAAAAAAATGAGCTAATGCCAGATATAGATCATAGTTCAAAATATCAGCCTTTAGACGTTGGATATACTTGGACTTATCAAATGGACAGTATTTCTTTCTATGGATATGGAAGTCAAAAACCTGACACTATTCAATACCTAGTCAAACGTACTGTCTCTAATAGTTTCATTGACAATGCTGGGATACAGTCATACACATTAAGCAGTTATGCTATGATTGACACAGTGGAAGGATGGATTTTTCAAAGAAATTATATTGAATCAAATACCCCATCCGAAATCAAACGAACCATTTCAGATGTCACTAAAGTTGTGATTTCTTTTCCTCTTGCTATAGAAAAAGAGTGGGATGCCAATTTATACAATGCTCAAGAAGCTGTAGAATGCTATTTTGAAACCATTCACTCACCAAAAACAGTAGGAGTAACAGATTATGATAGCACTGCGACAGTAATGTGTGAAGATAAAATATTTCAAACCAAGAGAGTTTTCACTAAAGGAACTTATGCTGCGAATACTGGACTCATACTTCAAGAGGTAGAGAATCTAGAAAATATAGATCCTGAAAAACCAAAAGACATAAGAGGGCATAAATACACACTTACCTTAATTTCTTTTGAGAAGTAATTTTTGGATTTACATATCTATTATGCTATTTTGGGGATATGCTTGCAAACGAGTTGAGCAACCACTTCCTATTGGGCCTGATTACTTCCCTCTGCAAATTGGAAAATTCATCACATATAGCACTCAAGAAATAACCCATAACGCTTCAAGTGAATCTAGCGACACTGCAAATTTTTTGATTAGAAAAACAGTAGAACGCAGTATACAAGATGGGACAAAAAACATTGTATATGTCATAGCAGTAGAGACCTCGACAGATTCCGGAAACTCCTGGAATTTCATCCGATACAATACCGTTAAAAAAGACGCCTACAATGTCCAAATTGTGGCCAATGATATACGGAAAGTCAAGCTCAGCTTTCCATTCAAAGAAAGAAAAACTTGGGATGCAAATCAACTTAATTCCTCTCATTATCAACGAGCTACATTATTAAATATCGACAAATCTAATAATGTAGCGAACAAACTATTTGAATATACCGCTACTGTAGAACTCGGTAATGACGAAGATCTTTTTTTTACCGACGTAGAAACAGAAATATATGCTAAGGGAATTGGATTAATCCTTAGTAAACTTATAGATCTCGAAAGACAACCAGGCAAATACTTACAAGGAAAAGAGCATTTCAATACAATTTATGAAACCAATTGGTAAAACACTAACCCTACTACTTATCTTTTTCTGTTCTTCAGCCGCGGCTCAAAGCACAAATGTTTTCATTGTCCAATTTGAGGACAAAGAGAATAAAGTTAATGCTGAAGATATTCTTAGTAAAAAGGCAATAGAGAGAAGACTCAAATTTGGCATAAAGCTAGACGAAATAGATTACCCCGTTAATTCTCAATATGTATCCGCTATTCTAAAGGACACTGCTATCTTGCTTAGATACACTCTGAAATGGCAAAATGCTGCAGTTGTAAGTGCGGACACACAAAGTCTTGAACATTTGAAAAAAATAGATTTTGTCAAAAATGTTCGATACGTCGGAAAAGCTAATAAAATAAGACAAGTAGAAAAACCAAAATTCCAAAGCCCAAGGATAAAACTCAAAGAGTCTATTATGGAAACAAAAGATCTAACAGCTAGTGATTATGGAGCTTCTTATGGTCAGAACAATCAAATAGGTATAGTTGAATTACATCAAAAAGGATTGAATGGTAGAGGAGTTTATATTGCAATATTTGATGCAGGATTTAAAAACATAAATAGTATTCCTTCTTTTTTAAAGCACCAAGCAAATGGAAAGCTCATGTACGGATATGACGTAGCTGGACTTGATAATGAGCTAAACAACTCTGACAACCATGGTACATCTTGTCTTTCTTGTTTTGGAGCATACGACAAGGGTAAGTACATCGGCTCGGCTCCATTAGCAAATGTTATACTTTTCAGAACCGAATTTGCAGCTACAGAATACCCTGTAGAAGAACTAAACTGGTGCAAGGCTGCAGAGCAAGCAGATAGTTTAGGAGTGGATATGATAACGTCATCATTAGGGTACAATCGTTTTGATGATAAATCATTAAGCTATACACACAAAGACCTAGATGGTAACACTAGTTATATCAGTAAATCTGCAACTATAGCAGTAACAAAAGGTATCGTCGTGCTTAACAGTGCTGGGAATGAAGGAGACGATGAATGGAGAAAAATAGGAACTCCAGCGGATGTACCTTCGGTAATAACCGTAGGTGCAGTTGGATTAGATAATATACCCGGG
>JAOLBX010000003.1 GCA_028339355.1 Bacteroidia bacterium
ATCTTATCTCAAACCAATCTGCTTTATAGTTTTTACTAGATAGGTAAGTTAGCAATTCAAGAGTGTTATCAAAGGACAATCTCATTTTCTGCTGAGGATATTGTTTTTTATTTTTTCTGTTCTCAGCACTCTTTTTTCTGTAATACAATGTTAATTTCAGAATGCTGAGGTGTTTAAAATAAATGAGCATAGATATTCTATCAATACTGTCATTGAATTGAATGATAAAGCTCCTATGGATGCCCCTATCCTGCAATTGGTTAGGATTATCCATTTCACTTATCCATGGAGAATGCCTCAGTTCTAATGATCTAATTAATATGTATTCCTGGCTATCCTTCATCTAACTCAAATTAATCATTTGCCCCTGAAAAAAAAGAGGTTTTTTCTATGATATGAAGAAACGTCAACTTCAAGGTTTATAACTAGGTGGTAGTTTATCATTAATGAATACTCCCTAAACCATAGGCATATCACTCTCCTCTAGTTCTGCTACTTCAAGACCTCTTAGGTAAGTTAAAACTAATATTTATTATGTTTGCGTAAACCAATTTATTATGAAGAATATACTATTTACAATTGCTTTACTTATTTCTTATACCTCTGTTTACTCACAGTGTAATTTAACACTAAGATCAAATAGCCCTTCATCAAAATTACTTAAAGGATCTAATTCATCATATATCAATACTAAATTAGATCTAGAAAGACTTCAGTTAAAAAAAGTATTTGATGTGGAGTTTAGGATAGAATACTATCCAGGGAACGTTGCTTTTGCAGGACCTAATTGTGAGTCTTCAAGCTGTGACGGCACTATTGGTCTAGGAGTTAATCTCTTAGAAAAACTACATAACCAAGAGAAAGAGGGGGGTGTTTGGATGATTTTAGCTATCTTAAGTCATGAAGCAGCCCACATATTTCAATATAAAAATAACCTAAAATTCGAGAACACAGTTCAACAAGAAATACATGCAGATTTTATTGCTGGTTGGTATATGGGGAAATTAATGGAAGATTATAAAGCTATGTATGACTTTTCAAATAGTTCATCCGAAGCATATAATAAAATGCAAGATAAACTTGAATCCATAAGTATCTTTAAACAGAATCTTAGAATGTTTTTTGGGTCTTTAGGGGATAGTAATTATTCCTCTATTGATCATCATGGGAATTATATAACCCGATCAATGGCAATACATAAAGGAATGAAATCTTATACAGGCTGGGCTCAACCAATAAATACAATTACTGGAGAGTCAAGAGACTACAAAAAATTATTGATAACGCATGGAAAAAGTGATGCATCAGACTTAATAAAAGAGTATAATCATTGATACAATCAAAATTTCCAAAGAAAATTTCAAGTAACCTAAACCATAGGCATATCTTCCTCAGTTAACTCAGCTATCTTTAGTGCTCTGAGGCAGGTTAGACTAACTGAATACGTTCGTTTGAATTTAAAATAAAACATAACTCAACTAATTTCAGTATTTTCGCTCAACACAAATCAAAATCCAGTTGAAATGAAAAATTTTAAAACTATTCTAATATTGACATTAATTCTTGATATCATTCAATTTATACCTTTGGTGATTGCAAAAATGGGAGGTGAAATGAAAAGCCAAATGATAAGCGACTTTAATATCGAAGGATTAGCTAATAGTGCACCAGCCTTAGAAGTTTTTGATATTATGTTTCATATCATTGGATTCATTTATTTAGGAACTATACTCTCTGTTGTATACACTCTTAGATTAAAAACTCTTGAAGGATTAAAGTCAGCAACTTTTGTGTTATTTATTGTCCACTTATTTTGGACTTTACCAGATTTTGTAAATTTACTAAGCGGTAGTTCAGCCCATCCACCTATTATAATTATGATACTAACTTTAATTCCAGTTCTTGCATTGAGTTATGTGTCACAGAAGGGAGAGTTAAAGTCTTAATAATTCAATCAATTAAAAATGAATCCTAAAAATACACTTACAGCAATAGGAGTTTTAAATATTCTTCAGGGTATAGGTTTCTTCATAGGAGCTGAAACATTAACAGAACAGTCTTTTCCTACTGAATTATTAGAAGGAGGAGGATTAGTTGTTGGAACGGCTATGCATTGGCCTTTATCAGTTGCTTGCATTGTTATTGGTATTATAATTCTATCAACAAGAAGTTTAGAAATGAAAGATGCAAAAAAGGTATTATTAAGCATTGGGATAGCTTATTTGTTTTTTCTGATTAACGGTCTTTTACAACACTTTACAACCCCTGTTAATGTTCCTGTGCCAGCAATTGGATTAATTGCTTTAATTAGTATTCTTGCATTCTATACAGCTTTAAAAAAACCCAACCTGTAGTTGACGGGAATGGAGAAGCAATTCCAAATTTGTTCTGGGCTCACTAGGGTGGGAGGGTTGGAAACTACCTTTCTAAAACTCTTAAAACCATAGGCATATCCTCTTCACTTAATTCTGCTATTTCTAAGCCACGTAAGTAGGTTAAACTTACATTTATAGAAGAATGTCCCATAGCTTTCTGTAGCTTGGTTATAGAGCCTGTTCTTTTAAAGATATCTATAGCTCCAGAGTGTCTGAATGAGTACAAGGTTTGTCCTTCCATCAAAACATTACTTTGTTTCTTATATCTGCTCCATAGGGTACTAAAATAGTCTGGATTCCTACCACACAACTCCCCAGTAAAGATATTATCATTTAAACCTTTTGGATTTAAATAGGGTTTGATGAAGCCTGGAACTGGCACAATTCTATTTCTTCCTGACTTATTTCTAAACCCTGAAAGTGTAATAAAGCTTAAGTCCTTTGAGAAATCTGCCCAAGTCAATTCCCTCACCTCTCTGTGTGGTCTGAGTAAGCAACCATAAGTCAATAAACAATATAGGTGAAGGTGTTTATTAAAGGTTTTAATATCCTCTAATATAGTAGCAATATCATCAAAGGGTTTGTGCATAATAGCCTTAGCTTTCTTGCTTTTTATCTCAGTCATAGGATTGCACTCCATTCCTAAGGACACAGCTTCATTAATAAGCACATTTATGTGCCTTTTGAGGGTGTTATGAGAAACTCCAGAGCAATACCTTGCAAGAATATTTTTAAGGCTTTTAACGTCAAGTTTTGAAGCACCTATTTCTTGCTCTAAACAGTTAAAACTAAACTGAAGCATAGACTTATACTTGTCAGAGTAATCACCAGTTAGTTTTGATTCCAAGGCTTGTTTGATATAATCAAGATCTGAGAGTTTACCACATACCAAATTGTTAGATCTATGTGATAATAAAACACCCCCATTTAATAGGTAGCTGTAGATCTCGGCTGCTAGGACTTTAGCAATAGATAATCTTTGGTCAATAGGATAAGAGTTGGGATCTGTAGTTGAGTTGATTCTCTTTCCATTATAAAGCCTGTATCTTTTATTTTTAATATAAAATGATACAAATACTTTGTTTATAGAATCAGTGTGAACTTTGGGAAATTGTAATTTCATTAGGCAGTGCTTAGACAGTTAAACTTATTTTAATGTGTAAAACACTGGCTTTCAATAGCTCAGCTGGTTAGAGCGGTTGACTGTTAATCAATAGGTCCCTGGTTCGAGTCCAGGTGAGGGCGCATAAAAAAGAGGCTCTCCGCATAGCGGAGAGCCTCTTTTTGTTTATTCCTACTCTGGACTAACGTCGTCTTCGCTTATACATGAGGTAATTTAAACCTACATGATTTACTTGAAGAATATCTTTATTTTGATTTCCCGATGTCGCAATATTGAAAGCATCTAGGTCATCCGTATTGGTAAGCAAATAGCCGAATCTTGCAAAAAACTTAACATTGTATTTCACCTTATAGGCTAGCGTAATAGTGGGCGATGCTGCAATAGTCACGCCTGATTTCTTAGTAACTATCTCTACAATGTTACCTCCATTATCAAATACTGTCTCAAAATGAGGCCTTCCGTAGGTTTTATAAAGTACGATACCAGAATTTGGATTGTAAAAAGCTCCTTTGGTAGAATAAGCGACAAATCCTACCCCTAAACCTGGTATAATCTGCAGCTTCTTTTCTCTGAACATAGAAAAAGTATAATCAACAGATGGAATAACACTTCCTACAAAACTCGAAAAATAGTAGTCCTTGGTGGCGGTAAGGGACTTGCTCCCTCCAAAAACCCTATCAAAATCAACTTCAACACCAAAACCAGCATCTGATTTAGCAGTATAATGCAATCCAAACGAAGCACCAAATCCTGCTGCAGTAGGTGCATCCGTAAAACTCAGGGGCATACCCGCAGCTATTTGATAGGAATTTTTATTGTGCTGAGCCCATGAAGATTGTGTGAGGATTGCAAGAATTACGATTGTGATTATTCTCATGCTTTATACGTTGGCAATTCTAATTAAAATATTTCCTTTGTTATCTCGTTATCAACACACTTGAAGCAATTACCTAAATACTTATTTCTTTGTCTTGGGCTTTACCTTTTTGCAACTTCTTGTAAAAAAGAAAAGTTCACTATCGACCCTAATTCTAACATTAATGTGAATACCGATACACTATGGTTTGACACAGTATTTACAAAAGCAAACCTTGGAGCACCAAAGTCCGTTAACAAACAAATATTAATCTACAATCCATATAAGGAAAGCATTAGAACTTCTATCCTTTTGGGCGGAGGCAGTGCTTCTCATTTCAGGCTAAATGTAGACGGGGAACCTGGATTTGAGTTCAAGGATATTGAGATCTTTCCGGATGACAGTATCTTTCTATTTGTAGAAGTACATCCTGATCCAAACAATAATAGCCCTGAGTTCAACCCTCTGATTATTAAAGATTCTGTAATTTTTAACACCAATGGAAACCAGAGCAAGACTATGCTGGTAGGATGGGGACAAGATGCTCATTACATATTTAGAGATAGCATAGAAACCGATACAACTTGGGCAAATGACAAACTACCCATCGTCGTCTATGGTTATTGCTATGTAAAACCCGATGTAAAGCTGACCATTGAAAAAAACATGAAAATCCATTTTGCTCCAAGGAGTTGGCTATTTGTAGAAGGGCAATTGGATATAAAAGGACAAAAAGATGAGCCTATTGTCATGCAAGGGGACAGACTGCAACCTGACTGGGAGGAAACAGCAGGACAATGGGGCGGTATTTGGATAAGCTACCCGAGCTATGGTAATTTAATAGAACATAGCCTCATTAAAAACGCTACTGTAGGAGTCTATTGTGACTCTACACCCGGAATAGATGGAGAACGAAATGTCACAATAAGAAAAACTATGATTCGTAACATGAGCTTTGATGGTATAAGCGGACAAGAAAGCACTATACACGTGGAAAATTGCATAAGTACAAACTGCGGAAGATACACCTTCCTTGCAGCACAAGGAGGCAACTATACCGTATTAAATAGTACATTCTATACTGGGGGGAGAGATTTTAGTAGACAACAGCCTACATTTGGGTACACCAATATAGACAGAGATGAGTTTGGAAGAGTCCTAAGAACGTATGACATACAATACACCTTCTTAAACAACATAATAGATGGCATACAAACAGATGGAGAAATAGGACAAGACTTAGAATATTCCAAAGTAATCGCCCCTTCATTTGTCGATTATAATGTCATTAAGACTAAAGATCCATTAGGCCTGTATGGAGCATCAGGGTCGAGCAACATACTCAGTCCTAACATGAAGTATCTCGATGCTTCTAACTATAATTTTGACCTTGACACGCTTTCTCCGGCAAAAAACAAAGGAGTACTTCTCTCACCGATCATACCTGACGACTACTGCAACCGATCTCGTATAGCTGCTCCAGATATTGGTGCTTATGAGAGTCAGTTTTAAGCTCCTACCTCAAACAGCTTTTCTATCATACTACCCCAAGTAAAACGATTGCGTTCTGTCTTGATATTTTCTACAAACTCTACTTCACGTTTATTCTGATAAAAATCAAGTATTGAATCTGCAATTTCTTTAGTATCAGTAGAAGTGACGTAACCTACTTTATTATGAGGCACTAGCTCAGCCAAGCCTCCTACATTAGTTACTAGCATTGGCTTATTATAGTAGTACGCTATTTGAGTAACACCACTTTGAGTAGCAGACTTATATGTCTGCACTACCATATCCGAAGCACTAAAATATGTACTTACTTCACTATCAGGTATAAAATCATTTGCTTGAATAATGGCATTCTCCAAGCCACTTTCTAATATAATTCTTTCATACTCATCGGGACTATCGTAGTACTCTCCGGCTATTATAAGTTTGATTCCCGCATCTTGAATTCTTTTATCCGAAAAAGCATTTAATAAGACATCCAACCCTTTATACTTTCGAATAAATCCAAAGAACAGAAGGTACTTCCCATCTTCTTCTAATTTAAGTTTTTTTCTTGCATCTGACTTTGACTGTGCCACGCCAAAACTTTCATACATTGGGTGTGGATTATAAGCGGAATGTTTTGACGTATTAAACTGCTTCAAATCCACTAGGACGGATTCGCTCATCGTTACAAATCCATCACAACTTTTTACAAAATACTTCGTAAATGGCGTGTCAAAGAATCTTTTCTCGTGTGGAATAATATTGTCTGCTATCGTTACTACTTTAGTATGGGCATTTTTTCGAATTAGCCTGCTTACAGTTCCTAAGCACGGCCCCATAAATGGCATCCAATACCTTAGTATCACCAAATCAGGTTTTTCTTTTTTTAATCGATTTCCTAAAGACCACCAATTAAGCGGGTTTACAGAATTAAGAGATACTTCTATATCTATATTTTGTGGTGCGGGGTCGGTGGAATACTGAGTTTTACCTGGGAACAACACACTTGGATACTGTAAGCTAAAAGTTACTATCCGAACTGAATGACCTTGCTCTAGTAGCTTAGTCGCCAAGAGCTGATTGTAAGTAGAAAGTCCACCTCTCAGGGGATATGCGGGTCCTATTATAACTATGGACTTACTCAAATCCCAATTTCTTCGAAATCTCGTATTTGTTTCTGTTGGGTGCATTTCTGCTAAGCATCTCAGCTAAAAATCCTCCCATAAACAATTGTGTTCCAATGAGCAACATTGCCAAAGCAATATAGAACAATGGGTTATCCGTTACTAGAGTCTGCCTAATACCACTTCTAAGTGCTATGAATTTATCAATAAGTACGTATGAGGTAAATAAGAAACCAACAACGAAAGCAATGGCTCCCCAAAAACCAAAGAAGTGCATTGGTCTTTTTCCAAACTTAGAAACAAAAATGATGCTCAATAAATCCAATGGTCCACGCACAAATCTACTGAGACCAAACTTAGTTTCGCCGTACTTTCTAGCTTGATGCGTGACTACCTTCTCTCCTATTTTCTTGTAGCCAGCACGATCTGCCATTACAGGTATATATCTGTGCATTTCTCCGTACACCTCAATACTTTTTACTACTTCATTTTTGTACGCTTTAAGCCCACAATTGAAATCATGTAAATATATCCCACTCATTCTACGAGTAGCCCAATTGTATAATTTGGTAGGTACAGTTTTAGTGATAGGGTCATGACGTTTTTTCTTCCAACCGCTCACTAAGTCAAATCCATCTTCCCAAAGCATACGATGCATTTCGGGTAGTTCCTCAGGGCTATCCTGAAGGTCAGCATCCATAGTAAAGACTGAATCTCCAAGAGCAAGTGCAAAACCTTCATTGAGAGCTGCAGATTTACCATAGTTTCTTCGGAACTTCAAGCCTTTTACTTCTTTATTAGATTTTTTCAAATCTTCTATAATACTCCAAGATTGGTCTGTAGACCCGTCATCTATGAATATGACCTCATAACTAAACTTATGCTCATCCATCACACGCTTTATCCAAGCATACAATTCTGGCAATGATTCTGCTTCATTGAGCAGTGGTATTACTATCGATATATCCACAACTAGGCTATTAAATCTTCTTGTTTTTTATCTTTTTGAATAGCACCTATGATAAGTGCGAGGAGTGCATACCATAACAAGAAAAAACCGTGCATAATAGTTGAGCCCAGTACTCCTGTAGTATACTTTTTGAATCCAGATGCCATTTCCATTGATCTCTCTATCATTTCATCAGAGTAACCAGCATCAGTAAGTTTTTCCATTTCTTGAGCCATTTTCTCATCGTATAACCAATCCGTCATTTCTGGGTCTATCACCGTCACAAACAGCAATGTGTACAGCAAAGAAATCAGTGCCGCAACTAATCCTACAATAAATGCTGCAGAAAACGCCTTCCTAAAAGAATATGAACTAAAAAAATGCTTGCAATCTCGAGCACCTAAAACCATCAAAACTATGGGAGCAGCTAACACCAAAATTACTGTCGAAATAGTACCGTATGCTTTGGATAAAAATATCTCCGGATCAACCGCATAAACAATCAAATGTGAGAAGACAGCAATCAAGCCTAAATAAACACCATGCCGAATCGATGGTCTGTAGTTTTTCATTTTTCTTCTTTTTAGTTGTAAAAGTTTATTTTATTATTATTGAAAACGGCAATGACCTTACCCACTTGTTCCTTTTTCCACTCATGACTATTCTTCGAACTCGATTTATTGGTACTAGCATCGAAAGTCCACTTTGCTTTCATATCTACCACTATTAGATTAGCCGAATCTCCCTTGTTTACAGTAGACGAAACATTCTCTAAAACGTTACCTGGACCAGAAGTTAAGGAGCTAACAAATAGCTCCATACTGATATCTGACGCTAAGTGCTTAAGGTACCAAGAGAGCATGAGCTGCAGACTCAATGACCCAAAATCAGCATAATCAAACTCAACAAGTTTGCTTTCTATATTCTGAGGACAATGATTACTGCAAATCGCATCAATTGTGCCATCATTAAGCCCTTTGATCAAAGCTTTTCTATCTTTCTCTGTACGAAGCGGTGGATAAAGTTTAAAATTTTCATCAAAACTCAAAATTTCTTTATCCGTAAAACATAAACTGGCAATAGCTACATCGCACGTTATCTTAGCACCTTCTTTTTTTGCCTGTTTTATAAGTGCTACAGATTCTTTCGTCGAAATACAGCTAAAATGAAGTGGGGCGTCACAATACTTTGCTACTTCTATTTGCTCACGTACACTTATGTATTCTGCTAAGGAAGAACTTGTTTTCAACCCTGTATGTATCGTAGTTTCACTCTCATTTACTACGCCTTTTTGCTCTAGCGACTTATCCGAAGCATGGCTTATTACTATAGCACCAAAAGGTTTTGTGTATAGCAAAGCTTTTTTCAATAATCCATTGCTCACAGCATTATCCCCGTTGGTAAACGCAACAGACCCGGCATTATACATATCGTACAATTCAGCGAGATTTTCATAATTCTCAGAAGATGACAAGACACCCGTAGGCATTAAGTCTACTATGTGATCTTGAGCAGACTTAACCAAGTAATTTACCGACGACTTATTCTCAATTGCTGGTTCGCTATGCGGCAAAGTCACCAAAGTAGTAAAACCACCAGCAGCTGCAGAATTAAGCGTATCTCCCAATGAATCTTTATGCTCGTTTCCTGGATCAGAAAGGTGGCATCTCAAATCTATCCACCCGCTAGAGACTATCAAATCTTCACCCTCTATTAGCACGACATCCGATTTTATAGACTTGCCTAATTCAGCAATTTTTCCATTGACAATAAGAATATCTATTTTTTCGGAATGAAGAGAATGTCCTTTTTCTAGGAGTGTTGCATTTCGGATAAGATAAGATTGTGGCACTCGTGGTTATGATTTTAAGAATCTCAACAAAAGTATCTCTATAAGCAGAAATATCAAACATAGTGCAATGAAGAATTTCCACAAAGGTGTACCACTACTAAGTGAATCTGTAGCATTTTTCAAAGATGCAGCTGTAGAATTACTAACAGACACTTTTGCTCCTCCGAACTGTTCTTTCAATTCTACATCTGTGGCAAATTTTTGTATGGACTCATTCCTACTATAATTCAAAGCCACTTTGGCCAACTCTTCTTTATCTTTGTTTTGAATGGTGTACACCCCGCTCTCAGAAATCTCATCATTCAGCCAAAACCTTAAACCGCCTTTATTTACAGCACTTTCGGCAAGAATCACCTGCTCTTCCCTTACCAATGACACATTCGTTTCGGCACCCTTGGACTGACTCAAACTTATAGCTTCATCTGAAAAAACGATGTATGCTAGCTGCTGTTTTTCAGACTTACTAAAAGCCATTTTCAGCATACTCAACACAAATAATTCGTGCAGTGCCAAATTACTATATGTCGCATCTAGAGGAAGTGCAAACTGAAACAAGCTTCCAAGACCCAATCTTTTACGAAGCAAAATAGTACTGTTGTCTTTTAGCGACAATATAGACTCCGCCCCTGCCGTTGGCTTTAGAGCATAGCACTTAGACACTTTTGGAAGCAATGTGTTTTTGGGAATACGTTTATAAACATCTCTAATAAAAGGCTGACGTAAGTCTTCTGAAGAAATACTGAGATTTTTTGAAGACACAACTCCGTAACTTGCCAACCCTAGAATATCACTGGCATCAGAATAACTCACAACACCTGCCGTTGGCAAAACAGCAGCAACTCCCCCTTTTTCTATAAAAAGTTTCAATTGCTCAGCAAGACCGCTTCCTATATCTTTAAGTTCATTGAGTATAATAAAATCATACGAGTTCAAACTAGCATAGTCTAAACTACCTTCAGAGGCAGTAGCGTATTGGAACACCTTATCGCTTCCAAATATCTTTGTAATAGAAGAAGCTGGTTTCCCTATTTGCAACACATTAATACTTTGTTTTATGTTCAAAGAAAAAAAGTACTGATTATCAAAAATCACTGGCACATCTGTGAGGCTGACTTCTCCCTCGACCCAACCTTTCTGCGAACTGGAAAACGTTAAATCCAATATTTCTTGCCCCTTGGATTGTATACCAAAACTTTCCACACCTTGTTGTACTCCATTAATTTTCAGGACTATGGATGAGGATTCCACATCTTCAGCTCCATTATTAACCACTTTTACTTTTAGCTTTAGTGGAGTTTCCGGTCTCACTACTGGTTCATCTAACCACACTGAATCAATGCTCAGATTTTGCAGCATCTCGGGGACCAAACGCACCAAATTAAGATTAATATTGCTATCTAGGACAACCCCATCTACTTCTCCAGTGGTTTGATAATCGCTTATGGCAAATGTATGTTGGCTTGCGAATCCTTCTGCGATATACTTGTTATTTACTTTTTGAACTATGGCCCCTATATCATTCGGATGAAAATCCATCTCCAAATCATCGATGAGATTTGTAGCGTTGGCTGGCGTATAAATTCTATTGGTACTGGGACTCAGAGCATTGTCAAGAATCTGAATTTCTGCTTCAGCGGGTAAGTTCTCAATAATTTGTCTAGCTGCATTCTTTGCATTCTCAAAGAGCTGTCCGTTTTCACCCGCAGCTCCCATGCTTTGAGAATTATCTAGATATATGCTCACCAACTGACGTCCATCCTTATTATTCTTATTGGGCAAGTATGGCCTTGCAAAGGCGAGCACTAACGCAGTGATGGCGAGCATGCGTGCTGCAAGCACTAGCCATTTTTTTATCTGCCTAGTCTTCCTGCTTTCTGTCTGAATCTCCTTTAGCATTGCCACATTACTAAACATGACTTTTCTATATTTCCTGAAATTAAATAAATGAATAATAAGCGGAACAGCCAAAAGTAGCAGGGCCCATAGAAAAATTGGATTTTGAAAGTTCATTTAATGAGTTGTGCAAATTTAGGCAGTGCAGGCTTACTATAAAAATATAACGCCGAGATAGATTATATGATTATGTCAGTTAGTCAAAAAAAGCATTACACTCTTAGAGTATCTGTAACAACTCTGCAAAATTGTTTGGGACCTGATAATTGAACCCCGAAAAATAATTACATTGGAGTTTGAACTGAACACCAAGTTTAGTGTCTTTTCTGAGCTCAACTATTACATTACCATACAACTGCACCCTCTTACCATCTTCAGACTGCGGTTTTGGCTTAAGAAAATAATGCCAATATTCCTCACAGCATCCGCAGGTACGTGCTGTACAGTGCTTATTTACAGATAATTGATACCCATGTGAGAGAATCTGATCCTTAATATAATCGAGTAAATAATGTTGTAAATCTAAATTCTTCTGTTCCCCAACTTTAATCACAATTCCTGCCGCATCTCCTCTATCAATAATGTAGGTAGAGATATACTCCGCTCCCGATTTTGCCTGCTCCCACTCGCTTTGTAAGTATAAGATTAGGTCCTGTATCTTAGGAAAATTATCGCACATCCCATCTTTAAAACAAGACTGCCTGGATACCGGCTTGGAATAAGAAAAATCTTCTTTTTCTAACCGAGTTAAAATTTTTTTGACGTAGGATGGCATAAATTACTTATGTCTATAACACTTATGAATTACGTATGTTTGCCGAAAGCATTTGAAACTTTCGATTGTCATAGTAAATTACAATGTTAAGCACTTCTTAGAGCAATGCCTAAAGTCGGTGCAAAACGCAACGCAAAACATTGAAAAAGAGATATTTGTAGTTGACAATAATTCTGTAGACGGCTCTAATAAAATGGTTTCAAATCTCTTTCCTGAGGTCATTCTTATTGCCAACAAAGAAAATGTAGGTTTTAGTGTAGCCAATAATCAAGCTATAAAAAGAAGTACTGGAGAATATGTGCTTTTGCTGAATCCTGATACAATAGTGCCTGAAAATTGCTTTGAAAAAATATTAGCATTTGCAGACAGTAAACCCGACTTAGGCGGATGCGGAGTGCATATGGTGGATGGGCAAGGAAACTTTCTCCCTGAGAGTAAGCGTGGACTCCCTACACCAGAGGTAGCTCTATATAAGATGATAGGGTTAAACAAAATCTTCCCAAAATCCAAAAAATTTGGCAAGTACCACTTAGGTTACCTTCCTGAAAATGAAAATAACGAGATAGACATACTATCTGGTGCTTTCATGCTCATGAGAAAGAAAACCCTAGACGAGGTTGGACTGCTGGATGAAACCTTTTTTATGTACGGAGAGGATATCGACCTGAGCTACAGAATAAAACAAGGAGGTTGGAAAAATTACTACTTCGCTAACACAAACATTATACATTACAAAGGGGAAAGCACAAAAAAACTGAGTACTAATTACGTACGTGTTTTTTATAAGGCAATGATCATATTTGCCGAAAAACACTATACCGGTAGAAACAAGAAACTCTTTAAATTTTTTATAAATGCCGCTATATATGCACGTGCAGGATTAGCTGTAGGAGTCAATATCATCAAAAAATTTTGGCAACCAGCTCTGGAGAGTATTCTTATTTTTTTAAGCCTCTATTTACTTAAAGACTACTGGGAAGAGCATATAAAATTTATAAAAGCGTATCCCAGGGAAATGGTGACCATTCACCTCCCCTATTATTCTGCAGTTTGGGTATTGACCATGTGGTTTAACGGGAGCTACAGTAGTCCTTTCAATTTCAGCAAGTTGGCTAGAAGTATACTATTAGGGGCTCTTATCATCTTTATGATTTATGGGCTACTTCCTGATCACTTGCACTTTAGCCGCGGTATAATTCTCTTTGGCACCTTGGTAGTGGCCGCACTGCTATTTGCGTGGCGTACTCTTTTACATTTCGTTAAATATAGAACGCTGGATTTTAGCCAACGCAATTACACAAAAAGCATACTAGTAGGTGGAAAATCGCAATGGGAAAAGGTAACTAAGCTATTAAAGAGCTATAACAATAACTATCAGCAGGTCGGATATGTGAGTGACGTTAAAGCTACAGATCATCAATGGCTTGGCACTATTAATCAGTTGAAAGAGTTAGTGAAAATCTATGGTATCAATGAGATTATTTTTAGCAACGAGAGCATCACTACCGAGAAGACAATGCAGCTCATGAATGACATTGGCCCTAATATTAACTATTTTACAATACCTGAAGACAGCAATTTTGTTATAGGATCACATTCAAAGAATGCAAATGGGCTTTACATCGGTGAACAAATTGAACTAAACCTAAGTAAGCAAGATAAGCGTTCTCAAAAAAGACTTTTTGACATCACTATAGCTTTAGTTAGTCTGGTACTAGCACCAATTTTCTATCTGTGGGGTAAGACGAGGAAATGGAGTTCAAATTCTATTAGTGTTTTAACAGGCAAAAAGACTTGGGTAGGATACAGCAGTAGCATTACAGCCAAGCTTCCAAGCATGAAACCTGGAGTTTACAGAACCGATTATCAGCTAAAAGAACCCAACTCTCATTTTAGTGAAAACCTAGACTCTCAGTATGCTAAGAATTATGCTATTTCTCTGGACCTATCAATTATGGTTCATAGCAACTAAATCAGATTTGATTAGGGCAAAAGATGGTCTTTTTAGTATAGCTCACACTTACTGAATATATTTGTGTACTTAATGGCTAAATGGTTAGAACAATTTACACCATACTATTTCTTTGTTGCTTTGTCATATATTCTAAAGGCCAAGCTAAACTTGATTTAAAAATCACACTCCCGTCTAGCCTTCACCTTTGTACACTTTCCGATTATATTGAACTTGAAGTACGTAACATTTCTGCAAGTACAGTTAGCGGAATTACAGCCAAACTAGAACTCCCTACAGGATTATTATATCAGGTAAACTCTTTAGTAGGAACCAATGTTTCTGAGAGTTCCATCACCAACTTAAACAAGCCTGAATTTGATATTCCAAATTTATCAGTAACCCAATCCGCAACCTTCAAAATAAAGCTTAACAGTAGTTGCAACATTATTTCCTTTTTGAATAACGGAGGACTGGCTAGAATTAAAAATAGCACTTATTACATGGGCGGCTTGGTTATAAAGCAATCTACCCCAATTAACATTAAGCAACCAGCATTACAGATAAGCACTATTAGCAACCAGCTAAAAACGGCAGATTTGGAAGAAATATTTATACGAAATATCGTTGTAAAAAATAATGGCTCTGGCAAGTTGGCAACTCTTAAGTTTATTCGAGACTACAGTTCAGGACTTGATCTTCTAGGTACCAATGGAGGAACTGTAACCAGCTCGGGGAATAGAACTACATCTATTTTAAACTCTGCTGATTTCACGAGTATAGGAAACAATGACACCTTCTTCGACCTCAATGAGACCTTCACCTTCAGAGATACAATACAAGTAAATTCATGTTCTAATTTGACTTCCAAATACATTTTATCTTGGGGTTGCGGTACGCAAACGTGTGTCACAAGACAAGCCTCTGCCAATGTAAGTATCTCCTCAAAAGTTCCTAAGCTTAGCTTCACTCCCACATCAAGTTTCTCATCCTGTTTAGAAAAATCAAACATCAATCAGCAGAGCATTGTAATTACCAATAATGGAGATGACACAGCTACGGCCATCGATATCAATATTTATCAAAGTTATGGCACTGGTTTTTATGCCAATCTGATTTCAAAAATAGAAACAAACTCCTTCACCTATCAAACGACAACCTCAGGATCACATACCAACATTTCACCATATAGTACAAGTAGTACAAATAACTCTGGTGTATTCGCTGGATTAGGAGCTGACCCAAAAGGACAAGCATTTCTAAAACTGCCAAATATAGCTCCCAACAAATCTATTATACTACATTGGAAAACTACATCAATCTGCCCGTCAGTATGCTACTCAGGAGGCTTATGGAATCAAAGATGGAGATACGAGGTGTCATTTAAAAATCAATGTGGCAAGGTTATAAATTCTGGGCCACAGGTAGGATCTCAGGGATCTTATCAGCGTGTGATGGCTAGTAATATTAACCCAACAGATATAACAGATGGCCAGAAACAAAAATGGGAATACACTATAAATACGGGTTATCTATTCTCTAATACAAACAAATCTCAGCTTAAAGCTGTCCTAATATTACCTAATAATTTAACACATTCTAAGAGTACATCCGATCTAAAATTTGAATTTGCTAATGGAACAAATTGGTTTCCAAATAGTTTTACGCAAAGTGGAGATACCGTAACGGCATATTTTGATGGAAAAGCATCTTCGGTTCTGCACAGGAGTGAGCTATTCATATCTCTCACGGCATCTTGCGGTGGATCTAGCTCTAGTGGTAATGCCAACTACTCAATAAATCTATTTTACAATCCTGACACCACCTGTTCTTCTGGTTGCGATATTCCGATTCTCTGTGATTCAGACAATATTCGAATCCATTGCTCTTCCGGATGTAACGGCGGCATGCACTTTAATTATTTTAATACCGAAAGGGAAAGTTTTGGTCTCCCAGATAATAATAACGACGGCTTAGCTGACAATACAGGCTCCTTGGACGATAGTAAAATTAAAAAGAATCGTATCATGTTTGGCGATACATTATTAACCACTTTTGGTGGCAAGGTGCATAATGCAGGAAGCATAGCAAACTGGTCTTACGGTAAGGCAATTTCCAAACTCAATAACGGTAGATATCTTAGCTTAGCCTCAGCAGAACTTAAAATCTACCGAAATGGAAATCTTGTAGTAACTTGCAACAACGTACAGTACACGTCCAGTTCTATCGGGAATAATAAAACATTCACTTTTGATGTTGGAATTTTCAGCTTGCTATCTTCTGGTTGCAGTATATTTTCAAGTTACCTGTACAATAATAGTGATAGCCTAGCTTTAGATGTTCGCTATGTGGTAGATGAAAATGTTGGAAACAGAAATATAAATCTAGAAATAGAAAGTGAATTCTATCTAAGTACCGTAGCAAACCCAAGCAGTAGCCAAAAACATCAATGCGATAGCTTCTCAGCTAGAACCCGACTTATTGGCTCTTATTTTACCAATGCTGGAAGAAACAACCTTACCAACAAAGGATGCAATACTTTAACTGCTTCTCAAAACTTCTACCTAAGTATCGGGCCTTGTTGCACCAACTATGCAGGAGGAAATGTCTTTCCTTATGAATATAGAAAATGGGCAAAACTCAGCGAAATCATTTTAACCAAAAGTGAGAGTTTTGATGTTTTGAGTAGTTCATTTTTGCAATACAGAACAAAAGGAACCGGGGGGGTAGAAACACAAAGGATTAGCAGTATCTCTCCATATTTCACGTCCAGCACTGTACTGAAATTTAAAACCGATTCCTTTTATAAAGATTTGGGTGGTACAATAGATTTAAGCGACGATGGGTTTCACGGTACTTTCACTAATTCTATAATGGCTAATTGCAAAGCAAACTCAGGGCTATCCACTATTGAGTATGCTTTCGTATATGAGCGAATGAATGGTCTTGGATCTAGTTATGACACCATAGTATCTGCCAATAGAAGTGACTTGGTGACTTATGATAAACCTACAATAGATATTACTGTAGTGAACAATGATGTTTACCCAGAAAAGGACACGGTAGAGTGGGAATTACGAGTTACCAATACAAGTAGCACTGCAGAAGCTTCCAATGTTTGGATTGGGGCTATTTCTAACTCGAACACAGAAGTTGTTGCGATATATGATACCAAGGCAAAGGCTTTCTTACCAAGACAAAACAATCTTTTCAAGCTTGGTATTCTCACTGAGAAAGATTTTAAAAACTTAAAAATTTTTGCTAAGTTTAATGATTGCAATAGAGATAGTGTTGATATTCTACTTGGTTTTGACTGTCAGTCTTATCCAGATTCTATAGAAGTAGCACCTTGCGAATCACTAAAAGAGACTATCTATTTTGAACCCATCAATACACGAATAGAAGCATCTATATTGGGCAATAGCGACCCCATAGATCTTTGTGCAAAACAAGACTTTGAAATAGAACTAAGAAATGCTGGAAGTCCTAAAATATACAACGTTAATTTGGACCTTATACTTAGACCTGGCACTCAGATAAGTGACACCGCCTGGCTGTTTGTAGATGGCAGAAGTGACTCTACCCTAATATCTAACCCGATTCCTCTGGGCTCGAACGTCTACAGATGGCAACTATCTGAACAGGATAGCATCTTAAAGCAAAATGGATTTAACGGTGTAAAAAGCAACAATGGATACAAAATGACTGTTAAAATTGCCATTACTACAGATTGTGATTTCACCAGTTCATCCTCGTTTATGCTAAGACCTTCAGGCACTTTAAAATGTGGCAAACCTGTGAATGCTCCAATTATTATAGGCGATCCAATTAATATAAAAAACGTATCAAGACCCTATTTCTCAGCTATAGATTTACAACTAAATCATCTCGATGTTTGCAACTACAAGGACAGCACTTTTGCCAAATTCATAAATCTAGGACCTGATAGTACAACGGCCACCGATCAGTTTATTATAAGCCTTCCAAATGGAGTATACATTGACACTAATTTTATAGACACAAGTCATAACTCTCCAACTACGAAACCCATTTTTGCAAATATCAATGGTGAAAACACATACTCATGGCATCTTCCTTCCAGTATTATTCCTGGAGATAGCTCTATCTTTAAAATCAAGACATTTTTAGACTCGGATTCTCTAAGTTGTGGTACGAAACGAATTTATGCGACGGCAGTCATTACACAGCCTGCTTTTTGCGTTTCCAGCAACTTATATTGCGATATAAAGGTCAGTACCGCGTCACTTATTCAATCAGATTCTGTAGAGAAGAGTATATATGATTTGCAAATATCAGGTGCTTCATCACAGGCAATAGGCACCAACGAGCAAGTCGCTCTGAACTACGCTATTCAAAACTCGGGCTCAGAAAAAAGCAGTAATAATCTGTTAGAAGTGTTCATTTATGCGGATCAGAACTCTAATGGATCTGTAGATCTTACCGATAGCTTAATTGCTGTAGACAGTATATATCAACCTATTGGTACAGATTCATCTCTTCTTAGGCAATTTCTGTTCAGCATAGGATCAGATCTCACGTGTAATCTATTGCTAAATATATCTAGCCAAAATTGTGCGTGCAATGATGAGACCATTCTAGTTCCAACAATAAGACTCTTAAATGCCGGAAGAGATACTATCATTTGTCAAGAGTCTACTATTGAGCTAGGAACAGAAGGAAGTATCGCGAACACCTATTCTTGGAATAACATCAACTACGTAGAGGATTCGGATTCTAGTTCTACGGCTTTCAAAATCTCATACTCATCTCCATACGATACGACAATAGCTATGGTGCTTACCACATCTAAAGCTACTTGCAGCAGCCAAGACACTGTAAACATAATTATTCACCCAGGGATGCAAGCAAACTTAGTCGACACCTCAATAATATGCGAAGGAGGCGGTGTGCTGATAGGTAAGTTCGCCATCGGCGGGAAAGGAACTATAAAACAATACAGATGGACTCCAACAGATAGCCTTGGCGGATATGAACGGTCAGCTAAAACACTAGCGAATCCTTCTAAAAGCACCACTTACTCCGTCACCATTACGGATGCAAATAATTGTAGCATAAGAGACTCTACTCACGTGCGAGTAATTCCAAATCCTCAAGCCGCTATAACTATGGCAGACAACTGTGCTAGTTCCTTGTTCAAATTCTCTAATTCAAGCATTTATTATGGAGAAAATAAAGATAGTACAAATTGGACCTTCTCAGAATTGGGAGAATCAAACCTAGACACCTCGTTTGCTTTCTTAGATTCATCTAGAATTTTGCCAGTATCTTTATTTGTGAGCAATAAATTTGGGTGTTGGGACACGGTTACAAAGAATCTAGAGGTATATCCATTACCGGAAGTCCTCATGGACTATACTGAAACTTGTGAAGAAACTCTATTGGAAATAGAATCAAAGACGACCATCTCCTATGGCAGTCTCATCAACACATGGGAGCTTGGATCTGCTAGAGATACAGGAGATATTATTCATACTCTACTGCCAAATGAGGAGTCATTAATCGTGTTATTAAAGTCTACTTCAGACTTTGGTTGCGTCTCGACTGCAGTGGATACTATTACTATTTTGGATAAACCTGATATATCCTTCACAACTTTGAGTTCTTGCCTTAACGACTCTATTTTCTGCACTATTACGTTGTTGCCGGGTACTATTGATGCGATAACAGACTACGATTGGAGACTAGGAGATGGTAACACAAAATCTGATTCTAATTTCAACTACACTTATTCGGATACGGGAACCTACCGCATTTTGGTCCAAGTAGGTAATAAACATGGGTGCTTGGATACCGCAGAATATGCAATTCAAGTATATCCTCTGCCTGAAAGCAGTTTTACTATAGAAAACATCTGTCTCGGAGATTCGGCATTGGCTATTAATGCCTCTGCCATTTCCAACGGGACTATTACTTCCATCGAATGGGATCTTGAAATTGACAAGGGTAGAGACCAAGATTCTATGAAGTTCTTACCCACCGCTATAGGAGTAAAATCCATCAAACAAAAAGTAGAATCCGAATTCGGCTGCTTAGACTCGAGTATTGAAAACTATACCGTATATCACAAAGAGAAGAATCTATATACACAACTGGGCAAATGTGAAAACGAATCTATAGTATTCACCGCTACTCCAGTTTTTCAGGATTCTGTGGTTCAAACAAGATGGACATTACTGACAGACACTTTTATACAAACTAGCTTTAGCTATAACTTTACAAGTGACGGCTCTTATAGCCTAAAACAGCAGATAATAACTAATAGAGGCTGTATTTCCGATAGCACCTTCACTATAGTCATAGACCCTGCTCCAGAAGCTTCTATTTCTACAAAAAATCCGTGTATGGATAATCAAACTGAATTAAATTCTGCAAACAGCTATACTCGCTATGCTTGGATACTAGAAGATGGCACAACCAATAGCAATCAAATGTTCACTCATGCTTTTACAACTATTGGCACATATACAATAGATCTGGAAGTGGAAAATCAATATAATTGTAAGGACACAGATACTGACTCGATAATCATCACAAACATCGTGGTTCCAGATTTTACGATAGATGATATATGTGAGAACGATATACAGTGGATAATAAACACTACCCAAGGAAACATTGCTGATATATCATCGGCTACATTTAATATGGACAATGGGGATGTGGTCAATGAATTGGATTCTTTTGAATATGCATACGATGAAGACAACATATATAGCGTGAGTCTAAACGTAACTACACTGCCAGGTTGTGATTATAGAATAAGTAAGAGTCTTGTGGTGCATCCATTACCAATTGCAGATTTCCAATTATCCTCTGAGCTCGTGGACATTCTCAACTCGGAAGTACAGGTTACAAACCAAAGCATCTACGGGGACTCCATCATCTACCACATTAGTGATGGAAACGTAATAATCGACAAAAATTTTAGTCATCGATTCCTAGATAGCGGAAGTTATGAGATAAAACAGTGGGTCCAGTCTATGTATGGTTGCATGGATAGTCTTACCAAAGAGCTATATGTATCTTATGCATACAATTTGTACATCCCAAATGCTTTCAGTCCCAATGATGATAGACTCAATGATGAGTTTAAGCCCGTCGGGCTAGGACTAATTAGTTATGAACTGCAGATATACACTAGATGGGGCGAGCAAATTTTCAAATCCGATTCTAAGCAGTCTTATTGGAAGGCTTTAAATGCTTCACCCGGGCTCTACCTATACACTTTAAAAGCAATAGATTTTGAAGGGAAGCCACACTACTATAAAGGAACAGTGAGGTTGTTGAGGTAATTACGCAAGTAATTTCTTCACCAAATCAGCGATGAGTTTGCCGTCAGCTTTTCCTTTGAGTTTACCTGAAGCCATACCCATTACTTTACCCATATCTTTCATGCTACTTGCACCTGTTTGAGTTATAATGGATTCTATCTCAGCTCTTATTTCTTCTTCAGAAAGTTGAGCAGGTAGAAACTTTTCTATGACCGCAAGTTCTTCCTCTTCCAGCACAGCTAAGTCTTCTCTGTTTTGCTCCCTAAAAATGCTTAGTGAATCCTTTCTTTGCTTTGCCATTTTTACCAAAACTGCCGTTTCATCAGCTTCAGTCACTTCAGCTCCTCCTTCTTGGGTTTTCAGCAGTAATAGTGCTGATTTTATTCCACGCAATGCTCGAAGTGATGCCTGATCTTTGGCCTTCATAGCCGTTTTTATTTGTTCTGATATTTGATCTGAAAGACTCATAGTACAAATGTAAGTCAACATCTCTAATCTCGGTTTTAGAAAAAACATAAATTCGTAGATAATAGAATGCTAACTCAATCAAATCGCAAACAATATTTTTATAAAAGACTTTTAGTAATAATTCCTATTGCTGTGTTTATGATTGTTAAGGAATTATACATAATCGGGTTTGTAGACTTATCGATAATTTTAGTTACACTGATTCGTGGCAGTATAGTTGGTGTAGTCACCGGAGTCATTATAGGGAGTAGTTAATATCTTTACACAGATTGAGACTTTGACTAAAAAATCATAGAGCCCCAATCTCGCGTCTAGGTTTCCTTAATCTTCTACATCTCCGGCATTTTCAAATATTCTAGGCTTTATCAAACTATGGATCAAGTTTACCTCGTCCTTTCCTAGTTTTTGACCTGCACGACTAGTAGCCCACAAAACAAAAACTCCACCAAGAACAAATGGAATAAGCCAAAGTATATAAGAAGATAGCCCAAGATTGTACCTTGAAAAACCTATTATAGAAACTACCAAAGTCACAAATCCAAGAAAGAAGTACGTAAACATGTATCCAAGCCAAATGTCAGGTTTGGGTCCATAGAGACCTCTAATTTCAGTCCTCATGCCTGTTTCTTCCATAGTAAGTGATAGCTGAGGTGACCAAAAGTGCCTGCTTTTTTCAGGTATTCGAATACGCACAAGATTGTGCGTAATCCGACCAACAATTTTATCTGGATGCTCGGCAAGTAAATCCTTAACTTTTTGAGCGATTGCCTCCGGGAGTTCCGGCACAAGTTTTTTAAACCGAAGGCGAACTTCAAATAATTCTGTCGACATCTTACAAATTTAGTCAATGTAGCATTTACGAATGTTCTGATATTATTCAGACAAGCTACTGACAGATATCAGTCTATAGATTTTGGCATCGTGCTACCTTTGAAACCAATTAGAATAATAAATAATTGGTGTGTTTAAAAAACGAAACCTTAATTTGCTAGACATTGTGCTAACTAAAAATAAAACTTTGAAAAAAACAATCTTCCTCCTTATTCTAAGCTCCTCCTTAGCATCTTGCAAAAAAGACAAGCAAGGCATTAAACCTGCTATAGTTGATCTTACCGAGTCCGTGTACTCTTCCGTTACTATTCAGCCAGACAGTTTGTACGAAGTGTACTCAACTGTGAGTGGCATTCTAGAGCAAACATTCGTGACAGAAGGCGACCTAGTTAAAGTAGGCAGTCCGCTTATGCAAATAACCAATACGATGCCAAAACTGAATGCTGAAAATGCAAAATTAGCATTACAACAAGCACAACTAAACGCAGGAAGAAATTCAAGTATACTGGGGGGGGGGGGATAAAAGACGAGATAAAAACATCCAAGTTAAAACTGGCAAACGACAAACTAAACTATGAACCTACAGGAAATCTTGACAGTAAAAACTCTGCAAACGTATTTTCAATACTCAAAGAGCTAAGCCAAGAGAGAGATTTATCACTTCTGGTGGTAACCCACGATAATGATTTTGCCGCTAAAACAGACAGAATAATCACCATGGAAGACGGCAAAATTCTCAGTCATGGGAGATAGTTGTCTTATTTCAAAAATGGCATTTTAACCACTTTTGCTTTTAGCTGTTTTTTGCGAACTGCGATATAAATTTCTGAACCAGATTTAGCATATTCGGGTGTCACATAACCTGTGCCAATAGCATAGCCTAAGCTTGGACTTTGTGTGCCACTGCATACCTCACCTATTTTATTGCCCTGAGAATCCACTATATCGTAGTCTTGACGTGGAATTCCCCTATCTATCATTTCAAACCCTACCAATTTCCTACTTACTCCGTTGGTCTTTAGATTTTGATGGTATTCCTGATTTACAAATGGTTCCTCAAATTTGGTAATCCATCCTAATCCAGCTTCAATCGGAGAAGTAGTATCATTTATTTCATGACCATAAAGACAATATCCTTTTTCTAGTCGTAGTGTATCCCTAGCTGCTAACCCGCATGGAACCAAATCATAGTCTTTTGCAGCATCCATAATAGCATCCCAAACCATATTAGCATCCTTGTTCCACACATATACCTCGAAGCCTCCTGAGCCAGTATATCCAGTATTGCTTATAACTACATCATTGCTGCCACCAAGTGCCCCAGCATCGAAATGATAAAACTTAATAGCATCAAGGTCAACGTCTGTTAATTTCTGTAGAGCTTTTGTAGCATTCGGCCCTTGCACTGCAAATAGAGAGATATCATCGGATTGATTCTCTATCTGACAATCAAATCCTTTTGCTTCTTTTTGTTTCATTATCCAATCCCAATCTTTAGCAATATTACTGGCATTGACTACAAGAGTGTATTCAGTAGAAGACCATCGATATACGATGAGATCATCTACGATACCTCCATCTTCGTTTGGCATACAGTTATACTGAGCTTGCATATCAACTACATTGCTTATGTTATTAGAACATATCCAAGCTACTAGTGCCTCAGCGTCTTTACCCTTCACACCAAATTCACCCATATGACTTACATCAAAAACTCCTATGCTATTTCTAACAGCATGATGCTCTGGCGTGAGACCCTCGTACTGTAGTGGCATCTCATATCCTGCAAATGGGACCATTTTGGCTCCCAATGATACGTGTTTATCGTGAAGAGCAATTCTTTTCAAAGCTGAAGTATCTGTAGACATAAGTGCAAAGAAAAGATTTAGTTTTATTTTAAGAATAATTCTTTGCTTGAGTATTGTGCGAAGTATCCTTAAATTGCATTTTCAATCATCTTGATATCCATAAAAAGTTTGATAAAACATTTAAGTATAATTTTAATAGTTCTTGTTGCTTTCGGATGCGAACAGAAACTTAAAGAAGATGATTTTATTGGCATTTGGGAAGGAGATGTTTGGGCAGAACGAGTGCCTGGAATTCATTTTGATGAAACCAAAGAAAAGCACGAGCTAATATTTTACCCTAACGACAGTTTTAAACTTACTGTTTTTCATACAGAATGGAAATGCCGCCTTGGTGAAATAAATCCTCAATACGGTACTTAGAACATAGGAAAAAATCACTTGATTTTTTCATCAGTAGACCCATACCAAGAAGAATTAATTGAACTGCCAGTCGATATTCAGTAAATGCAAAACGATAGTATATACTTTACATTAAAACCTGAAGGTGATACTTCTAACTTTAATTTCAAGTCGCATTTTGTATTTAAGAGAGAGGAATAAGGTAGAAGAACACAAGATATCTCGCATTGAACACTTCTGTTAAAAAATAGACAACCTTTTTAAAACTCATATTAAAAGTAAAAAAGAAGCTTTTGTTTCCTTAAAACAACAGATTATTTACTTTAGCCCTATTAAATGTATAAACCATCAATGTCGTTAAAATCAATATTTTTTATTCTCCTTTTTATGGTATTCGCAAACGCAAATGCACAAACCGAAAAAGATTGGAATAAAGTAAATAACAAAGCATATGAATTTTACAACAATGGAAATTCAGATTCTGCGTTACTATTCTTAAACAAAGGACTTATTCTAGCTGAAAAGATATTTAACCATTCGGATATTGAGTTAATCACAAACAGAAGGAATGTTGGCTACCTAGAAGCCCAAAACAACAACTGTAAACGAACTATAGAGCTATATACTCTAGCTATAGACGGGATGTTTCAGAAATACATCCCAGACACAACACAGATAATGAACACAATAGTGCTCAAACTTAAGTGCCTGATATCTGAAGAAAAAGAAAGCCAAGCTCTTATCGAACTAGCTACTTTAACGGAGCTCACAGACTCAAACCTATTTTTGGCTAATGCATATAATGAGACTGGTCTGTCAATTGAAAAAAGAGAAAACTTCAAAGTGGCTGTACCCTTCTACAAAAATGCCTTTGAGATAATAAATAGAGATACAAACAATAAATTCCTGGCCTCGGTGTATTTAGGAAACATTGGTTATTGTTATTCTAAATTGGTAAATAGGGATAGCTCAATACATTATTTTTGGGAAGGATCAAAGTTGCTAGAACAAGCGAACAAAACAGAAAGTAATCAATATGCTACCACCGCTTATCATCTTGGAAATGAACTCTTCAAAATAAAGGATTATAATCCTGCTGCAGCAAACTTCCGTTTAGCTTATGGTAAATGGCTCCTTGATGAAAAGGCCAACACAAAAAACATTCTACTTGTACTTAACAAACTAATCGGTACATACGCAGCAATGAGGGATGATGACAATGTAGTCATCTACTCTGAGCTGAAGCTTAAGCACATGGGAAACGTGTATGACAAAAATGATCAACGTTATATTGATATGCTAGAAGAAGTCATTAATGTCAATATCCTCAGTAGCTATTGTGGAGACATACCTCCTTTTGTCAAAGAATTAAGAGGAATAAGTAAGGAACAACATGGAGAATTATCAACAGAATATTTTAATACACAGCTTTCAATAGCAGAATGGTATCTTCGATGCTATCAGAAAAAAGAGGCTAAGAAGCAACTTCAAGCCATAACCAAAATTTCTCAAAAAGTCATTCTCCCAGAATCAAAGAAAATCAGTTTATATCGCAGACTTGCTACTTGTTATAAAAAGCTTGATGATGAAGAAAACCAAATAACTTTTTTAGAAAAGGGATGGTCTGAAGCTAGTTTATCAAACAATTCATCACTACTATTTTTCTCTTCAGAACTGGGCTTTGTTTATAATCAAAATAACAATTTGGAACTAGCGACTTATCATTTAAAAATTGCTGACAGTATATACCAAGCTGACCACCTGCCACTAGACGCAAACTACTTAGATTTAGCAGGATAATTAGCTTCTATCTCATTAAAAAACAAGGATGCTATTGGGGCAAAAGACTACGCAAATAAAGAAAATCGCCTAGCTCTCCAACTAAGTGGCGAGAACAGCTACGACTACTTTTCGAGCTTCTACACTCTTATCTCTGCATACTACGATCTAAAAGAGTATGATAGTGCTCAGTACTTTCTCACGAAGGCTTATAATGTGAACTATGTCGGTGATTATCAGGTTCTATATCGTACTCAACTCTTTCTACTTGACTCATACAAAATACTCCTTTCGACACTTACTACCAAAGAAACTAATCTAGCCAAAAAATATCTTAAATCTGGAGACGCTGTACATGCACTGAGTCATCTAATAAGCAATCGACTAGACCAAGAAATATATCGAACTCAAAAGGAGTCTAAATTTTTGCAAAACTAGTAAACGGAACAAACTACAACTATCTAAAAGGCAACTTATCAGATGCCAAAACTGGCTACGAGAAGATACTCTCAAGTTCTAAATCACTTTTTGGATCTTATACTTCAGAAACAGCTTTAACATACAAATTACTCGGAAACGTTTGCACTCAATTAAATCTATATACCCAAGCTGAAATGTATATTGATTCAGCATTGTTGATTTCTGAAAAAGTATTTTCAAAATCAGATATCAACTATGTTGACATAAAGTTAGACCATGCCTTGCTGCTAATCAAACTGAGAAGGTATGACAAAGCATTCAAATCAATAGTCTATATGAGGGAATCTACAGAAAGTCTATTTGGAACTGATAGTTATCATAATCTGAGAGCTTGGTTGCTAAAAAGCATGCTAGATCAAGCTCTGGACAATTATCAGCAAGCTTTAGACATAATATTCTATATTGAGAGTGTAGCCAAAGGCAAACAAAAACATTTAAAAATATATGCAGAAAGTCAGATAGAACATCTTAAACTATTAAAAAAAATGGGTTTGATAGGCATTGGCTTTCCTTCACCGTATAACGATTACCTTATGGGAGCTAATTATTTTCAAAGAGTCAATACTCGTAGAATAGATTTGATAGATTCTACAATAAGCCTTGTCCATAAATCCGATGGGAATGACTCTCCACTCCTTCCATATTTGATGTGCGAAAAAGGATATGTTACTGGATTAAATGGAGATCTAGACGCGACAAATGAACTCTATGATAAAAACCTCCCTTTGTTAAAACTAAGATACGATTCCTACCACCCTGAGTATCGTAGACAACTGCAGAACTTAGGTTTTTTAAACCATATATATAATAATACCAAGACGGCTGCAAATAATTTTATTGAAGCAAATGACCTTCTCATCACTGAAATAAAAGACGCTTTTACTTACTCTACCGAAGTAAATAGGAAATCCTTTTTAAAGGAAATAGAATATCAATTTGATAAAGTGCAACAATTTGATTACAATCACATAATGCAGAACAAAAAATCTCTGAGCTAAGTCTAAATAACCATCTCACTCTAAAAGGTCTCCTACTGAACAATCAAAAGTCCATGCTTGATAATCTGCGTAACCTTAATGATCCTGCGACGGATCAGACCATCGAGTTATATCTAGACAAGAGAGAGACCCTTAGCATAGAATTATCAACTCCAGTGCAGCATAGCGATCAACCAATATGGCGTCTAATTGAGCAAAAAGATTCACTAGAAAATCTATTGCTCCGTATCCACAAACAAAAATATCCTAACCATTCCATGCAAAGTGGTGATTGGAAGAACATCCAACAAAGTTTGAATAAAAATGAAGTAGCAATTGAGTTTTCTCAATTTCATTTTTTAGACATAGAACATATGCCTGATAGTATCAAATACCTAGCATACATAATCAAACCAGATGTCGACACACCTACACTAGTGTACTTAGCTAAAGAAGAAAAAATCAAGCAATTACTAAGTCTCCCTAGAGTTCCAAGTCTTTACTCAAGCAGAGGTGCCACAGTAGAATCTGAGAATACACAATCATTTGATAACAATTTGTATGACCTCATTTGGGAGCCGCTTGAAAAATATCTTAATCCTAAGGACAAGGTTTTCTTCTCAACATCGGGCATCATTAATAACATACCCATAGCTGCATTGTCTGACAGTAGTGAGAGTCCATTGTGCAGCAAGTACAATCTTATACAATACCACACCTTTCCTAATAAAGGCTCACCAAACAAGAAAAACAAAGTCAAAGATGCTGTTTTAATTGGAGGTCTAAATTTCGACTTTAACCCAACTGACAAAAAGAAAAGAGAGGTTTACCGCCAAACAACATGGCCAGACTTGCCCGGAACGAAGAGTGAAATAGATAACATCTATAAATTGCTAAAAGATAAAATAAGTGTCAAACTGGTCTCAGATACAAGCGGTTCTGAAGAATATGTAAAATCATTGGATCAAACTTCACCACAAATACTACATATCGCTACTCATGGATAATACACTCCAAGTATTACTGGTGAGAAAAAGGAAAGTATAAAAATTAACATATCCTCAAAAGAAGACCCTATGGTTCGTTCAGGAATAATATTGGCACGAGGCAATTTTAGCTGGACATACGGGATAAATCCGTACTCCAAGGAAGATGGTATACTTACGGCTGCAGAAATATCCAATCTCGACCTAAGGTCTACAGAACTTGTAGTACTAAGTGCATGCGAAACAGGACTGGGCGATATAGAAGGTAATGAGGGTGTGTATGGCTTACAACGTGGATTTAGAATGGCGGGAGTAGAAAAACTAGTTATCAGTTTATGGCAAGTACCCGATACTGAAACCGCAGAGTTTATGATTGATTTTTATGAAAATTTATTAGAAACAGAAGTCGTTAGAGCTGCATTTAACAAGACACAAAAAAGCATGCAAGCCAAATACAATAATGAGCCTTTTAAATGGGCAGGATTTGTGCTAGTGGAGTGAGTACTATAATCCTTGAATGTCTTGGTTTAACTGCAAGGCAGTATTCCTTTTAGAAACCTTTAACAAAGTAGCTACCTTGCAATCAGCCGTTTTCTTATTTTGAATTTGAATCCAAAACTCAAGCTGCAATAGAATAGCCCTATTTTTCTTCCCTTTTGCTTTTATGACTGTAGAGTATACATCATCGTCCACTATTTTCACCTCACAGCTAAAACCTTTACTCCCTTTTAAGGTTAACTTCTTAACCTGCACACTTCCACTATCATATATAGAATCTGGTACATGTATAAGCAAATCTCTAGAGTCCCATTTCTGACATGGTAGGTGTATAGAATCTGTTTTCCACTTTTTTTGATAATGTCGAATAGACGCTTTATCCTGAGCATACGAGCCCAGTGCAATGAAGAGAAACAAGAGTGTATAAATTTTAGGCATAAAAAAAATCCTTAAGCACAAACCTAAGGATTTAATTGTTTTATAATTTCGAATACTACTCTCCAGTCACAACAGTAACATAGCGAGTAACAAACATACCAGGTTCAACCTTCTGATCCACTGTAGAAATTTTCGTAATTCGACCATTCTCTGCGGCAGTTTTGATAGATCCGTCTCCACCATCTAGAATAATTCCAAAAATCACTCTATAGGTAGCTTTACCTACTTTTCCTCCATCTCCGTTATCTGTAACGAAAACCGGCTCAGACACACTACAAGCTGCCAATGACAATGTAAATAATCCTGCAATAAATAATTTTGATATTTTTTTCATAATTAATCTTCCGTTTCTGTTCCTGTTACTATAATTTTAACTGTAGAAAATAGCCAATAGTTAGATGACTCTACATCTACAGTTGCTACTTTATCTATACCACCTTTTTTGGCAGCTTCTATTACCCCAAAGTTCTTATTGGTAGAGTACAAAGCTTGCTCCAAGTTTGTGCCCACAGATCCTCCTAAAATAAGTGTGGTCCTAGACACACCCATACCATCTCCTATTTCATTATTTGTAACCGCATATGGTCTCACTACTGTGCAAGATGATGCTAATAGAACCAAGACTCCCAGTATTAATGCTTTTGTATTTTTCATATTATTCACCTGTAACTGTTAGCTTTAATTTAGGAATAATTAACATTGTCGTCATTTTGAATTCTGCAATTCCTACCTTAGAGATGTCTCCTTTTTCTTTGGCTGCTTGATAAGACAGATCCAAATCTTTTTTAAATGGGGTTCCTTCTACCACGCCAACTTTAGATCCTACAGGATTATTCGTTACCACAGCAGTGTGAGCTACCACACAAGAAGAAAACATTACCCCAATAGCTAAAGCGGCTACGAGTGTTTTTAATTTCATATTTTTTAAGTTTTATTTTGTTTTACTTGTGTCAAATATAGAATAAATTTTGGCGACACAAAAGTGACACTGCTACAGCGTATTCGTATGCATAAATCAAAATATGAACTTAGAGATTCTTGAACAAATCAAGAAAAACTCGATTCTTATCTTTACGAGTAATAACCTCCAAAACAAATGGAACCTCACTGTATTTTAGCAAATCCAAGCCTTGAGCAAAAGACCCTATAGTTTCTGCCCTAAAATATCCTAGCCCAAAATGACTAGTTAATTTTTCTGCTGTATAGCTATGTGGGGTTGTTTGAAAGCTCAATGAATCACCCATTTTATCTGGGCCGGTTATCATTTCAAATATTCCGCCAGAGTGATTATTCAATAGTATTACTTTAAGATTTTGCGGCAGCTTGGTATTAAACAAAGCATTGATGTCATAAAAAAAAGCAACATCTCCAGTCACCAGATACACATCAGACCTACTGACCAAAGCTGCCCCTACGGCAGTGCTCGTGCTCCCATCGATACCACTAGTGCCTCTGTTGCAGTAAACTGAATTATTTGAAACATCACTATTTAGCAAAAAAGAAACGTACCGCACCGGCATAGAATTACTAATATGCAGCTGAGCTTCTTTTGGCAAATTGTTCAGCACATAATTGGTCACGCAAAACTCATTGTATAGTGACCAATCGAGCTGACTAAAACGACTCTTAAATTCCTGAGTCATATTTAGCCACGCATTCACATAAGCACCTTCCCTTTCGCCATCGATATCATTATCGGTTTCCTCTACACGTTTTATCTCTTCTGGATTAATGATTTGAGGGGAAGAATCAAACATATCTCCTACTTCAAAGTGACGAGATAGGTGAATGTGCAACTCAGGTTTATGGTATTGCAAAAATCTTTTCAATCCTTTGGACACCGTAGTTGTGCCAGTAGTAATTAGCACATCTGGTCTAAGAACACTTAAAAAATCCAATCCCTTTGGTTTACTCTGTGCAGAGAACAACATTGAATCCCAATAATGTATGTCACTAGTCTGATTACTTGTGATATCTGAGAGCATTACAGTACCGTCATCACTAGCGATTACAATATTCTCGCCATCATCCATCCCATTGAAAACCAACACTTTTTTGGATAGAAAGTCTTGTTTTACGTGAGCGGCTATGCTTGCCACATTTATTGTCTGTTGTGCTATCTCATTATGCAAATGAGGATTTTTAGAAATACCATCTTCTGTAAAATCGTAGAATGGTTCTCTTATAGGAATATTGATGTGTATAGGACCACTTATTTCTGCATCTAAACACTTTATTAATCTTTCTGCTATTGCTAGGAATGGAGCTTCATCATCGTAAACCTCCGGGGTCTGAAACTCCGCTCTTATGTGATTGGTATAAACTCCTTTTTGTCGGATGGCTTGACCATCCCAGGCATCTATTTTGTCAGCTGGCCTATCTGCTGTGAGAATGATAAGAGGCACCCTCGCATAAAAAGCCTCTGCTATTGCTGGGTAATAATTGAGAGCTGCAGTTCCACTTGTACAACTTAATATTATTGGTTGCCTCAGCTCTTTTGCCATACCTAGTGCTACAAATGCAGCACTTCTTTCGTCTATTATACTATGACACGTCACCTTGCTGGCATTCAGTGCATAGATGACTGGTGCATTCCTGCTTCCCGGAGACACTACCGCATGAGTGCTAGGCAAACTTGAAACCAAGGTATTTATGCAGGTCTGTATGCTCATTTACATTTCAAATGTACAATTGCTTTTGATAGAGCTTGTATTGTTGTACAACAGATGTGTACAATGAATCCTACTATTCGCTAATTGTGAAATACGAAATAAGTTGTAGACATTTATGGTCTAACAACCATATCTCTTAGTTCTGCCATACATGATTAACCTCTTTGAGCCATATTACCCAATCTATATCCATTTTTATGATCAAAGGATTACTTCTATCATTAAGCACTAAGAAACTTCTGTCTCCGTCTTTCTCAAGCACTTTCATCACTTCTATCACTTGTGGCTTTCCGTTACGTTCGTACCTGTACTCTGCGAGACCTGCATTGTAAAATGCAACATTTTGGGATTTACCAAAGAGACTTGCGTCTGGAACAAAATAAGCCGTATCCGAACTCACCAAATCATCAAACATTTTCTCACTGAACCAAATCGTAATTTCATAATTTTCTAAAGTGTCGTTTCTACCTCCAAATTGATTCTTCTCGTCTGTAGCAGATTTTAATGCTTCCTGACTGATGCTAATAATCGCCGAAGTCCTGCCTTTATTGGTCATCGTAAATTTAAAAGTTCTATAAGGTTCTAGCTCTAGCATATCTACTATAAACTGATATCGTTCATCTCCATATGCCAGCTTATAATTTAGTTGGTAACCTTCTCTTAGATCTAGAGTATCATAGACTATCTTTTTTGGATTATTCACCTTGCAAGACTGCAAACTCATAAATCCTAAGCACATTATTATTAGATATCTAAGTCCTACCATATCCTAAAATTATTTTCTAGATTCTCCTGTCTATCATTAGGAATTTGTAATCTACCTGTTTGCTTTTTTACTTGCTTATTGACATATCTACTCAGCTCTACTACAGTAACATTACCATCATTATTAGCATCTGCCCATCTATGTATTAGACCGCCTATTACAGTATATGTAAATATGTCGTTGTTCCAATCTGCACTCTCCAATGCAAAACTATTACCTGCGGCCGCAGATATAACTGTGGCTCCACTTCTACTAACATAGTTACTGAATAGCTCCTGTTTTAACTCACTTTTATTGATCAGCTCTCCTTGCTCGTCTTCTACTGTAGCTCCTCTATACGTATAGCCCTTGAGCTGACCACGAGAACCATCTGGCAGTGTAAATGTACTATCTACTGTGAGTTGTTCTGAGAGCACCTCTCCGCTATGGCAAGCATCCATAAGCAGCAGCTTCTGGCGTGCTGGAATACCCACAATAAGTCCTTCTAAATCGTCAAAATTAAGACCTCTGCTCAAATAAGAAGGAGACTATCTAGAAAAGACGTAAAAAAAAGGCAAACAAATTAACTCAATGCACAGGAATAATTTTCCATTTTTCTTTAACGTTAAACCTCCTCTTTATGGACATCAAGCCCGTTCCAGGCACAATGAAATATTGAGCAATTATAGATACTAACCCAGGGTCATTATAGAGAAGAGTTATAGAAATCAATAACTAACCAAGTCCTAACGGAACCATTCCCAAAATTTTAGTAGGCATAAAGGGTCGTTTTATCACAGCAACGTCTTGCAAAGCTGCTTTGCTATTCTTAACCAAAATAGAATCACTATTTAACATATAACAGCGGCCTCTAAATCTATTCCTATTGGTGTCCACCAAGACAATCTTCTTTCCCTTTTTAATTAATTTATTTCTTTTGGGATGCTGTCTGTGTTCTAGGGTTATGTAACTAGGATATAGAAGAGCATTAATATCATCCTTAGTCAATGTGGTTTTACCCTTATTATGATGTATCACTGCTGTCTCAACTTCATCCCAAGAATATGAATGACGATAAAATGTATAAGAATCACAATTCTTCTTATACTTTATCCCTGAGGGCTTTATTTTACTAAAATTTACAATTTCCCAAGTACCATCAGTCATTTGGACACTATCGCAGTTATTTGTTTGAGCTGAGGTATTTAACCCAACGATAAAAAGTATAAAGAAACCAATTTTAGATACAGGAACATTAATATTTAATAATGCAAACTAAATAAATACTCTATGAATTAAAAAGAATCAATAAATTAACGCTGTTCTTACTTTTGGCTTCAAGGCAAATTTTAAAGCAAAAAAAAATAATTAACAAATGAAGCAGTACAAACTCAAACCAAACAACTAAAAGAAAGTATACGTTTACCTATTTAAGTAAACCTTAAAATTTTACCTTTGACACACATCTAGAAAAAAATGGCAATTGAATTAAAAATTCCTTCAGTAGGAGAATCAGTAACACAAGTAACCATAGCCGCTTGGCTAAAAGAAGATGGCGATTATGTAGAAATGGACGAAGCAGTAGCTGAACTCGAAAGTGACAAAGCCACAGTAGAACTGAACGCTGAAAAAAGCGGAGTTTTAAAAATATTGGTAGAAGAAGGTGAAGACGTAGAAATAGGTGTAGCTGTAGCTACCATCGATACTGATGCTCCCGCTCCAGAGGGCAAAACTGAACCTGCTGATGTAGTTCCTAAAGAGGAGACTTTAGCGGAAGCCCCTGCTCCTAAAAGGACGGCATTGCCAGAAGATAACACTAGCTATGCTAAAGGCACACCAAGTCCTGCAGCTAGTAAAATATTGGCTGAAAAAAGAATAAGTGCAACTGCCGTAACAGGAACTGGAAAAGACGGCCGCATAACTAAATACGATGCAATGCTAGCAGAAGCTGGAGCGATGGACTATTCCACTCCTAGCGAGCCAAGTAGAAGTCAGGACCGAAAGAAAATGAGCAATCTTCGTAAGACGATAGCTCGTAGACTAGTAGCTGCTAAAAACGAGACTGCAATGCTTACCACTTTTAATGAGGTGAACATGCAGCCTATATTTGATATAAGAACTCAGTACAAAGAGAAATTTAAAGAAACGCATGGAGTAGGGCTTGGCTTTATGTCATTCTTTACAAGGGCGTGTGCACTAGCGTTACAGAAATATCCTAAAGTAAATGCTTTCTTGGATGGCGAAGAAATGGTGATGAATGACTTCGTAGATGTATCTATAGCCGTGAGTAGTCCTAAAGGACTAATGGTGCCTGTGATGCGTAACGTGGAGAACATGACAATGTGGGAAATAGAAGCTGATGTAAAGCGTCTTGCACTGAAGGCAAGAGATGGTAAACTTACCATCCCAGAAATGACTGGCGGAACATTTACTATAACCAATGGTGGCGTATTTGGTTCTATGCTAAGTACTCCTATCATCAACCCACCGCAAAGTGCCATACTGGGCATGCACAATATTTTGCAACGACCTGTAGTAGAAAATGGCAATATAGTAGCACGACCTATGATGTACGTAGCCTTAAGCTACGATCACCGTATTATAGACGGTAAAGAGTCCGTAGGATTTTTGGTGACAGTAAAAAACTACCTCGAAAACCCAATGACGATGCTAATGGGCAAAGACCCAATGGAAGTATTGATGGGGCTATAGTTCTTGGTAAGTTCACCTACGACCAGCACTCCAACTGATAACCATCTTCAATAAAAAAATAAAATCCCTCATCTGCATTTGCAAATGAGGGATTTTTCATTCAAACATCTTTGAATCGAAGAATGAATATGGCTTGAAATAGAATTGAGGCAAAATGAGCTCACCCAAAAAAATAGAATTATTTGGTAATGAGAGTCAAAATCTTCTTGCTTACAAAGGAATATGAAATGGGGAAAACGGATTTGGCAATTTCACTTCTTAATTTTTTTTACTACCTTATTACCAAAACTCAGTTCATATTTGTACTATGAATGATAATAACCAAAACAACAAAGCAACGAACATCGGACTATGGATAGCACAAGGACTGATGGCGGGAATGTTTATAATGGCAGGGGCATCTAAAGCATTTCAGCCCATAGCAACATTAGCTGAGTCGATGCCTTGGGTAAATGATGTATCTAACATATTAATACGATTCATAGGAGTAAGTGAGCTATTGGGAGGCCTCGGTATCATATTGCCCGCTATCCTACGAATAAAGCCTAAACTTACTATTTATGCGGCTCTAGGACTAGTGGCTATAATGATAATGGCAGCAGGATTTCATACCATACGTGGAGAGTATCCAGCGATAGGAGGTAATATATTTTTTGCAACTATATGTGGATTCGTTGCTTGGGGAAGAGGAAAACGAGTACTAACTTAGAAAAGTCTTAATCAATGTTTAAGATTTAGAAAAGGTACTCCCTTATTTTGCAATTAAGAGGAGGAAGCTTTTTTGGTCATGAATAAGATACAAAATCATCCAAATAGATTAGTTAACGCACCTAAAACTAGCGGGAGATGGGTAGCTAGACACGAGGATATTATTTATTACTTAAGTCTAGTAAAGGCTGCAAAACTATTCCAGCTTAGCACTATATACTATTAGATAACAAAAAAGGTGCTGTACCACAGTAAATAATGGTTCCTATGTTCGTTATTTCAAGAACCTAAGAGGTAACCTTAGAAAAAAAATAGATTTTCATTAACTTTGAAAAGTGAGTTTAAACAAATTTAAATAGAGTCTTTCCAACGGATATAATACAAAAACTGGCAAATGGAAACAGGCAATTGGCAAGGCTAAATTTGCAGGTGAGGACGATATAGCGATGCTCAAAGTATCGTTTTTTGGGGCATTTTATGCAGGATACAACGTAATAGCCCTTGATGCTGATTACAAATACGCACTAGTAGCAGGCGGGAGCTTAGACAACCTATGGATACTCTCTCGAGAAACGACAATACCCGTTGATGTAAAAACTGAGTACTTAAAGGTTGCCAAAGACTTAGGGTACAACACGTCAGAGCTCGTATGGGTAGAGCATACCAAATAAGATACAAGTATTAGATTAAATTTCCGGATCTCTCAAACCAAAGAATAGAGTGCCTCTCTTCAAAATATCGAAACATCTTTTTTCCATATTTATACGGCAGAGATCTGTTTTGATAATTGGTTTATTAAGGTAGTTTTGGAGTATATAAAACATAAAGGTGCGATACAACTCTTCTACATCAAGATACCTGACTTGTATCCTAACTTTAAACTAGAAAGCACCACTCTCGAATAAAAAAAGTGAAAGACGAACAATCTGCTATAGAATCCACAACAGATATTTTTGCTTCACTTCTTGTATTACTAGGATTTAAATACGCTAAACGGCCTGCAGATAAAAATCATCCATACGGTCACGGTAAGAAAGAACCATTAATCACATTTGCTATTGCTGCATTTCTTTTGATTTCTGCAACAATCATTGCCTACGAAAGCATACATAATATTCAAACACCGCACAAGCTTCCTAAAGCTTGGACTTTGATAGTTTTAGGCTTAATCATTGTCTGGAAAGAAATTTCATATCGAATAGTCCTTAAAAAGAGTAAACAATTGCATAGTTCTTCGCTAAAAGCAGACGCCTGGCATCACAGAAGTGACACTATAACTTCTGTAATGGCTTTTATAGGGATTTCTTTTGCCCTTCTATTAGGAAAAGGCTACGAAACTGCCGATGATTGGGCGGCTCTATTTGCATCTGCTTTTATAGTCTACAATTGCTATTTGATTTTGAGACCAGCTTTAGGAGAGATTATGGATGAGCAACTTTATGACGAGCTTATAGTTGAAATCCGAAAAGAATCAAACAAGGTTAAAGGTGTTCTTGGCACTGAAAAGTGTTTTGTAAGAAAAGCCGGAATGAAGTATAATGTAGATCTACATGCTAGCGTTGATGGAAATATATCGGTAAAAGAGGGCCACGACATTGCCCATAGATTGAAAGATTCTCTGCGAGAAGAAATACCCAATTTGGGTTATGTCCTAATACACGTAGAACCGGATAAATAATCCTGTTCTATTTGACAAATTACATTGCCCAGCTTACTCTTACTATCACTTCGTTTCTTCGACCTATGAGCTGATAAGGAGGATTATATCCTAGATAGCGATAATTACCTATAGGTTTCAGCTTCTCCGCTACAAGTATCTCAGCTAGTTTTTTAGAGTACTTTTCTATTACTTCATCATTTGCAAATCCCGAAAACGAAATAGCTGCAACGCATTCATCTTCCGTTGTAGTCAGTCTCACATTAGCATCCTTTGGCGTTGGAAGTTTTTTTGAACTATAAATAGATGGCATCATAAATTGCATGGTAGATCCACTGTCATTTAAATCCATCTGTACCGGAGAAGTCATGGCTATGCTTTCGCTTTTTTCATTGCCACCAAAAATGTAGCCTGCCAATTTTCTAAACCCATTGCTACTAGCAGATTTGTAAGATGAATTCGAAGATGTAAATGCAGCTATTTTTACAGATGGATAAAATCTAACTTCTATATCCTTTCCTTTTTTAATGACGTTATACGGTTGATTTTCTATTTTAGACATACTATAACCTAAGTACAACTGAGCTACAAGAAACAACACTCCGACAACAGAAATTATGGTAAATACAATTCTCATATAAGTCTAACAAATTAGTGGCACTTTTGGATTTAGGATATCTTATTTTAGCTCTTAGCTGTAAAAAGTGCTTCCCAAAAGAGACAATGAATTTTGAAAAATATCGCTATTCTTATGAGTTCGGACAATACAAGACGCTTATCTCAGTGCAAAATGGCCCAAATTTGATAGACCCAATACACGAGAAATCTCTTTTGAAAAATGTTTATTATGAACTTTGACCATCGTCTATCAGAATGATAGACGAGCACAAGCTATACCTACGAATTGGTCAGCAACTACCAAAAGCAGAAGAGAGTCAGTTATTTGGAAAACCGTGTTTCAAAATAAACAAGAAAGCATTCTTCTGTTTTTTTCAGGAGAAAATGGTGTTTAAACTATTTGGTGAAGCTCATCCTGAGGCTCTGAGTAACGATGGCTCAAAACTATTTGACCCCTCGGGTAAGGGAAGACCTATGAAAGAATGGGTTCAGGTATCGGGCAACTACTCATCCAGTTGGGAGACTTTAGCTAAGAGTGCGTTTGAATATGTTTTGCTAAATCAAAAAAACAGCTAGTATATCTCTTTTACTATAGCAGGACGTTGACTTAGCTCGTGGTAACATATCCTATCCTTTATAAAATAGTGGACCACCATACTCCTTCTAGTTTTTGACTTATCAAGATGCGGCATCCCTCCGTGAAGGAGATTTGCATGCCACACGAATACATCTCCTTTTTTGGCAGATAGCACTTCTTTTTTCAACCCTTTTTCTTGGACGATACGTGCCTGGTAATTCTCGTAATTCTTGTTGGGATTGGGAGAAAATAACCAGCCTTTCGAATTACCAATATCCACGTTTGTAGCATAAGGCAGCTTATGACTTCCAGGGTAATAAAAAAGAGGACCATTATCCTCTGCTATATCATCAAACGCTACCCAAATAGCAATGAGTCCACCGCTAGGATACGTGGCCATATGTACACTATCACTATGTGCCGCCTGCTCACTTCCGTACTGAAAGTTTATACTTTGAAATGGCAGCACCTCATGCCCCACCAACTCTTCTAGGATACTACGTATTGACGGGGCAGTTATCACTTCCTTAAGCAATGGAATTTTCTCATAGGCAAACAGTATCTTTTTTCCTGTATAATTGAAATCAATAATTTTAGACTCTATACCATTTGCAACATCTTCATTAAGTTGTTCAATAAATTTTGTATCAAAGTGGCCTTGGAGTTTGATGTATCCATCCTTTTCCCAAGACTCATTTTTCGAAACATATTGCACTTCCTTATTAGGCAAACCCGAAAAATGCTTGCTACTAAGCGAAAACCACGTTGGTCTTTTTAGTCCAAATCGCTTATATAGCGTTTTGTTATTTCTAAGATACTTGATGTTCAGTACATTATGCACCAAATACAGTACCTTTATTCGACGTAAAAATCCAGTATATTTATCGTATACCGCCATTTACATCAACTCTATGATTTCTAGATCTTTGTTCTCTGACACATAGTTTGGCAAGCTATTGAGTATCATTTCTTCCAGCTTTGCTATCACACTCTCCTTGGCATAAAACTTGGTATAGATGAGTCCTACTGCACGACCTGCATTGTCCCCTTTAAAAGCTCTAAGGTTATTCAGAGAATAATCGTCGAGCTCACCTGCCTCCCATTCTGGCATGATAGTCGCACCACCTTCTAGGTCCACTACTTTTTTGAGCGTTTGTAGACTTCCGCTCTCATAATTGAGAGCCAGATGGTTCAACTTATCTTCTGGTAATGAGCACAGATTTATTGTTTGAGTACGAAAACAGTTTCCTTCACTAAGCAGCCAAAGTTTATCTGCTAACAAATCCTCAGCCTCCCACGAGTTTTTTCCAAAACTAGGATGATTGGGATGAGCATAAATTCTGAATTTTTCAACATACAACTCTTTTTCTACTAAGCCACTATTGTGCAGCGGAATACTCACTATTCCTAAGTCTAACCTGTTATGTTCCAGGTCTTCAACTATCTCGTGAGTGAGAGCTTCTTTTATGGTAAGCTTCAGCTCAGGATATTTTTGGGCAACTTGACTTATAAGTCGAGGCACAAGAGAATTTGCAATGGTCGGTAACACTCCTATCTTAAGCGTGCCACTCACATCTCCTGTAAAATCTTTGAGTATCGTCTCTATTTTGCCTGTTTCATTGAAAATGACACGTGCTTGTTGTATAATCTGCTCGCCAATAGCGGTAGGTGTAATCGGCTGCTTGCTTCTATCAAAAATGATAACACCGAGCTCATCCTCCAACTTTTTCATCTGCATACTCAATGTGGGCTGAGTTACAAAACTGGCTTCAGCAGCCTTTATAAAATTGCGATGTTCATCTAGTGCTATAAGGTATTGTATTTGTATTAGAGATATATTTAGCATTGGGACGAAGATAGTTTTAGACTTTATAAAGGGAGAAAGGTAGCTTAGAAATTTTCCATATCCGTCAATTTTATAGAATTTGAATTCCAAAAAATAAGGTGTAAAAATGAAATATGATTTGGACATTAATAATAGGAGGAGTCGCAGGATGGCTAACCGGTCAATTTAATAAAGGTGAAGGCTATGGTATTATCATCAATATTATATTGGGTATACTCGGAGGTTGGTTAGGTAGCCTTTTGCTAGGCATACTTGGTTTCAATGCAGGTGGAGGAATAATTCCTAGACTTATCACAGCTACAGTTGGTGCTTTTATACTCGTTTGGGTATATAAAAAGTACATCAAGGAATCGGACAACACAGACATTACTAATGCCGAATAGTTCGCAACTAAAGTTACAACATGAAAATAATTTCGATTATCTACGGATAAACTATCGGAAAATAAATTCTCGATACAGAAAATCAGGTCGAAGAATTTTCGGCTAAATAGTAGCTCTAAGTCCCTCTAGCTTCTGTCGGAGTGACTTGAAAAACTGATACCTCAGCTTCTCAGACACCTCACTAAGGAGAATTGATTTTAGTCGGATTTGTTCTATCCAACGGTTGCATTCTTCAGAAAAATGTGAGCTAAAAGACATCAAAGAGTTAAAGGAATTAAAACTAACATAGGTATAGACACGTCCATCTTTGAATGCTTGAATACAATTATTGCTCAAAAATATATCACTCTGATACATTTCGAAAGGACTCGAAATCGCCCCTTCAGATGTTTGAATGAGTTTTCGTCCAAGCTGAGCTTCTCTCTCTAGTTTAGTAAGTAGAGCATCTATATCATCACATATAAGCAAAGCACTTTCCTTACCGATAAATAGACCTGAGTCCAAGTAGTATTGCAATTGCTTGATAGTACTATCGAGCGTCTCTGGGGCCCAAACTTCAGTGCTAGGTACACCGTGATAACTTCGATAAATTCTGTCGGTTATTTCTTCATACTCACCTAAACTTTCATTTGCATCAAACTTTTTGGAAGAAAACTCAGTAAGATTCAATACACTTCGTTGCCAAAAGAACAACTTAAACCTACTCAAACTCTTAAACCCAAATTGTCTAAAATACGGTAAATCCATGGCAGTCATAGTTATACGTGCATCGTCTGTGCCCATACTTGAGAGCATTTTCAACTCTTGCTCAATAGCTGTGAGATAGCTTATAATGCTAAACTTATCCCTGAACATTGCATTAAATTGGAAAGGCACCAACCTACCTTGATAGTTAATAACAGAATCAAAAGATATATTAAAATGAAGACATACTTTTTGTATCTCATCGAAAGCCAACGAGGTATCTCCACGTATTCTCCTATATGCAGCATCTATATTCACACCGAGTAAATCAGCCAATTCCGCAGCTAAATTTTTGGCACCTACTCTGTCTTTACATTGTTCCATTAGGATAGATTGACTCATATTATTGTTTTTCACAAATATAGAAAACCTAAGCGTAATTTTTATTAATTATCAATTAATAATTCAATTAATACGACAAATAAATTACTATACACAAACATATATGCATTAAAAATTAAATTACACCTAAAATACACTTGATAAATTAAATACTCATAATATTCGATTACGTACAACTTATAAATAAAGACACCTTTGAAGTGAAAACAAAGCGTTAAAAAAATGAAAGTATTAATAACTGGAGCAGATGGACTACTAGGTAGTCACGTAACCAGACTTCTAATAAAGCAAGGCTACAGTGTAATAGCACTTGTGCTCAAAGGCACCGTATACCCCACAATTTCCGCATTAAACATAACAATAATAGAAGGTGATATTTTAGACTACGAAAACCTCAAAGAACAAATACCTCAAGTAGATATTATCATACATCTTGCAGCCAACACTTCTGTTTTCCCTTACAGAAGCAGCATTGTCAAGAAGGTCAACATAGACGGAACTCTCAATATGATGCAACTTGCAAGAGTATTGAATGTAAAAAAACTGATTTATTGTGGAACAGCTAATTCATTCAGCTACGGAACCAAACAAAATCCTGGCATAGAAGACACTCCATACTTAAGTGTCAAATACGGGTTGGACTATATGGACAGCAAAGCCAAAGCACAAGAATTAGTCCTAGAAGCGGCAAAAGATGGCTTACCTGCATTAGTCGTTAATCCGACTTTTATGTTTGGAAAATACGACTCAAAACCAAGCTCAGGAGCTCTGATAGTGGCAACCTACAACAATCAGATTCCTGCATATGCTAGCGGAGGAAAAAACTACATCTGTGCAAAAGATGCTGCACATGGCGTGGTCAATGCAATAGAAATGGGTCGCATAGGTGAGTGCTACATACTTGGAAATGACAATCTTACCTACAAAGAAGCCTTTAAAAAAATAGGAAAAACCATAAATGTAAAACCACCAAAGTGGGAAGTCCCATCGTGGTTAATTCTTATCTACGGAAGATTTGACTCCTTCATAGCCCGTATCACAAACAAAAAACCCAAAGTGGGCCGAGCTCTTTCTAGAATCTCTTGCGATGGCCATTATTATAGTTCAGACAAAGCAATTAAAGAGCTCAAGCTTCCTCAATCACCAATTGAAGAAGGCATCACCGAATGTTTTGAATGGTTATTGAAACAAAGAGCAATATAGCATGAACGCAAACCTAAAAAACAAAGTAGCTATTATCACAGGTAGCAGTAATGGCATTGGCAGACAACTAGCAGTAGAACTATTGTCTAACGAATATATAGTAATACTAAATGGAAGAACAGCAGAAAGGATAAGCAAAGCCAAAAGGGAATTAGAAGGAAAATACCCTTTGGTAGATTCATTTGCAGGAGACGTGTCCTCTTATCAATGTGCGAATGATCTTATCACCTTTGCAGAAAACAAATACGGAAGAATAGACCTGCTTGTAAATAATGCGGGAGCAACAATGAACTCTACACTTATTGAAACCTCGCCTACTGTATTTCAGAAAATATACGAGACGAATGTTTTTGGTGCTAACAATATGGCAATAGCTGCATTACCGGCACTACGCAAATCTAAAGGTAGCATCATCTTCACATCTAGCCTAGCAGGTATTCATGGCCTACCAAGATTTTCCGCCTACTCATCATCTAAAATGGCCCTAAGAGCAATAGCTGAATCTCTGCGTTTGGAAGAAGTAAACACAGGAGTTCATGTAGGACTCATATATGTAGGATTCACAGATAATGATCCTTCAAAAAAATGTTTCAACTCCTCAGGCGAACTAGAACCAATAGCTAATAATACTGGATTTAAAACACAGTCGACAGACGAAGTTGCTAAAGCAATACTGAAAAATATAGAGCGTCGACAATTCATCACCACACTTAGCTCATTAGGAAAACTTCAAATGGTATTAAATAGGATATCCCCGAATATACTACGCTTAATTATCCAAAAGAATTATACTAAACAACTTAAAAAATCGTGAAGAAGTCAAGTCAAATACTAGCACAATATCCGAAGCTTGCTGTCAGAAATTTTGATGTCCATGGAGCAACGTTAAACCAAAAGCACCCCACAGAACTGCTCAGTATAGAAATCAGCAAACCCCAAACACTACACATCTCATTCAAAGACTTTTTAATCCCATCCAAATACACCTCCCAATACGGATTTTGTTTGGATTTAATGTTCGCAAACAACCTTCTCAATTGACAACTGAAATTTGAAAACTCCAGTTTCTAAAAAAAGGGCATTATAAATCTATTGCCCTTCTTTTGATTTATACAAATGCTTGCCAATTCTCAATCAACCATAAAAATCATTGATTCACGGCTATGGTGACGAAAGCTTACAAAGTACAATCCCTTGGCCCAAGAAGACACGTCTACTTGCAGTCCCCCTCCTATCTTACCGGAGAAGACTAATCGACCGTCAGAACCTATGATGTCAATATCCATTGCCTGAGAGACGTCCAAGGCCACTAATGACGTGGCTGGGTTTGGATATAAACGCACATCATTTTCTACTTCTAAGTTGCGAATTCCAACAAACTTATATTCAGACGCACGCACTGCTGCTGCTGCATCCACCTTTCCCCATCCCCATAAGACGCTTCCCGTCTCGGGTAAGTCACCCGTACGAATATCTTCTCTTGCTGCGTTATGCAATATTACTTTCGCCTCATTCGCATACAAATTTGGATTAGCCTCAAGCATTAGAGCCACTACACCTGCAGTAGCTGGACTACTCATACTTGTCCCCGAAAAACGAGAAAATGGGTAATTTTTACCATTAAAGTTTACATTCTCAAGCAAATCAAAATTTCTATTGGTAAACGAAGACACACTGGAAGCCACCTGTACTCCGGGAGCAGAAACATCAGGTTTCATCCGCTCATCTATAGTCGGTCCATAACTCGAGAAATTAGCTATAAATCCGCCACCCATTACGCCGCTTGAGGTAAACACCTCAGATTGGTGTGCTGCAACAGTAATTACGCTTCTGGTACTCGCAGGCTCACCTAGGCTATACTGATTATCACCTTCCTCCCAACCTGTCAGAAATGCTGAAAATGGCATTCCCCAGTTGCCAACATCCGTGGTAAGCTCTGTAACATTATAGAAATGCACAGTACCTTTATCAGCAAATGCCTTTAGCCCTATGCGTAAACTTGTGTTGGCGTTTTTAACCCGAAGCCTCATGTGCGGCTTATTATTAAGAGGGTGTGGACCATCAATTTCAATATTGTAAAAAACAGTATCGAAGCCCACAATTAGAAAAGAATCTAAGTAGCCACCATCACTGTTGGTAGAGTACAACGGAGATTGCACTAGTAAATTTTTGGCATTATCATATATCGTGAAGCCAGCACCAAAATCCTCGCCTTCTTCTCCCCACATATCGATACTCTGACCCCACATATTTGGGTTAGAACCATATCCATAAAACTCTATCCTCGTCTGCAACGTATCACTAATAAATGTTCTTTTTATATGAAAAGGCACGTCCCCGTTATTCCCTCCTGAAGTCACAAAAATCACTCCTTCACTCGATAGTTGATCAATGGCTTGACTAACAAGAGATGTTCCATCGAGAGGCCCCAGATTATACAAACCCCAACTCATATTTATAACAAGTCGCTTATTGTATTTGGCCGCCATATCTTTCATCCATACAAACGCATCTATTACTGCCCCCTCATCTACTAAGAAGGTTGCCATTAAATAATTAGCTTCGTATGCTACTCCTCGATGCTCTGTACCTGCACCGCCTCCAGCAGATATACCTGCAACATGGCTTCCGTGAGTTGCGTAGCCGTAAATATTAATAGTATCTTTTTCTGCCGATAGCAGTTCGGCTTCACCTTCATATACAGTTCCGTAATCATAGCCAGACGGGGGAGGACCACTTTTCTTAAATTGGTCCCAAGCTGCGAGTATCCTCGTATGTTGCATGGAGGTATCATAGAACATAGGGTGAGTATAGTCAAAACCCCAATCGGTGACACCAATGATAACATCTTTTCCTGTATATCCGTGTTCCAAACCATGACCCGTATATACACTATCTGCTCTAAGATCTGATATTACTTTTTTTAGATTTGGAGTGATTTTATGAGCTACTTGAAGATACTCAACACCTTTGATTGTCTTTAATTTGCTTGCATTCTTACTCGCTACTCTAATCGTCACAATATCTCCGACGCGTACTCCTAGCTTACCTCCCATCGACTCTACAGATGAGGCTTCAAACTCCAAATTCACCTTTGCCAAAAAGCTTCCTGCCTCAGAATGGCTATCGATAATTTGACGAGTAGATGAAGACATCTGCACTTGAGCTAAAACAAAGACGCTACTAACCGAAAAAATAATTATAAAAATGAACCGTTGCATAGGTTCGAAGATAGGAGAAAATTAAGAATCCAAAGAGTATGAACAAGGCGGATTATGAATCGGCCACCTATTGAAAATCTGTTGTAAGTTTAAATCTGAGCACACGTTTATTATCCGTGTCACACACCCATACGATTCTATTCTTGTATGCTACCGCACTTGGTTTATTAAACTGAGACAAACCTTCACCAGTACCCCCAAAACTTGCAATCTGATACTTAGTACTCGCCGCACCTGCTGGCGGCTTTACACCCTCCAGACCAGTTACCGTAAACTGATAGAGAGAATCTTTGGCTTGATCTACTACAAAAATAAAATTGGTACCATCTCCTGTGACAAGAACAGAAACTGGACGTTCAAACTTATTTGGCGTAGTGAGATTCCCGTCGGCTACAGTCGTGTCAGTTTCAAAAAGTATACGAGGCTCATAACTAGCACCAAAATCGGTTTCTATATAATCTATCACTTGCACTCGTATAGAAGTATTATCTGAGATAGAGGTATATACAAAATGATCTGTTCCAAAGGCAGATATCTGAGGAGGCTGTACAAAACTTGTAATCCCTCTTGGCTCTTTAAAATAATCCCTAAAAAGCCCATTTGGTGTATTTACACTTACCGGTGTAAGATATATTCCATCTCTATCAAATAGCAATACGGCATCATCAGGACCACCGAACTTCTGAGGATTATTATCTGTACCACTTCTGGTCACGTAGAAACGATTATCCTGCAGCACAGCTATTTTATTAAATAGCACATCTCTATCGCTACTAGAGTATGTAGACTTATAATAGAATGGATGCATAATTGTGTCAACTACAACCGCATGCTTTATCCCAAAATTCGTCCCTGTACCGTGCATATCAATTTTATATATACACGTAAATTCTAATGTTTTGCCATCTCTTACCGTCTCTGCACTTCCAATAGCAAGCAGGTCCAAAGTTCGGTTTTGAGCTACTGCTCGCACACCTTTCACCCCAAATCTTCCAAGCTCTCTTCCGCTTTCGTCAAGCGATATTATTTCTTCGGTAGCCTCATCTACCACATATATTAGCTCATCAAAACCTGCAATTATATCTACAGGACTTACAAAGCTTTCTAATGCTGGTTGCACTGGTACATAAGCGACCTCTCTTGGAGAGTACTCTGGCACTTCAATAAAATCCGTAGAAGTCTTTTTACCAAAAAAACCTTCACAAGATGAAAGGAGAAAAACGGCGAAAAATGACCAAATAGTAACTGCTTTCATAAATTATCTTTTATCATTATTAAAAGGCACGTGCAATCCAAAGATATGTAGCACACCCATTCGGTTCGTAGGATTTACGCCATAGTCTATATACAGTGGGTGATTTCCTATTCTAGTTTTCACTCCTATTCCTGCTGTTGGGTAATTTTGACCTTTCACACTTAACTTATACCCCAATCGTAAAAAGAGAAGATCTCTAAGAGCCAACTCTCCTCCCAATCTAATATTCTCAGCATTATCACTAGGGTGATTCAACTCTGCAGCTACTAATAGCTTTTTTGAATCATCTTCATATGGCACAAATGAAAAACCCATCTTAAAAATAGCTGGAGTAGTATACTTTTCTAAGGACACCTCAGTTCTATTAAAATCACTTTCCAAATCTGAGCCCTTCATTTGAGAATTTCCTCCAAAATTTTTGACAACTACGGCAAAAGTCAAATCCTTAAAGTCTGTAGTATACAAGAAGCCAATATCTCCTGTGAGCGTACTATTTCTATAGGTAGAAATCCCCTCATAAACATATTTCAAGCCTACACCTATACTAAATCTACTGGACAATTTCTGAGCATAGTTTAACCCTAAGGCAGTATTATTAGCGTAAAACTGCTGCCCTGTGCCATTAGGCTCAAACTCTGTTCGCACTTCCATAGATCCAGAATTGAGGCTATTCACATTTACACCGAGCACTCCACTTTTTAGTTTAATCGTGCCTCCAGCAAAACTCTGATGTACTCCTGCACCTATTGCCAAATTGCTCAATGCTAAACCTGAATGATCAACTAACGCTAATGCTGCGGGATTACTCTCTGAGCTATATAAGTTTGCATCATTTGCAACACTGGCACTTGCCATCGCAAAAGAGGCTGGATTCATGTCATTCTTAAGAAAACTCAATGCAGATAAACCAGCACGCTGGCCACCGAAATTGGGCAAAATCTGTGCTTGTGCAATAGCACCAAAGATTAATAAGAAAATAAGGTTAGTGATTCTCAAAACTTGGCAGCAAAAGTAACCAACCTCAACTATACTTTTTGTCAAATTCATTAAGAAAAGATTAAGATATCCATAGTTAATACTCATTTTTATCTCCAGCAAAAACAATCGGTTCTATTTTCTTAGATTAATTTTGTATTCCGTGCCCAGTAAAATAAAATATGTTTTCATCCTATACTCTTGTATAATATGCTTCATATCCTCTTGCAAGGACGATGAGCAGCTGATACCGGAGGAGAGTTTTGTTACTGATTTTTATTCCAATGCCCAGTCGCTGTACATCATTGTAGGATACGAAGAAGGTGCCAAACCTTTCCATCTTTTTAAAGGAGATACTGTATGGAGAGTGCTAGATTACAATCTAAGTAGATTATTGGCGAGCAAAGAAATAAACACCAATGTACCCTTGGCTATTGGCAATATGACTAATCTAGGAATACGAGAACAAAACAACTATTCTAGACAAAACATCATAGACCTAGCAGCATCTATACAAACCAAGACCAACAAAGCTTCAGACAAGGCTATCGTAGTATTATTTCTCGATGGTCATTTTATAAAAGAAGGAGTACTTCTGGACCGAGTCCTCGGTCTAAATATCGACGGATCTGCAATTGTGGCTATTTTCAAACCTGTAATACTATCTGCCTCTAATAAAGAAGCAAGTCAAGCACTTGTGGAGCAGAGCACAGTAACTCACGAGATAGGCCACGTGCTCGGGCTGGTAAACAATGGCGTACGAGCTACATCTGCTCATCACGACGTGGCAAATGGAGCACACTGTACCAACAGCACTTGTGTTATGTATTGGAAAAATGGAGAAGGTGAAGTTTCACAATTCTTGAATAAATTTGAGTCGGGAGAAGATGTTCTTATGTTTGGAGGACAGTGCATCGCCGACATAGCAGCCAAATAAAGCTCCAGCTCTTAGAAATTTTCTTAAATCTCTTTTTGAATAAACTCCTCTTTGCAACGTAAAATCTCAAAGTACAAGGTCAATGCATCTACAGCTTCTAGATATGTAGGATGAAAAGCACAAAAAGCCTTAAACTTGACCAATTCTTCTTCAGTAAAATTAGTGAGGGTAGTTATTGTCAAATTATCAAACTGCTTGCGAGATATTGCCCGTTTACGATCTGCTTCCAACAGCATAGCGTATTTCCTACGCTCTTTTCCATCTTTGCTATATCTATCATATAAAAATGAAATAGGGCTTCCTAACACCATCCCTCCTTGAGCTGCTTGGTCCAAGCCTTTGAGCTCTTTTTTCATTTCGTTTATATTGAGCTTTTCGCTCACCTTCTCCGCATCACTTTTCCCTAAATCGTTCTTCACAAACTTGTTGTCAAAAAGGGAACGTTCACCAAGAATACTAAATGTCACTTCTCTAAGAGTGTATACTTTTGGAGTAAGGTAAAATACCAACGAATCTCTACCCGCCCAATCAGACGTATTGATAGTAAGCGTATCAAATACCAAATGAGACACCTTGAGTTCATCTCCCGGATTGTATTCTATCCGTACATACCCATCAATATTGGTAAGCCTGAAATCTCCGCTCCCATTGATTATCTTGGCATATAGCACGGGTTCACCATTTTGAAGCGACTTGAAGCGTGCTTTAAAAACAGCTGTCTGAGCTTGGCTCGCACCAAAGGCTATCAAAAAGATATATAAGATTGTGTATCTCAAGTATTATTCCATCTTAGAACGTACAAAGCAAACAAATAGTTACCTTATTATTGTAATAAATATGCAAAGACTATTCCTATTTCTCTCTACAGCACTTTTTTGCACATTAGCCGTTGCTCAAAAACTGGATACACACCATATAAATCCAGATTCAACAGATTACCCCAATGTATTCGTAAAACCAATACATCAAGACACTGCACAAAGCACATTTATTATTTGGGTAAAAAACTCTGTACGGCCTCATTATCACGCTCATCATACAGAATACATACAAGTACTTTCTGGAGCTGGAAAAATGACGTTGGACAGCAACACTTTTAAAATTAGAAAGGGAGATGCGATACTGGTACCTAAGGGATCTGTGCATTCAGTAATCACTACATCGAGGTCTCCATTAAAAGTCATCTCCGTACAAGCACCCAAATTTGATGGAGATAGAATATGGGTCCAACAGCAACAAAAAACAATATCAACTAAATAAAAAATGAATAAAACTATAATCCTTTTCGCAGTTCTAATAACAGCGTGCACCAATTCACCCAAGGTGGATCAAGCATTTCTTTCAGAAGTAGAAACCTACTTAGAAGGGTACAATAAAAAGTATCAATAACTACTCATCCCTAGCACTGAAGCTGCGTGGAAACTCAACACGTACATTCAAGATGGAGATACACTAACCAGTAAAATAGCGGAGGAAGCTGAAAAAGCAATAGTAGAATTCACCGGTAGTGCAGAAAACATAACTGTAGCAAATAAATATCTAGAACGAGAATCTGAGCTCAGCCATGTACAAGTACGTCAACTAAGAGCAATACTATATGGAGCTGCAAGCAGCCCAGCTATAGCCAAGGAGATAGTAGATCAGAAGATAAAAGCAGCTTATACCCTCTTCCAGCAGATGCTAGTTATAGCAAAAACAATCACGCAAGTGCGCGGCATATGGACAATGCAGATGATGTAAGAAGCCTAATGAATGTGGAACTAAACACCAGATGGTGGGGCACTGTGCTTCACGAGTTGGGGCATATATACTACTACAAAACATATAGCACTCCAGAAGTACCCATTATACTAAGAGGTGGTGCCAATAGAGCATATCACGAAGCTATGGGTACGTTAATTGGCATGGCTAGTATGCAACAGCCGTTTTTAGAAGGTGTAGGTCTAATGCCTAAAAATACTGAGGTAGACGAGACTCAAGCATTGCTAAAAGAGGCCCTAGACTATATCGTGCTAATCCCTTGGGGAGCTGGAGTAATGACTGAGTTCGAGCACGACCTATACAGTAAAAATCTTCCTCTAGACGAGTTTAACAAACGATGGTGGGAGCTAAAAAAACAATACCAAGGAATAGTACTTCCGGCAGATAGAGGCGAAGAATACTGTGACGCCGCCAGTAAAACACATATAAATAATGATGCTGCATAATACTACGATTACGCTATAAGCAACATGCTTCTATTCCAATTTCACGACCACATCGCAAAGAAGATTCTAAAATAGGACCCACATAAAACCAACTATTATGGAAGTACCGAAACAGGTGACTTTATGAGAGCTTTGATGAAAGACGGAGCTAATTGTGATTGGAGAGACCACTTAAAAACACACCTAGGCTCAGATATGAGTGCGAAGGCCAAGTTAGATTACTTCTCACCGCTTATGGTGTGGCTCAAGGAACAAAACAAAGGAAGAGAGCATACGTTACCAGCGACTCTGTAAGAGCAGGTTTCCGTCATCTATTATGAAGGTTATTGACTTCATACACAATCAAAAGGGCTCGCCACATGAACTATTCCTGCAGCTCCATTCATTCATAATGTAATATGAAGAGATACAAGCAGATTTAAAATATAAGATTCCTTTTTACAGTAAAACGAAACCCATTTGCTACACAAACCCTATAAAAAAGGTGGTGTAGAAATAGTTTTTTGGAATGCACTAAAAATGAAAAATAGCCTCCCACTGCTTGACAAGAAGATGAGAAAATGGATGGCAGGCATTACTTACAACTCTGTAAATCAGATAGATTTTGAGGTGTTTGATACCATAATCAGAGAGGAGATAGCTTGTGATGGACAGTATAATAAAACTTTGAAGTAAGACTTAGGATTTCTTACCTTCGTATCGTTGGCAAAACCACCAGAAATAGCACCAGTAACGGCAAAGCTTAAGCTTCTGCCAGAGGAACCCGGAGTATACAAGTATTTTGATAAATCTGGCAACATTATATACATTGGTAAAGCCAAAAACATCAAGAACAGAGTACGATCATACTTCAACAAAATCCAATATGAAAACGGGAAAACAAAAATTTTAGTTAGTAAAATTTGGGATATGAACATCACTGTAGTTCCTACAGAGATAGACGCACTCTTACTTGAAAACAGTCTCATAAAAGAATTTCAACCTAAGTACAACATAGCTTTACGAGATGACAAAAGCTTTCCACTTATAAAGATTTCTAAAGAACCTTTTCCTAAAATATTTTCGGTACGTAATCCAAAAAAAGATGGCAGTTTGTACTACGGGCCTTATGCCAACATTAGACTAATGCGTATTGTACTAGAACTCTGCCAAAAAATATACCCTACCCGAAATTGCAACTATAATCTATCGGAAGCAAACATTAAAGCAAAGAAATTTAAGGTCTGCTTGGAGTATCAAATAGGCAACTGTAAAGGAGCTTGCGAGGGACTAGAAACAGAAGAAGAGTATAATGAAAGCCTTCAGGGAATTAAAAATATACTGCGAGGCAATCTGAAAGAGGTACGTGAACACCTGAAGCATAAAATGGAGCGTTCCGCGGCGAACTGGAAATATGAAGAGGCCGCCAAATACAAAGAAAAATTAGACATCCTAGTTACCTATCAAAACCGGAGCACGGTAGTAAATCATCGAATAACAGATGTGGACGTGCTAAACCTTGCTCAAAATGATAGGTATGCATATATCAATTATCTACGTGTTTCGGGTGGCATTATTATACAATCCAAAAACTTAGAACTTAAGAAAAAGCTCGATGAAACAACAGAAGAATTACTTGAGTTAGCTTACGGTGAGATAAGAAGCATCAATGGTAGAACCGAAGAAATAATTGTGCCAATAGAACTCTCACTTGAAGGTAAATTTACAATACCAGGAGCTGGAGATAAGAAAAAACTTTTAGACCTTAGTTTCAAAAATGCAATGCTCTACATGCGAGAAAAAAGTAAGCAGTATGAGAAACTAGACCCTCAGATAAAAGTGGATAGGCTGCTAACTAACATAAAGAATGACCTGCGTCTGACCGAGCTCCCCTATCACATGGAATGTTTTGACAACTCTAATATACAAGGTGCATTTCCTGTAAGTGCCTGTGTGGTATTCAGGGATGGAAAACCAAGTAAAAAAGATTATCGTCACTTCAATATAAAAACAGTAGAAGGTCCCAATGATTTTGCGAGTATGTATGAAGCACTCACTAGAAGATACAAACGAATGCTAGAGGAAGAACAACCTCTCCCGCAACTAATTATAGTGGACGGGGGCAAAGGACAACTTAGCAGCTCTGTAAAAGCACTAAAAGATCTAAACATTTATGGTAAAGTAGCAATAGTAGGTATAGCTAAAAGACTTGAAGAAATCTACTATCCTGGAGATAGCCTTCCTCTCTATATTGACAAAAAATCTGAATCTCTTAAAGTAATACAACAAATGCGTGACGAAGCTCATCGATTTGGGATAACACATCATCGTAATAGACGTAGCAAAGGAACTATAGTAAGTAAGCTTACTGAGATTAAAGGTATAGGAGCAGAAACTGCTACAGATTTACTAAAGACTTTCAAGTCTGTAGCACGAATCAAAAAAACAAGCCAAGAAGATATCGCCAAGGTAATAGGACCTGCAAAGGCGTTATTAGTCATCAAATATTTTGAGAAGTAAGATTCAAAACTATCTAAACACCAACGGACTGGATGCTTTTAAGCAACTAGCATACCATCAAGTGTCGACATATGAGCATAGTTGCATCCTAGATAGTTGCCAACTGAACACAGGAGTATATGGAGGCAAATACGAGTTTCTAGTGGCTTTAGACTCTGAGAAAGTGGTGAAAAGCTACCAAGACTTTGCTCAGGCACTAGATACAAATCAAGATTGGTTTTTTGGAATACTGGGATATGATATTAAAAATGAGTTTGAAAGTCTTGAGAGCACAAACAATGAAATAATATCAACTCCAGAATTACTTTTTTTCATACCTAAAACTATAGTAGCAATAGACAAACATCTACAAGTTCATATTTTAAAAGGCAATCCTAACTTGGACTCTTGGAATTTAAAACCTAGTTCGAAGCCAAGTATTCTTTCCAAAACTTTCTCTCCTATCTCTCATTTTGACTACCTAAAAAAGATTGAAGAAATACATGAATTAATAAAAGCTGGGGACGTTTATGAGCTCAACTATTGTGTTCCGTTCAGTCATACATTTACATCTTTCTGCCCAGTAGAGTTTCAGCTCAAACTCTTGAAGAAATCACCTGTACCAATGGCCGCTTATTTAAAAGCCGAACACTTGCACTTATGTGGAGCAAGCATGGAGCGATACATGACCAAAACAGGTTATAAGTTATGGAGTCAACCCATAAAAGGAACCATAAAGAAAGGAGGTTCACCAGAAGAAGATGCTGCTCTTATTAAAGAACTAGAAAGTTCTGAGAAAGACATCGCAGAAAACGTAATGATTGTAGACCTAGTCAGAAACGATTTTGCCAAGGTATGTAAAGTTGGTTCTGTGGTAGCTCAAGAACTATTTGGCATATACAGTTATCTGCAGGTGCATCAGATGATTTCTACAGTAAAAGGAATACTAAGGGAGAATCTAAACACTCTTGATGTCCTTAAGGCCACATTCCCAATGGGAAGTATGACAGGGGCTCCTAAAATAGCAGCAATGCAACATATAGAAGAACTTGAAGATTTCAAAAGAGGATGGTATAGCGGGGCTCTTGGATACATCACCCCTGAGGGAGATTTTGATTTTAATGTAGTCATTAGAAGTGTACTATGTGACTCTGATATGAAAACCTTAAATTATAATGCCGGAGGTGCTATCACTATAGATTCTATTCCTGAGAAAGAATGGAACGAAGTACAACTAAAAACAAAAGCAATAACGGAAGTTTTAAGTAATTAAACTAGCTCCCGACTCCTTACCTTCTTGCTATTTTCTTTAAGAATCTCTTGCAGAGCTTCTTGCTTGAATGGCTTGCTCAAGAATCCATCCATACCGGCATCGAGATACTCGTGTTTACTTGCTTCTGTCGCATCAGCAGTAAGAGCAATAATAAGCGGCCTTGAGTCACCATATTTTTGGATTATTCGTTGAGTAGCTTCCATACCATCCATTTCTGGCATTTGAATATCCATTAGGATGATATCTATATCCTCAAGCTCCAGTTTCTTGAGGACTTCTATCCCATTTTCAGCATGATGAGCATTATTGTAACCAAACTTCTCAAACAGCTTGTCTATGAATAATTTATTAAATGGATTATCCTCAGCAACCAATATTTTCAATGGGTACTCATCCGCAAATTTTCCTGTAGGAGTCAACGGCATTTCATTACCTTCTTCCATTAAGTTAACTATGGTTTCGTGCTTAGCCAGAGCTTTTGGTATTTCTACATTTAGCGTAAAATAAAAAGTAGTCCCTAAATTCTTTTCTGAAGTAAGTCCTATTTCTCCACCCATTAATTCTACTAGTTTTTTGGATATACTAAGACCCAATCCTATACCTCCATATTTCCTGCTTGTAGATGTATCCTCTTGTTCAAAGGATTCAAATATTTTCTTTTGTTTCTCATCCGAGATACCTATCCCATCATCCTTTACAGAAAATTTAAGCTTTGCTATTCGAGCATCTTCAGTTTGGGCTCGCAAAAGTTCATCGATTTCTACGATAATATTCACATAGCCATTATCGGTGAACTTAATGGCATTGCTCACTAGATTGATTAGCACTTGTCTAATACGTAGAATATCTCCTCTAAACTGCTTTATCATAGCATTACCTATGAATTTACTGAGCTGAATATTCTTATCTTTTGCTTGTTTTGAAAAGATAATCATAACTTCTTCCAGTAACTTATCTAAATCAATAAGTGTAGACTCCAAATTCATTTTTCCAGCCTCAATCTTGGAAAAATCTAAAATATCATTGAGGATAGTTAGCAAATTTTCACTGCTGGTTTGTATTGTCTCTACGTACTTCTTTTGTTCAGTGTTGAGTGGTGTTTCTAACATTAAACTAGCCATTCCCATAATACCATTCATCGGTGTACGTATCTCGTGACTAGTCATTGCCAAAAAGTTGGACCTAGCTATTGACCCAGCTTCTGCTTGCTGTCGAGCATCATCGAGCACTGTATTCATCTTATGAAGCTCTTGATTTTGCTTATTAATGAGGCTATTTCTTTGCTCTAGCTTTGCGGTACTAATTTGCTTCGTTCTTACCTGTCTGTACAACACAAAAAGTATAATTGAGGCTAAAATGAACGCGAAGATCAAAAAGTATTTAATGATATCCGAAGTTTTCTTCTCCTGATATTCCATCTCATTTTCCGCCAGCGTCTTTATTTTTTCCGTTTCGGTAACTACTTGCTCGGATTTAGATTTTAATTGTTCAAACTGTTTAAACGCTCCATCAACACCATTTTTAGACTTGATATAGGCATATTCTTCATTTAACTCAAAAGCTTTTTTATAATAATTAAGATTGTAGTAAGCTTTCGTTTGCAGTTCATAAGCATTTGCCAAATCATATTGAGAGACATACTTTTTATCTCCTGTGATTATACTTTTAGTTAAGGCCAAAGCAGTCGTTGCATCATTACTCATTAGACTAATTGCCGCTTGCTGTACTTTATACTCATTATTCAAGGAATTTAGATCAGCCAAGTCAATTATTTCCTTTGCTTTTATAAGATACAAACTGGCTCCATCTTCATTAGTTAACCCTACGTTTACTTCAGACATAGCAATGTATATTTGAGCCAAATCCTTCCTATTCCCCGACTCCTTTGCCGCTTTTAACGCTTTCGAAACATATACATTGGCATAGTTAATGTTTTTTTGTTTCACATAATTTAAAGCAAGCAAATTATTGATCTTAGAGGTATGATACACATTACCAGCTTCATTATTTAAGGACAATGCATCTTGCAAGTACATTCTAGACGTAGAATGTTGTCCTATTCTACAGAGTACTTCCGCTATAGAAGTATGAACCTCTATCAAACCAGACACATCTTTGATATCTTCTTTGATTTCTTTAGATTTAAAGAACGCTCCAAATGCCTCAGAATACTTTCCCTGATGCATCTTCATATTACCAAGCAATATTTCTATCTCAGATTCTAGATATAGATCATTCAGCTCCCTAGCACAAAATTTAGCATTACTAATTTTAGCACCACTACCTTTTCCACGACCTCTTAGAACTTCGATATAAGCCAAATTTGCTTCAGCAAATGCATGTGTACGAGTACACTTCTGCGTTCCAGCTTCATTTAAAGCATTCGTAAAGTAGAAAAAAGCATCATCTACTTTACCATCTTTTAAAAGTAGCATTCCAATATTACTATTAACTAAAGCTCGGTCTATACCCACTGATTTACTAAGAAGAACTTTATTCTTGGATATCAATTGAGAAGGAGACTCTGTTAATTCAGCACTTTTTAGAGCATCCGCAGATTGTGCAGTTAATGAAATTCCATTGATAAAAAACAACACAAATAAAATGTGCAAAAACCTAAACAATGGGGGCCGTGAGCTATTAATTTTTGAGTAGTTACGGTACATTTTTTTATGAATGTAATGTATCGAAGATAACAAACAATTGTTAAAGAATTGATTGACATATATTTATATACAAACCATATTCCTAAATTTGTTGCAAATAATGAACAACATGTCATCTTCCATAGTATCTCTAGACCTCAATAAATTCAAAAATGGCACGAATCCAGAAAAACAAAAATTTGTGCAAGACCTCGGTGCAGCTTACGAAAAAATAGGATTTGTAGCTATTTATAATCACGAGCTTTCTGATAACATAGGAGAAAACTTATATAAATATACAAAACAGTTTTACTCCCTCCCATTAGACATCAAACTAAAGTACAGAATAGAAGGTATAGCTGGTCAGCGTGGATTCACTTCTTGGGGAACTGAACATAGTAAGGATAGCAACGTAGGAGATTTAAAAGAATTTTTTCACTTTGGTCAAGAAATACCTGAAGAACTAAAATCAAAATACAACTACCATGAAAATGTGCTTGTAGATGAAGTTCCTCAATTTAATGAATATGGCTTAAAGGCCTACGCAGCTCTTCAAGAAACAGGCAGTTATATGCTTCAAGCCATTGCGTTATATCTTGGCTTAGACGAAATGTATTTTGAAGAGCATACAAAATACGGGAATAGTATTTTAAGACCTATTCACTATGGACCAATAGTGGATGCACCCAAGAACGCCGTGCGTGCAGGTCAGCATGAAGACATTAATCTAATAACATTACTAATGGGTGCAAGTGCTGCAGGCCTGGAGGTCCTAGACAAGGAAAACAATTGGATAGCTATTACTGCATTGCCTAATCAACTTATTGTGAATGTTGGCGATATGCTTCAAAGGTTATCAAATGATAAGTTACGATCTACAACTCATAGGGTTGTAAATCCTCCTAAAGAAGAATGGGGCACAACTCGATTTTCTATACCCTTCTTTTTACACCCTGAATCAGATATGCGTTTAGACTGTCTTCCAAACTGCATCAATGAAGATCACCCAAAACAATATGAAGACATTTCTGCTGGCGATTTCCTCAACGAACGCCTAATTGAAATAGGACTTTTAAAGAAATAACTATACTTTTGGTAAAAATCGAACAATATGAAAAACACATTAATAATACTTTTTTGCATCACTTTTTTCGCTGTTTCCTGTAAAGATGACGAGCCTACTACACCCACTGAAACTAACGTCGAAGCTAAAGACTATAGCGGAATATGGAGTGGCGAGTTTAAAGGGGGCGATGGAGGTCTGCTCGAAATGACTGTAGCGTCCGATAACTCCATGACAGGAAGAGGCTATTCTACTCAAATAAAACAATTTTTCACCTTTAGTGGTACTCTCAACACTGATGGCTCACTAGATGGTGCTGAGACCAATCTAAAGACTACTTTCTCTGGACAGTTTTCAGATTCTACAGCTTCCGGAACCTGGACCAATTTAGATGGCAGTATTAAAGGAGACTGGAATCTACAAAAATAAGCTTACAATTTCCTGAGTATTTCTAATAGTTCGCTCATGCCTTCACTCCCTCTTTTTTGGATGTGAGTCATCTTGTTACTAACCTGTATTTTATCAAGTATATCAGAAGGATCTATAACATAGATAGGTACATTTGGCTGAGTATCTTTTATCAATCCTGCAGCTGGATAAACTTCCAAACTTGTTCCTATAACTAAAAGTATATTTGACAATCTTACTAGCTCTGACGCTCGAGAAATCAGCTGAACATCTTCGCCAAACCATACTATAAGTGGTCTTAATTGATATCCATCCGGACACAAGTCTCCATCCTTAATGTCAGTAAATCCAATATCTTTAATATGTCGCTTCGTATTGCTGCTACACGCTTTAGTAATCTCTCCATGTAGATGCAATACATTAGTACTACCTCCTTGCTCGTGTAAGTTATCAATATTTTGAGTGACTATATTAACTTCAAAGTCCTTTTCCAAATCAGCCAGAATTTTATGAGCTTTATTAGGCTTCACATTGGCGATATTTTGTCTTCTAGCATTGTAGAAATCCAACACCATTTGGTAGTCTTTTTCCCAACCGTCAGGAGAGGCAACCTTCAAGATGTCATATCCCTACCAGAGTCCATTGCTTCCTCGGAAAGTAGCAACTCCACTTTCTGCAATTATTCCTGCACCAGATAGCACAACTAATTTCTTTTTGATACTATTTTCAGGTTCTTTTGCAGCCATTAAATTCTAATCATTATTGAATCAATACCTCAAAGATATAATCAAAATTAGTTGGCCAATTATCATAGGGCAATTGGGTATGATACTCACCGGTTTTTTTGACACCTTAATGGTGGGCAAACTAGGTACAGCAGAGCTCGCTTCAGCAGGAGTGAGTAATAGCATCTTTTTCTTCATTGCTATCTTCCCACTGGGTGTTACAATGGCTTATGCCACAATCATTAGTATTTTACAAGGGAAAAACAAAACAACATCCTATTCCCTGTTAGCAAGAGATAGCTTTCTTATAACTATGTTATTGGCAATAATTGGAAGCATCTGTATTTATTTCATTATAGATTTCTTCTATCTTTTTCAGCAAACAGATGAGGTAACTCTGCTATCAAAACCGTACCTCAAACTACTTATGTGGTCATTGAGCCCTATGCTAGTATTCTTTTTTGCTAAAAATGTTACGGACGGTTTTAGCTATACACTTGGCGGAATGACTATTACCTTAACAGCTCTTGGTATCAACGTATTTTTGAATTGGGTTCTGATATTTGGTCATTTCGGATTCGACGCTTATGGTCTAAACGGAGCTGGATACGCCACTATTATTTCACGTATATTTTTAGCAGTAGCCATGGTTCTCACCATGCTCTTCTCCAGCAAGGTTCCAATCGACTTTGGAAGTTTTCTTCGCTCATTCTCGGCTAGTTACCGTATTACCTTTTTCAAACGAATCATTATTCTAGGATTTCCTACAGGGCTCCAATATTTCTTTGAAATTGCGGCCTTTGCCGCTGCAGCTATCATGGCTGGCTGGCTTGGAGCCAAAGAACTAGCTGCTCATAATCTAGCTATAACCTTGGCATCGCTCACCTACATGTTTGCGAGTGGCGTGTCTGCAGGAGCCAGTATTTGTGTAGCCAAGGCACATGGTAATTCAAACAATAGAGATGTAATTGAGTACGGAAAAAAAGGTCACTACATAGGTTTTATTACTATGATTTTGTTCGCATTGATCTTTTTGTTATTTAACAAAAATCTAGCAGCACTCTTTTCAGAAGATCCAGAAGTAATATACATCGGGTCCCAACTTTTAATATTGGCAGCTATTTTTCAATTGGGTGACGGCATTCAAGCAGTTTCCGTAGGTCTGCTAAGAGGCATATCAGACGTTAACATTCCTGGAATCTTAGTTTTTGTTGCATATTGGATATTTGCTATGCCAGCAGGTTATTTTCTGGCTAACTATAACATTGGCACACCATACATCCAGGGAGTCAATGGCATCTGGGTAGGTCTCAGTATAGGACTTACTATATCTGCGGTAGTGCTTACTTACAGATTTTATTACTTACTTCGTACACAATGAGAATAATATTATCGCTTGCAATTGGTTTTATATTTCAAATTGGATTTAGCCAAGTTTCCATCGGTCTGATTGGGGAGCCTACACTCAACTTAGTACGTATAGGAGACACTCCAAGGAAGGCGAGTGATTCACTAAGTGGTTTATTAACGAATGATAAGACATTGAGCCTTGGCTTAGAAGTAAGAAAGCAAATAGATAGATACCAATCTATCACGTTTATTCCTGGTTATTACCAAAGCAACATGCTTTTAGTTAAAGAAAAATTAAATTTTCTAGATATCATACACCCAGAATTGCCTGAAATTAGAGATTTGGCTCAAGCAGCAGAAAAAATAGCCTATCTCCATTATCGCCAAAAGTACATCGGAACACAGATTATATACGCAAAAAAGCTAAAAGCCCGACCGTCAAACACAAAACTCAGTTTTGAAGTAGGAGGAGGAATAGGTGCATACTATCTATTCTCTGATGATATAAAGATTAGGACTGAAGGCTTTGCTGTAAATGGGGAGTATATTCATATTATCTCAGATAATACAGGAATCGAAACTCATAATGTTTTAGTAAATGTTTTGCTTTTGGGAGATTTAAACTATTCAATTTCTCCTAGGCTAAAAGTTATAGCAGGAGCAAAATTTGCGATGCCATTGACTGCTACGAGCACTTCAACACCAAGAATATCTATAATAACGCCTGCACTTAGATTTGGGCTTAGACGCGACCTATGATCTAGTCTATAAGGTAAAATTCACCTTTGGCGACACGAGGCCTACCATATCCATCCTCCGGAAGAAGATAATGTATTATGAAGAAATAATGGCCAATTTGAGCCTTTTCATCTTGATAGAATCCATCCCAACCGAATTGTTCTTTACCATCAAGATTGCTATATAATTTTTCACCCCAACGACTAAACACATGCATAGACTTTATTTCGACATTCCCAGATGGTTGAAAAACATCATTGAGTCCGTCTCCATTTGGCGAAAAAGCATTTGGGATAAATATGTCACAGACATAAGGAAGAAACTCTAAGGAGACGTCATCCGTGGCTGATCCACATTTATTAATAACTGTCACGCTATAATCACCCGAAGAGGTAATATCACGCTGACCACCACCTGCATAACCATCATTCCAAAGATACGTAGCTTCTGCAGCTTGTATATTTATAGAACGCTTTCCATCTCCACATAAAAGTGAATCTCGACCTAAATCTACATTTGGTGAGTTTATCAAAGTAACCGTTAATTCATCTCTAAAACTACACCCATCAATAGTTTTCTCAGCCCATAATTGTCCCGAAGAACTAGTAGTTGTAAAAGAATCTTTACTCCCAGTGCTCCATAAAATAGCACTCCCCCCTTTTGTCACAAACTTAGTCAGAGAAGAACCTGCACATATAGATGTATCCGGTCCTAACTCAAATCTAGGCACTGGATTTACTCTAGTGCTAACTTCAGTCGTATCCAAGCATCCGTCTACATCGAGAGTATATTTAATGATGTTTAATCCCAATGTTAATGGTGTAAACTCAGGATCATCTGCATCTATTGTATTCGGTATCCAATCTCCGCCTTCTATCGATACAGATAGTTTCACCGCATCGTCTCCTTCGCAATAAACTGGATCTAATCCTATAATCTGATTATCGGGCTGAGGAACTACTTCTACAGAATCCGTATATGTAGCAAAGCAAGAATTTTGATCGGTAGCATCAAGTCTAAACTGATATACTCTAGAAGCTCCATAGCTATGTTTAGTAGTGCTACCTGAGCCAGTCGAACCATCACCAAAATCCCAGTTGTGTACAACCCCAGAATTAGACGTATTGTGCTCAAATGAAAAGACATTATTGTTCAAACAGATTAATGTATCATATGCCAATAAAGAAGAATCAATGGGTGATGAGAATACCTCTACATTAAATTCAAAAGAATCAGAACAAAATTCAATATTATTATTTGTGGTTATCAGAACCAATTTCACTGGATATACACCAGGTGAGCTATAGCTGTGATTACCGTCAATCACATTTTTATCTACATTTCCGTCCCCATAATACCAGAAGAAATCAGTAGCATCAACTATCTGTGTACCAGACACACCAATTAATGGTTTGAATGGCACTACGCTTTTAAAGTAGAAATAATTACTACTACCATCGGGTTTATAAAAACACTGTTGCTGGGTATAACCTGCGGCTACCGAATCTGACAATAGTGAAAAGGCTACATCTGGCTTTGGAGCTATAGTATCCTCCCTGATCATGGTATCCTTACAACCTTGAGAGGAGACTACAAGTGTGACTTGATAAATTTTGTATGTAGCATATGAATGACTGGTATTTACAGTACTTGCAGTATTGCCATCCCCAAAATTCCAGCTGTGAGCTAGGGTGCTGCTTGCATCTTGAGAAGATGAAGAAGTAAAAACTGAATTATTGCCATTTTCACATTGATATGAATCGTCTATGCTAAAATCTGCTGTTATGTTCTTAGTATTAATAGAAGCCTCAGCGTAAGTGCTAGAGTAACTAAAAACAAGGCCTCCTCCATTATATTCGAACACTGAAAAGTAGTAGGTTGTATTTTTTTCTAAATTACTTACCGTAACAGAATTCCCAAACCCATTAAAGACAACAAACTCATTACTCGAAAAGCTGTATCCTGCTCCAAAGGTTGGACTAGCCAAATAGTAATTATTATTAGCTGGTAGAGAAGTTACTGCAGCACCTTTAGATGCTATAACAATCCGTGCATCACCATTTCCGTTAGTCCAAGAAACTAATGACTGAGAACAATAAGTATTTCCAAAAATAACATTAGACGCAGCCACAGAAGGTGCCTGACCAGATGCCGACATTGCTAAAACATAAGCAAGAAATATGGAGATTAATATTCTCATTTCGTATTTGGCAAAGATAATTCAATCTAGTGCAAAAAGCCTGCTGTAAAACGATATATCTGTCATAAATTTTTTAAATTAAAAAGCTGACTGTAACAATTTAATCCTAAATTCACACCGTTACTTAATTAGGCTACTACTGAAATTAAACACATTTACTGCTCAACCGTTCTTACCAGTAATCAACTGGTATAGTTAATAGTTAGGTTATAAAAGAGGGCATAATTATGTCCTCTTTTACTTTTTAAATAAATTGTATAATTATATTCTCGCAACAATGCCTAAAGGCAGAATTTGTTCCGTCCTTGACTTCAAGCAAAGTTCAGAAATATGAACTTCTCTATTCGGAAAATAATCTGTCATTAGATTTTGGATGATATATGGAGAAAGACCCAACGAATAAACATTGAGCACTAAAAAGCCTTTCTCATCTAACAGCTGAGATACTTGTTGCAAAAGCATTCCTAGTTTTTCTTCTAGCTTCCATCGCTCACCTTTAGTACCTATGCCATATGCTGGCGGATCTAAGATAATTCCTTGATATTTTCTTCCACGTTTCACCTCTCTACCCACAAATTTCAGGGCATCTTCTACCACCCATCGGATATCTTTAAGCTTACTTTGTTCTTGGTTTTCACTGGCCCATTTCACCACTTGCTTTATAGAATCTACATGCACTACATCTACCCCAGCCGCCTTTGCAGCAAGAGATGCCCCTCCAGTATAAGCAAATAGGTTAAGAACACTGCCGCTGGACCCAAAACTCTTGCTTCTCTTATAGATATAGTCCCAATTAGCTGCCTGCTCAGGAAATATCCCTATGTGTTTGAACTGAGTAAAATTAAGTTTCATTTTAATCGTTTTTTCAAAAAGTCCATATTTAATAAACCACGATTTACCATTTCCTTTAAGTCTCCATTCTCCTTTGTGACTACCCTGCTGAGCAAATGAGCCTGTAGCCATCCCATCCCATTCTTGTCTACTCAGTCTTGGACTCCATATTGCTTGAGGCTCTGGCCTCGCCAATACATGATGACCATACTTTTCTAGTTTCATTCCATCACCAGAATCTATGAGTTCATACTCATTCCAATGCAAAGGAAAAATTGCTTCTATCATACTTTTATTATCTCCTTATCGGTGAGACTCCCCTTATTATTCATTCTTAGGAATACACTTGCCAATGTTACCACATCAACTTGACAGTAATTCTTTATTCGTTCCAAATTTTGATCTTGATAGTAAATATCATAAATCATACTACCGTCGATATCATCTTTAGGAGAAGATATATTAAACAAAGTAGCTAATAAATCTAGTGAAGTATAGCTTTTAAAATCGCCAAATTTCCATAACTGCATCGTATCTAAATGCTTGACATCCCAAGGCTTCTTACCAGCCAAATCAAGAATGTCAGGCATATCAATTTGATTGACTAATATGCGTCGACATAAGTACGGGAAATCAAACTCTTTCCCGTTATGTGCACAGAGAAAATGAGTTTTAGAATAATAATTCTGAATCAATAAATCACAAAATCCAGTAAGAAGTTCTGCTTCATCGTTCCCATAAAAACTCTTTACTCGAAACTCTCTGTTATCATTTGATTCGGTCAGAAAACCAACAGAAATACAGATAATTTTACCAAACTCTGCATAAATACCTGCACGGGGATATAACTCCTCAGGCGTTTCATCATTTTTGGTCAAACGTTTCGCTTTGTGCGTCCAGAGTTTCTTCCATCTATCATCTAAATGCTCAAAACTTGGAGCTTCTGGAACCGTTTCTATGTCTAAAAAAAGAATATTTTCCATGTCGTTACCAGCTTCCTCCTGATCCTCCGCCACCAAAACTTCCACCACCGAATCCGCCACCAAAACCACCTCCACCAGAGAAGCCTCCGCCTCCACTGCCGGCACCTATCCAGAAGGGTGGTCTAGATCCGCCTCTCCTTTTGTACGGTGTATCGTAATTGTAAGTACGTCCATCGTTCCCCCCACTGCTAAAAAGCATTATCAGAATTATAAAGATGATTATTATTACCCAAACTGGTATTCCTTTTCTACTTCCCTCTTCATCATCATTCACAAATTCACCCTCCAGATGCTGAATGATAATGTCTGTAGCTTCATGAAAGCCACGTCCATATTGTTCATTTCTAAAACGAGGCTTTAGAGTTCCTTCTACTACTCGTTTTGCATAAATGTCTGGGAACGCTCCTTCGGCACCGTAGCCAACCTGTATATACATCTTTCTGTCACGGATGGAAGCATAGATTAGAATACCATTATCCTTTCCTTGCTTTCCTATACCCCACCCTTCTGCAAGTCTGTGGGTGTAATCAAATATGTCATCTCCTTCTAGAGAAGGCTCTGTGACTATTGCTATTTCTGTAGACGTAGAATCATAATAGTCTCTGAGCTTTTTCATTAGGAAAAGCTCTTGATCTGCATCTAATACATTTCCCCAGTCATTTACCCACCTATTCTCTGTAGGAGCCGGCGGAATATTTTTAGCAAAGCTAAAAACAGCATTGATGAGTATTATAGATAAAGCTAAAAATCTACCCATAGCTTATTTCGTTAGGAAGTTCATTGATATCATCGCCTCCTTGATGAGGAAAATACTTTTTAAGTTGTATACCTACCTCTGCTATACCTGCTTCAATCCCTTCTAAAATCTTTCCTTTAGCAAAATAGGATTTCATAACCTCTTTTGTGCTTTCCCAAAAATCTGCGGGTACTACTCTACTAATACCTACATCTCCAACTATGGCAAACTTATGTTCTTTCATAGCAACGTATATTAACACACCATTGCTCTGTTCGGTCTTCTCCAAGCCAAGATGATTAAACAAGTTATTGGCCTTAAACGCAGGATCTGTTTTGCACCACTTGTCTATTCGCACACAAATTTCTCCAGAGGTTTCTAGCTCTGCAGCCGCAATGGCTTGCAGTACATTATTTTCTTCTTCAGGAGTTAAGGGCTCCCAACCAAAACCGAACATTAAGTTATCTTAAAATTCTACTGTCGGAGCATCTTCAGAACCCGCATCTGCTTCGAAGTAAGGTTTTTTATCAAAGTCGAACCATCCTGCGTAAATCACACGTGGGAACTGTCTGATGTACGTGTTATAATTTTTTGCAGCACTGTTGTACTTATTTCTCTCTACGTTTATTCTATTCTCAGTACCCTCCAATTGAGCTTGAAGTTCTAAGAAATTTTGATTTGCCTTCAAATCTGGATAACGCTCTACCGTCACTAACAAACGAGATAATGCTCCAGACAACTGACCTTGAACTTGTTGAAATTGTTTTAATTTTTCAGGAGTTAGATTACTAGGATCAATGATAGTCTGAGTCGCTTTCGCTCTTGCTTCTATCACTTTAGTCAAGGTTTCTTGTTCAAAATCCGCATAACCATTTACAGTATTAACTAGATTTGGAATAAGATCAGCTCTTCGTTGGTATGCAGATTGAACATTTGCCCAAGCTTGATCCACACCTTCTTGTTGACTCACCATTTCATTGTACCCGCACGACGAAAGAAGTAGTGTAAGTGATAACAATGGAAATAATTTGATGATACTTTTCATTTTTATTGATTTTTTTGATTTCTACAAAAGTAGAGATTGACAGCAAAAAAATAACATACAATCTATCTGCTACCACATTTTATGGTTTAGATTTGTCCAAAATGAAGGGAAAGCACCTCGATTATCTCAATATTGGCCTAATGATAACAGCTTTTATCTTGGCCGTAAAGTTGCCTTTTCATGTATTCCTACTATCATACGCTGTACTTGGACCACTGCATTATCTTACAGAGATTGGCTGGTTGGACCAACGCAATTATTTCAGCACCAATAAGAAGGACATCTGGATATTAGTAGGGCTCTGTGCTCTTATGACCTTCGGATTTATGTACCACCAATTTGGAAATTTTGAGTTCACAAAAGGATGGAGTGAATCCATAAACAACTCCCGTTTCAAAACCACTTCCGACTTCTTATTGGAATATGAACGGAGTTTTATTTTTCTTGCGTTTTACTCCGCAGTAATGATGACTTTCATTAAAAAGAAAGCATTGAGATATGGTCTTATGGTTGTCGGAATTTTCATTGCTTATTTCCTCAATGGGCTGAGTGCCTTTACTATGATAATAGGAATAATGCTCCCTACGGTTATACACGTATATATATTCACTGGGGCATTCATACTTTATGGTGCTTTAAAGAGTAAAAGTCTTTCTGGATATGCTTCGCTAATGGTGTTTTTGGCAATATTATTTCTAATAGTGTATCAAAGGCCCAAAGCATCTGATTATGAAATCAGCGGCTACTGGCTAGACTCTATGATGGAGAGCAAGTTTGTAGACCTGAGTGCAGCCATTGCTACCTTTATGGGCTGGGTAAAGCCCGGTAAATATTTTATAAAAACTGCAAATGGAGCGATGCTCTCTACTGTTGCACTAAAAATGCAAATTTTCATCGCCTTTGCCTACACTTATCATTACTTGAATTGGTTCAGTAAAACGAAGGTCATTAACTGGCATAAAATGTCAAAACCTCGACTGGTTTCAGCCATATTGATATGGGCCGCATCCATAGCCTTATATGTATATGACTATAAGCTTGGACTTGCAGCACTTTTCTTTTTGAGTGTTCTGCATGTATTTTTAGAATTCCCATTAAACCATCTCACTTTTGTGGGAATATACAATGAAATAAAAGCCAGATTATTACCATCAAAATGAGACCGTATCTTATAGTTCTTACTCTATTCATTTTAAGCATTTCTAAAGCACAAGTGTCTGATGATTTTTCAGATGGTAACTTTACAGCAAACCCCGATTGGGGTGGGGATGCTGATAAGTTCACCTTAGACAATGGGGAACTTAGAAGCAACAGTAATATGGTTTCAGATGTATTTTATCTCAGCACTCAAAGCACGTTGGCCAAAGGAGACTTAGAATGGCGATTTAGAATAAACTTAAAACTTAGCACCTCTGGAGCAAATTATACAGATGTATATCTGATGGCAGATAATGAAAACCTAGAAAAAGTGCTAAACGGATATTTTATAAGAGTTGGAAATACTAAGGATGAAATATCCCTCTACAAAGTATTGGGAGGAACACAAACTCAGCTTACCAATGGTACAGATGGGAAAACGCATAACAAAGACATAATCGTAAAGGTAACCAAAGGCTCCTTTGGTTCTTGGGCTGTAAGTGCTGACTATACTGCTGGTACAACATTCGAGAATGAAGGAACTGCAACAGACAACGATATCACAACGAGCAGTCATTTTGGTTTTCTCATAAAGCAAAGCACTTCTAGTTTTCATCTCAAACATTTTTTTGATGACATATATGTAGGACCGCAGATAGTAGAGAAAAAGAAACCTTCGATAAACTCTGCTAATGCCTTTAACGATAGTGTAATTGTACTTACTGCGGATGAATTAGTCAATACATTTGGCACCTCATTTTTATTGAATAATGGCTATGGCAGCCCTAGCAGCGTGCAAGTGGATGGATCGACCATCACACTTACGTATGCTACCAAATTTTTAAATAATAGCTATGAATTGAACATTACGATGCTGTCTGACTTAAAGGGCAATCTTCTAGATACTCTTCTGAAATTTGACTATTTCAAAGCAAGCACCCCTTCCAAAGGAGACATTCTTATTTCTGAAATATTTGCAGACCCAACCCCGTCTGTCGGTTTACCCGAGCTGGAGTACATCGAGCTATACAATGCGAGTTCACGATTTATGTCTTTAGAAAATTTGACTTTTAGTGATGGAGGCAACCCAGCAGTTTTCCCTAAAATAAACATTGCTCCTGGGGCTTATCTTATTGTAAAAAAGCTTGTTGAGGAAACACAGTACGCGAGTTTTGGCGATGCAATTGGACTGAGTGGATTTCCTGCATTAAACAATAGCGGAGATAGGCTTTCGATAAGAAGTCCCGAAGGGGAAATTATTGACTCTGTAAGCTACACCACAAAATACTATCATGACGAAATAAAGCGACAAGGAGGGTACTCCTTAGAATTAACAGATTTTACAAGTTTTTGCGGAGAAATAGATAATTGGACTGCGAGCACAGATGCGACAGGCGGAACTCCTGGAAAACAAAATTCTGTTTTAGGATTAAACCCTGATCAAGAAGCACCTGAAATATTGTCTGTAGTTATTTCTGCAAAAAATGAAATAAAGATAACCTTAGATGAAAACTTATATCCAAGTCTTGTTGTCAATATGGATAATTTTATGCTTGAAGGAGATGCTTCAAATCCAGTTAGTATATTAGAAAACAAGGTGGAACATACGCTTACACTATCATTTATAGATGATTTTGAGGCAAATAGAAAATACTCCTTGCTCATCAATAATCTTTCTGATTGCAAAGGGAATGGTAAAACGTTGGTTACAAAAGAAATAGTGTCGACTGAAAGAGCCGTGACAGGAGATATACTTATTAATGAACTTCTTTTTAATCCAAAAAACGATGGAGTAGATTTCGTAGAATTATATAATAATAGCGAAAAATATATCGACTTAAAGGATCATAGCATGGCAAGGTTTGTGATCGAACGAAAAGACGAAAAACAGATTTCAGATGTAACGTTTATTGTGTATCCTCATCAATTCACTTTACTAACTACAGACAGCACTAGCACCAAAAGTGACTATGCTAGCACTAAAAACCTTTTCCAAGTCTCTTCATTACCTTCTTTGAGTAACGATGCAGGCACAGTACTTCTACTAGATGAGTTTGGAATAGCGTTAGATTCCGTTCCTTATTCAGAAGACCAGCATTTTGAACTACTAAACGATGTTGATGGTGTGAGTTTAGAGCGAATATCCTTCAAAGGGAAAAGCTACAATCCTACAAACTGGCATTCTGCTAGCAGTAGTGTAGGATTTGCCACACCAGGGTATCAAAACTCTCAATTTATAGACTTATCTATATCTACTTCAAGTTTTACATTAGAAAGTAAAACTATCAGTCCAGATGGAGATGGACACCAAGATGTGCTCTCACTTACCTACTCTACAGATTCTCAGGGCCACGTTCTCAATGGGTATGTTTTTGATTTATCAGGGAGACTAGTGTATCAAGCTTTCAATAACGAAACATTGGGTAATAATGGAGTGCTTAATTGGGATGGAATAAAAGAAAACGGTATAAAGACCGCGATAGGTAATTACATTTTACTGCTCGAAACTTTTAACCTAGATGGGAAAGTCACTAAGAAGAAACTTGCATTCAGTATTGTTGGAGTATTTTAATATCTCTCCCAGACATCCGCACTATTTAATTTAACAAAACCACTCTTTAGAATAAAATATGCTCACCACCGAATCAACATCTCATCACGAGGACTTAGATAAAAAAACAACTTTGGAACTTCTCCGAGGTATGAACCAAGAAGACAAAACAGTACCTCTGGCTATTGAAAAAGAACTAAAAAACATACAATCACTTATAGACGCAGCATACAAAAAAATGCTAAACGGTGGCAGACTCTTCTATATAGGAAGCGGAACCAGTGGCAGGTTAGGAATAGTAGACGCGAGCGAGTGCCCACCAACCTACGGAGTGCCTCATGGACTCGTAGTGGGTATTATAGCAGGTGGGCATCCAGCTATACTCAAAGCAGTAGAAAATGCAGAAGACGACCCACTTCAAGGGTGGTATGACTTACAAGAACACAGCATTAGCAAACGTGATTTTGTAATAGGCATTAGTGCCAGTGGTACTGCTCCGTACATCATAGGAGCGGTAGAACAATGCATCGCAAACAATGTGCCTTGCGGAGCAATAGCCTGCAATAAAGAAAGTCAGATTGGCAAAATCGCCGACCATAGAATAGAGGTTGTAGTAGGTCCAGAATTTGTAACTGGAAGTACACGCATGAAAAGTGGAACCGCTCAGAAACTAATACTCAATATGATTAGTACTAGCTTAATGATAAAACTAGGTCACGTTCAAGGTAACAGTATGGTAGATATGCAACTGAGCAATAAGAAACTAGTTATCCGTGGTACACGAATGATAATGGAGCAAACGGGACTTGACGAGCACACAGCTAAAGACCTATTAGTAAAGCACGGGAGTGTAAGAAAAGCAGTGGAGAGTATCCAAGCATGGTAATCTTCTTATAATTACCCAGCTAATCCCAGTTTGTAACTGGGATTTCAATCGCTGAGAAGTCACAAGCCCATCTTGTCCCTCATACGGGATGACTCGGCATAAGGGAATAATCCAAATCTCTTTCATACTTTTTTAAAAAGAAAGTTCAGCATTCTGCTAATCTCTAAACATGAAAACATCTCGACTACGAGCGGCTGGACTAAATTCTATCAACGGAGGACACTGCGGTGAGGATGGGCGATTTGTGCGAAGTGCAGAGGACTCTAGATTTGTGCGACAAAAGAACAAAGCAGGGCTATTATAGAATTTCATTTTTTGCAGTCCTTTTTCTAAAAAGAGCGAAAGACTAATGAAGCAATGCTAAAAGTCATTTTATAAAGTTCTATCCCGTTTATACTATTTTATTTAGGCAATTATCACTACAGCGAAACCATGAAGAGGCATTAACTCAAAATTTCAGTCCGTCTGTGCCTTCTAAAAAGAAGCTACTTCACAGCATTAAATAAAACATTGACTTAAAAATAAACTTAATCTTAACCCTTACCTTTGCATTCGTGGAAAATTTGATAACCATACACGTGACAGACCTTGAAGGAACAATTCACGATATTCTTGCTCCTACCGACATGGGGTTTAATGTAATGGAAGCGATTCGTGCCAATGAACTGCCGATAAAAGCTACTTGTGGTGGAATGGCAATGTGTGCCACGTGTAATTGCATAGTAAAAAGCGAGCACGACCTTCCAGAAATGTCTGAAGACGAAGAGGCTATGTTAGATGAAGCTTTTGTTTTAGATCTAGAAGGCAGTAGACTTATGTGCCAAATACCAGTATCCAACACAATAGATGGGCTAAAAATACAAATGGGAGAACTTACAGGTGACTAATGAGTATTGAAATAAGAGAAGCTCAAGAGTCTGACGCTACCGCTATCGTAACGATATACAATCACTACATAGTAGAATCCACAGCTACTTTCGACACCACGCCTCTAGGAAAAGATCATTTTCTTAGAAAAATAAAAAGCATTAAAAAAAACTTCCCATTTCTAGTAGTCACTGAGCATGACAAGGTGATAGGTTATGCATATGCCACCAGTTGGAATATACGAGCTGCATATAAACATACTGCCGAAACAACTATCTACATAGACCCTATTCAAAAAGGCAATGGAATAGGTCTCAGATTGTACAATGCCTTACTCTCTTCTTTACCACTTTACGACATAGTAACTGCGATAGGTGGCATAACTATACCCAATGAAGCGAGTGAGAAACTGCACGAAAAACTGGGTTTTGAAAAAGTTGCTCATTTCAAAAATGTAGGATTCAAATTTGATCAATGGTTAGATGTAGGATACTGGCAAAAAAACGTGATATAGACCTTCGTTTTTATGCTGAAATCAGACAGATTAAATTATCTCATATTTTTAAGACATTTATTTGAATAGTTGAGGTAAAATGGTACTTTTGCACCCCGATTTTTTAGAACATAAAAATTTTATTGTGGATACATTATCATACAAAACCATATCAGCTAACAGCAAAACTGTAGACAAACAGTGGGTTGTAGTTGACGCTGAAGGTAAAACGCTAGGTCGTTTTTGCTCAGAGATCGCTAAGGTACTTAGAGGCAAAAACAAGACAAATTACACACCGCACGTAGACTGTGGTGACAACGTAATAGTAATCAACGCTGAAAAAATTACTATGACAGGTAATAAAATGGATGTGAAAGAATACCAAACATTCAGTGGTTACCCAGGAGGTAGACGAGTAGCATTAGCTAAAGATCTTTTAGCTAGAAAACCAAAAGACCTTATAGAACGAGGTGTTAGAGGAATGTTGCCTAAAAACCGTCTTGGTAGAAAACTATTTACAAACATGCACGTGTTTGTAGGTAACGAGCACCCTCATGTTGCTCAAAAACCAACCAAATTAGAGATTTAATAATTATATGGACGTTATAAATACAATAGGGAGAAGAAAATCATCAGTAGCTCGTATTTACATGAGTGAAGGTAAAGGTACTATTACGGTAAACAACAGACCGTTAGAAGAGTACTTTGCTTCTCAAGAGTCAGTATACTATGTTAATTTGCCACTTGCTACTTGTGAGGCCACAGGCAAATATGACATAAAGGTAAACGTAGATGGTGGTGGTACTACCGGACAAGCAGATGCTATCAAACTTGCAATTGCAAGAGCCTTAGTAAAAGTGGATGCCGATAACAAACCAGCATTGAGAGCAGAAGGTCTTATGACTAGAGATTCTCGTTCAGTAGAGCGTAAGAAGCCAGGTCAACCAAAAGCAAGAAAGAAAACACAATTCAGTAAGCGTTAATACCATGGCAGTAAGTACAGAAAAATTATTAGAAGCTGGCGTCCACTTTGGACACCTTACCAGTAAGTGGAATCCTAAAATGGCACCATATATCTTTATGGAGCAAAATGGGATACACATTATAGATCTTAATAAAACTTCAGCTAAACTTGAAGAGGCTAAGCATGCAATAGCAAATATTGCACGTACAGGACGTAAAGTTATGTATGTAGCTACTAAGAAACAAGCCAAAGAGTTTGTAGAAGAGAGTGCTAAAAAAGTAAATATGCCTTTTGCTAGCCAAAGATGGTTAGGAGGTATGCTTACCAATTTTGCTACAGTTCGTAAGTCTATCAAGAAAATGCAATCCATCGAAAAAATGAAAAGCGATGGAACCTTCGAAAACATGAACAAGAAGGAGCGTTTGATGAAGACTCGTGAGCAAGAAAAATTGCAAAGAGTGCTTGGTGGTATCGAAGATCTTAACAGACTTCCTGCTGCACTTTTCATTGTAGATATCAAAAGAGAGCATATCGCAGTGAAAGAAGCTCAAAAACTTAATATTCCAATTTTTGCGATTGTAGATACGAACTCAGATCCTACTAAAGTGGATTTCCCAATCCCAGGAAATGATGATTCTGCAAAGTCACTACACATTCTTATCACTGAGGTGACAGATGCTATAGCAGGTGGACTACAAGAAAGAGCTCAAGCTAAAGAGCAGGCCAAAAAAGATAAAGATGAAGCAGATATAGCAAAAGAAGAAGCAGCAGAGGCAAAAGCGGCAGCAAAGGCAGCTGAAGCATCAGAAAGTCCAGCTCCAGAGGCTTAATCTAAATTATTAGAAACAAGTACAAACACATTTTTCATAAACTAATAGAATAATGACAACTATTACAGCGTCTTTAGTAAACAAACTAAGACAAATGACAGGTGCCGGTATGATGGATTGCAAAAAAGCTTTGCAAGAAACAGACGGAGATATCGATGGAGCAGTAGATGTTCTAAGAAAAAAAGGAGCTGCTAAAGCGGCTAAGAGAGCAGATAGAGATGCTGCTGAAGGTTTATCAATTGCTAAATCATCAGGTGACAATACATTTGGTATAGTAGTAGAGGTGAACTGTGAAACTGATTTTGTTGCTAAGAATGATGACTTCAGTGCATTTGCACACAGCATTGCAGATTACGCTTTAGAAAATAAAGTAGCAGATAAAGATGCTCTACTAGCGACTCCATGGGAAGGAAAAACTCTAGGAGAAATACTAATAGACAAAACTGCAGTAATCGGTGAAAAAATAGAAGTATCTAATTATGCTCTAGTAGCATCTGAAGGTGTAGCTGCATACAATCACGGTGCTAACCGTATAGGTGTTTTAGTAGCTTTGAACTCGAATGATGATACTGCACTAAGTGCCGGTGGTGATTTAGCTATGCAAATAGCAGCAATGAATCCAATAGCAGTGGATGCAGATGCAGTACCTCAGGAGGTAAAAGACAAGGAGTTAAAAATAGGTAGAGAGATAGCTGAACAAGAAGGTAAACCTGAAGTTATGCTAGACAAAATAGCTCAAGGTAAACTTCAACGTTACTACAAAGACAACACGCTTATGGCTCAGTCTTTTGTAAAAGACGGTTCTATGAATGTAGCGGCTTTCTTAAAATCTGTTAACCCAGATCTTAAAGTAAAATCATTTACACGATTCCAATTAGGAGCTTAATTAAAAAAGGCTAACTAAACTAAAACAAAAAAGGCATTCACTTAATTGTGACTGCCTTTTTTGTTGCTCCATAAATTAATCCTCTTAAATTTGACCTTTGAATGAGCACTTTGCATATCAAGTCTGATAATTCTGAGCAAAAAGGAGTAAACTCTACATTACCATTCGTTCAAAATACCACACAACCAATGAAATACAAAAGAATACTACTAAAACTCAGTGGCGAAGCTTTGCTTGGCGATAAAGAATTTGGAATAGATAGCAGCATCCTAGCTATGTATGCTAGAGAAATTAAATCTGTACAGGAAGCTGGCATAGAGGTAGCTATAGTGATAGGCGGAGGTAACATTTTCAGAGGTGTGAGCGGCGTAGAAGGTGGAATGAAAGACAGAGCAAATGCCGATTATATGGGAATGCTAGCTACTGTGATTAATGCGATGGCACTGCAAGGTGCATTGGAAAATGAAGGCGTATATACACGTCTTACGAGTGCAATAAAGATGGAACAAATAGCTGAGCCATTTATCAGAAGAAAAGCAATTAGACACCTTGAAAAAGGCAGAGTAGTGATTTTTGGTGCAGGAACTGGAAATCCATATTTTACTACAGATACCGCAGCTAGTTTAAGGGCTGTAGAAATGGAAGCAGACGTTATTTTGAAGGGAACCAGAGTAGATGGGATCTACACCGCAGATCCAGAAAAAGATTCTTCCGCTACTAAGTTTGATGCAATAAGTTTTACCGATGCTATCCAACGAAACCTGAAAGTAATGGATATGACGGCTTTCACACTATGCCAAGAAAACGAACTTCCTATTATTGTATTTGATATGAACAAGCCCGGAAACTTACTCAGTGTAGTTAAGGGCAATCAAGTGGGGACTTTGGTAAGCTAATATACTTCATAAACGCTCGACTCAGGTCGGCAACTTTCTTCAGCTATGTACTCTCCTGAGTTTCAGAAAACTGACTTCAAATTCTAATTCGTTAACGAATTAGAATTTGAAGTCAATGTAATTACCATTCCTAAATATGATTGGTTAATATTTGAATGGAGACGAATTTCATGGAATTACAAGGAAGTAAATTTTGACCTTGAGATATATCCTAATTTTGATTCAAAGGACAATCTCATCTCTTGGAACTTTGGATCAACAGCTTGGCACGATACAGAATTATCGAGATATCATATTCATAAAAGATTTCTCAACCAAATTGAATTGAGTCACTTGATTGAGAACTTGACAGATTCATTGACGGAAGCATATAAATATTTAAATGCTATAGAGAAACAAAGCGTACCTAAAGTCTTGGACTTTAAAAGTCACTAAAACTTGTTCTTCCACATCATGCTCTCCACTGGCTTGATTGTACGCTTGTTATATTTTGCGTTTTTCTTCTTGTTGTACATTACCTCCACGTCGCCCTCTACTACAAAATAGATCAGTTGACCTATGGGCATACTCTTATATACACGAACCGGCTGAGTAACAGATATCTCAAGTGTCCACGTATTACAAAATCCTACATCGCCTTTTCCAGCAGTAGCGTGTATATCGATACCTAGACGTCCTGTACTACTTTTACCCTCCAAAAATGGAATGTGTGCATGCGTTTCAGTATACTCCTCCGTTACCCCAAGATACAATACACCAGGCTGCAGCTCAAAACCCTCAATTGGAATCTCAAAATGTTCGATTTTGTTATGCTCACGGGCGTCTAATACTCGATTAGTGTAGCAAGCAAGATGCTTACCCAAATGTACATCATAACTATTGGTTCCCAAATCATCCCTATTAAAAGGTTCAATAAGAATAGTGCCTTTATCTATTTCCTCTAAGATTCGTTTGTCGCTAAGTATCATTGGTTCTTAATTGGGTCAATTTTAGGGCATTATTTCTACTTTCCAAAGTATGAGACGACGGTCATCACTACAACTTACAAACATATTTTCTTCTACCCATTCCACTTTATTGATGCAGTTAGTATGCCCATCATTGCGACCAAAGTCTATTACCTTCAGTAATTCTATGTTAGCATTCCATAATTTTATGGTTTTATCCATACTACTACTCAGCAAGATTTCACCATTATAACTAAGACTCTTCGCCTGATACTCATGGGCAGGAACAGAGTGCACTTCTTTTCCTATTGTAAGATCCCAAGCCCGAATACTTGCGTCTCTTCCTGTACTCACTAGCGTGTTTTCATCCAATAATGCTAAAGCAAAAACAGAATTCGTGTGACCTTCTAGTTTCCGTTCGAGTACATATGAACGTTTGTCCAACTGATAGATTGAATTGTCAGAAGCTCCAATAAAAATGTAATTTTCACTCTCAACAACACATCTCAGACTATCTGCGGCCAATATCATGTTATTGACTTTAAAATTCCCGTCGATTCCTTGAGCTATTGTTTTCGGACGAAGTAATACTCCATCTTCTCCACCACTTATCTTGTCACGTATAAAGAAAACACCTCCTTGATGCAGTTGTGTAGTCTCTAGTAGTTGGTTATTTTCTAAATTTACATTGTATATCTTACCGGTTCTGCTTCCCAATTTTAACATATTGCCTTGCTTCCAAATACTATAAAAAGCTTCACCTCCTTGCAAGACCAAGATCCCGTTCTCAGGATTTACTAAATCCCATTTTACTACATATCCCTCTGCTCCTGCAGAGTATATAGTTCTTTCCTTCTTATCAAACACAAAATCATATACGGCATCCTTGTGCCCTTGTAAATGTGCTACCTTTGTAATCTGAATATTTGGTCTACGTGCCACTACATACGAAGAAACATATAAAGAACGGAATAGTTGCACTGTGGCACATCACAGAGACCAAACAGCAACTTCAAAGGCTATTACCAAAATCGTGGCTAGACACACTTGATTTGAACAAAGTGAGCCGACATAATCTAGCTGCCAGAGTGCTTGCACACACGGTAAAACCAAATTTTGCCCCAATAGAAAAAGATGAATATGGTAAACCGTACTTTGACAGCATAAACCACAAAATATCTTTAACACATGCCGGTGATTATGCCGGTTTTATGCTTACCGAGCGGAGAGACTGCGGTATAGACATGGAAGAAATAAACGAGCGTATTCGTAGAATCCAATCAAAATTTGTTCGAGAAGATGAAGAAGACTTTTTAGCTGAAGACCTTCGTGGTCTCTTTGCCATCTGGTGTGCTAAGGAAACAATGTACAAGTATTATGGACTGAAGGCATTGGATTTTAAAATGCACATGAAGCTAGATTATAAGAAACTACAGGAAAAAGGAACGCTCACAGGACATATTAACAAGGGTGAATATTCTCAAACTTTGGAACTAGATTATGAGTTTTTTGAAAATTACCTAATCTTGCACACAGTATAATGGGTAAAGTAATTTGGATAACAGGAGCGGGAAGCGGAATAGGCAAAGCCTTGGCTTTGGCTTACAATGAAAACGGAAACACAATAATCCTCTCTGGTCGTAAGAAAGAGCAATTGGAGGAAGTAGCCGCTTTACTTTCAAACTCTTATGTATTGCCAATGGATGTGGCAGATGAACTCGCTATTGCCAAGGCTGTATCAAAAGTCGAAACTAAATTTGACAAAGTAGATATTCTAATAAATAATGCCGGAGTAAGCCAGCGAGCATTGGTTACAGAAACAAGTAATGAAGTAGGTCGTAAGCTTATGGAAGTTAATTTCTTTGGCAGTGTACATCTCACCAAAGCTGTGCTGCCACTAATACAAAAAGGCAGTACTGGAAATATAGTTGGAATGAGCAGTATTGTAGGAAAATTCGGTTTTCCCCTTCGCTCTTATTACGCAGCGAGTAAGCATGCTTTGCATGGCTTTTATGAAGCCTTAGGGTTAGAGCTCAAAGATACCAATATAAACACCACAGTAGTTTGTCCTGGTAGGATAAAAACAGACATTAGCAAAAATGCTCTAAAAGGTGATGGAGCAGCACACGCACAAATTGATCCAGGACAACAAAATGGTGTGGATGTAAACGTGTGTGCTAGAAAAATTAAACGAGGTATAGCAAGAAATAAATCAGAAATATATGTAGGTGGTGGCGAAATACTATTTATCTATATCAAAAGGTATTTCCCTGCTTTATTTAGGTTTATTGCTAAGCGTATTAATCCTAATTAGAACTATCTATCTTCATACAAAAGTTCATTCAAAATTCAGAACTCTTACGGTCTAATAAATTCAATTTGCTCAACCCTCAATCTTCAAGTATCTTCGCGGGTCTTGAAAAAAGCAATAAGTGGTATACAACAAATGGGAATTGGAATTCCCAACGTACACGAGGCGTGGACGTGGTATCGTAAAAATCTAAGCATCGATGTTCCTGTCTTTGAAGAGGCAGCAACAGCGGCTCTAATGCTTCCATATACTGGTGGCAAACCACATGACAGACATGCTATTCTTGCATTGAATATGCAAGGTGGTGGTGGATTTGAAATATGGCAATACACCAGTCGTACTCCTGTGGCTGCTAGCTTTGATCCTAAGCTAGGTGACCTAGGCATCAACATATGCAAAATAAAGAGTCCAGATGTAGACAAAGCCTTTGCTAATTTTGACAAAACCTATCTGGTTTCTAAACAGGTAGAAAGTACTCCAAATGGCTTAAAGCACTTTTTTGTAAAAGATCCATATGGCAACAAGTTTCAAATTATAGAATCAGATAATTGGTTCAGTAACCGTGGAGATGACACCGGAGGTGTGTATGGTGCTATCCTTGGGGTATCCGACATAGAAAAATCTAAAGAATTTTATTGTTCTATTTTGGGATATGACAGAGTGCTTTGGGAAGGAGAAGGTCAATACACAGACTACGCTTCTTTAAATAGCGGTAAGAGCACTTTCAAGCGAGCCATTCTTACCCATAGTAAAGATAGACAAGGCGGTTTTAGTCCACTGTTGGGAGCTTCTCAAATAGAGCTTGTACAAAACTTGGACGAAAAAGGACAAAATATTTACCAAGACAGGTATTGGGGAGACATAGGATTCATTCACCTTTGCTATGATGTAATAGGCATGCAAGCTTTGAAAGAAGAGTGCGAGACGGCTGGTCATCCATTTACAGTGGATAGTGCAGATTCATTCGATATGGGTGAGGCTGCTGGACATTTTTCGTATATAGAAGATCCCGATGGCACTCTCATAGAGTTTGTAGAGACTCACAAAATACCTATTTTTAAAAAAATAGGATGGTATCTCGACCTTCAAAAACGTGATGCTCTAAAACCATTACCAAGGTGGATGCTGAAAAGCATGGCACTGAACAGAAAAAAATAGAAAAGACAAAGATGAAATTAAGAACAATAGGGTTAGGCATATTTACAATAGCTATAGCTAGCATAGCCTATTGGGGTTATGATTTTGAACCTCCAGACGACCAAGAACAGCAAAACCCTGGATGGTATGATCACTACTTAGCATTAAAAGGGGATGAGAACGGTAAAATACCCCGAGGACTTGAATCTAAATGGATGAAAGAAGATGCTGCAAATAAAATCCGTTTCAAAAAAACTGAGAATAATCTTCTCAATATAAAAGAAATAGGACCTGTAAATGTAGGTGGACGTACTAGAAGTATTGTGATAGACCATTCTGACCCAAATCATCTAGTGGGTTCTGGAGTATCTGGAGGTGTATGGACGAGTAATGACAACGGGGCATCTTGGGGACCTGCAAATGATTTTGCCGCAACTCTAGCAGTAACTTCTATTACTCAGAGTCCTTTTGATAAAAATTTGTTTTACTATGGTACAGGTGAATCAGCAGGAAATGTAGACGCTGTAACTGGAGCTGGGCTTTTTAAATCTACCGACGGGGCTAAGAGTTTTGAGCATTTGGAACATACGAATACTAGTGCTCTGAATGGAATATGGGAAGTAGAACATTCACTTACTAAAGACAGCACCATCTATGTAGCAACTACAGGAGGTGGAATATGGCGTAGCACTGATGCAGGCGATTCGTTTTCTCGTATTTATGCTACTTCAGCTAGAGTTTACGAGCTGTCTGTATTTGAGAATGGCACTATTATGGCAGCTATTAACGGGTTGGGCATTATAAAAATAGATGAAAATGACCTGACTGTAACAAGGCTTAATGGCGGTGACTGGCCGACCAGTGGATACGGTAGAACAAGTTTTGATTACTGTAAAGATTACCCAAACGTAATGTACGCCCAAGTAACCACCTCTAGCAGAAATGCATTACAAGGATTGTACAAAACATCCAATGGAGGTATCTCATGGACCAAGAAAACAACGCCTGATGTTAACTATCTTTACTCTTGGTATTGCTTCAAATTATCAGTAGCACCGGGAGACTCTAATTTTGTATTGTCCCTCAGCAGCACCAACCCTCAGTATACCACAGATGGAGGAAATACCTGGAAGGACATGGCAAACCCTCACTCTGACTACCATGAGGTGACGTGGTATGACGACACAAAATTCTTGTTAGGCAATGACGGCGGTATTCATCGTATGAATAAAAACTTTATGTCTCTTTATACCTCATTAAACAATGGTTTAAACATAACTCAATTTTATGCCGGAGGATATTATCCTACTGGAGAGACGATCATAGGGGGTACTCAAGACAATGGGACACAGTACTCTAACAAAGGAGCTGAAAGTTTCAGCAGAATCATGCACTCCGATGGAGCTTTTTGTGCTGTAAACCAACAAGATGAGACCGTGCGTTATGTCTCTACTCAAAATCTCAACATGTATCGTCAAGATGCATCAGGTTCTAAAAGAATAAGCGGCTATATAAAAAATCAAGTTGGTGGAGATGAGGGAGTTTGGTTTATCAGTCCGTTTGAAGTAAACATGCTCGATGGCAACCAGCTTTACGTACCTACCAGAAGAGCAACTTACCGCTCTACCGATAAAGGGTTAACTTGGACAGCACTTACTGCAGATTTATTGGGAGACAGCTATGCTGTTGGTTTAAGTAACAGCGATGACCCTATAGCGTACATCGGAGGGAGTTCATCTAGAATATACAGAGTGGATAACGCAGCAACAACAGAATCAAATCAAGAAGTAAGTCTGTGGACCACCAAATATCCTAACTTTTTGGGAAGTATGATAGGATGTATAGAAGTGGACCCGAATGATGAGGGAACCATATATTGTGGCCTTACCAACATAAGAAACAAAAGTAGAATATGGAGGGTAATAGATGCTGACACCGAAGAGCCTATTTGGGAAGACATAGGACAAGGTTTGCCAGAGAGTTTACCTGTGAACTGGATAGAAGTAGATCCACAGATGAGTACTCATATAATTGTGGGCACCGACTTTGGTTTGTATACATCTGTAAATAATGGAGCTAGTTGGAACAAAGAAGATAGAATACCGAATGTACCAGTAGATCAGGTAAGACTTCGAAATTCAGACAGAAAGCTATTCATATACACCCACGGTAGAGGTATATGGACAGCAGATTTAGCTGATAACATTGCAGTATCTATCGCAGACAAACAATTGAATGAAATAGGTATCTATCCTAACCCAACTTCAGATAGAATTCACATTTCTTCAAAACTTGATAGTGTAAATCTTTACAATTCCTTGGGAGAGAAATTGCTCGACAGCAGTGAAAATGAAATAAGTGTAAGCCACTTGAAGAGTGGAACCTACTTTGTTGAAATTCTAAATGGTTCTAATAAAAGAATACAAAAAATAGTGATAACTCGATAGAGAGTGAACACTACTTTAATTCTGAAATAATTGCTTCTCGCTGAGAAGTAAGATCGGCTTTTACTTCATCCGTTAAACCTAAATATGTAAGCTCTTTCCATAAGTGCGGAAATGAATCTATAAATCTATACCAACAAATACCCCCGTAAATACCTGCTGTGGTGAGCAGTATCCACCAGTATGATGGATAAAAATTTGCAGTAAGAATAGCAAGTATGACAGTAATGATAATAGCATGAAACATACCAACACCTGCTCTTACAGAGTCCCAAAAGACTACACTTTTAAACTTGCGTTTAGCATACCGGTCTGCTAGTTTCCAGAAAAATAACCAAACTAAATACACTGGTAAGCTAAAAAACAACGTAGAAATTGCAATTATTGCCGACAAAAAATCAAATGATTTGTCTCCTACATTGGAATCGTAAACATTGTGGGTCTTTAGAGCTTTTTTGTAATTGGCTACCTTATCAGCCAACTCCGCTCCCATTTTATTAGCCTTTTCTATTGACAACTCCCAGCTATCCATTATGCGATAAGAAACTGGTTTATAATTCTCATTGAGCATCATTGTATGTACCATCTCTTTCTCATCAACATACTCACCTTTTGTTACCACTACATTAGAATCAAAACTATTTTTCACCGTACTCGTGACCATGTTTGTGAACTCTTTTTCATCGTTCTTTATCATCTCTATATACTCCAATACAGGAATAGGTTCATGATAGGTAACATGCACTGTTTGCATCAAAGTCCAAAACTTAGAATAATTGAGCGAAGTAGGAACAACATGCAAATCCATAGTAAAATTGCTTCTTTTTGCCATTTCTATAGCGATACCTGCAGTGCCATTTTTTACTGGCCGAACGGCCTTCTCGGGGTATGCTATTCCTTCACTAAAAATAAGAACAGAATCATTATTACTAAATCGCTTATAGAGCTCATCCATAGTTTCTGCATTTCCTTTACGTGCTGTTTCTGCATCTGCATCTCTCGCCCTGAAAATAGGCAGCAAACGCATGCCACGAAGTATATAATTAGCAACAGGCTTTTTGAAAGCATCTCCTCTAGCCAATATATACACCCTACGGCGAGTAAAATGCCCCAATATCACTCCATCTAAAAAAGAATTAGGATGATTGCACGCTAAGAGCACCGGCATTCCTTTACTAAAGTTCTTCGTTCCATCAAAATGAATTTTCTTTACAAAAATCCCCAAGGGTTGTCTTAATGCATTTCTACAAAGGTGAAATATCCATTCTCCTCTTATCATTATCTTAATATTACTGTTCCTATTTGATCTGTTATTTTTTTTCTAATCTCTTGCAAATTGGTATGCACATTCTGATAAATAGAGATATCCTCTTCAGTCTCTGCCGTTTTCAATCCTTCTTGGTTTTCGGTCATCAAAATATCAATGTGCTTCAATTTCACATAATTCAGATTTTCCACTACTTGACGCTTATAATTATCTTCATCGGTCTTAACTATTTTTTCAAAATTCTCTTCCCATCCTTTGCTCAAACTATATTTAACAGAGAGAGCATCTGCTGCTATTTTACTCGTTTTAGGATTTCGAATAAAGTACAATTCGTTGAGCACGTTGTCCTCTGTAAGGTACTCCAAGGCTTCCTTAAAAATAAGTGAGTACTCGTCGTCCATTGGCCATATCTCATCTTCTTCTAGTTCCTTGAAAATGAACTGTGCCACATTCTGCTCCTCGTCAAACTCTCTATCTGCGTATAGTATTAGGTTTCTCAACAATTCTAGTTCTTGATAATTTACCTTATCTACGTTTAGGGCCTCTGGAGATTTGAATTCCGTAAAATCAGGCACATAGTCAAAACCTGGAGGTGGCCCATCAGCTATATTTCGTTCTTCTTGTCGAGCTTCTCTTCGTGTCTCTCTTTCCTTTTGTTTTCTGTTGTCTAGCTTAAATTTATTGACTTCGTCAATAAGAATTCGCTCTGGAATCTCAAGTGATGTTGCCGTTTCATTGATAAAAGCAGCTCGTTTCAGCGGGTCAGGTATAGAAGCTATATTCTCTGCAATTGCTCTTGCAGCTTCTGCTTTGTTTATTGGGTCATGTTTATTCTCACCAAGCTTAATTTCGGATATTAGCTCAATGAAATTTTGAGCTTTTTCACTAACATAACTTTGAAACTCAGCAGTGCCGCGTTTCTGAATAAAACTATCCGGGTCCTCCCCCTCAGGAAATAATGCTACACGCACATTGAGTCCTGCTTCTAGAAGTGTACTAATGTGCTTTAAACTAGCATTCACACCTGCTACATCACCATCAAAAAGCATGGTGATATTGTGCGTAAAACGCTTCAGCAAGCGAGCTTGTTCTTCTGTAAATGCTGTACCACTTGCAGCCACTACATTTTCTACTCCACTCTGATTTAGACTCACCACATCCATGTATCCCTCTACCAGAAATACTTGATCCGACTTTCTAATTTGATTTTTGCTGATACTTAGCCCATACAACTGTTTACGTTTTTCGTAAACTATGGTTTCTGGACTATTTAGGTACTTCGGAGCTTTGGTATCTTTCTTGATAATACGACCACCAAAACCAAGCACTTTGCCACTCACATTGTATATAGGAAAGACGATACGCTCTATGAATGTATCTCGAAGATTACTTTCTATTATTCCCTGATCCTCATTTATTTTTTTTACTAGTCCAGCATCAAAAAGCTGCTGCACGGTATAACCATTTTTGAGTCCTTCATTGAGCAGATGAGATTTTTCTGTACCACTCAGCCCTATCTGAAACTTATCTATAGTCTGTTGATTTATTCCTCTTTCGGTCAGATATGGCTTGTAGACCACCTTTCCATCTTGACTGTCATTTAATCTCTCGTAAAAATGTTTTTTGGCAAATTCCAAGCATACATAGACACCCTCTTTTATTCGAGCTTCCTCTTGCAGTTCGTCTACGTCAATATCTTCCTCTTCTATAGGAATATTGTACCTATCTGCCAGATGCTTAATAGCCAAGGGATACGACAATCCTTCGTGCTCCATGATAAACTGAAAGATATTGCCCCCTTGTCCGCAACTGAAGCACTTAAAAATCCCCTTACTAGGAGACACACTCATACTGGGGCTCTTGTCATCATGAAAAGGGCATAACCCCTTATAATTGGCTCCAGCACGTTTCAGCGTAACGTACTCTCCCACCACCTCTTCTATGGGTGCTACATCAAAAATCTTGTCTATAACCTGCGGTGGAATCATTGGTAGCTACAAATAAACAATATTATAGCTCACGGTTGCAACCGTGAGCTAAAGGAAATCTTCATACCTTTGCCAAATGAACCTTTCTGAAAGGATAAAACAACTGGCAGAGCAATATTTTGATTATATGGTAGCTACTCGCAGGCACCTACATAGTCATCCAGAACTTAGTTTCGAAGAATATGAAACCACCAAGTTCATAGCTTCTAAACTCAAAGAAAATGGATATGACTTACAGGCCATCACTGAGACTGGTGGTTTTATAGATATAAAAGGAAATAATCCCGCGAGTAAGGTCATTGCTCTACGTGGAGACATAGATGCCCTTCCTATTTTTGAAAAAAACACTACAGATTACAAGTCTCAGAACGAAGGAGTAATGCACGCATGTGGTCACGATGTGCACACTACCTGTTTACTTGGGGCTATCCGTATTCTGGATGAGTTAAAGGATGAATTTGAGGGTACCATACGATGTATATTCCAACCAGGAGAAGAACGTCTACCGGGTGGAGCAAGCATAATGATAAAAAATGGCGTACTCCAAGATCCTAAGGTGGAAAAAATACTCGGCCAACACGTGATGCCACTGATAGATGCTGGCAAGGTAGGTTTTCGCTCAGGATTGTATATGGCTAGTGCTGATGAAATACACATCAAGGTAATAGGGAAAGGTGGACACGGTGCCCACCCTCATCAGAATATAGATCCTGTAATGGTAGCCGCACAAATCATAACACAGCTACAAACCATACCTAGCCGTAGAGCTAAACCCAGCATCCCTACGGTTTTAAGTATTGGCAAGGTAATAGCAAATGGTGCCACTAATGTGATACCGGATGAGGTACATATGGAGGGAACTTTTCGTACATACGACGAAGAATGGAGAGCCTCTGCACACACATTGATAGAAAAGATGTGCAACGACATAGCAGAAGCTCACGGTGCAAAATGTGAGGCAGAAGTTCGCAAGGGGTATCCATTTTTGATGAATAACGAAGACCTAACTGCAAGTGCTCGCAAATGGGCAGTAGAATACCTAGGAGAGGAAAATGTGGAAGATCTTGAACTCTGGCCGGCAGGAGAGGATTTCGCCTACTTTAGTCAAGAGATACCTGCGTGTTTCTACAGACTAGGTACTCGCGATGAGGCCGAAGGCAAAACAAGCATGGTGCATACACCTACTTTTGATATAGACGAAAAATCTTTAAAAGTCGGAAGCGGCCTGATGGCATTTCTCGCCATACAAGAGTTGAAAAATCAGCTACCTTAAATCGTACCTCCGTCATCTCCGAATGAAATGAGCACTCACAAACAACAACTCGGCAAAGAAGGGGAAGATATAGCAGCAGCACACCTTAGTAGCAAAGGATACAAGATACTCGCTCGAAACTACAGAAGTGAGCGAGCTGAGGTAGACATCGTGGCTATGCAAGATGACTTGCTCATAATAGTAGAAGTAAAAACCCGCGAGACCTCGCAATATGGTAACCCTGAAGAGGCCGTAGGTACAGGAAAGATAAATATGCTCGCTCAAGCTACCGAAGACTATATGATCGACAAGGATATGAACTGTAATGTTCGGTATGACATCATCTCCATTATCAAAAACCAATACAAAACAGAAGTAACCCATTTAGAGGATGCATTTTGGCCAGGACTCTATTAAGCTATTCAATTCCTTATTCGGAAACACTGCACACAATTAGTTTATACTGGAGATCAAATGAGATGGTGCTATTATGTCGAAAATAGCTTTAGCTATATTTTTTCGTTTTGGCACTATTTATATAAGGAATGTATCCTCTCCTCGTTTATTCCTCTATGAAAAAATACGTTCCCTTTCTTGTACGCCTTATTCCAGCAGCTATTATGCTTCAGACCTTGTACTTTAAATTCTCTGGAGCTCCAGAAAGTATCTATATTTTTGAGACATTGGGAATAGAACACATCGGGAGAATAGGAAGTGGTATCGCGGAGCTCATTGCATCTTTACTATTGCTTATTCCTAGCACCGCCTGGGCAGGAGCTGGAGTGGCACTTGGAGTTATAGGTGGTGCCATAGTATCACACATCACTGTATTGGGTATAGAAGTACAAGGCGATGGCGGATATTTATTCTTTCTGGCTTTAGTAGTTTTCGTGTGTAGTGCTATCGCACTATAGACTCATAGAAAGGCCATACCGATGCTTGGAGAAAAGCTGTAACCTACATCTTCACTATTTTTCTTCTTAGTATGTCTTCATTGTTTGCCAAGAAAGAAACATAGTAGGTTCCTTTGGCCCAATGAGACACATCCGTCTGTATCCATTGATTTGATTGAGAGACTAACTCTTCGTGTATGAGTTGACCCTGAATATTTCGCACTTGCAGCTTCCCATTCTGTGGCAATTGCATTTTCCAATGCATTATATTATTCACGGGATTAGTTACGATCAAGAAATTATCGATACGGCTTTCAGAAACCGAGCTTAAAGTGCGAGTAACTGCCATTTTGATACTTACAGGTAGGTGATCACTCATATTGTACAATGCACTGAGCACATCGGCCGGTACAGAATTATTCGTTCCTTCTATTATGCTCTTATTGAAGTGCCTCGCTTCATTGCCCACGGCAGTATAGCTTCCCGACACATAGTGTATCCCACGTGTATTGTCCAATATTTCTTTGCCACACAGTACAAAATCAAATCGATCATCCATGCCTCCAGTGCTCGCACATCCACCACTCGTACGCGTACTCTGAGTATGTACCGAGGAGTACAATGAGTTGTTGTTCCAAGAAGCAGACCTGGCTATAGGATCGTAAAAACGAAGAGATGCGTTGCTAGCTTCTAGCAGAGCTTTGTAACTCGGCTCCGAACTCGTCTTTATATTGAAATCACCCGAAATGATGTAATTTGAAGTACTATAGTTTTCTTCGTGATACTTCATCACAGCATCGGTCATTTCCTTTCGCTCCGCTTTGTCTGAGCTAGTGCTGCCGGCTTTTAGGTGAGCTACATACACAGTCATGTATGTTGTATCTCCCGATTCCAACATCTCTTCATCCAAATAATACAAAGTATATACATCTATGAGACGCACCAGAAAAGAGTTGTTAGCACTTCGCTCTATTTTATCTTGTTTAGCTAGCACAAACTTATTCTTGTTGTAATACAGCATATTGCACAAGCTTGAGTTTGCAGCATAGTTGCATTGCTTGTAATAGTTTCTTCCACCTTTATTGAGTGCATTGGTAAGCAGCCTATTGGCAGCAGTACCTCCATCTCCCGCTAGCTCATTTACAGCTATGAGATCTGGCATCACATGGCTCACTATTGTTCTCATATACCCTTCTTTGGAAGTAGGGTTATTATTGGATGCCGAACAGTAAGTTGTAACGTTACGATAGTTCAGCAGATTGTATTGCATAAACGTGATGGTGTCCGTAGTGGTTTGCCCTACAGCATATACAGACACAAACAGCAATGCGATTATGATTTTTCTCATACCCCTGCAAAATTACTCATTTGAAAATTACTATACTGACCGCTTATGTTTTTCTACTAAAAAATGAAGAAACTCAGTGATACACCTATCCAATGTTTGATAACACATTTCAGAATCTGAACTATCTCCATACCACGGATCTGCAACCTCGCTCCCGTTATCTATGGTATCAAAATCTCTCATCAAAAAAAGCTCATACTACGAAGCACTGCGAGCTACTTTAAGGGCGTTTTGCTTATTACTCTGGTCCATCACTATGAGATAGTCAAACTCATCAAAATGCGAAGGCATAAGCTGCTGTGCTTTGTGATTGATGGGTAAGCCGTGTTTTTCTGCCACCGCTGTTGTTCTATAATCTGGAGCTTCACCTATATGATAACCAGCTGTATCACAGCTTTCTATGTGAAAATTTGATAGGTTATTCTGCGATACTTTGTGAGCCAGTATCGCTTCAGCCATAGGCGAACGACAAATATTGCCAAGACATACAAACATTACTTTTATCATACGTTTGTAAAGTACTAAATTATTATTTAGACTTCATATAAAATCACACATAATAATTTGATTACCTTGTATTTACGATTGATATTTTCATTCATACAAACGAAAAGGGAACTTCAAGTGTAAAAATACTTCATTTCATACTTGGCATATTCCATTAATGTTTGATTTTTGCACTCTACAAAAAACCAAAACAAAAAAATGGAAAACATATTAATCGTATTAGGTGTATTAATTTTAGGTTCGGCTATGGGAGGTACTCAGTTACCTAAACTACCAGGAGCTATCTTATCATTAGGAGCTTTGGTTTTGGCATTGTTCAACTCTCACGCTAGAGACAACATGATGGCAGTATTGTTTATCATTCCAATACTTTTTGTGATTGTTGGTGTAGGGACTTACTTAGCAGAAAAAAAAATAGTCACTGAAGGAGACTCTGCAAGCAATAACACCAAGCTTCTTGCAAGTTCAAACTTTCAAGTTGTGTTTATCGTACTAGTTACAATGTACTTTGTATCTACATTCTTCTTTCCGCACTTTAGCTAACAACCACTTTTCTTTCTTGCCTTGTAGGTCGATAAATATTGACTTATGTCTAAGTTCGTATTATGGAATTAGCAATTATTATTATAGGAATCATAATGATCATTATTGGTTTTGTAGGAAGCATCCTTCCTGCCCTACCAGGACCACCGCTTGCATACGGAGCACTCTTGCTACTCTTACTTCATGATTCAGCTAAAGAAATCCTGCTCACCAATAATTATACATGGCTCATAGCACTTGGAGTTATTACTCTAGTTATTAACATATTGGACTATTACTTGCCCATCTGGGGCACCAAAAAATTTGGAGGAACCAAAGCAGGCTCGCGAGGTAGTACCATCGGACTTATCGTAGCAGTATTGCTCACATTTTTCAGTGGAGGACTAGGAGCATTTGGTATATTGCTTGGCCCGCTTATCGGTGCTTATATAGGAGAAAAAAATGCTGGTCAATCCAACCAAGTAGCCATCCAATCAGCCAAAGGGTCCTTTTTAGGATTTATTACCGGAACATTTATGAAGGTAGTCATCGTTCTCATTATAGCATTCTACTTTGGTAGCGTGCTACTTTAGGTGTTTCTTTATTCTTCTGATCAATAATGGAGAATATCCATCTTGACTCCAGAGCTTCTTCCCAGCACTGTCAAAGGCTTCCGCTCTTGGATAGCTGCTTACTAGCGTGTCGGAATACTTCTTCGTAACATTGTACGGTGATATATAATCATTTGAATTTAGGTGATCTTCTAGCTTGTCTCGATCCATCACATGGCTATTCACATACACTACTTCATTTGCCGCTATCTGTCCTTGTTTTATCTTTTTGTTGAGCTCCTTTGCCAACACTGCACATGGCTTACAGCCTCTAAATGTATAAATGACTATACTTGCTTGTCCAGGTTTGTAAGTGACACCATTGAAGCTTTCTAGACTATCCAATTCGTCTATATGTGAAATCGGCAAAGTACTATCAGTTGGTATCACATCATACCTCACTCGAGCATGGCTCTCTAGTATCGCTAAAACGACTAATAGAAGTAGCGGATACTTCATTTATAGGTCTACCATTCCGGCGATGGTCTTGCCAATGCTTAGACTTGATGTAGCAGCAGGACTTGGTGCATTTATTACGTGTATGGCACGCTTCTCAGTGACCAACTTAAAATCGTCTAGTAAGCCCCCTGTTCGATCACAGGCCTGAGCTCGTACCCCTGCTGGAGCTGCTACTAGGTCTTCTTCTTTTATTTCTGGAATGAGTCTTTGCAGTGCCTTGGTAAATGATTTTTTTGAGAAAGAACGATACATCTCGCCTAGACCCGTTTTCCAGTATTTCAGCATTACCTTCTGAAAACCAGGCCACATAAGACTACCAAAAAACTCTTTGAAATCAAAATCGGTACGTTTGTATCCTTCTTTTCTAAACGCAAATACGGCATTGGGACCTGCCTCTATGCCTCCTCCAATCATACGTGTATAATGCACCCCTAAAAAAGGAAACGCTGGATCTGGAACAGGATAAATAAGGTGTTTCACTAGATGCTCAGCCTCTGCGGTCAGTTCGTAGTATTCTCCCCTGAAAGGTATAATTCTGGTATCTATATCTCCTAGATGCATTTTAGCCACACTATCCGAGTAGAGTCCTGCACAATTCACCATCATCTGGCACTCTACAAAACTTTTGTTGGTCACTATCTGCACTTCATCGTCCTTTTCCTCTATGGATTTTACGACTGTGTTCAGGTGAATTTCCCCACCGTTTTGTTCTATTTTTTCCGCTAATTTGTTACAAATATCTACGTAATTGACAATACCTGTTTGTGGTACACGTATGCCTTGTATTCCCGCTAGATGAGGTTCGATCTCACGCAATCTAGCTTGGCCTAACATTTCCAGTCCTTCGAGACCATTTTCTCGACCCCTATCGTACAAGTCTCTGAGTCTACCTAGCTCCGATTTTTCGGTAGCCACCACTACTTTGCCACACAAATCATAGCTGATGTTGTTTTCGTCACAAAACTCCAGTAGCATATGATATCCATCGATGCAGTTTTTAGCTTTGAGACTCCCAGGCTTATAGTACAATCCAGAATGAATGACCCCACTATTATTCCCTGTCTGGTGATGAGCGATTTCACTCTCTTTTTCTAAGACTACAATTTTTTTATCGGTATATTTAAGTGTAAGGTGATAGGCAGTGGCTAGCCCCACAATTCCCCCTCCTACTATGGCAATGTCTGCATTCATATTGTAATGCGAAAATATAGAAATACAGTAAAGGAAGGAGTATCCGCTCTAAATCAAATCATTCCCGAATCATTTTAGAACATACAAGTCGAACGTTATGAGGGCAAGAAATCACACAACCGAAACGAAGAAAATTGTCAGCAATGAAATTTATACTCAGAAGATATTACTTTTATCCCTAGTATAGACTATTTACATTTTATAAAAACACCCTTACAATCAGAGATAACTTACATTTTTTAAAAAAAACCTTGAAACAACTATACATAACCCTCGCAAGCATCCTTCTTCTAGCTTCGTGCTCTCAATCCGAAAAAAATCAAGCATCCATGGCAACGGATTTTTGCTCTCAAATACATAGGAACGACAGCATATCGCTCTCATCAGAACTAGAAGACCTAGCTCCTCTTATGAAGGAAAAGACAGGTGTGTATGTGCTCGAAGATGGCAGCGGGTCTATGGTGGCCAGAGCATGGCTGAGCGAGTATTCTGAGCAAACAATTGACATTCAGTATTTTATATTTTCTACTGATAATGTAGGACTTATAGCTTGTGACTATTTAGTGCGAGCAGCAGATCGTGGAGTTAAGGTGCGAATCATCGTAGATGACATAATGGTAGATGCAGATATAGAAGACGTCCTCACCTTTGCTTCTCACAAGAATATTACCGTAAAAATATATAACCCCGGAGTTAATCTAGGTAAAAATGTTTTCAAGAAAATAGAAAAATTCACGACAGATTTTCGTTCTGCAAATCAACGTATGCACAACAAAACATTGATTGTAGATGGCAAAGTTGTCATAACTGGCGGTCGTAATATCGCAGACGAATATTTTGACTATGACCACGAATACAACTTTAGAGATAGAGATATCTTGCTATTAGGTAAGGAAACAAAGAGTGTGAGCAAGTCGTTCGAAGAATTTTGGAATAGTGATCTAACGACAAACGTGACCAACCTAATTGAAAGCGAATCAGAAACCATTGCTCCAGAAAACCCATTTGAAAAACTACACGAATATGCTTGTAACCCAGAAAATTTTTGGCCTCAGGTAAGAACAAGAATAAAACACCTCCCTTCAACTTTTAACTCTATTAGCAAATCCGGCAAACTCATTTGGCTAGACGATGTAAAATTCATTACCGACCTTCCAGGAAAAAATGATGGCAAGAGTGGTTTAGGAGGTGGCGGCATCACTACAAGTGCACTAATAAAGTTGGTGCAAGACGCTAAATCAACGATAGATATACAAACACCGTATCTTATCACTACCGAACTAAGTCGGACACTATTCAAAGAAGCAATTGATAGAGGAGTAAAAATACGAATCCTTACCAATAGCCTTGCTTCTACAGACAACGTAGAGGCTTTCAGCAGTTACCAATCGGACAGAGAAAAGCTCCTAGATACTGGGGTAAAAATATTTGAATTTCGACCGGACGCAGCTGAACGCACTAAAATAATGACAGGAGAACTGCAAGGAACATTGGAGAATAAACCAACCTTTGGTTTGCATGCTAAATCCATGGTAGTAGACCATAAAACAACGGTCATAGGCACGTTTAACTTAGACCCAAGAAGTGCAAACCTGAATACCGAATGTTTTGTAGTGGTGCACTCAGAACAAATAGCAAAAGGAGTCGCTGATGGAATGGAAATAGAATTCAGCCCAGGAAATTCGTGGGAAACCACCTTGGATTTCAACCCAGATTCTGAGGTAGGTAAAGTAAAAAGAATAAAAACTTGGACTCGAAAAATCCTGCCAAAGGAAATATTATAATCTGTTGATTTAGATATCACTACAGAGCTCAAGCCACATTCTCTAATTGAAAGAGCAGGTATTCCTCGTTACAACTCGATTTGAATTATTAGATTTGAATTATGTCACCGTTCACAAAAAATATAATCATCCTCCTAGTTATCAATTTTACTGCTCTAGGCATAGGCGGATTTCTAATGGGCGAAGGCCCAAGTAGCACGTATTATCAAGGAATAAATAAAGCACCTTGGACGCCTCCAGGATGGGTGTTTGGTGCAGCATGGACAACTATCATGATATGCTTCAGCGTCTACATGGCCTATTGGCTGAAGGCTGAGAATGAAATGATGGTATGGGCATTATTCGCCTTACAATTTGTGCTTAACGTGGGGTGGAATCCACTATTCTTTAATTTCCATATGACTCTTCCTGCTCTTATCGTCATCATAGCTCTCACTGTCCTAGTAGGTTATTTCTTGTTTGGCAATTGGGATACTCTAGGCACTCTAAGCTTACTCATCGCACCATATTTCATTTGGCTTTGTATTGCAACTTCATTGAATTGGTACATTTTGATAAAAAATTAATCCTTCCAGATCTATTGCTCAGCATTCTAAACTAAATCGACTTCTTACTTGTTCTTTTCTAAATGAACATATTTCTCACCTTTCTATCTATTTGGCTTATGACAATTACCAGCGTTTATGATTTTCAAAAAGGTAAATCTACCAATAACTGGAGAATAGTAGATGATGGGGTAATGGGCGGACTATCGAAAGGTAAATTGACGCTAGACGATGAAGGCCATGGCGTATTCTCCGGTATAGTATCTCTAGAAAACAATGGAGGATTTTCTTCTCTCCGCTACCGTTTTAATGACATATCGGTAGAAAATGCCAACAAAGTGGTTTTACAAGTAAAAGGAGACGGTAAAAATTTTCAGTTTAGAGTTAAAGATAAAATAAATCAGTACCACTCTTACATTTACGAGTTCGAAACCAGTGGGAAGTGGCAAACCATAGAAATCCCATTTAAGAATATGTATCCAAGTTTCAGAGGACGGAAACTATCTATTCCCAACTTCAATCACTCTCAAATAGAAGAGATTGCATTTTTGATAGGAAATAAAAAAGCAGAAAGCTTCGAATTGAAAATCGATAAAATCTACATTAAGTAGCTCTACACATTAAAACTACCTTTGCAGAAATGTCTATTACAAAACGTCCATTGTCCGCGTGGCTACCCATTACCAAAAAAGAGGTAGAAGAAAGGGGATGGGGTGAACTAGATGTCATCCTGATAACGGGAGATGCGTACATCGATCATCCAGCGTTTGGAGCTGCAGTAATAGGCCGTATTATTCAAAGTGAAGGATTTAGAGTAGCCATCATCCCACAACCCAATTGGCAAGACGATTTACGTGATTTTAAGAAACTAGGAGCACCAAAATTGTTCTTTGCTGTGACAAGCGGCAACATGGACTCTATGGTAAATCACTACACGGCTCGTATGCGTAGACGATCAAATGATGCGTATTCACCTGGAGGGTCTAATACACTAAGACCAGATTATGCACTTACTGTTTACACCAAGATACTAAAAGATCTGTACCCTGATGTGCCCATATTGGCAGGTGGTATAGAAGCATCATTGCGTAGAGTCACGCACTACGACTACTGGAAAGATGAGTTGATGCCAAACATACTAGAGTCTAGTGGTGCTGACCTATTGGTCTATGGAATGGGAGAAAAGCCATTGCGAGAGATACTTCAATTGCTTAATAAAGGAGTACCATTTCACCAGCTAACAATGGTAAAACAAACCGCTTATCAACGACGAGTGGAAGATGGCATTCCTAAAAACAAACACTGGAAAGACATCGAGCTAAATGCCCACGAGGTTTGCTTGGTGGACAAAAAAGCGTTTGCTTCTAATTTTAAGTTTGTAGAACAAGAGAGTAACAGTGTACAGGCTAAGCGAATTATACAAAATACGTTTGACAAAAATCTAATTATCAACCCGCCATTTGAAACAATGACTGAAAAGGAAATTGATTTTGCTTTTGACCTACCGTATACTCGACTGCCACATCCTAAGTACAATAAAAAAGGACCCATTCCTGCTTTTGATATGATTAAATTCAGTATCAATACGCACCGTGGATGTTTTGGTGGCTGTAGCTTCTGTACTATATCTGCCCACCAAGGCAAGTTCATAGCAAGTCGCTCTGAGGAATCTATCCTAAAGGAAGTAGAAGCGGTGACCAATATGCCTGATTTCAAAGGCTATCTGAGTGATATAGCTGGCCCTAGTGCCAACATGTACAAGATGAAAGGTAAGGTACAGTCTATCTGCGATAAGTGCAGTACGCCAAGTTGTATTCACCCTGTTGTTTGCGATAATTTGGACACAAGTCACAAGCCAATGACGGATTTGTACAAGAAGATAGATGCCAATCCTAAAATCAAAAAGGCATTTGTAGGATCAGGTATTCGATATGATTTACTCACCAAATCATATAATAAAAAAGGAGACCAAAAAGATATGACAGAGTATATGGAGCAGCTCCAGACTCGTCACGTTTCCGGTAGACTAAAAGTAGCTCCTGAGCACACATCAGACGATACGCTTAAGGTGATGAGAAAGCCTAAGTTTGAGCATTTTCACAGTTTTAAGAAGATGTATGACAAGATAGATCAGAAGTTTGGTCTAAACCAAAAACTGATACCGTACTTCATCTCTAGTCACCCAGCGTGTAAAGAAGAAGATATGGCAAATCTTGCAGCAGAGACTAAGGACATGGGCTTTCAGCTGGAACAAGTACAAGACTTCACCCCTACTCCTATGACTGTAGCCACAGTCATATATTACTCTGGCTATCACCCTTACAGACTAGAGGAATACTACGTACCTAAAACCAAAAAAGACAAAGAAAATCAACATCGATTTTTCTTTTGGTATAAGCAAGAAAACAAGCAATGGATTCGGGACAGATTGCATGGAACGAAACAAGCTGGCCTCATAAACACACTTCTCTCAAAGTCTTATCCTAGTAAAAAACGCTACAAAGGCAAAGCTGACAAATTTATCAAGAAACACGGCAACCCTAATAACCAAGGGATGGAGAAGTACAGGAAAAGCGGAAAGAATAAGGGCAAAGGGAAAAATGGGTGTTCCTAATTGATTATTTCCCTTGTATAAATTTTCATTATTATAATCTACGTAAGACTCAATCCCTTCGAATAAAAATCGACTTAACTGATCACAACTTATACCAATTGAATGATAGAATTGCGTGTGAATATCTTGGAATATTTTCAGAGCTTACAAGGCAGAAAAAAACTAGCATAGCCTTAGTTATGGTCATTTTTTCTAACGAAGTAAAATTTGGAAAGAAAAAAAGCAATCCAGACTTAACTGGTGATCAAACAGTTACAAAAACCATAAGTTTAAATTTATGTGTTGGCGATGTTTGGGTATCAAAAAATGAGGTTAAGGCAGGTCAACCAGACATAGCTGAGGATTGGGTCCGTCTTACCTCTGTGACCAATCGAGAACATTTATTATTTGAGGACTACTCTTTTCCTGAAATAGAAATTCCCATTGGCGAATATAAAAGCGTGCGATTATCTCTTAAAAATGTATTTTACCATTATGCCGTTTTACTTTCCGACTCCACTGTTTCCTATGAATTATTAGAAACTATGGGCAGTTACGAAGATCCGTGCGATTTGAACGACACATCTTGGATCGATTCTAATACCAACTACTTTAGTGCTGATGGTAATCATCGTCTGGTTAATGGTATATTCCAGCTTGACGTAGCTGGTGAAAAACTAACCGGTTTTAATATAACCGATAACCAAAATGCCGCTGTAACCTGGAGACTCGGTGCCGGCTTAGACGAGCCTTGCACTACAACCTTACACGATGTAAATGGCAATAGAAAATGGGATTGCGGAATAGATACGATGTCGTTTTGGTGTCCTCCGGAAGTAAAATACATGTGAGATTTCATAGTCGATTATAAATAGGATATAAAAGACCATTAAATCACATACCTAAAAATAAAAACTAGATTTAGCACGCTCATAAGTATGGGAGATTAATAGAGCATAACTATATCTCTAGTTACCGCATAAATTCCTTTTATACTCCAGTAAAAAGAGAATTTTAAATCTTCCACCTATCCTTGCACTAAGTTAAGAATATGTCTTTTGCATCATTGGGAGTTTCTCCTGCTTTAGTTTCTGCCCTAGCAGAACAGAAATACACTAAGCCCTACCCTATTCAGGAGCAGGCGATTCCAGCCATTCTCGATCACAAAGATGTGCTAGGTATAGCACAAACTGGCTCTGGTAAAACGGCTAGTTATGTTTTGCCCATCCTTATGAATCTAGAAGGCAAAAACACTGGAAGTGGCAGAAACATCAATACGCTAGTATTGGTCCCAACACGCGAGCTGGCTCTGCAGGTAGACGATGTTTTTAGCTCTTTTGGGGCAAGTCTGAGGTACAACGTTAAGTCTAAAGCGGTGCACGGTGGTGTATCCATCAATCCACAAATGATGTCCATGCACAATGTGAATGTACTAGTGGCTACACCAGGAAGGCTATTGGAGCTTTATCGTGCCAAAGCTGTGAAGCTTGATAGCGTGGATACACTAGTATTGGATGAAGCTGATAAAATGCTAAACCTTGGATTTAAGGACGAATTAGACAGAATTCTATCTCTCCTACCAACAAAAAGACAAAACCTATTATTCTCAGCTACACTTAGTCCAGATATACAGAACATAGAACGCATCTTACTGCATAACCCTTTGGTCATATATATTGCACCTAAGGAGCTGAATATAGATCTAATACAGCAGGTGGCTTATACAGTGACTGATGAGCGAAAAGGGCCGCTACTTCGTTATCTCATAAAAACCAAAGAGATGAAACAAGTTCTCATATTTACCTCATCCATCTATCAGGCTGACCTAGTAGCAGACAAGCTCAAAAAAAACGGTATAAAAGCACGAGCCATCCACGGTAAAAAAAGTCAAGGAAGCAGAAATGAATCTATGATTACTTTCAAAAATGGCAGTTTGACTGCTCTTGTGGCTACTGATTTATTGGCAAGAGGAATTGACATTGAGTTTCTTCCCCACGTTATCAATTACGAATTACCACGTGGTCCAAAAGATTTCATACACCGCATAGGCAGAACGGGACGAGCTGAAAATTCAGGTGAAGCAATCACTTTTATAACAAAAGAAGACGAGCACCACTTTAAAGTCATTCAGAAGAAAATGAAAAAACAAGTCAATCGGTTGGAGTCTGACGGACTAAAGCTCCACGGATACTAGGCCTAGTTTCTTACCTCAACCACTCTACTCTGCTCCACGAATGGCAGGAGCTCCAGCATTTCTAAGTTCTGTGTATAATTTGCTTGATGTAGCTTCCAATGCATTTACCTTGACTTCTAAGTCTACGAGCAATTCTTCCGCTATAGCCAGACTTTGCAGAGCCGTGGTGGTAGGCCCATAGGTACTGCCCCACAATGAGCCTGCAGCTGCCCAAATTCGCTCATTTAGAGTTGGTGCATTCTTCTCTCCTACTTTATTTTTCAAAGGATTTCCTTTTAGGCTGACATCAATTGCTGATATTTCTTTCTGTAACTGAGCCAATTGTATTTCTATCTCATCTGTGGGAAGCCCTATTCGATTGGCTGACACTTCCATAGCTGAAACTAGATTTTTCGTTTCATTGTACTTGTACATTAATAAGCTCTTTTTTGTAGAGACAGAAGTATATTGTTTTGCAAATTCTTCTTTTTCTGCTTTGCTTTTTTCTGGCAAGGTTTCTTTATAAAGGGGTATTACATTAAACACCAATGAGTCCGTTAGAATTTTGGCCTCACCATCCAAAATGCGATATAGCTGTGCCAAATACTTACCCGGACCAACTAAAAACCCTGAACCTTTATTACCATTTGGTTTGGCACTTTTACTTACTGGCATCTGATTCTCTCCTCGCAAGTCCCATGCATATCTGTGAAAACCTTTTCCTGAAGGCACTTGCACTTTTCTAACTAATTTACTTTCAGCATCTCTTATCACCAGCCAATGTTGTTCTTTGACCTCATTTTTCTCAGCAAGAAGCTCCTCCCATCCTGGAAAATCAACATCACTTTTACTCTTATTCAGTTCTTTTTCCTTTTTGCTCCGCTCGCTAGCCAATGTCGTTTGACTTTCTCTCAAATAATAGGTAACCACTGCACCAAACTCAGGATTACTTGCCACATAGTTTTGAGCTCCTAGATACCCCCCTTTTCCTCTTCCATCGTTCTTAGGAAGAAACAAATCCGCATCCCGCATCGGAAGAATATCCGCTTCCTTTTCTATCATTTCCTCAGTAACATTTCGCAGGAATGAGTAGTCATCTAGTATGTAAAAACTTCTTCCGAAGCTTGCTGCTACCAAATCATTCTCTCTCTTTTGAATAGCCAAATCTCTAAACGATATAGTTGGCAATCCTCCTTTTAATTGTTTCCATGTATTTCCAGCATTTGGAGTGAAAAACAATCCGAACTCCGTACCTGCAAACATTAATTCAGGCTTAACATGATCCTGCACTATTCGCCATACATAATTATTTTCAGGTAAAGTACCACCTATAGATTTCCAAGATTTACCCTGATTTGTGCTTACGTACAAGTATGGTTTATAGTCTCCATTTTTATGATTATCTAGTGCCAAATACACCTTATTTTCATCAAACAAATCTGCTTTAATGTCATTTACATAAGCACGCTCTGGGGCACCCGGAAGCTTTTTGGTATCTATACTTGCCCATGACGCTCCTCCATCGGAGGTTACTTGAACAAGCCCGTCATCCGTACCAATGTACATTAAATTTTCGTTCTTCGGACTTTCGGCTATGCTTGTAATGGTGTTGTAGGTACTCATAGCGTACACATCCCATGAGTTATTGAAACTTTGCTTTCGTCCCATGATAGGTAGATTAAATCGCTCTTCGTTTCTGGTCAAATCACCGGACATTGCAATCCATGTATCTCCTCTATCATCTGACCGCCACAATCGGTGTGATGCCACATATATTCTACTTCGGCTATGTGCACTTACCAGTATAGGTGCATCCCAGTTGTATCGTTCAAAATTGTCCTCCTTACCTGGCTGCGGTCTTATACTAACTCGCTGTCCTGATGCCATATCTAGTCTGGTAAAGTAGCCCTGCTGACTTTGAGCATACACAATATCAGGGTTCCCTGGTTCTGTGGCGGGCTGATGACCATCTCCTCCCAAGACTACTTTCCAATCTGCATTAGAAATACCGGCTCTACTATTTGTTCTGCTAGGTCCTCCCTGAGTATTATTATCCTGTGTGCCTCCATATATGTTATAAAAAGGTTCTGCATCATCCACAGCCAATTTGTAAAACTGAGTAATTGGCAAATTGCTCATGTGTCGCCAGTTCTTGGCTAGATCAAAGGTCTCATAAACTCCCCCATCAGTTCCTACCATTAGATAATCAGGGTTACTTTTTCTAAATACGACTGTATGATTGTCTACGTGCTTGTATGTATTGGCTACATTCTGAAAAGACTTACCACCATTATCAGTTACTTTTAGATAATTATTAGCAAAATAGACTCTATCTAACTGATGTGGACTTGCATATATTTCTTGATAATAATGTGGACCTGTACCCCCAGAAACTATATCAGACATCTTTACCCAGCTTGCACCTTTATTCGCACTACGATAGAACCCACCTTTTTTCAAATCGAGTTCTATTGCGGCATATACTAAATCAGGATTTTGAGGAGAAATAGCCAAACCAATTTTTCCCATATTACCTCCGGGCAAGCCAGACTTCAACTTTTTCCAGTCTTTTCCTCCATTGACACTTTTATAAACCCCGCTCTCTGGCCCACCACCAAGATACGAGGCAACTGTGCGATGCCTCTGCCAAGTGGCAGCATACAAAACATCTGGATTACGGCTATCTATTAATAAGTCTGTAGCTCCCGTCCAATCACTATCTCCAAGAGTTCGTTTCCATTTCTTTCCTCCATCGGTGGTCATATAAACACCTCGTTCACCACCACTACTCCATAGTGGACCTTGACTAGCTACCCATACTATATTAGGATTGGTAGGATGTACTATTATTTTAGAAATATGCTCGGAAGACTTAAGTCCCATGTTTACCCAAGACTTACCGCCATCCTTGCTCAGATAGACCCCATCTCCATAACTAATATGTCTTCCACCTACATTTTCACCAGTTCCTACCCACAGATTTCCTGAGTTTTCATCGATGGTTATACACCCAATAGAATACACTTTTTGCCCATCGAAAATAGGCTGGAAAGTCACACCTGAGTTTTTGGTCTCCCATACTCCACCAGACGCTACCCCTACATAATAGTGACTCTCATCCTTGGGATCTATCGCAATATCTGCAATACGACCCGTCATAAATGCAGGACCTACACTTCTAAATTTAACCCCTCCCATATTTAAACTATCCCAAACGGTCTTTTTGCCTTGAGCAAAAGAACTAATTGTACAAAACGAAATGAGTAATAATAAAAAACTCTTTAGGGTAGGTTTATAAATGTGCATAGTGGTCAAAAATAGGAAAACATAAATGTAATGGTGATGTAAACTTAGATAAAACTGTAAGTTTGATTAAATCACTTCGTTTTAACCATTATCTTCGCACCAATGCACAAAATCGAACAATTATTACAAGACCGAATACTATTCTTAGATGGAGCTATGGGCACCATGATACAGAAGCACAAGCTATCTGAAGAAGATTATAGAGGCACTCGATTTGCAGATTATGCACATTCTATAAAAGGAAACAATGACCTGCTTTGTCTCACCCAACCCAATATTATAGAAGGAATCCATTCTGAATTTTTGGAAGCCGGTGCAGACATTTTAGAAACCAACACATTCAATGCCAATAGTGTCTCTATGGAAGATTACCATATGGAAGATTTGGTTTATGAAATAAATGTAGCTGGAGCCAGAATAGCTCGAAAAGCTGCAGATAAGTTTACAGCTCAAAACCTAGACAAACCCCGATTTGTAGCAGGATCGATGGGCCCGACTACCAAGCTGGCTTCTATGTCTCCAGATGTGTCAAATCCTGGATTTAGAGCAACTGATTTTGATCAACTACACGCTGCATTCAAAGAGCAAGCAAGAGGCTTACTCGACGGAGGTGCAGATTTACTGCTTGTCGAAACTATAACCGACACACTAAACGCCAAAGCGGCATTATTTGCTATAATGGAGCTACGAGAAGAGCGAGGTCAAGAAATTCCTATAATGATAAGTGGCACTATAACTGACGCGAGTGGACGCACCCTCAGCGGACAAACGGTAGAAGCATTTTGGTACAGTGTTAGCCATGCCAATCCATTGAGCATAGGACTCAACTGTGCTCTAGGGGCAGACCAAATGAGACCATTTATCAAAGAACTAAGTGATAAAGCTTGGTGTAGAGTATCCGCTCATCCTAATGCTGGATTACCTAATGAGTTTGGCGAGTACGACGAGACTCCTGAAGGCATGAGCAAGGTAGTAGGGGAGTTTGCGAGCAGTGGATTCTTGAATATCGTAGGAGGTTGCTGTGGTACTACACCTGAGCATCTTAAAGCCATCATAGATCGGGTAGAAGTAGAGACGCCTCGTGAGGTTCCTGTACTCGCTTAAGTATTCTAATTTTCGATTCTTTATATTTGAAAAGACGATCAAGTCGTTGAGTATTATATATGAGGATTTTAAAAGTCACCTGTATTCTGACCTGTGTTCTTTTTGCAAACAGCTCATACGCTCAAGTGAAAGAAGTAACCTTCCTTAGAAAGAATTGGTATTTGCACGGAGTAGAATCTAGATTACAATTCCCAAATTATTACTACTCAAATAATCCTGATAAACTTTTAGCATACAATGAAGCCATCATAAATGAAATCACTTCGAAATATTCTATTGAATTTATTGAAAACATCCCTACGAAACATAACTCTATCAGAATAACAGACGTAGGTTTTAGTGCTGGTCTCGTGTTCAAACCTTTTACAAAAACTGACATTCGATTTCTGAATGCAGCAGAAGTATGCCACAACATAGGGTTTTATGATGTTAAACACTGGTATACTTGGGACAATATTCCACGAGTGGAACAGTTTCAGTATAGTGCTGCTTCTAAGTTGTCCGTGTTTGTCTATAATCCATCTATAAATTTCAGCACTGGAGTTTTTGCAAAAAGGATAAAATTATATGCTGGATTAGACCTGCGTTTTGCTACTGAAAACAGAATTGAATTCATCACAAATAGAGAAGCTAAGGACTCTCTTTTCTCTAACCACAACACTAGCCAATTAGAGAACACTAATCACATAATAAGCAGAAAAGACTTTGGAGCAGGTTATACCGTTGGATTAAAGTTAGCAGCTACATGTTATTTTAACATTCATGCCGAAATCAAAAATTTTGCTTCTGTCTCTAAGTTCAAACATTCTAATGCTAAATACTCTGAGAAACTAGCACAATTTCAAATAGGATTCAGATATAAGTTTGCTGGGCCAAATCAAAGTGAGCAAACAAATGACGATAAAGATGATGTGCTGCCCGTTTTTTGGTGAAATCTTTTTCTCCTATCTTTACCTTATGAAAAAACTCCTATTCACCTTAAGTCTTGGCATCTTTTTACTCGGCTGTGTAAAGAAAAACAAATCGTTCTCTCATCCAGCAAGTCATAGTAATATTCTTACTTTCGGTACAGAAAGCACTGCCAATATTGGCTCTTTCAATATCTATTTAAATGACAACTTAGTAGGTCAATTGAGTGCGGAATCTACAGAAAACGCAAACCAATTAGTTTCAATTCGAGGATATCACTCAACATCCTTATAACATAGCCTACGTGGTTGAACCGATGTTTCACGACTCAGCAAATGTTAGTACAAAAATGACTCTCTCACTTTTCATAGATGATATAAAAGTAGCTGAGAGCAGTCAAAGTTTATTGAAATACGGACAAGCAGCAGAACTATTTTACTCCGGAAAATAAAAAAGCCCCTCTGCTAATGCAGAGAGACTTCATCTATTCTATTTTTTCAGATTATTATTTTATAACCTCAGCCATTTTAGCTCCTATGCCAGCCGGCGAATCCACTACGTGTATTCCGCATTCTCTCATAATAGCTTTTTTAGCAGAAGCAGTATCATCATCACCACCTACAATAGCACCAGCGTGGCCCATTGTACGTCCTGCCGGAGCAGTTTCACCAGCGATGAAACCAACTACAGGCTTAGTTCCGTGTGCTTTGATGTATCTAGCTGCCTCAGCTTCCATTCCTCCACCTATCTCACCTATCATCACTATACCATCTGTCTCATCATCATTCATTAGCAATTCTAAAGCCTCTTTCATCGATGTCCCTATAATTGGGTCTCCACCTATACCAATAGCTGTAGTACAACCCATACCAGCTTTCACTACTTGGTCTACTGCTTCATACGTTAACGTTCCAGATTTAGAAACTATACCTATTCTACCTTTTTTGAAAATAAAACCTGGCATGATACCAACCTTAGCCTCATCTGTAGTAATAATACCAGGACAATTAGGACCTATAAGTCTGCTGTCTCTATTGGCCAAGTATGATTTTACCTTTACCATGTCTGCAACAGGAATACCCTCAGTGATACATACGATCACTTTGATACCTGCATCGGCAGCTTCCATTATGGCATCAGCAGCAAAAGCTGGTGGTACAAAAATGATACTTGTGTCTGCTCCTGCTTTGCTTACAGCCTCTGCTACAGTGTTATAAACTGGCTTTTCTAGGTGTGTTTGTCCACCTTTTCCAGGAGTTACACCACCTACTACTTGAGTACCGTACTCTATCATCTGACCAGCGTGAAATGTTCCCTCGCTTCCAGTAAATCCTTGTACTACTATCTTAGAATCTTTGTTTACTAAAACTGACATAATTTTTCGAGTGGCAAAAGTACATGATTTGCCTTTATCTAAAAGGGGAAAGTACTATACCTCTTCACATTTTTTTAAGAACCCAAATACCATGCCTTTATCCCCTAAAATGTCACTTTTGTAGAAAATATAGTACTTTGTTTTGCATAGTACCTTCTTATAGATATATATTTGCATTACAAAATGAAGATAGAGAACACACAATCACAAATGCGTAAAGGTGTTTTGGAGTACTGCATACTAACTCTAGCAAGTTCAGGAGAGGTATATGCTTCTGACATTATAGCTCACCTTAAGGAGGCAAAACTAATTGTAGTAGAAGGAACATTGTATCCTCTACTTACAAGATTAAAAAATGCAGGCTTGCTCAAATATGAGTGGAAAGAGAGTGACCAAGGACCACCTCGAAAATATTATTCACTCACCGACGAAGGCACCAATTTCACTACCAAGCTAGCCGAAACCTGGTCCGAATTAACCACTTCCGTATCACAAATAACCGAAAACAAATGAACAAAATAATCCAAATTAACCTATCAGGTCAAGCCGTATCTATAGACGAGAAGGCCTACGAAATATTGAGCAAGTACCTAGGCTCTCTAGAAAATTGTTTCAGCAACACTGAAAGTGGAAACGAAATACTGGCAGACATAGAGGCTCGAATAACCGAACTATTCTTTACAAAAATGAAAAATGGAAATTCTTTCATAAATGATGGTGATGTAAACGAAGCCATAGAGCTTATGGGTAAACCAGAAGACTTGGGAATAGAAGAAGAATTTGAACAATCGACCACTAGTCACGCATCATACTCTGCGAGAAACAAAAAATTATTCCGAGACCCTAATGACAAAGTACTAAGCGGTGTTTGTTCTGGTCTAGGAGCTTATTTCGGGATGGAAGCCAGTGTAGTACGTATCATCTTCCTACTACTTATTTTTGTAGCAGGTGTGCCTTTGCTAGCTTATCTCATCCTATGGATAGCTATACCTGAAGCCAAAACCCCACAAGACAGATATCGAATGCACGGAGACGCAAACACTGTATCTGACATAGCTAACAACATCAGAAATGAAGCAAATAGTGTAGCATCTAATTTACGCGATGGAGCAAACCGAATTTCTGATGACTTAAAAAAAAACCCTAATTTAGATTCTACGATAAAGGGTCTAGCAAATGGAGTAGAACGTGTGATAAGATTCTTTTCCAAAATATTTGGTGCTGGACTTCTTTCTCTTCTCGTAATGTTCGGAATAGGATTGTCTGTAGCATTATTATCCAACGCTACTGGAGGACTAGACATCAATTGGAATGGGAGTCAAGTCGTGACTCCGTCATTACTCAAATCTCCTACATTTAATTGGATATTCAGCATTTCGCTTCTAAGTCTTTTGCTCATTCCTATCTGCACGTTGTGCTATGCCATTCTGCAATTCATTTTCAATATGACGGCCGTTATCAATTTTAAAGGTGTATTTATAGCGTGGTTACTGAGCCTAGCAGTTTTTATCGGTATAGCTTTATATGCCGCTGGCAACTTCAACATAGAAGCATTCCAAGAATTTGGTGAACAGATTGAAAGAATGAGTCAAAGACAAATCAATAGGGTTTAGCCTCTTCTAATACCTAATAATATTTCAAGATAAAGATGTTCTTTAGGAATATTTTTCCTTGTTTTGTTTTATGCAAGACGGATTTTCTTCATACGCACACCTCGTTTCTCAGTATTCAGACGAAAACTTAATTGCTAAAAGCACTGGACTCAATACTCTTTTGCAAAATCGCAGGAGTATTAGAAATTTTTCTGACAAGTATATTCCTGCGGAAGTCATTGATAACCTTGTGCGTATAGCAGCATCTGCTCCCAGTGGTGCTCATAAGCAGCCGTGGCACTTTTGTATAATCTCCTCTGAAGAATTAAAAGCCAAAGTACGTGATGCCGCTGAAACAGAGGAATATACCAACTACCATGGACGGATGAGTAAAGAATGGCTAGAGGATCTCAAAAAATTTGGAACCGACTGGCATAAAGCGTTTTTAACTACAGCACCTTACCTCGTCGTAGTATTTAAGAAATCCTATGACTTGGAGAAGGACGGAGGGAAAGCAAAAAATTATTATGTAAACGAAAGTGTAGGTATAGCTTGTGGATTTTTGCTATCAGCTATACATCAGCTAGGACTAGTGAGTTTAACACATACACCTAGTCCGATGAACTTCTTATCTGAACTTCTCAATAGGCCGAATAATGAAAAAGCCTACTTACTTATTCCAATTGGCTATCCATCAGATGAAGCCAGTGTGCCGGACATAGTCCGTAAGCCTTTGAGCGAGATATCTACCAAATATTAAAACTATCATTAATATTGCGGTGGACAATGGCCAAGATAGAAGTTAACAATAGCATATTTGAAATCACTAGAGAAGACTCCAATTTAGTCTTAGATGGCGATATTCAGAATTATGATCTAATTTCTTTGCCTGACGGCAAATTTCATTTGGTGATGAATCAAACATCATATACTATTGAGGTTTTAGACAAAACTACCTCTACAGGCAAACTTTCTTTATCAATAAATGGCCGTACTCTAGACACTACTCTAAACAATAAGCTTGCAGAGTTACTTAAATCTATGGGTATGGAAACTGGCAAGAAAAAACTAAAAGATTTAAAAGCTCCAATGCCTGGGCTAGTTCTAGATGTTTTGGTGTCTGCTGGCGATACGGTAACTGAAGGTCAAGAGCTACTGATACTAGAAGCAATGAAAATGGAAAATGTCATTAAGTCTCCTCAAGAAGGAATAATAGACTCCATTTTGATAGAGAAACTAGACAAGGTTGAAAAAAACCAAGTATTGGTTTCTTTCCATTACATCCAAAAATAAACACGAGCATATTAATCTTTGTAATTTATCATGTGACCAAACGCATGACTTTCGTCTTATAATCAAAACAACAATGAATAAACAATTATTTTTATTAGTCCTAATCGCATTTAGCATTTCTGCTATTGCACAAAACAACACATTAGAAACTAAAACTAAAGAACTTGCAACTGCAAAAGCATCAATGGAAGCAGCAAAAGCTAAGGTAGACGCTCTATCCGCTGACGTAGCTTCTCTCACGCCACCAATCATTTGGAAAAAAGGAGGATTTGGAGCTCTAAACTTTAACTCTTTAGGCCTTACAAACTGGGCTGCGGGGGGTGTAGAGTCAAACTCTATAACTGCACTGAGAAACATCTTTAGAAACTACAAAAAAGACAAAGTGAGCTGGGTAAATAACCTAGACCTCGCATATGGTTTGATACAAAATGCTGGACAAGGTATTCGTAAAAACGAAGATAAAATTGATCTATTTTCTAAAGTAGGTTACCAAGCTAGCAAGAAACTAAATTATGCTGCACTTGCTAATCTTAAGACACAATTTGCCGAAGGTTTTGATTTTACAGAAGATGTACCAGATGAAGACCGTGATGCTATTTCAAACATATTTGCTCCTGCTACAGTATTAGCTTCGCTTGGTTTGGATTATAACTTTACAGATTACTTCTCTATATACCTATCTCCTGCTACAGGTAAATTTACAATAGTGGCTAATGATAGTATTGCTGGACAAGACATATACATACCGTCTTCCGTAGATGAAAACGGCAAACGTTATTACGAAAACAACTTTCGTTCTGAGTTTGGAGCATTGTTTAATGCCCGTTTCAAAAAAGACCTTACCGAAAGAATCAACTTAGCCTCTACTTTAAACTTATTTAACAATTTCACAGACGTAAATACTGACAACAGAAAAAACGTTGATGTTAACTGGGAAACAATGGTTAATATGAAAGTGACAGACTACATAGGCATTAGCTTGTACACCAATTTAATACATGATGACGATATCGATATCCAATTGCATGATGACGCTGGGAACCCAACTTATTCAGCTGCTCGTACGCAGTTCAAAAGATTATTGGGTGTAGGTTTCTCTTACAAATTTTAATAATCCTAAAAACTTACAATTCTGAAAACCTTTGATGCTCCGGCATCAAAGGTTTTTTTTGTCTGTTTACGGTAAACTAAAAGGAAAACACAAGTAATATATATATGTATATATAAGTGTTTTTGAGGAACTCCCCTACATTTGTTCAATGAAATGCAGATACGTACTTACACTCGCAGTAGTCCTTTCTTTGTTCTCTTGCAAAAATGATAAAGACGAAGACAAACCTGAACCGAGTGCTGAATCTTCAATACCTGCTTTTTATAAGGACGCGAATAACAATCAACCAACCTTTACGCTAATAGTCAACCAAGCAAATGAAGTTGTAGAACCACATGATTTAGACTTTCACCCTTTTCGTGAGAATGAACTTTGGATAATCAATAAAGGAACTGACAGATCCGGAGGAAGCACCGTCACCGTGTTCAACACAGGGCTAGAAAACCAAACCTCAGAATGGAGAGAAGACGATAATGCCTGGCATTTTATGGCTTTACCATCAGCTATTTCGTTTAGCAAAGACAATGGTAATTTTGGTACATCAGCAAACATCTTGGACGCAAACAGAAGCGGCGGAACATTTACCGGACCATCCTTGTGGTCGAGTGACTTGAATGTGTATGCCAAAGATCCTGGACCAGGCCTGAACGGTAGTCATTTGGACATGTTGCATGGCAGTCCCTATTGTATGGGTATAGAATCTGATGGTGACAACGCTTTCTGGGTTTTTGACAGCTACAATGAACATATTGTATGGTACGATTTCGCTGCAGATCACGGACCTGGTCATGATGACCATTCCGACGGTATAGTTTATCGCTATCCTGAGATGAAAGTTACTCGTGAACCTGATGTTCCTTCTCATATGGTCAAGGACATTCCAACAGGAATACTATTTGTAGCCGACCCTGCTAGCAACAGAATACTTTGGATGAATACCCTCTCGGGCAGAATAGACCGATCTCTTCCCCTAGTGAATGAACTGCTAGAAAGTCACCAACAGATGAAAAATTTGGAGTGGGGAATATTCACGGATCAAAACGTAGTCAACCCGTGTGGTATAGAAGTAATTGGGGACATTCTATACGTCTCAGACAATAGTACCGGAGAAATAATAGCATATCAAAAGGAGACTAAAGTAGAATTGGGCAGAATAAACACCGGAGCCAAGAGCATAATGGGGATAAAGGCAGACAAAAATGGTCAGCTATATTACGTAGATGCAGGACTCAACAATGTGATCAGAATTGATCAAAACTAAAAATTAGGTATTTGGACAACAAGCATTATAGTCATTACGCTATTTTCTTCACATGAGAATAAAGAACACTGTTACAAATTACTATAAGAAATAAATTCCTACCTTTGAAAAGTGAGTGTTAAGTCTAAAATAAGTAAATCAATAGCACTACTGCTCAGTGCCATCGTACTTATTGGTGCCTTTGGTGTATCTGCAGATTTTCACATTTGCCAAGACCAAGTAAAAAGTATTGGAATTTTTGCTAGTGCAGATATCTGTGAATCAATGACTAACGATAAAGTTTGCGAATCACCAAAAGAACAATCTAGCTACACTAAAAAGAAGTGCTGTTCTAATGTTAGCATTTTCGAACATGGAACCTTTGAATCAAATAATCTTGCCGAACTACAATTGCATAATGTGCAATTTGATTCAAAACAATCAATTAGTCTACAAATATACAAAGCGAGCAATCTTGAAGAGCAATATAAGCACTATAGGCCTCCAGAAAGGCAATTTGCTGCCCCTATTATTATTCTTCATCAGTCATTTCTGATTTAAAACATTTATATTTTTCTTTACTTGTGCTTATATGCACATCTTTTTTTGGGTATTTACGTGCCTAAAATTGTCAATTAAAAAATATTTAATGAAATCAACACTTTTAAAATTATCATTTTTACTAATATTAGTAGGTGCAATGACCGCCTGTACAACCAATATAAAATCAGACGCTAAATCTGAACATGAACAAAATAGTAAAGAATATACTTCTAAATATATCTGTCCAATGCACTGTGAGGGTAGCGGAAGCGACACCGCTGGAATATGCCCAGTGTGTAGCATGGATTACGTAAAAAACACAACTAAATAAACAATAAATAATTATCAAATGAAAAAAATATTTACAATCAGTTTCGTGCTATTTTTAGCACTTTCAGTGAATGCACAAAAAAACGTAAGATTCACAGTCAATCATTTCTTAGGTGCTAACGCATTTGCTTTTAATAGTGAAGCTTTGAATGATATGTCGGAGACATTTACACTAAACAGAATGGAGTACTACATATCCAATATTATCCTGGTGCATGATGGCGGTATGGAAACTCCAGCAAGTGATATCTACATACTGGCAAAGGGTGACAAAACAGATACCACTACTCTAGGAAGTTTTAATGTAACAACTATAGAAGGAATAAAATTTGCCGTAGGTGTTGACGCTGGGGTAAATAATGCAGACCCTTCGTCTTGGGCGTCAATACACCCACTTGCTCCAAAAGACCCTTCCATGCACTGGGGTTGGTCAGCAGGATACAGATTTGTGGCACTTGAAGGCAAGGCTGGAACTGGCCTTTCTACTGAATTTCAGATTCATGCATTGGGTAACAAAAACTATTTCAAGCAAAGCATTCCTACTGATGCAAGCATTGTAGGTGACGACCTTGTCATAGCAATCAATGCTGATTATTCTATGGCATTATCTAGCTTTACATTATCTAGTGGACTAATAGAGCATGGCGAAGACAACGAGGCCGCAGAGTGCTTGAGAAATTTTCAGACTAAAGTGTTCACTTCACTTACTGGTGCAAAAAGCATCGCTTCTTCTGTAGACTTAGAAATAGAAAATGGTTTCACAATAAGTCCTGTACCAAGTAATGGAACTGTATCTGTAACAATAGACGACAGTAGATTCTCAAATGGATATATGCTACTAACTGACATTACTGGCCGCGTAATCATGAGACAAAATGCAGCTGGTACTAATAGCTTTAGTATAGAAGAGAAAGGCATGTATTTTTTATCTCTTTATGGAGACGCAGTAAAAAGCACTAAGAAAATAATCATCCAATAATCCCAGAACTTTAATGATCGCTCGGTATCTTTTGTATCTAATCGCACCGCTCATTTTTTTGAGTAGTTGCACTGACACGGCCAAAACGGGGTTGTCAGACCAGATATCCTTGAGGTTGCCGAGCGATTTTTCTGAGGTAATTTATCCGAACGACAACCTATACTCAGCTGAAAGATGGCAACTAGGTAAAATGTTGTTTTATGACACTCGTCTTTCTATAGATAGTAGTATTAGTTGCGGATCTTGTCATAAGGCTAGTTCAGCTTTTAGTGATAATATCCGCTTTAGTCTTGGTGTATATGATAGAATAGGTACTAGGAATTCTCCTACTCTAGCAAATGTCGCTTTTCACCCCTACTTCACTAGAGAAGGTGGTGTACCGAGTTTAGAACAACAAATACTCGTACCTATACAAGAGCATAATGAATTTGACTTTAATGTCGTACTAGCTGGAGAACGATTGGCACACGATAGTCTATATACTATCATGAGTCAAAAAGCATACAATAGAGATATGGACTATTTTGTAATTACTAGAGCAATTTCAACTTTTGAGCGAAGCCTAATAAGTGACCAAAGCCCTTTTGATGCTTATAGACACAATAGCGAGACAAGTCCACTTACAAAAAGTCAAGAAAGTGGAATGAATCTTTTTTTTAGCGAAAAAACCAATTGTTTTACCTGTCACAGTGGACCCAATTTTACAAATTACAGCTTTCAGAACAATGGGCTATATGAAGTATATCAAGACAATGGAAAAATGAGACTTACTGGAAACGAAAGCGACAATGCACTTTTTAAGGTACCTTCTTTGCGAAACATAGAAGTTTCAGGCCCATTTATGCACGACGGCTCTCTAAACACCCTCGAACTGGTTATAGAACATTATGATCGTGGTGGCTATTCCCACGTTAACAAGAGCCCAAACTTAAAACCACTAAACCTTGCTTCTAATGAAAAAGAAGATTTACTTAACTTTCTAAGAAGCTTAACAGACGAAGGCTTCATAAGCAACCCAAAATTTAAAAACTAATGAGAATAAAAATAATTACACTAAGCTTTATATTAATAGGGACATTCACCTTCGTGAGTTGTAAAGATGATGACGAGAATGAGCCTGAAGGATTAGTCTTGGATGAGACTCCTTTTGCATTAAATATTGGCGGTTTCCCTATGCCTGCTATAGCAGCAGACAATCCACTCACCATTCAAGGAGTAAAGCTGGGAAGAATGCTATTTTATGAAAAAATGCTATCTGGTGATGGAGAAATGGCTTGTGCAAATTGTCACTTGCAGGAATTTGCTTTTACGGACACCGCAAAATTTTCGACAGGAATAAGAGGTAACAAAGGAGGCAGGCAAGCGATGACCATATTTAATATGGCATGGCACGATAATGAATTTTTCTGGGACGGTAGAGCTCATTTATTGAGAGATCAATCTCTATTACCTATTCAAGATGAATTGGAGATGGACGAAACATTAGAAAATGTAATAGCTAAATTATCTGCGAGTCAATTATACAAAGATCAGTTTATACGTGCATTTGGCTCAGAGGAAATAACTAGTACCAAAATGTCACTAGCAATGGAACAGTTTATGAACACTATACTTTCTAATAATTCCAAATACGATGCGTTTTTACTAGACAGCAATGTGTTTAACGAAAGTGAAAAAAGAGGATTAGATTTATTTACAACCGATTACAATCCATTTTTCCCAGAAAAGAGTGGTGCAGACTGCCAGCATTGCCATGGAGGGGCCAATTTTGAGAATGATAAGTATATGAACAATGGTTTAGACGCTGATGGGCAACAGAAAGATTCTGGCAGAATAGCAGCAACTAAAAACCCGAAAGATATGGCTGCTTTTAAGGTTACAAGCCTAAGAAACATAGCAATCACCGCTCCGTATATGCATGATGGTAGGTTCAACACTTTGGAAGAAGTAGTGGAGCACTACAATTCTGGCATAAAAGCTTCCAACTCACTGGAGCCTGCACTAGAGCAAACCAGAGAAAAAGGTTTATTCCTCACAGCACAGGACAAAGAAGACTTAATAGCTTTTTTGAAGACGTTGACAGATAATGACCTGATGAGCAATAGCAATTACAGTAATCCGTTCTAAATTTGCAGTAAGTGAAACAAATATTTTCCATAGCACTTATCATTTTGTTTATGCTTCCATCAGTGGGAGTTCATTTTGATTTGTCTTTTTGTTGCGGGAATTTGGAAGAGGTAGGCATATCCCATACTATGGGACTGGAAGTGAACGAATGCTGTAAAACTTTGAAGCACGATGGGTGCATGACATCCAATGAAATAATAGTCCCACCTGCTCAACAAGATTTCGTTTCTACCCAAGTAGCATTGACTATCCCTGCTGTTGTTGCCCTGCCTTATCTCTTAGCTCACATTGAGCACATTGAGTTTGAGACTAAACTCAACTCTACAAATATTCTCCACCACCATCCACCGGAGTATCACACTCCTAGTTTTCTTCAAGTGTTTCTTTGTTAAAAACTAATTAAGTGGCTATTAGCCAATCGACTTAATTTTTTTAAAAACACATAATAAGAAACAATAAAAATGAAAAACATCATATTGATGCTTGCGTTACTCACCTATTCAGGTGCATTTGCACAGCAAGACCATCACATAATTAGCGGAAAAGTCACCACCACAAGTGGAGATCCATTGCCTGGGGCATTTGTGCATTGGCAAGATAAAAACACAGGAGTATTTGCTGATAGTGTAGGAAATTTCACAATAGAACACCAGCACGAATCTCCTTTTCTCGTAGTATCTTTTGCTTCATATCTCTCCGACACTACAGAGGTGAAAGATATGAGTCAGCCTCTTTCCATAGCTCTCAGAGAAGGGGGAGAATTAAAGACTGCAAATGTCTTTGGAAAGCGAATTAGCTACGGGCTTTCTAAGCTCAGCCCGCGAACTACTGTACTAATGGGTGAACGAGAATTTCAAAAAGCTGCATGCTGTAATTTATCCGAAAGCTTCGAAAACTCACCTGCTATAGACGTAAGTTTTAGTGATGCAGTGACAGGCACCAAACAAATAAAAATGCTAGGCTTGGATGGTTTCTACACACTCATTGGTAGAGAATATATGCCCTCAGTACGCACCCTAAATAGCTACTACGGCCTAAGCCATATACCTGCAGCGTGGGTAGACGGTATACAAATAACAAAAGGAGCCGGTAGCGTAGTCAATGGATATGAGAGCATAGCAGGTCAGATAAACATAGAACTCAAAAAACCATTTGGTAAGGAGAAATTTTTATTGGACCAATTCGTCGGAGGAGGTGGAAGATTAGAAACGGATTTGATGTATGTAAAAGACATCAATAAGCACTTGGCTACTTCACTTATGGCAAGGTACGGATACCAGGGAATACAAAATGATAGAAACGATGATGGTTTCTTAGACATGCCACTATCCAAAGATTTTAAGGTAATGAATAGGTGGCAGTTTTATGCCGACAATGGATTAGAAGGCACAGCAAATGTTAGCTACCACAAAAATGAACAGGACGCTGGTCAAAAGGTGTTTTACGATGATAATCTAGGCGGATATGGTATTAACATAGACTCAAAAGTTATTGACGCATTTGCCAAGCTAGGTAAGACTATAAAGGGTAAAGAATTTGGTAGCTTTGGTTCGCAATACAACTACAATCACTCAGAGATGACGAGCACATATGGTTCTGCTACTAACAACAAAGTATACAGGGCACACACAGACCAAGCATATTTGAATTTACTCTACGAGAGCATTATAGGCAATAGTTTTCATCAGTTTCAAACAGGCATTTCTATGTTATATGACAAGACAAATGAAACGTACGATGGCTTTCATTTTGAACGTACAGAAACAGTACCTGGTGCATTTTTTGAGTATACATACAAACCCAAAGAAACGTTCAGTTTGGTGGGTGGTCTGCGTACTGACTATAACTCTATCTATGGTTTATCTATCACGCCTCGTTTTCATGGCAAATACAGGTTTAATAAAGATAAAACTTCGCTAAGAATGAGTGCAGGAATGGGCCGTAGAACTAGTAATCCATTAGCTCAGAACCAATTCCTATTTGCAAGCGGTAGATCACTAAATTTCATTTTCACTGATGCGGCACTACCCTATGGCTTGGAGCAAGAAGAAGCCATAAACTCTGGACTGAGTTTTGAGCACGAGCTTAGGTTAGGCTATATGCCTGCTACTATCGGGTTAGATTATTTCAACACTACTTTTTTACAGGAAGTAGTAGTGGATAGAGAGACAGAAGCTCTGGCTAGTTTTTACAATATGAAAAATGGTACACGTGCAAATAGTTTTCAAGCACAGCTAGACTTACAACCTGCACGTAGAACCGAAGTACGAATAGCATACAGAATGTTTGATGTGCAAAGCAAGTATTACATAGATGGAGGACCAAACTCTGCAGCTGCGGTCAACACAAAAACTCTTGCAAAGCCATTTATTTCTAAACACAGAGCCTTTATAAATGTAACACAACGTACTAGAAATGATTGGCAGTTTAGCAGTACAGCGACTTGGTATGGACCACAACGTATTGCAGGTAGTACTGACACAGTTTACAGCAATGGTGTAAGTCTAGCTTATACAGTTCAAGACAATTATTCACCAAATTTCTTATTGCTAAACGCTCAGGTAAGCAAGACCTTCAAAAAGCAATTTGAAGTATATTTGGGTGCTGAGAATATTTTAAACTACCGCCAAGATAACCCTATACAAGAAGCTGCCAATCCTTTTGACCAAAAGTTTGATGCGGGTTTAGTTTGGGGGCCAATATTCGGCAGAATGTTTTATGGTGGTTTTAGATGGAGATTCAAAAGTGAATAGAATGCAACATTTATACATCCAAAAACGTCTTAAATGTGTGATTCCGGTTACAAAACTAGCCATAAGATTACCTTATCTTTGAAATGTATAGTTGTAAATAAAGTAATGAAAAAATTATCATATATCATCCTCAGCTTAATATCACTAGGACTTTGGTCATGTCAAGAAGAACCCGTTGTCTGCTGTGATGCACCGCCAGAGACTGCCGAGGTCAGTGACCTTAATATATTCATCAAACATTTAGTAGGGAGCACTCCACTAGATTTCACCACAGAATACACGTTGCCTAGCATGGAAGAAGTAACCTTTAGAAGGTTTTCATATCTGCTAAGTGATTTCTATTTGGTCAATTCAGATGATTCTAAGACATCAATGAACGACCAGTTTGCATATGTAGATGTGCGTGCGGGAAAAACTACTTTTATCCTCTCGGATATACCAAAGGGAAATTATAAAGGACTTGGTTTTTCGATAGGTGTAGACTCCGCCATAAATCATGGAAATACGAATCAGTACCCATCAGATCACCCTTTATCTCCTATCAACAATTCGTTGTATTGGAGTTGGGAAGGAGGTTTTATTTTCACTGCTTTAGAAGGTAAGACACTGGCAAATGATGAGAGTTTCATATTTCATCTAGCCGGTTTTAGGAATAAGACTAATTTTGAGTTTCCGTTATCCTTCACAAAGGACAATCCAGCACTCAACGCAACATTATCTTATGATATCGCTGAAATATTTCAGAATCCAGAAATATACAATATAGCAAATGAAGGAGCCAGCACTCACAGCACTTCTGACCCAGTTACAAACAAACTATTTCTAAATATGCGAGATGTATTTTCAATCAACAGCATATCCGAATAGCATATGAAGAAATTTTTATTATTCATATCCATAGTGGCTAGCCTATATGCGTGTAAGGATGTAGTAAACGAAATACCAGACACACCGTTTAGCAGTGCACCATACTCGTTCACCTATTCTGATGCAGTGCTGCCTCCACCTCGCATAGCCTCAGACAATCCGCTGACCAATGAAGGGGTGCAACTAGGAAGAATGTTGTTCTATGACCCAATCCTAAGTGGAGACAGTACCCAAAGTTGTGCATCTTGTCATAATCAAAAGAACGCGTTTACGGATAATGGTAAGCCATTTAGTGAAGGAATTAACGGCACTTTTGGGACGAGAAATTCAATGCCTATTTTTAATCTAATGTGGCATTTAGACGGATTTTTTTGGGACGGACGTGCAGACATTCTTAGACACCAAGCACTTGTGCCTATAGAAGACCCCATAGAAATGGATGAAACAATAGGCAACGTCTTGGCTAAAGTGAATAGTTCTGCGAACTATAAAGATCAGTTTAAAAAAGCATTCAATGTAGAAGAGATAGACGAAGAACAACTCGGCAAAGCATTTGAACAATTCATGCTAAGTATTGTGAGTGGCAATTCTAAATTTGACAAGGTTCAGCTGGGTCTTGCTTCTTTTACCGATCAAGAGAAAGTAGGACAAATTATTTTCAACTCTGAAGCGGTAACGCTTCAAGATGAAATTGATTCACAAAATCCTATCAACTACGGAGCAGACTGTTTTCACTGCCACGGCAATAGTCTTTTTATGCGTAGAGAATACCTAAGCAATGGTTTGTCAGACAATGGTGACAAGGGTCGCGGCGGAGCCACTGGCATAGCAGACGATGACTGTAAGTTTAAAACCCCGTCTCTACGCAATATAGAAAAGACCGCACCCTATATGCACGACGGTCGATTTAACACATTAGAAGAGGTGATACAGTTCTATTTAAGCCCTATGGACAACAGCTGTGCAGACCTGGCCAATAGCCCAAATATGCATGCTCTAAAAGATTCCATATATTTGAGTGAATCAAATAAGGAAGCTTTGGTATCATTTTTGAAGACATTAACAGACGAGACCTTACTAACGGATGAGAGATATTCAAATCCATTTTAAAACAAATAACAATAAACAAACATGAAAAATATATTTTTAGCACTATTGATGGTAAGTACACTGGTTGTATTTGCTAAGACTATCACTCAAAAAATACTTGTAAAAGGAGAATGCGGAATGTGTAAAGAGAAAATAGAAAAAGCTCTTGACGTACCGGGTATATCCTTCGCAGAGTGGAATAAAGAAACAAAAATGCTCACTGTACGCTACAATGATTCTAAAATATCTGAAAATGATATCCATATGACCATAAGTAACTTGGGCTACGCTACTGCAAAAATGGCAGCAAACACTGCTAGCCAAGGAAAACTAGACAGCTGCTGCAAACCAAAAGAAGCTGTAAAAGCGTGTGGTGCGGCAAAAGCTGGTTGCTGTACCAAGAAGAAGTAATATTCTTTTAAAGAATTTTTAAGAGGTCATTTGCATTTGCGAATGACCTTCTTTGTTTTTAAATCAACATCACAAAAAGTGTTAAAATCTTATAACGTTTCTATTGCCCTGTCGCTATTACTTTTAAGCTCGTGCTCTATTACTAAAACAAACAAAAAATCATACCAACCAGCACAACTCATCTCAATAGAGGCTTTAGACCCAAGCGAAGACAAGTCTGTATTGTCTACTCATAACGATGAAGTAATGGTCTCCATATTCTTTGGGACTAAGTTGGGAGACAAATGGTTTTTCAATGGTTATAATTTACCAACTTTGATTTTCGACTCCAGTGCCATGTTACAATCCATTACAGATGTACAACTAAGGACTACAGATGAATGCAGTAATTGTGAGGTTTGGATTTGCTTGACAGAAATAGACGATGACAATAGTGAAGACAGGACAAACAACAAACTGCTTAATCATATTAACACAAACGGATACCAATCCTTAGACTCTAAGGCTGATTTAGATGCATTGATCACAGACAACGACTTTTTAGGAGTAGTTAAGATACCATACTTTACAAATCGCCTAGACACTAATTACACGATAAAAGGCTTCGATTTGCTAGACAAATACGAGTATAAAATCAAGATATCTCGCGGTGGTTTAGATTGAGATTAATCAAAAAATGTAAGGAGCAAATACTATTCTTCTATATTATTGCTTATTACTGATAAGGACTTTTAATATAAAAAAAATGAAAAACATCTTTTTTGCGTCTGCTTTTCTCTTTATTTTCACAGTTAGCTTTTCTCAAGGAAAACGGGAAGATCTGAAACCACGAGTGGTTTTTGGAGACCTTAGACACGATGGACCGTATGGTAGAAGTGAAGTTCTTCTACAAGAAGAGTTGAACGTAGTTTCTAATGATGGAAACGAGTATAAAATATCTTCTTTTCATCTGATATGATAATAGCACCAGCAAATGGGAAACCAACTCGTTTTGAAGTCATTGGAAATAAGCTTCCCGTTAAGCTACAGGGCAGTTTAAACCAGATAGTAGGCGGAGATAAAATAATGATAGAAAGGGTGTTTGCGATAATTAATAATGACCCATATAACTAAGCAGCTTTAGCTCCTATTACCTTTTCCATAAAGAAATTTGAAAATGACGGACCATATGATAAGGTTAATGGAAATGAATCCACCACTGCAACAATAGAAAAGAGCCCACAAGTAAGCTTGGGTAACATTAGTGTATTTGAAGAATAAACTCTCGAAGATATAATAAAACAAACTGAGCTAATGGTAACATCCCCAGACGGAGGGGAGTATATCATTAAACGATTTAGAATGATAGTAGCTTTCAAGGACTCACCCGCTATGGTCGCGTCTTATAACACTAATCAATTCTCTGAACAAATGCTCAAAATACTTTATAGAGTGAGGTCTGGAGATCGTATTATTTTTTGAAGGAATTAGAGCTATAACAACGGTGGACGGTCAAGAATTTAAAGCTAACCTTAGTCCGTTAGTTTACACTACCAATTAGTTTCTCATAAGCACCACCTTGCCACTTACCCATTGTTTTCCGACCGGATAACGTATGAGGTAAATGCCACTTGCATATCCGCTCAGGTTTACTTGCACTGCTTTCTCTTCTTTTATATCATTTACTACTTTTAACACCTTACCACTAAGGTCAGTAATGTAAAGTTCCGGTATATCTGCACTAGCAGTTATGTTTACTATACCACGGGTAGGATTCGGATAATATTTCCAAGAAATCTTTGTGACTTCACTTTCTAAAGCTGTAGTTTCAGTGGCAATCGTATCCACTAATATACTACCATCAAGGTAGTTTAGACCCAATTCTGGCATTTGCTGCCCACAATCTGGCATATAACTATAGCTTTTTATAACACGAACCAAAAGATCATTTAAAGTCTCCACCTCATAGCTATCTGTACTAGGAGCAAGATGGCTCCCTCCTATTCCGCTATTGTCTGTGAGAAACGCATAGGTACCGTTAGTGACTAATGCCATACTTCTCATAAGGTACTCAGTAGCTTTATCTATTCCGCTAGCTACTAGAGGCACTATACGTATTCCTTTGGCTGCCGCTTGCTTACTTACTCTATTCAGTTTTTCTTGTATTTCTGGAGTATTATGTGGCGGAGCATCCAGTATTAAAAACACTATTCTAGCTCTAGCATATACACTCCAGTTTAGGTTATTTATTGCGGTATCAAGAGCGACTTCTACGGCTTCGGGGAAATCTCCACCCCCACCAGCTCGCTGGTCAGATATAAACGAAACAGACTCAGAAAGCACTCTTGTAAAATCATGGCTGCGAGTAAGGTACGCATCCCCATAATCTCTATAAAATACATTAGCAAAACTAAAATTAAGCGTATTACTAATTTGCTTTGCCTTAAACATTACATCATTAAGCTCTGCTTTCAAAAAATTGAGTTCATCGCTCATGCTACCGGTTGCATCTACTACAAAAGCAATATCTACTTTTTGACTTTGGTAGCACTTTGTTCCTAATTCCAAGACATTTAGACCATCGGAAAACTCCTTCGCCTTCTTCATAATCGTTTTCTTGCCTTCGTATATGACCTCAATGTTCATCTTGTCCGAATATTTTTTCTGGCTAAAGAGTAGACTTTTCCATAGTTCTGCTTTGCCCGTATTATCGGTTCTCGCAGAGTAGAGTCTTACACCACTTTTATCTATTAGGTGTACTGAAACGTCTGCAATTGGAACACCATTCGTATTTTTAAGTTGTATCACATACCGATGCTCCGGACTAAAGGACCACTGTGATTGATATTTTTTCAAGTCATCACTTTTGAGGTCTGTCCATAAATCCCATTTACTAAAATCATTAATCTCACCTGCAGTAAGTTTACCTGCTTCACCTTGTACCTCTCCACGAATATCTCCGGTGACTAATCCCGAATACGTTTCTTTGGATTTCGAAATCATAGGTCTAGAGGACCGCATTCGTTTTGAAGAACGCACACTAAAAGCACCCAGCGACACATCAGAACTACTTTCTGCAATTTCTGATTTCTCCATTTCAGCAGCATCGTCGTATGACCTTTCCTCATCATCCTCAGCTATTTTTTTAAACCTACTATCTAGATCTTTTTTTAAACTAAAGTCTGCCTTCTCATCATCTAACACACGTATTTCTTGAGATATTTTTTTATAACCGGCATATATTATTTCAGCAAGGTACACGCCAGTGTCTAGTTTCACATCAAAATTTCCCTCTTTATCTGCGAGTACAGATGCTACTAGCTTCTCCCCTTGGTAAATATCTACATTGGCATAACCCAAATCAATGGCACTTTCAAATGACCTAACATTACCGCTAAGAGACTGTGCTAAAGAAGTTAGTGAGAGAATTAACACTAAGAACAAAACCGAATATTTTAGAATGTAACTGAATTTCATACGATAATTTTTTATATAAATATAATGATTAATACCCGATAGCAGAAAAAGGTAAATGAGCTTATTAGTCAAAAATTGAACTTCAACATAAGCTGTGGCCACCAATAACTTTTAAAGTTTTTGATACTGAAATATTCTATTCTTCAATCGTATTAATATTCTTATTTTTGTCCCACTTTATAAATAAAATGGCAAGACAACTGCAAATACGTGAAGCTCTTCGTGAAGCAATGAACGAAGAAATGAGAAAAGATGAAAATGTTTTCTTAATAGGAGAAGAAGTAGCCGAGTACAACGGAGCATATAAGGTAAGCCAAGGTATGTTGGATGAGTTTGGCCCAAAAAGAGTGATAGACACACCAATCGCTGAGCTAGGTTTTGCAGGTATAGCTACTGGTGCTGCTATGAATGGGTTAAAACCAATTGTAGAGTTTATGACCTTCAACTTTAGCCTTGTGGCTATAGACCAAGTAATAAATGCTTCTGCTAAAATGAATAGTATGAGTGGTGGCCAATTTGGTTCTCCAATGGTTTTTAGAGGCCCTACTGGCAGTGCTGGTCAATTGGGTGCACAGCACTCACAAGCTTTTGAAAACTGGTATGCAAACTGCCCGGGACTGAAAGTAGTGGTACTTTCCAATTCTTACAATGCTAAAGGACTACTTAAGTCGGCAATCATTGATCCAGATCCAGTAATTTTCATGGAAAGTGAGCAGATGTATGGACTAAAATTTGACGTGCCAGAAGAAGAGTATTACATTCCAATAGGACAAGCCAATATCCAAAAAGCAGGGACAGATGTAACATTGGTATCGTTTGGAAAAATGATGCGTGTGGCTGAGCAAGCAGTAATAGCCTTAGCAGAAAAAGGAATCGACGTAGAACTCATCGACTTACAATCAGTAAGACCAATAGATTATGAGACTATAGCTACCAGTATAAAGAAAACAAATAGGTGTGTAGTACTAGAAGAGGCATGGCCACTTGCATCTATTTCTTCTGAAATAAGCTATACTATGAGTCAAATGGTATTTGACCATCTAGATGCTCCAATAAAACGTGTAACTACTCGTGATACTCCGCTTCCATATGCTGCCACACTGGTAGATGCATGGTTACCGAATGTACAACGTGTAGTAGAAGCAGTAGATGCTGTAATGTACCGTAAATAATATTTAACGCTAGAATACATAAGCCTCGATTACAATAGTAATTGAGGCTTTTTTGTAAAATCGAATCCCAACCTTTATCTTTACAACAGAATCAAGAGAATGGATTCGGTTACCTCAAAAGAAAAAAATAAACTCTCAAAGCAGTTTAGGGAGTTCCAATTAGCTGGATTAGAATCATCTGCTGCATACTTAATCAAAGAGCTTGCTAAGTCCGACACAGAAATCAAAAGGCATTATAAGAAGTACATAGAAAACCAAATAGGACGCAATAAAAACAAGACTGAAGAGGCCTCCCGCAAGCTTGCATTTACCTAGTTTTGATAGTCTTATCAAAGCAAAATAACTACTATCCCTAAATAATATATGAAATACAACATCGCTTTAAGTATAATCCTTCTCACTCTAGTATTTACAATTAGTTGTAAAGAGGATCCCGAAAATCCTATAATGAAAGCGGACACTTGGAGTATAATTCAAGAAAAAATTCTTGACACTAAGTGTGTTTCTTGTCATGTTGACGGAAGCACCTATGCCAAACAATCGGGTTTAATACTCACTTCTGATGTATCGTATAATAATTTAATCGACAAGACACCAACGAACAATGCTGCAGCCGCGGACGACCTAAAACTACTAGAAACAAACGGACTTGAAAGTTTGTATAATAGTTTCCTTTGGGAAAAAATAAACGCTCCCAACCAAGAACACTACTACGCTGAGCATCCAGAGTACGGAGAGATAATGCCTCCAGGAGACGCTCCGCTTACCAACGGGGAGATAGAGTATATAAGACAATGGATAGTGGCAGGAGCACCACAAAAAGGAAGCTTAGCAGAAGAATCTCTACTTGACAATACGACAACTTATGTTAGAGATACTTCTTTCACCGTGCTACCTAAACCACCATCAGGTCTGCAACTGCACATAGGACCGTTTGGCGTGGCTAAAAATTATGAAAGAGAATTCTATACTTACCGAGAATTGGAGAATACAGAAGACCTATATGTGAATCGCATACACACTGCTATGCGACCAGGAACACATCACCTTATTCTGTATGATTTTAAAGACCAAGCTTTACTCCCCACAAAAGACATTTTGAGAGACATACGAGATGAGAATGGAAACTATATCAATAGCACTCTGATGTCTCTGATTGACCAGAGATTTATGTTTGGCACTCAGCTCAGAAATACAGATTATAAGTATCCAGACGGTGTAGCACTCAAGATTTCAGCGAATAGTGGACTAGACCTAAACACTCACTATACTAACTACGGTACAAAAGACATACTGGGAGAGTTGTTTGTAAACCTGCATACAATAGATAAAAATGAGGTGCAATATGAAGCACAAAACCTATTTCTATCAAAAACTGACTTTTCACTACCTCCAAATAAGGAAAGCACAGTAAATACTCAATATACATTTAATGATTCTCGCAATATTTTCATGCTCACAACTCACGCTCACAAGTATATGAAGGAGTTTAAGATTTACATAAAAGGTGGAGCAAGAGATGGCGAACTCATATACTACACCAACGATTGGGAGCATCCTGAGATAAAGGAATACAATCCGCCTATCGAACTTCAGCCAGGAGAAGGACTTAGAGGAGAGACGTTGTACGACAATACAACAGATAAAACGTTACGATTTGGTCTACTCAGTCTAGATGAAATGAATATAATCTTTGGTGCGTATTATACGAAGTAGGTAGAACTCACTAAAATCTTCCCTTACTAAATATTCTAACTCCGTTATCTTTTCCTTTACGAAGTTCACGTTGCACTTCTTCTGGCAGTGCGGCTACTTCTTTACAAGCTTCCGAACAAGTACCCTCAAGCTTCTCGGCACACTTAGGGCATTGTATAAATAAGAGATTACAAGCTTTGTTTATGCAATTGGTATGATCATCGAAGGGCTCACCGCACTGGTGACAGTCCGCTATAACATCCTCGGTTATTCGCTCATTAAGACGCTCATCAAACACAAAGTTTTTTCCTATAAACTTGTTCCTAAGACCATCTTTTTTGGCATCTCTAGCATATTTGATAATTCCCCCTTCTAAGTGATAGACATCTTTGAATCCCTTATGTTTAAGGTAAGCACTTGCCTTCTCGCAACGTATGCCACCTGTACAATACATTACTACAGGTTTATTTTTTTGATCTTTCAAATCGTCTACCACCAATGGAAGCTGGTCCCTAAATGTATCTACATCAGGACACCAAGCTCCGTCAAAATGACCAACTTCACTCTCATAGTGATTTCTCATATCTATGAGTACAGTATCCTCTCTATCTGTAAGTTTATTAAACTCTTCTACCTTGAGGTATTGACCCGGTTTAGACATATCAAAAAGATCATCATCCAGACCGTCTGCCACAATTTTCTTACGAACTTTTATTGTTAGTCTAAAAAAAGACTTACCGTCATCTTCTACGGCGTAGTTCAATCGTATGTTTTGTAAAAAAACAATATCCTCTAGAGCAGATTTATAAGCATCTAACTGTTCTGTAGGAACACTCAACTGAGCATTGAGGCCCTCATTCGCTACGTAGATTCTCCCAAGTACTCCAAGTGGATTCCAGTGATAAAATATATGATCTCTAAACAGTTGGGGATTGCCTATATTGACGTATTTATAAAAAGAAATCGTAGTACGACTTTCATCACTACTTTTTATTTTTTCCTTTAGCTCTTCCCCATTAATAGTATTATGCAATTTCATGTTACACCCTTTCTAATGGTAGCACAAAAATACATGAATTTGATTTTTATAAATGTAGACCTCATTTAGAAAGTTTAATTTTGAACTAGATTGTGACCTATTTGAATCAAAACCGTCACAACATCAGAAATATAACAAACCTTTAAAATGAAAAAATCACTAATTACCCTATCCCTCATACTCTTCACACTCTTCTCATTTGGCCAAATAGGAAGTGTAGAGGAGATAAATGATGCAATGAGCCAAGGTGTACAGCGTGGGCTAAAAGTACTAATACCTGAAGTCGATAAAAAACGAGCAACCAAGTCTTGGGAAAAGTTAATGAAGGAATATGATGCAAAGACAGAAAAGGTTAATAAAAAAGACGACTACAGAAGTATAAATGCAAGAATCCCAAGTTTAAGTGATAGACCATTGACTGCTTATGCACTTTTTCAGGAGACCCCAGAGGGAGTATATATGAATGTGTTTTTTGATATAGGTGGCAGCTATCTAAACAGCGAGACAAACGCAAAAAAAGTAGACGCCGCAAAGAAAATACTAGCCTCATTTGCTAAAAACACAACCCTAGCAGCCATAGAAGACCAAATAAAGGATGAAAACAAAAAACTCGAGAAGCTAGAACGTGAGCAAAAAAACCTTGAAAAGAATAAAGTAGGCTATGAAAAAGACATAAAACAGGCCAAAGAGACTTTAGAAAAAAGAGAAAATGATCTCATTGAGAATGCTTCGGCTCAAGAAACTCAATTGAAAGCTATTGAAGAACAAAGAACTGCTGCAGAAAAGGTTAAATCTGAGTTGAAAAAATATTAGATAAGTAAACTTAGCTAAAAAATATTAACGGTCCATTGCTCAGTTGAGCTTTGGACTTTTTACTTTTACACCTATCATGAAAAAAATAGGTCTCATCATTCTAGCCCTAGCCATAGGAACATCCGGTTATTTCGCCTACAAAATCGGGAATAAAGAAACTCAATTTGTGGAGGCAATGAGTATTATACCCAATGATGCTATATATATTTTAGAAAGCAGTAATCCTATAGAAAATTGGAACACATTTAGTACTAGCACATTATGGACCTTTTTAAAAACGCATCCAACTCTGGCAGAGATTACCGAGGAGGCAAATTACCTAGACAGTGTAATCAATGATAATAGAACAATATTAAAGCTGCTGGACAATAGACAATTTCATATGTCAGCTCATATGATTTCCAAAAAGGACTACGACTTTTTATTCCTTATCGACCTCCAAAATGCAAGTAAGCTAGAGTTAATTCCCCTCTTACTCAAAACTATCACAAGTAAAACAGACTTTGAACTCACTGAGGAAGAATACAAACGAGTAAAGGTGGTTGCACTAAAAGATCTAAAAAACGGAGATGAACTATTCATCTCTCAGATAAAAAATCACTTGGCCATTAGCTACTCAGGAATTTTAGTACTCAACGCTATCGAAAAGAGTGCTTCAGAAAACATTGCAGTCGCTGCTAAGTTTGCTGAAGTAGAAAAAAGAACCGATAATAATGGCCTTGCCAGACTATACTTAAACTACACCTATTTAGATGAATACATAAAGCTCTACGCAGATATAGAAACAGATTTACTAGAAAGCCTAAGTTCTTCTTTTTGCTATACTGGTCTAGATATGGAACTAGATGATAATTTTGCTATCTTAGAAGGACACACATCTCTGCCTGATAGTGTGGAACAGTTTAGTTTATTACTTCAAAAATATGGCAATGCAGAATTTGAATTTGACCAAGTCATAAGTGCTCGAACTGCCTACTTGCAAGCTATTGGGATAAATAAATTTAAGGAGTTTTACCAGCAAGTGCTTTTGCTAAGAAGCAAAGAATCTGTAAAAGAATATGAAGCCCTTAAAAACAAAATCGAAACGGTACTTGGACTTTCTCTTGAAAAAGATGTTCTATCTTGGATAGGAAACGAAATTATATTAGCACAAAATGTACCGAATTATTTACACAGAAACGAGGATGATTTGTTGGTGGCTATAAAGGCCTACAACGTCGATTTTGCCAGAGAAAAACTACAATTAGTACAAAAAGCCATAAAACGCAGAACTCCTGCAAAATTCAAAAAACTAAAGTACAAAGCCTACGACATTTACTACCTCGACATCAAGGTTTTTTTTAACGTCTTTTTTGGCAAAGCCTTCAGAAAAATTACAAAACCTTATTATACCATAGTAGGTGAATATATCTTATTTAGTAACAACCCTAAGTCATTAGTATCTGCATTAGAAGACTATGAAAATGGATATGTCCTTGCAAAGTCAGAGTCATTTTTACAAGTCAAAGATAAAATGCCAAATAGGTCTACACTTTTTACCTATATAAATGGTCCCCAAACGTACCCAGTTTTATCACCTAAGATTACAACTCAAGAACGTGCACATTATAACCTAAACCAACCTTATATTGAATTTCTAAAAGGAATAGGACTAAGCTATCGATCCAACGGAGATGGTTTTGACAATACGATGTATATCAATTTTGAAGAAAAACAAGCAGACAGTATCCCAACAAGTCATGCTGAGGATCTTGCTGAAGAGTACCTAGAGGACTATACACATACGCTCAAAAATATGAGCGAGTCCGAAACGTTTGTGCTCAATGAAGTAAACGATGGTGACTTTATTAAATATTTTGAAGGAATAGACCATATACACCTCCGAGCAGGAACTAGAGATGGAGTGTTTCACGGTAGTTTTGAAGAGTACTACGAAAATGGCACTAAACGTAGTGAGGGAAAATACCGTAAAGGCAGAAAGGTAGGCCGATGGAAATATTATAACATTAACGGAGAACTAACAGAGAAAACTTGGGAGGGCATATAAATCGTAGTTCATCCAATATTATGTACATTTAGTGTAATATTTCAAAATTTGAAATCAAAAAAGGAATCTCAATCGTAATATATTATATGAAGTTTATTTATTACATCATATTTTTATTCTTTGTGGTAGCTTGCAATGCTCAAACAGAGAATCAAAGCAATTCTAACTCATCCCAAATGTCAGATCAAAACAATACTCAAATGAAATTTAATGTACTCACAGAAGAAGAAAAACGGGTAATAATTGGTAAAGGAACTGAGTATCCTGGCACCAGCAAATACACAGATAGTGATGAGCACGGTACATATATCTGTAAGCAATGCAATCAGCCTCTGTATGCGAGTGAAACCAAGTTCAACAGTCACTGTGGGTGGCCTAGTTTTGATGATGAAATAGAAGACGCAGTAACCAGGGTGCCAGATGCTGATGGTCGCAGAACTGAAATAGTGTGCTCTAATTGTCAGGGACATCTTGGCCATGTATTCTCAGGAGAGATGATGACAGACAAAAACGTTAGACATTGTGTCAATGGTATTTCGATGAATTTTGTCGAAGGTGGAGAGGCACTACCGGCTGTAATATCAAAAACAAAAAAAAATCTAAGTCAGTTGGATACTGCTACATTTGGAGCTGGATGCTTCTGGTGTGTCGAAGTCCTTTTTGAAAAACTCAAGGGTGTAGAACATGTAGAAAGTGGCTATGCCGCTGGAAAACTTAAAAAACCTACCTATAAGATGGTTTGTGAGGGAAACACGAGAAGTGTAGAAGTAGCACAGATTGTTTTTGACCCCAAAATAATAACATATGAAAAACTAGTTGACATACTATTTCATGTGCACAATCCTACTACCCTAAATCAGCAAGGAGCAGATAAGGGTACGCAGTATAGATCTGTCATATTTTATCATAACGATGATCAAAAAGCAACTGCAAAGGAAGTACTCCATAGTGTAGACGCATCTGACCTATGGACAGACCCGATAGTCACTGCTATAGAACCTATAAACAATTATTCCAAGGCGGAGGACTATCACCAAGACTATTACAACAATAACAAAACCACAAACGGATATTGCAGTGCAGTGATAGGCCCTAAGGTTGTTAAATTTCAGCTAAAGTATAAAGACCTACTCAAAGAGTAAGCAGTGAATTACAACGATTTCGAATACAGGCATAGACAACTTAAGTCATAGATGCATCCGATCCGCTGGTCATTAGATTTAAGAACTATGATTATTAAGAGAGCAAATTAACCAATTTTAGCTATCTGTTAAAAAAGATTGAATTCACGAAGGTGTTACAATCAGGAAAACAATAGCCTAAAGTCAATATCGCTATACCAATCCTTTTAGCAACTCTTTCATGCTAACCTCTTTGGAGATGATAGCATCTAAGTCGGCTATTTTTACTCTTTTTTGCTCCATAGAGTCACGGAAACGAATAGTAACTGACTCATCGGTCAAGCTGTCATGATCTACAGTAATACAAATAGGTGTACCTATAGCATCCTGCCTTCTATAGCGTTTCCCGATGCTATCTTTCTCTTCGTAATAGCAATTAAAATCAAGACTTAAGTCCTTCATAATGCGGCGAGCCATATCTGGCAAATCATCTTTCTTAGTCAACGGCAATATGGCACACTGGTATGGAGCTAATGCTGCTGGAAGTTTCAGAACAGTACGTGTATTGCCATCTCCTAAATCTTCATTCTGAAGTGCAGTACTCATCAGCACAAGGAACATTCGATCTAGACCTAAACTTGTTTCTACTACATATGGCACATAGCTTTCGTTCCTCTCATTGTCAAAGTATTGGAGCTTTTTACCCGTAAATTCTTCGTGTTGTTTCAAGTCAAAATCTGTACGAGAGTGTATCCCTTCTACTTCCTTGAAACCGAATGGGAAGTCATACTCAATATCTACCGCAGCATTAGCATAATGAGCCATTTTTACGTGGTCATGGTATCTATATTTTGCTGGATCTGTCCCTAAATTAGTATGCCACTTTAGTCTATGCTCTTTCCAGTAATCATACCATTTCATTTCTTCTCCTGGAGCTACAAAAAATTGCATTTCCATTTGTTCAAATTCCTTCATACGCATGATAAACTGACGAGCCACTATCTCATTTCTGAATGCCTTGCCAGTCTGTGCTATTCCAAATGGTATCTTCATTCTTCCCGATTTTTGCACATTGAGATAGTTTACAAATATGCCTTGAGCAGTTTCAGGTCTAAGGTATATTTGGCTTTCTCCATCGGTAGCACTCATCTGAGTACTATACATTAGATTGAATTGACGGACATCTGTCCAGTTCTTGCTACCGCTTATCGGGCAAGCTATCCCTAGCTCCTCTATCAGAGCTTTTACCTTACTCAGGTCATTCTCAAGACCATCTTTTAGCTTAGCATCGATATCTGCAATCGTTGCATTGTTACGAGCTATGTTAGGATTGGTAGCTACAAACTGAGCCTCATCAAAGTCATCACCAAAACGCTTACGAGCTTTATCTATTTCTTTTTGATTCTTTTTTTTATACTTCTCTTGATAATCCTCTATGAGTACGTCTGCCCTATAGCGTTTTTTTGAATCCTTATTATCTATCAAAGGATCACTGAAGCCATCGATATGTCCACTAGCCTTCCACACTTTAGGTGCCATAAATATCGAAGCATCTACACCTACAATGTTTTCGTGCAGCTGCACCATACTCTTCCACCAATACTCACGTATATTTTTTTTCAATTCTACTCCATTCTGGCCATAGTCATACACCGCCGCAAGGCCATCGTATATTTCACTACTAGGGAATACAAAGCCATACTCTTTTGAGTGGGAAATGACGTGTTTAAAATGTTCTTCAGACATATCTAATAAGTTGCTGCAAAATTATCTATCAAAAATTGATAGCCTAATCGATTTGTACATTGGTGAAGTAAAAATGTCTATTGATGAATTGGAGCTCTCATTTGCTCCTACTTCGTAATATATTCGAGAGTATGCAGAGGATTAAAATAGAAGAACCGTGTTACGAAAATTGGAATTCAATGTCTCCAAATGAGCAAGGACGTCATTGCCAGAAATGCGTAAAAACTGTGCACGAGGTAGACGGTTTATAGGATGAAGAAATATTGGAAAAGTACAATGAGAATGAAGGAAGTCTTTGCATCCGCATACCTGCACATCGTGTTGAGCTCAAGCAAACGCGGTATTCAAAAATGAAATTTACCCTCGCTGCAGCACTGTTCACTTTGCTTCTTTCAATAAAAAACAAACTGGCAAATGCACAGACAGCTGATACCGAAGTGAAAGTAGACAAGAATTTCAAAACCACTGAAAATATAAAAATAACGGGAATTGTACTTGATAGTCTATCCGATGAAAAAGCAGTGGCATTTGCCACTGTAATACTCTTTAAAAATGAGAAACGGATTGGCGGAGCATTTACAGATGTAAACGGACGCTTTACGCTAGTAGCAGATGATTCTATTGATGAAAGCAACAGCGTATCTATTGAGGTGAGTCATCTGACCTATGCTACAGTGACCAAAGTAATCGATGTATTGCAAGACAGTATAGATTGTGAGGTATATTGCAAGGAAGAGTTCATCTGTTTAAAATCACCCGTAATAGCCGTCGACAGGAAAACGATAATACAAGGAAACATGAGAATGGGAGTTCTTTAATCTACGACAACGGGTATTCGTAGAAGGTGGTTCAGGACCACGAATACAAAGACATATTACTCAGATGAGATAGAAAGAATGAATCTAGGAAGATAAAAAAGGTCAGCTGGCATAAAGCAGCAGGCCTTCAGCCAAGATTAACTGTAAAATAACCCAAATCTGCTGACTGAGGAAGATTGTGTCTACTCTGAGTGAGCAAGCACAGTTAATCACTCTACGATAATTTTGTTTTTCTTTGCCACGTTGAAGCTATTAAAAACAGATTTTCTTAAGAACGCAAGTGTACTTTTTAGCGGCTCCTTGGTAGCACAACTTATAGGTTTTGGTTCACTCTTTATTATCGGTCGATTATATTCCCCAAATGACGTAGGTGAGTTAGAAATAATCCTTAAAATATCAGCAGTTTTCGTAGCCATAGCAGGCCTACGGTATGAAATGGCGATTGTAGTAGAAGATGATTATAACGATGCTCAAGAACTCACACGTTTGTCTCTTTTTCTCAATGGATCGATTTCAATTTTCCTCTTACTTCTAATTGTTATTTTAAAAAGTCAATTAAGCCAATGGCTTAACCTCAATAATTCAAACTTTTTATTCTTCATACCTGCTATATCATGGCTAGCCGGAAGCACTGAAGCAATAATCCAATGGCGGAATAGAGAAAAAAAGTACAAAACCATATCGACTAACAGAATAGCTACTTCAGGAGCTGCTACTGCGTACAAAATAAGTCATCCATTTTTAAAATTATTTACAAGTAATGGATTAATACTAGGTCATACCATAGGCCTTGGGATTGGGCTTATCCATATTATCTACAAAATCCCATTTCGAATTATACGCTTTTCAAAAATCAATATAGCCCGAGTAGCAAAGAGATATAGAAGCTTCCCATTTTATAGTGCTCCAGGTGCTATTCTAAATATTATTTCGACGAGCCTTCCTGTTTTCTTAATAACACTCTATGATGGCCAAGATGCTACTGGACATTTCGCATTCGCCTATAAACTATCTTACCTGCCGCTGAGCATGTTGGCTATGGCTTTGGGTCAAGTATACTTTGAGAGGCTCTCTCGCAACAAAAACAACAATTCTGAATCGAGTGAATTATCGTATGAGTTATTAAAAATAATGCTGGCCATTGTTGCTGTCCCTTGTATTATCCTTTTCTTGTGGGGAGAAGAATTGGCGACCTTTCTGCTAGGAAACAAATGGAGTGTTGCGGGTAAATATATTGAAGCTACCATTCTATTTTACACAGCCATGTTTATTACCAATCCTTTTTTCAATGTCTTCGACGTATATAAAAAACTAAAAATTGAACTTATTTTTAATCTCCTATTCATGGCATTAACTGGAGCAGCTATGATACTAGCATATCGATTTCATGGCAGCACATTGGTGGCGTTACAATGGTTTAGCGTAGTTGGCGTATTACTTCGTATAGGAATTTTGCAATACTTCTTCAAGCTAGTAGGAACTCAAAAAATAACCTTCCTTCTTCTAATACTAAGCATTCTAGGTGTTGGTTACTATTTCATCCAATTTAACGGTTAGACTTCACCTATTTATTGGTATTCATAAATGTAATATACATCATTATTCCAAGCTAGCTTGAGAGCAGAATTAGTTATTGGCCATTTCGTTAGCATATGGGTTACCCCACCCTTTTTCAAACTCAAAAAGTCGTTAGAATTTAGTGCTTTATAGTACTTATTTGCTTTAACTTCATAGTTAAAACCTTTATCAATATCCAGATTGGGAACACCATAGACTGCATCCATCCTTGGCTTCCATAACATCATAAAATCACTCCTAGGATCTACTGATTTAAAATCAACATAAACAGACCGCATTGCTCCATACTTAAAATCCGAGTTTTGAAATGGAATAACAAAACAGGCGTCCACATGCGTGTAATTCTTTACATACTCATACATCAGAGAATTTGAACTTTTTTGTACTAGATCATTTGGTTTATTTAATGGGTTGGAGCCAGGTGCCCTATACAAGAAAATTATAACAACCAAACTTACAAATCCTCCGAGCACTATCCATGGCTTCGGTATATAATTTTCGAAACTTTTTAGTAATGGCCTGGCTTTGTCAAACAAGAATAGCAACAAGAATATTTTAGCCCATTGGGTAACTTTAAACCACTGCGTGCTCGCAATGGTAGTAGAATGAAAGACTTCAACGCCCACAGCATAAACAACGCATCCCCCAAATAGTATAATCAAAAACCAAAATATTTCAGGAAGCCTATCGTAAAAATAAAATAAGGCAAGGCCGAGCACAAGAAAAAAAACATAAGAATAAGCACCCATAAAATAGGAAGGAAGAAAATGATGAGGAGCTCTAAATCCAAAATATATTTCAAACAGTTGAGGTATTTCCACATCTGAAATACCTGAAAAATATGAAATTATCATAACAGCAAAAAGCCAACCTCCAGCGAGTAAATAAGCAATTGTGTTTTTTACTGAAGAGAGTGTATTTCTATTACAGATTAAATCACTAAGACCTATGAGTACAAACATCTGAAACCCCATCAGCGGTTGAAATAATGTAGCAAATCCTATCAAAAGAAAAGAATATATTTTCAATCTATTGAGAAAGAAATATAAAGCCCAAACCAGCAGAGGCTTGGCA
>JAOLBX010000030.1 GCA_028339355.1 Bacteroidia bacterium
AAATCGGGTATGTTAGAAATGAGTGATGAAGCTATTTTGGAGATGCTAAAGGGTAAGACAAAGTAATGTCTACAGCATTAATTACAGGCACTACTGCAGGCATAGGAGAAGCGGTTGCTCAAACTCTCGCCGACAAAGGTTTTGACCTTATTCTAAATGGTCGAAGACTAGAACGATTAGAAGAGCAGGCCAAACATCTAACTAAAACTTATGGCATAAAATGTCATTTGATGCATATAGATGTGCGTGATTCCAAAGCTGTATCAAAATATTTTTCAGATTTGCCTGAAGAATGGAGAAACATAGAAGTCCTAATTAATAATGCTGGGCTGGCAGCAGGTATGGACACATTGGAAAATGGGGATATAGATCATTGGAATAGAATGATAGACACTAACATAAAAGGGCTCTTGTATGTAAGTAAAGCTGTGATACCACTTCTAAAGAAAACAAAAGGTCATATCGTAAATATTGGTTCCATAGCAGGTAAAGAAGTATATCCAAATGGAAACGTCTATTGCGGAACGAAGCATATGGTGGATGCTCTAAATAAAGCAATGCGTAGAGAACTGGCCGAATCTGGCATAAAGGTTTCTAGTGTTAATCCAGGTGCGGTTGAGACCGAATTTTCCTTAGTGAGACTAGATGGGGACGAAGACAAAGCAAAAAACGTTTACAATGGTTTTGAAAATTTAATAGCTCAAGATATTGCAGATACTATTTGGTTTATACTCAGCAGACCTAGTCACGTGAATATAAATGAGATTATAATAATGCCTACCGCCCAACCGGCTGCAGGTGTGGTGATAAGAGATAAGGGGCTTTAATACCCTGAGGACTCTGCAATTCGAGTATCTTTGGAATGCACGACCATTACAGGAACTTTGCTTTGAGCAACTAATTCTTCTGAGCAACTTTTTCTAAAAACACCGGTACTTTCTTCATCTGCCATTATCATAATTAATCCGGCTTTCACTTCTTTCGAATAGCTTAACAATTTGGCTGGAACATCTACGCCAAAATCAATCTGAACCGTATATTTTACACCCTTTTGTACTAAGAACCTTTCTGCTTGCCTTACGTATAATTGAACTCGGTTTTCAGCTTCATGTCCTGCCCTTTTGGATGTTCCTAAAACATGTATTGTAGCCCCAAATCGACTTGCTATCTCTGCACAGTATAGCACTTTTTGACGTGTGGACCTAAAGTCCTCTAAAGGCAATAAGATACTTTTCAAGCCTAAGCCCCTCTGATTTTGCATGAACACTGAGAACGGGACTAGTAGTGCTGTCTATCACTTTAAAAACCTTGCTCTTTTTCCAAAAGGATGCCCAGCTGTACTTTGATTGAGTCCTTAGGATAATCAAGGAATAATTTGCCGTTTTATGAAACCTAACTATTTCGTCGTAGAACGAACCTCTGACGTCAATATTTGTAATGGATAGACCTTTAGATCTTGCTAAATCCTCAAGATATTTTTTTGAATCTTTAAATTCATCTGTAACTTCATTGGATACAAATATTGCTGTAATACGAGAATCGAAGATCACGGCAAAATCACACGCTTTTTGAAGTGCTACTTTTGAAGCCTTGCGGTTATCAAATGCTAACAGTATTTTGTTAAAAGCCTTTTCCAATGATTGACTATTTTCTATTAAGGAGAATTACAAGGACTTTAAAAAAAATGCTCCACTAGTAACCAGTAGCACCCGTTAACCGAGTATCTCTTGCGTGAATACTCATAATAGGCACAGTGCTGTTGTTAACTAGCTGCTGTGAGTACGAATCCATAAACAAGCCAGAACTCTCTGTTTCCGACATAATCATCATCAGACCGGCGTTCACTTCCTCTGCATATTCAATGCACGTTTCAGCAACCTTTACACCAAAAGAAATTTTAGAAGTAGATTTCACTCCTTTACTAGCTAAAAACTGCTGGGTTTGGTTAATGTAAGAAGTGATATGTTTCTCCGTATCAGCAGATTTACTCTTTGAAACACCAATAATGTGCACAGTGGCCCCAAAGGCTTTTGCCATTTTAATGCAATACGGAACCTTCTGTCTAGTATTTCTAGAATCGCCTATTGGGAGTAATATATTTTTAAGTTCCGAAGAAGACGCTTTTGCTGTCACTGAAATCACTGGGCACGTAGAACTAGTTATTACCTTAAAAGCATTGCTGCCCATCCAAAGCTTTTGCCATCCCTTGGTTCCGTGCGACCCAAGCAGAATTAGACCGAATTCCATCTCCTTTTCCAGCTTTATCACTTCATCATATACGGCTCCAGACCTTTCAATAATCTCCATGTTCAACCTCTTTTCTTTATTAAAAGATTCCAAAGCAGCTCTAGAATCTTCGAGATTATCATCTTTCCCATGGACCACCAATGCCGTTATTTGTGAGTTGAACTTGGTTGCTACGCCATATGCACTTTGTAAAGCAGCTACTGCCGCCTCACTGTTGTCGTATGCCAATAGAATTTTGTTGAAAGCCTTTTCCATATTGATTTAATTATTGGTTAATTTGGTCTAAAGTTATATAATATATTTTACAATGAAAAATTACACCTTAGGTATTTTGATTATGGAGTCCACTTTGTTCATAACCGGTTGCAGTGGCCCAAAATCTCCGAGTTTCGAAAAACTTGAATATTTAAAGGTGCTATCTGCCAATAAATCAAAGGTGGTACTTGGTGATAAGGCTTTATACCACAACCCTAATAACATAACAGGAACACTTACAAAAACAAATATCAAAATACTGGTAAACGAAGTTGAAGTGACTGAGATAAACCAGGAACATTCGATTGCTGTGCCTAAAGCTGGAGATTTCAGAGTTCCAGTTAAGTTTTCATTCAACCCTCAACAACTCTTCAAAGAGAATAACGGCTTTTTAAGAAATGCACTAAAAAGCTTTGTTGACAAGAAAATGGAGGTTCAATACTTCGGCACCGTTACCGTAAAAGTTATGGGAATCTATTTTGATGTACCTGTAGACTATTCTGAAAAGATCAGTTTTGGGCTTAACTACGAGTAAAGAAGTTTTGACTTTGGTTTAATTGAACCTGAAATCTAAATCTAAGTCTTCTAACTTCTTTTTAGTAATCTCATCCATTTGGAGCTTATACCTCATCGAGCTTGCTTTGACTGCCTTATCGTCTGTGGTTAGTTTAAAAGACAACCCTACTTTCCCTCGTTCATCGACTAAGTCAAATAGTTTTTCCATCAGACCTTCAGTGATATTATTGGCGTCTATGTTTATGGTTACTTTTTTCAGCTGATTAGATACGGTATCCTCCAAGAATGACATACTCTGTAGATTTAAATCTAATTTATCTTGGTCTCTGTAGCTCTTTTCTCCTTTGGCCGAAATAAATATCTGTGCGTTTAGCTCAATCCATGGTTTAAATTGGGTGTATTTTTCTCCAAACAATGCAAACTCTCTTGTGCCACTAAAATCCTCTAGTGTAAAGATGCAGAATGGTTTACCATTCTTGGATACCGAATCTCTCACAGTGGTGATAAGACCTGCCAGACGCACTTCTGCCCCTTCAAGTTCTAGATTCAATTCTTCGAGCTGCAATAAGCTGTGTGTTGTGAAATGGTCTATTTCAAATTTATAATTATTCAGTGGATGCCCCGAAATATAAATTCCAACTAGTTCTTTCTCTCTTTGAAGTTTTTCCATAAGCGTCCAATCTTCAATCTTAGGCAACTCTGGTTCTTTTATCTCTAGGGATCCTGCTTCGCCAAAAAGTGATGCTTGGCTATTGGCTAAGTCATTTTGAACTTGATTACCAAAACGTATGGCGGCTTCTATGCCCATACCTTGCCCCACGTCTGTCACATAACTAGAACGGTTAACCCCAAATTCATCAAATGCTCCGGCTATTGCTAAATTTTCGAGCGATTTCTTATTAACTACCCGCTGGTTTGCCCTCTTGCATATTTCAAAGACACTCGAATAACCTCCATTTTCCCGACGCTCTCGTATTATTTCTTCAGCTGCAGTTCCTCCTACTCCTTTTATTGCTGCCAACCCGAAACGGATAGCACCTTGTTTATTTACACTGAATTTTTGCTCGCTTTCATTTACATCTGGTCCAAAAATTTCTATCCCCATCCATTTACACTCATCCATGAAGAAACTTACTTTTTTGATGTCTTTCATATTGTGCGTAAGTACCGATGCCATAAACTCTGCAGGATAATGTGCTTTGAGATATCCCGTATGAAAAGCTAGGTATGCATAACAGGTACTATGACTTTTATTAAACGCATAAGAAGCAAATGCCTCCCAATCCTTCCATACTTTCTTGAGAATGTCTTCTTTATGACCTTTGGCAGTACCTTGACTAATGAACAAGTCAAACAGCTTATTCATCTCCTCAATTTTTTTCTTACCCATTGCCTTTCTAAGGCTATCCGCCTGACCTTTTGTGAATCCAGCCAACTTTTGCGAGAGCAACATCACCTGCTCTTGATATACCGTAATGCCATATGTATCTGCCAGATACTCCTCCATATCAGCCAGGTCATATTTTATTTCTTGACGTCCGTGCTTACGCTCTACGAAATCTTTGATGTACTCCATCGGACCAGGACGATAGAGTGCATTCATGGCAATTAAATCTTCAAACTTATCTGGCTTGAGGGCCTTTAGATGCTTTTGCATACCCGGGCTTTCAAACTGAAAAACACCATTTGTATTCCCTTTAGCAAAAAGCTCTAGTGTCTTCTTATCGTCTAATGGAATGTCATCTGACACAATAGTAATTCCATGTCTGTTTTTAACAATTCCTATAGCATCTTTGATAATTGTAAGTGTCTTCAGACCCAAGAAATCCATCTTTAGTAGACCTGCATCTTCCACTACACTATTGTCAAATTGTGTCACGAGCAAGTCCGAATCTTTGGCAGTGGTCACTGGGACATATTTTGTGATGTCATCGGGAGTGATAATAACACCACATGCATGGATTCCTGTATTACGCACTGAGCCTTCAAGTTGTTTTGCAGTACGTATCATTTTTCCAATTTCATCATCCTGCTCTGCTATTACCCTAAAATCCTCCGCAGCTTTTATCTGTTCAGAATTCATTGCAGATTTCAGTTTCTTCTGTATCCCATCTAGTGCTAAAACTTTATTTAAGTTAGCACTAAGATGATCTGGAAAAGCCTTGGTAACTTTATTCACCTCTGCTAATGGGACATCAAGCACACGCCCTACATCTTTCATAGACGAACGAGCAGCCATACTACCATATGTTATAATTTGTGCTACTTGTTTTTGACCATATTTATCTACTACATAATCAATAACCTTTTGTCTTCCTTCATCATCAAAGTCAATATCAATATCGGGAAGTGACACACGCTCAGGATTTAAGAAACGCTCGAAAAGTAGATCATATGCTATAGGATCCACATTGGTAATCCCGAGACAATACGCTACAGCACTTCCTGCTGCAGACCCTCGTCCTGGCCCCACCGATACACCCATATCTCTGGCTACACTAGTGAAATCTTGAACGATAAGAAAATATCCAGGATACCCCGAATCTTTGATAACAGATAACTCAAAAAGCAATCGCTCTTCTACATCAATGGTCATTTGCGGATACCTTCTTTTTGCTCCTTCAAAAGTCAAAAACTTAAGGTAGTCATCCTGAGTTTTGAACTCTGGAGGCATTGTAAAATTGGGCAGCAAGACATCTCTAGTTAGTTTAGGTGTATCAATACTATCCACGATAATATTTGTATTGTCCAGAGCCTCTGGAATATCGACAAAAAGCCTACCCATTTCTTCTTGAGTTTTGAAGTAGAACTCACTATTGGGAAATGCAAAACGCATTCCCTTTCCATAGCCCTTTGGGTCAGACATACGAGATCCAGTATTTACACATAGTAAAATATCATGTGGCATGGAGTCCTCCTCTTCCATATAATGAGAATCATTCGTAGCGATTACGTTCAAATTATACTTCTGAGCAAACCTTACCAAAACTTGGTTTACCACCTCTTGGCTCATTCCAGTGCCGTCGATATTTTCTATGCCGTGTCGCTGTAACTCTATATAAAAATCGTCTCCAAATATTTCTATGTATTCCTTGACTAACTTTTCTGCTTCCTCTTCGCCTTTGAATAAAATAGCTTGCGGTATCTCTGCTCCTATGCAACACGACGTAGCTATAAGCCCTTCGCTATATTTTTTAAGAACTGTTTTATCAATTCTAGGAAACTTTCCATAGAGACCTTCCATATATCCAATGGAGCAAAGCAGCGAGAGATTTTCGTATCCTTTTTGGTTCTTAGCAAGCAATAATTGATGGTATCGCTTATCCTTGGTATCTCCCACAAACGAACGCCTGCTTCTATCCTCTACCATATAAAACTCACATCCAACGATAGGCTTCACTCCGTGTTTTAACCCAGAGTTTACAAATTTAAAAGCACCAAACATGTTTCCATGGTCTGTGAGTGCTACTGCACGCATGCCATCTTTTTTAGCTTTAGCAAACATATCGTCTATGGGCGATGCTCCGTCGAGCAAAGAAAACTGGCTATGGCAGTGCAGGTGTGAGAATTGTGTCATGAATATATCTGGGTTATTTGTGAGAAGTTATCAGTTTAGTCAATAACGAAACACCTCACAAGTATAAATTTATTTTTACCTGAAAATGTATGATAACAATAGTGGTTTTGCACAATGAAATGGATAACTTTTTAGCATATTGATAGTGAGGATTTTGGATAAATTAGAATTTCCAAATCCCTTGTTTTAATATTGTTTTCATTTAAGGTCCGTTGAAAAAGATACTACAATATTTAAAGAAATTTTATGCCGACTACTTTAGCTGGGTCGAGCTCAGTATTGCATTGATATTTTTAGTCGGCTTTTGCTTTCTTCGATACTTTAAGTTCATCCCCTCGGATTATGGTGAGTTATCCTTACTCACCTCGTGGTGGTATAAAGCATATTTTACTAACTACAAATTCTCCTTTCATTTTGCATTGTACCTGAGCCCTCTGATTATCGGCTATATAGTGAGTAGCATTGTACACAAGGACTGGAATATTTGGACAAATCCAAAATTTATTTTTTTAGTCTTATTTGGTGTGGCTGTATTCTCCTTTCGTACTAACCTTACTTTTATAGTAAATGACGCATTGGTGCAATTTGCTAACTATGAGCATTTTGATTGGCTTAAAAGCGTCCTAGGTACTATCGCAAGAGGTTCTTTTGTTTTTCTTAGCATTCTTGTGTATTGGTATTTTACAGACAAGGAGGATCAACCCTTTTATGGTTTTACAAAAAAGAATTTTGACACCAAACCATATTTTGTCATGCTGCTGATAATGGTTCCTCTCATTGCTTTGGCCAGCACTCAGCCTGATTTTTTAGAATCGTATCCTCGCGTTCAAAAATTTTCTTCATTGGACTTTGCCAATTCTGCTCATTGGAAACATTTTGCTCTGTACGAATTTCTTTATGGTCTTGATTTTTTCAGTATTGAGTTCTTTTTCAGAGGTTTTATGATCCTTGCATTTGTTGGAATAGTAGGCCCAAGGGCTATCATACCAATGGCATACATCTATGTTGTTATTCATTGGAACAAACCGATGGGCGAATTAATAAGCTCCTTCTTTGGGGGTAGTCTACTGGGAATAGTAGCCTACTATAGTCGCTCTATTTTAGGGGGTATCATAGCTCATGTAGGTATAGCATGGATGATGGAAATAGGAGCTTTTATTAGTAAATACTTCTACCCATGAACACCTTTTTAAACTCAGATATAAAATTCCTGAAAGGTGTAGGGTCAGTAAGAGCTGAAATCCTGAATAAAGAATTAGGCATTTTCACTTTTGCAGATTTGCTAACTTATTACCCGTTTCGATATGTAGACCGGTCTAAGTTTTATAGGATATCCGAAATAGACCAAGAGACTTCCTTTATTCAAATAAAAGGAAAAATAAAACACTTTGAAGAAATTGGGCCTCAGAGAAGCACTCGATTAGTTGCGTTTTTCACTGATGGGGAGCGAGAGATAGAATTGCTCTGGTTTAGAAGTGTGAAATATATCAAAAGCCTTCTAAAGATTGGTGAAGAGATTGTTGTTTTTGGTAAGCCCACCTTTTATAAAGGAACTATAAACATTACTCATCCCGAGCTTGACTCTGTGGCAAATAGGCAAAAAGCCGCTGCTCTAGAAGGTGTATACCATACCACCGAGATGATGAAGAAACGACGTGTCGAGAGTAAAGCTATTCGAATGATGTTGGAAAGCATTTCGAATGACGAGCGATTGGATGTCCCAGAAATATTTTCAGAAGAAATTTGCAAAAAATATAAACTCATACCTCGTAGAAAAGCATTCCGTTTTATTCATCACCCTCCCAGCATAAAACATGTAGAAGCTGCCCAACATAGATTCAAATTCGAAGAATTATTCATGCTTCAATTGCCCTTTATTCGGCAAAAAATAAAGCGAGGAGAAGCAGCTTCGGGAATAAAATTTGAAAGTATCAACCCAATCTTCGAGGAGTTTTTGACGGAGCATATCCCTTTTTCACTCACAGGAGCCCAAGAAAGTGTGCTTAGTGAAATAAAGTCTGATTTTTGCTCTGGAAAGCAAATGAGCAGACTTCTGCAAGGAGATGTAGGCAGTGGTAAAACTATAGTAGCGTTCCTCTGTGTTCTTATGGCAGTGGACAATGGCTACCAGGCCAGTCTGATGGCCCCTACTGAGATATTGGCTATACAGCATTATATCGGACTCAAAGAATTAGCAGATAAAATAGGTTTAGAAATTGGCCTACTTACAGGGTCAAGTACCACTAAAGCAAGAAGAGTTCTTCATGAGAAACTAGAAAATGGTAAGATTAAACTGCTGATAGGGACACACGCTCTTATAGAAGATGTCGTGAAATTTAAAAATCTTGGACTCAGTATAATCGATGAACAACACCGCTTTGGTGTAGCACAAAGAGCCAAATTACAAGACAAAGGAAAACTAAATCCACATGTCCTAGTAATGACGGCCACACCTATTCCACGTACATTAGCCATGAGCGTATATGGCGATTTGGACTATAGTCTCATAGATGAAATGCCAGCTGGGAGAAAGGCGATAAAAACCGCTCATAGATTCGGTTTTGCTAGAGAAAAAGTCTGGACATTTATCAAAGATGAAATAGCCAGAGGAAGACAAGCCTATGTGGTATATCCCTTAATAGAAGAAAGCGAGAAGCTACATTACAAAGACTTAAATAATGGCTACGACCAATTATTAGAATTTTTCCCTCGACCTGAGTACCAAGTGGAAATGCTACACGGAAAAATGAAGCCCGCAGATAAGGAAGCCAAGATGAAAGACTTTGCTGAAGGTAAAACCAACATATTGGTAAGCACCACTGTAATAGAAGTGGGAATCAATGTACCCAATGCCAGTATAATGGTAATTGAAAGCTCGGAGAAATTTGGATTGTCTCAACTTCACCAACTGCGAGGCCGAGTTGGCAGGGGTGCTGAACAAAGTTACTGCATCCTACTAAGCAGTAAAAAACTAAGCGAAAATGCAAAGACTAGACTAAAAGCTATGGTAGGGACCACTAGTGGTTTTGAGCTAAGTGAGATAGATATGCAACTCCGTGGTTTTGGTGATATTGCAGGTACTCGACAGAGCGGTCTGGACCAGCTCAAGCTCGCATCACTAACCACAGATGCAAATATAGCAGATACCGCCCGTGAAGCTATTGTGGCCCTATTACAATCAGATCCTGATTTGGAAAATCATCAAACCTTAAAGCACTTTTTGTCTAGTAGACAGGGACACAAGGCTTGGGAGAAAATAGCATAGAAAAGTTAATTTAAAGATTGGAGAATTCAACTTTCACATAGTATGCAACTCTTATGAAAGCATAATTCCAAAACTAGTATCTATTTCTCTAAATACTTTTTTAGCCTAGTAAAATTTGCGGCAGAATTTTTCTTATGAGTTTCTTTCGCATGCATAAACATTTTCATCTTTTGACTCAATGGCCGAATTGACACCTTAGTAAAAATACGTGTAGAGTTACTATCTAAGGCCTCATATTCTGTTGAAGAAACGACTTCCATAAAGTCCTCCACTATCCCTTTGTAGGCATACAACTTGTTTGGCTCAAAAACATTAACCGTCTGCCTCATTATCATATTTCCTTCGCCTTCAAAGAACAAATCATACGCACTTCCTTTAGCAGATCCGTCCCCTTTCACCTGCTTTACCGTATTCACTCCAGCTATCCATTTAGATAGCTTTTGTGGGTTAGTTGTAGCATCAAAAACTTCTGTAATGGGAGCATTAATATCTTCATTTACCTGAAAACTAACCTCGCTCGGTGCCATCCAAATCATACCGAAAAAACCAGCTACTAAAAACAACAGAAATATGCCAAAATATTTTAAGTATTGCATGCCGCAATAATAACATTGTGACTTCTACTTGACAAAGTATAATAAATATTATAACTTTAAACCCCAAAACAATCAATTATTATGAAAAAACGATTACCATTATTTTCGATAGCATTCTCCTTTATTATGGTTTTTTCGACCCAGTCTTACGGTCAAACATACGACGTAAGCGTAGATTCTATGTATAGAGTAAATGGGGAATACACCATGACTCCTCTACACCATACAGACTCCTTTAGGTTTGGAGGATATTTGAAAAACGAAGGAACTGCAAGCATTACTAACGTCAATCTTAAAATATATAACTCTAGCTTTCTTGACTCGCTAAGCATAGGTGGCCTCGATAGTAATCAAGTGGATTCTGGGCTTAGTACATCGGCCTTTTTGCCACTTAGCGTTGGAGATTACTCTATGGTCTTCGAAGCTAGCATGGATGAAACAGATAGTGACTTAAGCAATAATAAAGACTCTATTGAATTTGAAATCTCTGATACCATAATGGCTAGAGATTTGGGAAATGCTACAGGAGGCTTAGGTTTCAACGCTGGCAGTGGATATGTTGGACAAAAATTTAGACTAAAAGAAGCTGACACCGTGACCTCCATTACTTTCTTTCTAAACACCCCAGTTGCAGGTGATTCGTTCAAAGTTCATTTATTTGGATTTAATGGCTCACCGTCAGGCGTGCTTGCTTCGTCAAAACCTATAGCAATGGTAGCAAATACAAATTGGTATACTGCGAAGTTTGAATGTCCAGCAATAGTAGCAGCCGGCGATTATTTTGGTGCAGTGGAACAAACTACTGTAAATGCAAATATCGGCTTAGGTTATAGCCTATCTAACACCTACGATTCTACTACATTCTATGACGGAGGAGCTGGATGGACACCAATAGATGACATAGCCGCTCTCAGTAATGCTTTGCTTCTGCTGCGAATCAATGTGGGTCCATATGATACTTACAGAGAAGTAAGCATAAGCACAGCTAGCGATAGTATTTGTGAAGGATCTCTGGTATCTCTAAATGGAGATAAAGACGCCAAATACTCTTGGTCTCCCGCTAGTAAGGCATTTGCACCTAATAATAGAACTACGCTCTTCAACCTTTCTGAAAGTACTCAAATAACCGTTATAGCTGACTTTGGATGCGGTCTAACTGCAACAGACACTTTAGACATTACCTTAATTCCTTCTCCTAAAGCTGTAGTAACTCCAGATGACACAATATGTCGTGGAGATTCAATAACTCTGTCAGCTTCAGGGGGAACTTCTTACAGCTGGCTGAATGGACCAACCAATAGTGACTGGACTGTTACTCCTACCATTTCTCCGACTCCATACACATTGAGGGTAGATACCACCAGCGGATGTTTTAGTGGCTATAGTATAAATATTTATTTGAGTGAGCCGAGCATAGATGCCATTGGAGATACTGCTATTTGTCTTGGTAATGAAGCCACAATATCTGCTACCGGTACTCCTTCTGTTATTTGGGACAATGGAGATACCAGTAAAACTCGGACAATAAACCCATCCCAAACCACATATAGTTATGTAACAGGGACAGATGAATTTGGATGCACAGATAGTGATTCTGTGCTCGTTACTATATTAGAGACTCCTCTTCTAACACCTATGGCAGATACTGGCGGATGCTTCGGTCTTAATACAACGCTAACCGCAGGCGGTGAAGCAGATAATTATGCCTGGAGTAATGGAGACACAACCAAATCTACTACTATTAGAGTTACCAAAAATATTACTATGTATGTATTAGCGAGCAATGATAGTGGGTGTGAAGACTCGGACACAGTAGAAGTAGCCAGATATATTAAACCTAATGGATTCACAGACAATGATACTACGATTTGCGAAGGCACGTCAGTCAGTATTCAAGCCTATGGTGGTGCATCTTATGAATGGAGCAACGCAGAGACTACCGAGACTATTACCGTCTCACCAATAGAACAAACAAAGTATGATGTCATAATAAGAAGTGCGGAAGGTTGCGAAGACTATGATGATATCACCGTCTCTATATCTCCATTGCCAATACCTGATTTTTCTTTCTCAAAAGTAGAAGGCAAAGTAACGTTTACCAACCTTTCATCTTTCTCAGATTCATATAGCTGGGACTTCGGAGACTCCAAGTCAGCAACGGATGAAAACCCAATAAACGAATATGATAGCACCGGAACATATACTGTGCGATTAACAGCTTCTAATCAATGTGGCAGTGTAGATAGTGCACGAGACGTGACAGTTTTTGTACCCAAAGAAGTAAATAACATCAATGCCATTACTAAATGGAACAATGTAGAATTGTATCCAGTTCCAAGTCACGGACCTATAAACTACACTATTAATAACCAACTATACGGTAACATGTTAATATCCGTGCAAAGTATTACTGGAGAGGTTTTATATGAAGAAAACACAATCAAATCAAAAGATGACGTAACTGGAACTATCGATATAAGCAGCTATAGCAATGGTGTATATTTTATACAATTTAGCATTGAAGGATCTTCAAATCGCACTAGGATTATCAAACACTAGTTGGCACTTAACTTCTAATGAAAAAAGCCTAAAGCAACTAATATGCTTTAGGCTTTTTTGTGTAAATAATTCTTACTCTAAGTGGATAATCGAGCCACATACTTACCCAGCACATCCAACTCAATATTGACTAAATCACCAACTTTTAATGTATGGAAATTAGTGTGCTCGTAGGTATAAGGGATTATCGCTACACCAAATTTCCTATTCTTGATGTGGGTCACAGTAAGGCTCGTACCATTGATTGTAATAGAACCTTTGTGAATAATGAGCTTCTCTGGCGAATGTCCGTTTATATCTGTAAAATCCGCTGCAAGTTCTATTTCATACTCCCAGCTACCATCTCTATCTGCTACTGTTAAAACTTTTGCAATACCGTCTACATGACCTTGAACGATATGTCCATCTAATCTATCATTCAAGCGGATACATCGTTCGAAATTTACCTTATCTCCTATTGTGAGTTTTCCAAGGTTTGTAAGCCTAAGGGTTTCTTCTATAGCTGTGACTTTATACTCGTCGCCAACGATCTCTACTAAAGTTAAGCACACGCCATTGTGAGCAACACTTTGGTCTATCTTTAGCTCGCTAGTAAATTTACTTTTAAACGTAAAAGTGACATTGGTCCCTTTTCTCTCAACACTAGTAAGGGTGGCTATGGTTTCTATTATTCCGCTGAACATATATTCAAAATCAAACTCAAGTCCAAATACAAAACAATTAAGAATCTGTATTTCTCTTATTTATTAATATCTTACAAATTATCTCTATGAGTTGCTCTAGTTCTCCTAAAATATTCTCAATTAGCTCATTATTATAGACCTCAACATACTTTAATATCTTAAGGTTCATTCTAGTTTCTTTAAGTTCCTTTATGCTCAGAGATGTTTTGAACACAAAATATTTATTAGTTATTGTTCCTTGGAGTTCACCAAAACCAAGAGCAACTTTAACAGATGAACGAATCATTTGTTTCGTATAATACTCTTAAGTGAAGTCCTTCTTAATACTTCCATAATAAATAACAATCTCTGAGGCAAAAGCAATAAGGCCATCTTCGATGTCGAAGGCTTTTGATTTTGACACTAGAGTTTGTATTTGCGTTTGTTACCCTTTAAGTGAGCCACCAAGAAACTCACGATTCATTCTCGCGATATTGCTTAGGTCTATTCCTTTTGGACATTCAACTTCGCAAGCTCCTGTATTTGTACAATTACCAAATCCTTCTGCATCCATCTGAGCTACCATATTTTGAGCTCTTGTTTTTGATTCAACCTGACCTTGTGGCAAAAGTGCATACTGAGAAATTTTAGCTCCTACAAAAAGCATAGCACTACTGTTTTTACAAGTTGCGACACAAGCTCCACAGCCTATACAAGCAGCAGCATCCATTGCTAAATCAGCATCCTGTTTTGGAATAGGAAGTGCATTTGCATCCTGAGTGTTCCCACTTGTATTTACAGATATAAAACCTCCTGAACGCTGTATTCTATCAAATGAACTTCTATCTACAACAAGGTCTTTCAATACTGGGAATGCCTTAGCTCTAAATGGCTCTATATAAATAGTATCTCCATCTTTGAAACTACGCATATGAAGCTGGCACGTAGTAGTTCCTTTTACCGGACCGTGTGCTTCCCCATTTATAAACATAGAACAACTACCGCAGATACCTTCTCTACAATCGTGATCGAAAGCTACAGGTGAGTCTCCACTATTGATTAGCTGCTCATTGAGCACGTCCATCATTTCTAAGAAAGACATATGCTCAGAGATGCCAGCTACTTGGTAGTCTATCATCTTTCCTTTGTCATTGGCTCCTTTTTGTCTCCAAATCTTAAGTGTCAAATTCATATCTTTCATATTATTTATAACTTCTTTGTTTCAATTCTATTTCCTTAAACTCCAATTGTTCCTTGTGCAATACTGCCTCGCTTGGCTTACCTTTGTACTCCCATGCTGATACGTAAGCATAATTCTTGTCATCACGCTTAGCCTCTCCATCTTGAGGGCCACCTACTTCTACAGATTCCTCGCGGAAGTGACCGCCACAACTCTCGTTTCTGTCTAGTGCATCTTTAGCAAATAATTCTCCAAGTTCCAAGAAATCTGCAACTCTTCCTGCTTTTTCAAGCTCTGGATTAAGCTCATTTGCATATCCGGGTACACTTACATTCTTCCAGAAATCTTCTCTTAAAGCAGCAATTTCATCAATCGCCTCATTAAGTCCTTTTTCATTTCTGCTCATACCACATTTCTCCCACATAATGTTTCCAAGTTTCTTGTGGTAATAGTCTACAGAATTAGTTCCTTTATTGTTTACGAAGAACTCCATATTCTTTGTCACCTCTTTTTCTGCAGCCTCAAATTCTGGGCTGTCTGTCGAGATAGGTCCTGTTCTGATATCATAAGAAAGATATGCTCCTATGGTATAGGGTAGCACGAAATAGCCATCTGCAAGACCTTGCATTAGTGCAGATGCACCCAACCTATTAGCACCATGATCTGAAAAGTTTGCCTCTCCTATTGCATAACAACCTGGAATGGTAGTCATCAAATTGTAATCTACCCATATACCGCCCATTGTATAATGTACTGCAGGGTAAATCATCATAGGTGTTTCGTATGGATTGTCATCTGTAATCTGCTTGTACATATCAAACAAATTGCCATACTTCGCTTTAACTATGTCTTTTCCGAGTTCTTTTATTCTCGATTCAGAAGCATTCTTTTCTCCTTTTATAGTAGCCTGCTCTTTCCCATATCTTACGATTGCGGATGCAAAATCAAGATAAACAGCTTCACCAGTAGCATTCACTCCAAATCCTGCATCACATCTCTCTTTGGCAGCTCTACTTGCAACGTCACGTGGCACTAAGTTACCAAAAGCAGGATATCTACGTTCCAAATAGTAATCTCTATTTTCTTCCGCTATCTGTGTTGGTTTTAAACTTCCGTTTCTAATAGCGTCTACATCCTCTTTTCTTCCTGGAACCCAAATACGTCCATCATTTCTTAATGATTCTGACATAAGTGTAAGCTTAGACTGATAGTCTCCACTTCGTGGGATACAAGTAGGGTGTATTTGCGTGTAACAAGGGTTTGCGAAGTATGCACCACGTTTGTGAGCTTTCCAGCCGGCGGTAACATTACTTCCCATTGCATTGGTACTCAAGAAAAACACGTTTCCGTATCCACCTGTTCCCAATACCACTGCGTGTGCAGAATGTCTATCTATTTCTCCTGTAACTATGTTACGTGTAATTATTCCCCTTGCCTTACCATCAACTATAACGACATCTAGCATCTCATGACGATTATACATCGTAATCTTACCACGAGCAATCTGACGATTCATAGCAGAATAAGCTCCCAACAATAGTTGCTGACCTGTTTGTCCTTTTGCATAAAAGGTTCTAGAAACCAATACCCCACCGAACGAGCGATTATCTAACAACCCTCCGTAATCTCTAGCAAAAGGAACACCCTGAGCTACACATTGGTCTATAATATTTGCAGAAACCTCTGCAAGTCTGTGGACATTTGCTTCTCTACTTCTATAGTCACCACCTTTTACAGTATCATAAAACAATCTATATGTAGAATCACCATCACCTTGATAGTTTTTTGCTGCATTGATACCACCTTGAGCTGCAATAGAGTGTGCTCTACGCGGAGAATCTTGGTAGCAAAATGCTTTCACATTATATCCTTGCTCTGCAAGAGTCGCAGCTGCTGAACCTCCTGCAAGACCTGTTCCTACTACGATAATATCTAAGTTACGTTTGTTGGCAGGATTAACTAAATCTACTTTGTCTTTATAACTCGTCCACGTATCCTTGAGTGGCTTTCCGTGAGGTACTTTATTGTCTATTGTTGACATATCTTTAATGTTATAATTTTAGATTAATGAGCGAAAAAATGAACTAAGGCCACTACTACAAACCCTGCTGGAACTGCAATTGCGAATATGTTTCCTAGTTTTTTAATGATTGGAGTATACTTACTGTTGTTGAAACCAACCGACTGAAACGACGATTGAAAACCATGCAATAAGTGAAGGGATAACATAACAAATGATAGCACATAGAGTGAAACTCTAATAGGTTGTCCTGCGAATTTATGCACTAATTCCTCATGGTATCTGTAATCACCGTTTGGAAGCTTTCCACTCATATCCCCCTGTATATATTTTACATTAATCTCTGGTATCCAAAAATCATAAAAGTGAAGACAAAGAAATGCAAGAACGGCTAAACCAGAGATAATCATATTACGACTCATCCAAGTGGCATTAGCACTGCCTTTATACATTGCATACTTTACCTCACGAGCTTGTGTATTTTGATACTCTAAATACATACCCCATACAAAATGAAACACAACAGAGAAAATCAGTATTGGTTGAAGCAATCCTTGTACCACTGGGTTTGTTCCCATAAAATGGGATACATTATTAAATAAGTCTGCACTTATCACAGACATCATGTTGATGCTTAAATGTTGCAGTAAAAAGAACATCAGGAAGAATCCCGTTAGTGCCATCAGCACTTTTCTTCCTATACTTGATAAACCTTGTTTTTTGGATGACATATCTGGCTTTTTGTTCCGCAAATTTAACAATGTGAACAGAAGGGACTAAACTTTATTTTGAAATTGAATAGTTCTAAATAAAATTTGCCACAATGTATAAAATCCTCAGAAGCTTCTTCTTCTTACTCTCACCCGAAAAAGCACATTATTTCACGATGCGACTTTTCAGATTGGTAAGCTTTTTTCCTTTTGTAAAAAACCAATTTCAATTTGAAGTAGACCCTACAGTAATAGACGGATTGTCCTACAAGAACAAAGTTGGTCTAGCTGCAGGTTTTGATAAAGACGGAAAGTTTTTGAATCAACTTCATACCCTCAACTTTGGATTTATAGAAGTAGGTACAGTTACCCCTAGACCACAAGGTGGCAATCCTAAGCCTCGACTTTTTAGACTAAAAAAAGATAGAGCACTCATTAATAGAATGGGATTTAATAATGAAGGTCTAAAGGCACTAAAAAACAGGTTAGAAGTTTTTAGAAAAAAAGAACGCGACTGCGATATGCTAATAGGAATCAATATTGGCAAGAACAAGACAACCCCGAATGAAAACGCAGTAAACGACTATGTGAAATGCTATGAAGGGTTATATTCTCTTGCAGATTTTTTTATCGTAAATGTAAGCTCACCAAACACGCCAAATCTTAGAGAATTGCAAAATAAAGACGAACTCAAAAAGATTCTCAGTGCTCTTATCACCCTAAGGGAAAAACAAGAAAAATGGAAACCGCTGTACTTAAAAATTGCTCCAGATTTGAGTTTTGAGCAATTGGATGAAATAATTGAATTGCAAAACGAAATAGCTTTTGAAGGAATAGTGGCCACCAACACAAGTATAGACCGCAGCCTGCTCACTAAGAGCAATAAAAAACTAGTGCAAGAAATTGGTGCTGGTGGAATAAGTGGCTCGGTAGTATTGGAAGTTTCAAACTCGTTTGTAAAACATATCCGAAGCAAATCTGATATGACCATAATAGGTGTAGGCGGAATAGATGACTCTACTAGTGGTCAATCTAAACTGGATGCGGGAGCTAATCTAATTGAAATTTACACAGGTTTTGTATTTGCTGGACCCGGATTGATAAAGGACCTAGGTCAGCTGTAAAGCGAATCGAAGCACTTTCGCTTAGCAAAAGGAGCTCTTCAACACGTTAATGGAATTAAAAAGCGTAAAATGTAATTCGTACAAAAACACCAATTGGTGTTTCATCTTAGTCAAGATAGCTTCGTAGCTCTTACTCCTCTCCCTTAGCTTTATCACCTTTTTTACGCTGACGCTCAGTGATACCGGTATATCTACGTGGGTACTTTTCGATGTCTTCTAAGAGTGATTTTAGCTTTATAATGGTTCCATCCAGCTTATTGTACATCTCTTTATCATTCACTAACATGCCTAGAGTTCCGTCTTTACTATTGATAGATGCTGTTGTTTTTTCTAGTTCTGTTGCTAAGTTTTTCACCTGAGAAGCCAATGCCTCAAACTCTATCGCTGACAATTCCTTGCTCGTAGCATCTATTTCATTGAGTATTCCATCTATTTTTGGTGTCAGACCACTTAGTCCTTTTGTGGTACTCTCCACACTCACTAATATACTCGTTATCTGAGCATCCTTTCCGTTGAGCAAATTGTTAAGTTTATCTGCAGTCTCCTTAAAGGATCGAAGTGCTACAGATGCATCTCTCAGCGTAGTCTCCAAATCAGCACCAGCTATAGCGGTATCTATGTTGCCGAGAACAGAACTGACACTCTTAGTCAGAGGCTCTAGCACTCCACTCACTGCCTGTGCTATACCTTGATCTTGCTGTGCAATGAGATAGTCTCCGGTTACTGCAAAATCTGCACTATCACTAAAAATTATCTCGACTGCCTTGCTCCCTATCATATCGTTGTTTACGATTTTCATAATAGAATTACTCGGTATCTTTATATCGTTGGGTACCGTTATGCCAACGGTAAGCTCAAGGGTTTCTCTATTCATATCGATAGAGCTCACAGTACCTACTTTATAACCTCGTATGAGAACAGGATTCGATTTGAAAAGTCCATCAATTTTATCGTACTTACCAAAGTATTCATTGGTAGATGTGAAAAAATCTTTGCCTTTCATGAAATTGTATCCAAAAGCAAAAATGGCGATGGCTATAGCCGCCAAGATCCCTACTTTAAATTCTTTTGTTATTGCCATTATCTCTAGTTTCGTTTATTTTTTGGCTTCTAGTTTTTGCTTGAACTTTTTCACCGCTTCAAATATATTGGATGCAGACTCATTCTTGCCACTTTCTGATGTCAAATACTTCTCATTTGTAGGATTAGTTAAATATCCAGTCTCTACCAACAAGCTTGGCATGGTGGTTTTCCATAGCACCAAGAAGCCCGCTTGATTCACTCCCAGATCCCTAACTTTACCTTTGCTACGAACATTATTTTGTATTTCGCTAGCTATATCTATACTGTGCTCCAAAAACGCATTTTGGTATAATGAAAGTATGATATGTGCCTCTGGCGAATTAGGATCGAAGTCACTGTAACGTCCACTTTTATCATAGTTTCCTTCTAGATACACTGAGCCATTTTCTCTCTTACTCACGTCCAAATTTCCTTCACTCTTATGCAGACCCATTACATACGTTTCTGCACCATGTAGATTAGGATTGGTGTGTGCATTGCAATGTACCGAAATAAACAAGTCTGCCTTATTTCTATTGGCTATTGCAGCTCGCTGCCACAGCTCAATAAATCTATCGTCTTTTCTAGTATAGATAACCTTTACATCTTTGAGATTAGTCTCAATGAGCTTACCCAGTTTTAGGGCAATATCAAGAGCTACTTCTTTCTCTTGAATCTTCGCACTTCCGTGACAACCAGCATCTCTACCCCCATGTCCAGCATCTATAACCACTACCTTTATCGAAGATTTAGCAAGATTTAAAGGCTCAGAACTCCCTACTATCGAAATTCCAATTAGAAATGTCATTAAAATAACTTTGGAGGTATCCTTTGTAGGATATAAGTTGTTCATTTGCATTAATTTTAACAAGGTTGAACAATTCTAAGAAAACATATCTTCAACACGCTAATAATCAGACGCTTTTGTTTCAACGCTTTGGCGTAATATGTTTTCTATTGTGTACACATTTTTTTGCTTTTTCTCAAACTGCAGACTCCACTATTACTACAGATTCAGATTCTTCCTATGTGGTTACCAGCCTAGGAGCAGATAGTATTGGTTTTTCGATAGCAGACCACAAGTCATCACTCGATGCTACCATAGAATACGAAGCAGATGATAGCATCATTTTAGATCTACCCAATAAAAAGGCTTATCTCTACGGTAATGCTAAAATATTTTATCAAAACGTAAAACTAAATGCCGACTACGTAGTCATTGATTTTGATAGAAAAGATGTTTTTGCCACAGGTATAATAAATGACACCACAGGAAAATATGTAGGGAGACCTGGTTTTGAAGACGCGGGAAAAATCTATGAAGCCGATACGATGCGTTACAATTTTGAGACTAAAAAAGGAATTTCATTTGGTGTACTGACAACAGAAAAAGATGGCTACATACATGGCGACCGAGTATTACGAGATAGCTTAGAGAACATCTATGTGAAAAACGCACGATTTACGACGTGTAACTTACCAGAACCACATTTTTATATAAAAGCAGACAAAATAAAAGTAATACCCAAAAAGCAAATATTGACAGGACCGGCTAACCTGGTGATAGCAGACATCAACACTCCACTATTTGTACCGTTTGGTTTTTTTCCGATTCCTGAAAAAAGAAAAAAAGGCATCCTGTTCCCTACTTTTGGTGAGTCTCAGGAGCGTGGATTTAATCTCAGAGGGCTCGGCTACTACCTTCCTATCA
>JAOLBX010000031.1 GCA_028339355.1 Bacteroidia bacterium
ATTAGATGCATATCCCATAGCTGCCTCCGTAGCTTCATGATTCAGATTACCCCAAAACATACAACCGTGATTGGCTAAATCTTTCTCTTCACTATTATCTGCAAAATGCTCAAGGATAACATAAGCATTTGGATTCACTGCCTTCATTTCACTGTATATTCGTTTTATATTATTCACACGAGTTCCGTCATATTGCCCCCAGGCACCTACATCACCAAGCGTGTTTTTTTGCGTAAATCCTTTTGATAAATCAAATCTGAAACCATCCAGCTTATACTCTGTAAGCCAGTATTCCATCACTTGTTTCACGTATGCTTTGAAAGCTGGACTTTCGTGATTCAAATCATACCCAACGTTAAAATCATGCGTAGCATCTGGATTAACAAAAGGATTTTGCGACGAGGGTTTAAAATTGGCTTGATCCCAATAAAGCTGACAAAGGGGATTCTGACTAAATGCATGATTATACACAACATCGGCTATTACAGCTATCCGTCTCTTATGACATTCGTCTACCAGTGCTTTGAATGACTCTGGTGTACCATAGTACTTATCCAATGCCATGTGAAACGAAGGATTATATCCCCAACTTTCATTTCCCTCGAACTCATTAATAGGCATTAGTTCAATGGCATTGACACCTAGATTTTCGAGATAGTCCAAAGTGTCCATTAAGGTGGCATAGTTATGAGTACTTACAAAATCCCTCACCAATAACTCATATACAATAAGCTCATTTTCATCAGGGGCATCAAAGTCAGTAACTTTCCAAGCATATGGAGTTTTATTTGTTTCTACAAGTGTAGCTATACCTGTTGTTTTACCTGTAGGATATGGGAATGGATTTGGGTAAGTTTGAGCATCTATAAATTTGTCATTATTAGGATCTATAACTAATTCACTGTAAGGGTCTGCTATTTTTATCTCCCCGTCTACGTAGTATTGAAATGCATATCGTTCACCCGATTTCAGATTTGGAATTTCTAACCACCAGGTAGATCCATCAGCATCTCTCTTCATAAAATAGTCCGTATTAACTGTCCAATCATTGAAGTCCCCAAGCACATAAACATATTCTTTGAATGGTGCATAGAGTCCAAGTATCAAACTTGTACTTGAATTGTAATTCACACCCAACTTGTTATTAGCCGGGAAGCTAGCTGTAGTGAGAGCGGGGTTTATTACAAATTGGATAGTATCATAGGCCATTTGTCCGGCTTTCTCAGCTGACAATACCACTTCATAGTTTCCGGAGACACTCGCTGTATAGGAGTGTGCAATCGTTGTTCCCGTCGCATTTTTTAATGTCGTACCATTAACAGCAATGGCAAGGTCTGCACTTTCTGAGGATCCTCCTTCTAAAGTTATTATCTCTCCTTTAGTATAAATAGTATTAGCACTTGGAGCAGTTACATTGGCATAGAGTCCTCCTGTGTAAAGTTGAATGAAAATATCTGAACCATCAGCATTTCTTCCTGATTTAGCACCAGCCTCATTTCTGAAGATGATTGCAATTTTTTCTATGGTCTCACCAGATGGAACACCATAATAGGTGCGAGCATCGGAAATACTAAGAGTATACTCATCTCCTCCTACGCTTGTCATTATAGGAGCATTTGCAGTTCCCCATGTACCTTTGGTATACTTCCAATCACTTGGTGAAGTGCTTAGATTAGTAATGACACCCGTGTGAGCATAAACTACCCCAGAAAAACCTGCAAGTCCAGCATTTCCTTCTGTAGCATCAAAGGTGATCACCAAGGATGTATTTTCTGTCGGAAAAGCAGGAGTTGTAGATACGACTTGAGCTTTTACGACAATCCCGACCAATAAAAACAGAGCACATAGAAATATAATAGTCTTATTCATTGCATCAAATTTGCATCATTTTATTCAACACATCAAGAAGTAGTGTAAAAATGACACTAAGTAGATGGGCACAAACCAATTGAAGGTCATAATGCTTAAACCTTGGAAGCCTTTGTTTACATCATATGATAAAGCTCTGTAGGAAACAACTCAATGCCACAAAATCTGTGGAAAAATAAAAAATGGATATCACGTTCGATATAAACCAGCACTGGAATAAAAACCCAGCAAATAATGGCTCAGCAAATGCATAAAAAAATAAAACAACATATTGATTTCTAGACGCTTGCAATACTGGATGCTTACATGGGCTTGCTAGCATCTTAATTTTAATTGTGAAATATGGTTGAATATATATATTTGCACAAATAAGACTTAGCGTAATAATTACACTAAGTGTCCATTTAAGTAATATATGAACATATTTAAATTAAACGTTGCTACTCTTTTTTGTCTATTTACCCTAGTCTCCTCGACTGTATTTGGACAAACAAATATCACAGGTTCGGTTATAGACTCTGAGACAAGTGATCCGTTAGTAGGAGCATACGTACTCCCTGTAGGTGCCAAAGGCGGAGGTGTAACAGATGAATCTGGAAAATTTGCTATCACTTTACCACTCGGAGCAACAGCATTCAAAGTAAACTTCATAGGATATACCGAGCAAGTTACAGAGATAGGTACGCAAAGAGACTTTCCTGTTTCTTTGCAACCAGAAGATAGGCTAGATGAAGTCCTTGTAATAGCTTACGGTACTCAGAAAAAAAGTGACAAAACAGGTGCTGTAGCCCAGGTTACTGCAAAAGAACTTAACAAAGGTCGTGTCACTGACCCTATACAGGGACTACAAGGAAAGGCTGCCGGAGTAAATGTATCTAAACAAGGTGGTGACCCAAATAGTGGATTTAGCGTAAATATTAGGGGTGCGGCAAGTATTAATGGAGGTTCAGGACCGCTCTATGTTGTCGACGGTGTTGTAGGTATAAACCCTACTACTCTGAACCCAGAAGACATCGCATCTTTCAACGTGCTCAAAGATGCTGCCTCCACGTCCCTTTATGGAACACAGGGCTCAAACGGTGTTATTATAATCACCACCAAGGGTTCAAGACTCAAGGCTGGAAATGTCGACCCTAGCGTAAAAGTAGAGTACAATGCATTTGTTTCATTTGATAAAGTGGCAAATAGACTAAATTTTCTATCTGCCGATCAAATAAGACAATATGCTACTGATATCAATTCTCAAAATTTTTCAGACAATGGTGCAAACACCGATTGGATGGATGAGATATACCGTACAGGTATATCTACACAGCAGACCATCGCGATATCTCAATCTACAGTAAACAATAGTATTCGTGCCTCTATTTCTAGTAACAACATAGAGGGTGTTATAAAAAACTCTTCAAAAGAAAGACACATTGGTAGAGTCAATTATTCTCAAAGGGCTTTTGACGACAAACTATCAATAAATGCACGATTGAGCGGCACAGTGGAACACAATGACTACATAAACTACGGTGGTGGTAGTAGTCCGAATAATGTAATCTATCAAGCCATGAGACGAAGTCCTACAGACCCTGTACGTAATACTGATGGATCATTCTACGAATCAGACAGAACTTTTCAGTACAACAATCCCGTAGCGATAATACAAGATGTGGTAAACTATCGAGACGCCAAAAGATTACTAGGAAACTTAGAAATCGGATACAATCTTACTGAACATATTAGTGCCAGTGTTAATACTGCTTATGCCAGAGACGATGATGCCGGTTATTACTACGAACCTCCTACTACCTACAGTAATACTACTAGAGGTTTAGGCCGAAGAAATTACAATAACAAAAACTACAAGTACGTCTCTGAGATTATAAAATATTCAAATGTTTTTAAAGAGTTACACTCGTTTAATGCTATCGGTGGCCACAGTTGGCAAGCAACACAATGGGATGGTTTAGCAGCAGAAGCTAGAAACATAGACCCGTTCTATTCAGATATAGGAGCAAATAACTTACAGGCTTTTCAGCAACTTGAATATGGATTCACATCATCGTACAGGTCTAGAGTAGAAGGAATAGCTTCATTCTTTTCTCGAGGCATCTATGACTACGGAAAGAAGTACTACCTGACAGCTTCACTGCGAAGAGATAAATCTACCAAGTACGGTGCCAATTACGAATGGGGAACGTTTTGGGCATTGTCTGGAGCATGGAATGTATCGAAAGAAGATTTTATGAATAGCCTAGACATATTTTCAGACTTGAAACTGAGACTTGGATATGGAACGACTGGAAACGCTGATATAGCTTCAGGTATAGATATACCGGTATATGGACCTAATGGTCTTGGAACTAATCCAGAAACAGGTTTGAAAGAAGTACTATTCAATAATAGTGGGCAAAACATTGCCAACCCGGACCTTAGATGGGAAAAAGTTGGAGAATTTAACATCGGCTTAGACTTTGGATTGTATAAAAACAAGATATACGGATCTCTAGAGTATTACCGTAAGTCTACCACAGATTTGGTTATGGAGGTTTCAGTACCTGTACCACCAAATATTGCACCAAAGAAGTTTGAAAACCTTGGGGAAATTCAAAACAATGGTATAGAAGCAACTATAAATGTTCATGCCATAGATAGAAAAAATCTCAAATGGAAGACTACAATTACCGCTGCTCGTAACAAGCAAGAGACTATCTCATTAGGAGATCTTGCATCAAATGAGCTAGGTATCAAAAAACTATACGTAAGTGGAAGAGGGTTAGTAGGAGGAGACAACTACACACAGCTGATAAAGCCAGGACACGAAATAGGCTCTTTTTTCCTTCCCGTATTTGTGCAATACTCTACTGATGGTAAATTCCTTTTTGAGTCAGAAACAGGTGGCGTAACTCGTGATATAAACAAGGCAAAAAGACAATTTGTAGGCAGTGCCCAACCAGATGTTATCATCGGATGGTCAAATTACTTTGAAATTTGGAAAGGATTAGATGCAAGTTTTAGTCTAAGAGGTATTTTTGGACATCAAATATTTAACGTAACTCGTATGGTATTTAGTAATCCAGGTGATGCACCAAATCTTAATGTTTTAGAATTTGCACTTGATGAGTCTGCATTAACAAGTGACCCGACTATAAGTGACTACTATCTAGAAGATGGGGATTTTGTAAAATTGGATAACATATCATTAGGATATAATATAGCAACACCAAAAAATAAACGAATCGATAATCTTAGAGTTTATCTTAACTCTAACAATCTTTGGATGTGGACTAAATACTCTGGTCTTGACCCTGAAATCAATTTTTCGGGAACTGAATTTGGCCGAGATCAATACGACGTATATCCAAGAACCCGAAGTATCACCTTTGGAATAAACATAGCACTGAAATAAACTATCAAAGAAAATTAATGAAAAAAATAATTAGCATATTTCTATTACTGTTCTGTTTCTCTTGCACAAAGTTTGACGAAACAGTATATGATAAGTCGCTCAATCAAAAACCCTCTTTGATAAATGTATACAAAGAGTTAGGTGACATAATCGATGACAATGGTTGGTGGTTTTGGGCACAAGAGGTTTCTAGTGACGAAGTAGTCTTCCCTGTAAGAGGTAACGATTGGAATGATGGTGGAAAATGGAAAGTACTACACACCCACGAATGGAGTAATGATGTAGATGCCGTAAACTCTATGTGGTCTCATCTAGATGACGGTATCAGAGAGGCTAATAAGGTGATTGACCCACTCCTAGATCAAGTAAGTGACCCACTGATAGCTAAAGAAGTAGCTAAAGCTCGAACGCTTAGAGCATTTTTCATGTACCTAATGATGGATAACTATGGTGATATACCTTTGGTGACTTCCTTTGTAAGTGCTGTACCACAGCCATTTAAAGAATCTCGTGAGAACATCCACGCATTTTTGGTGAAAGAAGTAGAAGAAAGTGCTCCCTTGCTCGATGTATCTACGAACAAGTTTGCAGTATCAAAAGGCATGGCATATACGCTGCTGGCTAAGCTATACATTAATGCTGAGATATATACAGGCAACCCTGCATTTGATAAGGCTGAGGCATTCTGCGATAGCGTTATCAATTTAGGCACATACACTCTTGAAGGCAATGTTACAAATGCTTTCTCTGCATCTAATGATAACTCAAGCGAAAATATTTTCACAATCCCTTTTGATGAAAATGATTTTCGAGGGTTTAGACTTCATATGAGAACATTGCACTACTTAAACGATGCAAGTTTTAACATGGGAGTTGGTCCTTGGAACGGATTCGCTATTGTGGAAGACCACTATGACTCATATGATAATAATGATTTAAGAAAAAAAGATTGGTTTCTAGTAGGGCAGCAATTTGATGCTGGAGGTGCTCCACTTTTTGACGAAACTGCCGGTGAAAGCCTAATATTAACTCCGAAAATTCCTAAACTTGTAATGGATGCAAGCAATACTTCTGCTGAAATAAGAATGTCTGGTGCACGCGTGCAGAAATATGAAATAGAAGAAGGAGCAATCGAAAATCTAAACAACGATTTTCCACTGTTTAGATACGCTGATGTACTGCTTATGAAAGCAGAGTGTGCGGTAAGGAATGGTAGTGCTGGTGCTGGGGATAGCTATGTAGCAGAGGTAAGAGATCGTGCTAATGCTGGACCTACCACAGGTTTTGGTCTAGATGATATATTGGCAGAAAGAGGAAGAGAACTTTTTTGTGAAGGTCATCGAAGACAAGATTTAATACGTTTTAGTAAATTTGGCGACTCTTGGTGGGAAAAACCTGCTAGTGGGATAGAGAGAACTACCTTCCCTATACCGCAATGGGCTATTGATGCCAACCCTAATTTAGGCTTATAATTAATCAATAAACAACAAATAAATAAACAACAAATGAAAGATTTAATTTTAAAATCAACTAAGAAAGTAGCTATTTTAGCTGCTCTATTTGGCGTTATTACGCTAAACTCATGTAAAGATGATGACGAACTGACTCCAGGTGGAACCACAGAAGTTGTAGAAGATGGATTCTACATACAAGGTCCGGGTACTGCTTATACAGGTTTTGATATCAAAGCTACTTTACAAACTGCTAAAAATGAAGTGAAGCAAGAAGACAGGGCGGAACTGATGGAAATTTATGTAGCTGTAAAAGGCGGAACTGATGGATTTAATATCGTACAAGTAGCAGGTACTGAACGTACTACTTGGGGACCGAGTGCAGGTTTTGCAGTGGACGCTGCAAGAGGTGACGAGCCTACTCTAGTAGATATTCAAAGAGGTGGTATAGAAGCTTCTGCTTCTAAATTCACTGTTGCTACTGACGGACTTTATCACGTAGTAATTGATACTGAGGTGGCAAAAGCTGTTATCACTAAAGTAGAATGGGGAATCATCGGACAAGCTACTCCTACTGGATGGTCTGGGTCTACACAATTAGATGCTCCTGCATTTGATATGAGTACTATGACTTACTCTCTTAATGGAGTAAAAATGTCAAAAGGTGAGTGGAAATTCAGATACTCTGGGGGATGGAAAGTAGAAGTAGATTCTGCTTACGATCTTGGTGACGGTGCTAAAGGTATCAAAGCAAACTGCAACTACGGTGGCACTATAGATGCTTTAGATGCTGGTGGTGCAAATATGAACACTGCTGAAAGCGGTATCTATAATGTAGCTATAACTTGGACTGCTGGTTCTGGTCATACTGCTACTTTAGTAAGAACTGGAGATCTTCCAGCTAGAGATTACTCAGATGTAGAAGTTGGAATCGTAGGTGATGGTGCAGAAGGTAGTGTTTGGCCTGCAAATGGTGATGACAAAACTGAACTTGCCATTACTAAGCCATTGAAAACTGATGATGTTTATACTTGGGCTTTCAATGATATTAAACTTCTTGCTGCAGGTGGTTTCAAACTAAGAACTTCTGGTACTTGGGATGATATTAACTTAGGATACAATGGTGATATTACTATTGGTCCAGGTGCTGGAGATATTCAAGATGCTGGTGGAAACATGCAAGTTAAAGCTGACGGTACTTATGACATTGTATTTGTTGTAGATGCAAAAGCAGAAACAATGACAATTTCTTTTACTAAGAAATAATTCACTAACATATTTAAACGAAGGCACGCTACTAAGCGTGCCTTTTTTTGTTTAAAAAATGCAGCTCAAGGATTAATTCAAACACTTTTTGTGATTCATCCCTATTATTGCATAGTGAAAAAATCATTTCTATACATCGCTTGTACTCTATTATTACTTTCTTGCAAATCCAAAATGCAACACGAAACAATAAATTTTGAAATTCAATCTACTGAGGATTATTGTGGTGGTGCAGCACCTCCAGAAGAGTTAATCAATGAACTAAGAACTCTAAAGCCCTATACAGGAAAAATCTATGTGCATAATACCACGGATAGAACCGATGAAGGTGTGAGCTTAGACGTTTTAGAAGGAAAGGCCTCTGCATCTGGATTTGTAGAAGGTACTTATCACTTATTCTTATATAAAAAGTATGTAATGACAGCTTCAGAGTCCAATAAAGAATCTATTTCTCCGTTTAATACTCCAGAATGCCAAAAAGATAAATCACTAAAATCTGTGGGCACTTTCGAGGTAGCTCTAGACACAAAAACTATCTCAAAGCAAATTCACGTAATGTGTGACCCTTGTATGGAGACACGCCCATAGGTCTTATCTTAGTAAAACTATTTTTATAGTACTTAATTGTCCATCGGACAAAAGTTGAAGCACATAAAGTCCATCTGGAAAATCTCTCAAATTTATAGATCCTTCCATAGACCCAGTGAGAATTGCCTTAGCATCTGAAGAATACAATGTATACGTGTACGGGTTAGGGCAAGCAATGGAGATAATTCCATTAGTAGGATTAGGATAAACTAATATATCTGGTTTTTTGCTCTCGTATAATCCAACGGTTCCATCGTTTGGTGAATTGGGTGTAGTGGTTCCAAAATAAATCCATTCAGAATCACCATCTGTTTTTCGACCAAAGGAAACATCTTCGGACTGACTTCCAAAAAGTATTCTATCTACCAAGATACCATCTTCATTAAATAGGGCTAAATCTTCGCCATCCTTGGACAGTTTAAAATTGGCGTGATTTACGCCGTCTTGTTCATCACTATCCGCCCATATCAAAGTGAATCCACCTGACTCTAGAGTAATCTCTGGCAATGGAAATTTATACGGATTAGTAATATCATCTGTGAGGTAATACCCCTTTAAATTGATACTGGAACTTCCGTTATAATACAACTCTATCCAATCCTCGTTCTTTCCTTCTTCGTCTTGCATACCATTTGCATTGTCAGCCAAAATTTCATTTATATAAAGACCTATACCTGTACGTACTTTTTCCAGCTCTATCATATTACACGATGGATAGTTGTTTTTCTTACCTAGTTCATCTTCCATTTCGAAAACAAATGATAGTGTCTTGAATTGATCTGGCCATGCAATTGTAAGTGAATACATACCGTTTTCTTCAAGTACTAAGTCTAAGGTATCGTACCATATCGCTGATTGAAAATCCCAAATGTACTGCAATCTAATCGGCTTTGACTTATTTTCTGATTTGGCAATTAAACTAAATGTCACTGAATCATTATCGTAATCTATATGTGTAGCATACGCAAAAGCAGTCACTCCCACATTTTCTATATCTCCTAACTGGCTTGTAGCAGATGTGGCTCGGCGAGTTATGAAGTCTACCAAACCAAACTTCACATGATCCTTGCTAAAATAGCCGAACGAATTATTGAAATCAGACACTGTGTAGCCATAATCTTTGATTCTAAACGTATCCTCAATAGCTGCTTGAGTAATCAATGTTTTCAGAGCGTATACTTTCGGTGATAACGCAGCAACATTGTAATATTCCTTTATCGCTTTGTTCAGAAGCACCGTGTATCTCTCCCTAAACATACTATTCCTCAAAATCTTGTCATACAAAGGTCTACCGTTGTTTCCTTTGCTCCAGGTATATATGTTTCTATTACTCCAATCTCTATCTATCCAATCTACTCCAAAGGTGTTATCTAGGTCATATGGAATATACTCAAACTGCTTAGTGTTTGGATTAAAATAGAGATAAAAATTATTCATATTATAGTTTGGCCCATCCCAATTACCACACAAAACATCCATAACGATGGATTTTAAGTATGAATTCACATTGAAAACTTTTTCCAATTCACATTCAAAACTGGCTGATGAAGTATCATTAAGAACATCTATAAAATGTGCAAGATCTTCGTACCCTGTGAGTGATAGCGGCTGTTTGAGTTCATAGTAAGGTTTTGCATAATTCAGTTTATTCGCCCCTATGTATGCCAAGTTTGCACCATATGTGCACTTGTACAAGTTTCCTTTTCCACCATATCTACTCTGAGTAAACTCCTCATCGATATGCTCTACATTGAGATATAAGCCAAAATACACCTCATTAATATAAAGTTTAACGTGGTTGGTGCGAGACGCCGGAACACGCAAATAATCGAGCATATCAAAACAAAGTTTGCTTCTAATGATGCTTGGGTCATTGTGCTCTCCGTTTATATTCATCTTCTCCAGACCATGATACTTTTGACCACCCACGAAAGCATTAAAAGATACTTTAAACGACTTTTTGGAGGCTTTTCTGGAGGTGTTTCCTCGGAGTCTAAAACCCACATTTTGCATAGTATCCCTAGATGTACCGTCATCGAACACAAACGTTGCTGGATATTCGTGGTCGCTGAGTCTATTGTTATAATCTAGGAACTCAAGCACAGAATCTTGGTCCATAGTGATATAGACACTAGGTAAAACTGTATCGTCAAATACTTTCCCCTTTAATGGAAAGTGTTGTTGAGCATTTACTAATAAGGATGCCAGTAAAGAACCAATAAAAAATAGAAATTTTCTACCCATTATGATGTGGCTTCTTCATACTTAATAGCTTTTCTGTTTGTAATCAATAGATTAGAAACAGCGGCCACAAGTAAAGAACAACCCGCTAAAAGCATAGTATTTATAGTCCCATCTCCAAATATTTTATCTGTAAGAAAGTTGATTCCCCCAAGAGAGGCTACTATTTGTGGAATAACTATGAACATATTGAAAAGGCCCATAAAAACACCTATTTTGTTTGCTTCAATAGAGCTAGATAGCATTGCATATGGAAGGGATAATATACTTCCCCAAGAAATTCCGATAAGAGCAAAGCATAAGTGCAACATACTTTGGCTATCGGAGTAAAACATCATTATAAATCCTAGGCCACCAGCAGCTAAACTGCCCATATGCACGTACTTTCGATTAATGGTCATTTTACTCGTGACTAAGACAAAAAGTAATGCGAAAATCATAGAACTCAGTCCATAGGTACCCATAGCCGAACCCACGAGGTCAGCTGCTTTATTGTAATTGGCATCTGCCAATTGATAAGCTGTAAGTTCGGCAGCATTATCTTGATTTACAATTTCCATATCAGGTTTAGGAGCATTAAAAACGTGCTCCGTCAGGGCAGGAGTAGCCATACTCCACATTGTAAAAAAAGCAAACCAAGAAAAAAATTGGACTACCCCTAATTTTTTCATAGTCAGTGGCATATTTATGATGTTTGAGAATATTTCTCTTACTCCATTAACAAAACCTGCAGACTCTTTTTTTTCTTTTTCAAATTCCTCTAAATCTTCAGGCGGATACTCTTTTGTAGTAAAAATAGTATAGAGTATAGATCCTAAAAATATAACTCCGCCAATTGCGAATGCTAACTTGACGTTATCCGGAATCACATTATCAGCCGCCTCGTTGCTCACTCCTATTTTGGTCAAAAACCAAGGTAGTTGAGACGCAACCCAAGTACCTACACCTATAATTAACGTCTGAACCATAAAACCATATGAACGCTGAGACTCATCCAACTTATCTGCCACCAGTGCTCTGAATGGCTCCATACTAATATTTATAGAGGCGTCAAGCATTAATAAACTCCCTGCCGCAATCCATAAAACTGGAGAATGTGGCATGAAAACTAATGCTACAGAAGCTAAAACAGCTCCTATTAAGAAAAATGGCTTCCTCCTTCCATATTTTTCACTCCACGTTCTATCACTCATATATCCTATTATCGGCTGCACCAAAAGCCCGGCAACTGGTGCTGCTAACCAAAGTCCTGGAATATCATGGGGATCTGCACCAAGTGTTTGAAAAATTCTAGACATAAAACCACCTTGTAGTGCAAATCCAAACTGAATTCCTAAGAATCCAAAACTCATATTCCAAATTTGCCCAAAACTTAACTTTGGTTTTCTATTGCTCATATTTTTAATAAAATTTAAAATTATTCTTACTTACGTTTTCAAACTCTTTTTGGACAAACGTATATAGCCGTGCAGGTTTATGCGGCACACCTTCTTGGTATTCGTCTGTCTCTTTAATAAAACCAGTCTTCAGCATTCTTCTCCTAAAATTTCTGCGATCTATCTCTGCATCCATTATCTCATTGTACAGTGTATAGAGTTGATGCAGAGAGAACTTGGCTGGCAACAATTTGAAACCAATGGGTTCTCGATATAACTTATCTCTTAATTTCAGAATGGCACAATTCAATATTTCATTGTGATCAAAGCCTAATTCCTCAACAGTGTGATAGTCCCTCCACTCCAGATGCTTTGCAAAACCTGCTGGTCTGATTTTATAATTTTGAATATTAATTAAGGCAAAATACCCAATAGTTATAACCCGTGCTTCTGGTCTTACACGTACTGCCTCGAGCCATTCCCTATCTCGTTCTTTTGATAATCTGTCTGGGCTACCAAAAGCACCAACTTGTTCTAAAAAAATATTTTTTATACCTGTTAACCTTCTCAAAATACGGGAAGCAGCCTCGTCTAGATCTTCATCATCTATGATCAAATCTCCTGGTAGGACTAAAGTATCATCTTCTATATCCAAATTGTCACGAAGAACCCTTTGTACCAATAGGACCTTTAGTTCCGTTCCATCAAAACCAAAAACGACACAATCCACTGAGACATTTGGATTGGTCCGAATTTCATATTTTCCCTTGATTGACTCAGACATTATCTTCCACTTTTGAGTGGTAAAATTAGCTATTTTTTTCAAAGTGTATTTTTTACACTAAGTTTGCTTGAAAATAATTAAAAAAACTGAATGATTTTAGTGGCGGATAGTGGTTCAACCAAAAGTGATTGGATTTTAATAGACAAAGACAACCAGCAACAAAATACATACACCATGGGTTTCAACCCGTTTTTTCATTCTACTGATTTAGTGGAAGAAAAATTAAATGAGAATGAGCTTTTTCAAGAAAAAAAAGGTGAAGTTTCTGAAGTGTATTTTTATGGAGCAGGATGCTCTAGTACTGCAAGAAATAAAATAATAGAAGACGGGCTTAGACGGGTTTTTACTAACGCAAGCCGGATATTGGTAGATCACGATCTCACTGGGGCTGCATTAGCCACCACAGAAGGAGAAGAAGGAATATCATGTATAATTGGCACTGGCTCCAATAGTTGCTATTATGATGGAACTAAAACACTTGAAGAAGTACCCGCACTAGGCTATATACTTGGAGATGAGGGCAGCGGTTCTTACTTTGGTAAGATATTACTATCGGAGTGGTTGTACCATAGAATGCCAGAAGAACTGGCTACGAAGTTTAAGCAAGAATACAATCTGACTAAAGAAGGAATATTTGGTGCTGTGCATCACAAGCCAAATCCAAATGTTTATTTAGCAAGTTTCACGCCTTTTGTAAGCTCCAACTATTCACACCCTTATCTTAAAGATATGATGTATCAGGGCTTAGCTAAATTTATCAATATCCACGTTTGGTGTTACCCTAATTTCAGAGATGTCCCTGTACATTTTGTTGGGTCTATAGCCTATTATTTTAAGGATGTATTGGAAGAATTGGCAAGAAATCATAGATTTACAGTAGGAAAGATAGAAAAGAGACCAATAGATCCTCTTGCTGTTTACCATTATAATAAAAGCAAAAAACTAAATGAGTCTGAAAGCGTGCATTTATGATTTGGATGGTGTAATAACTGACACTGCCAAGTATCATTACGAAAGTTGGAAATGGGTTGGAGATCAGTTAGAATATAACCTCACCGAAAAACAGAACCAAAAACTAAAAGGCGTGGGCCGAAAAGAGTCTTTGGACAAGATTTTGAAATGGAGTGGTGCTCGTATCTCTGAAGCAGAGAAACAGAATCTGCTTCACAAAAAAAATCAAATGTATCTGACATACATAGATACAATGACTCCAGAAGAAGTTTTTGAAGGCTTCAAAGAGTTTAATCAAAAAGCCAAAGAAAGTGGAATAAAAGTAGCCATTGGTTCTTCGAGTAGAAATGCTATTCGTATAATAGACAAGTTGGACTTGGTACTTGATTTTCATGCCATTGTAGATGGCGGAATGACAGAAAACTCTAAGCCAGAGCCTGACATTTTTTTATTGGCAGCTGAAAAATTAGGCTGTGATCCATCGGAGTGTCTTGTTATTGAAGATTCTCAAGCAGGACTAACCGCTGCTAAAAAAGGAGGTATTAAGAGTATCCTATTTGGAACAGACAAAGGATTAAAAGGAGCTCAAATGCAAATATCGAGTTGGCTAGAAGCTGACTTAGAAAAATTCAAAAAACTTTTTTAGTTAAAATAGAGTAGATGAAGAACTACATAAAGCACCATCCTTGGCAGATCATAGAGGAAGGTTTTGACCCATCTGTTAATAGAGTTTCTGAAAGCATTTTTAGCATAGGAAATGGTAAATTTGGTCAACGGGCTAATTTTGAAGAAAGATATACTGGGGATAGCCTACAAGGTAATTATGTAGCTGGAGTTTATTATCCAGACAAAACAAGAGTAGGATGGTGGAAAAATGGATATCCAGAATACTTTGCAAAAGTACTAAATGCACCAAACTGGACTAGACTCAATATTCGTATCGATGGTGTCTCATTAGACTTAGCTAAATGTACTGTGCACAGTTTTAACCGTACACTTGATATGCGTAGTGGAGTGCTGACCCGCTCTTTTATAGCTACGCTTAGCAATGGCATCAATTTAACTGCAGAAATCGAACGTTTTTGTAGTCTCGACAACAGCAGACTGGGTGCGTACCAATATCGATTTAGTGTAGATAAAGATGCTGAGATAAAAGTGGCTTCTTACATAGACGGTAAAATCAGCAATGAAGATTCTAATTATGATGAAAAATTTTGGGAAGGATTAGTAACTAAAGCCCAAGACAATAGTTGTTTATTGATTGCTGAAACAAAAAAGACTGAGTTTCATTTAGGTGTGCAAACATTTACCAGCATCACGAATAATGGCAGTAGTGTAGATTTCAAAGGGAAAGAAACAACCAAGAAATTTGTTAAAATTTCTACCAATTTTAAAGTAAATAAGAACTCTCAAATAATCATAGATAAACGAGCTTCTATTATATCTAGTTTAGATGTAGACAAACCCGAGCTAGAAGCTGCATTGGTTAAGAACTGCCAAACGAATTGTAAAAAATCGTTTGAAGAGATTAAAAAGAATCACATTCATAAATGGGCTGCAAAGTGGGAAGAAAGCGATATTAAAATAGAAGGTGATGTAGCCGCACAACAAGCGATTCGATTTAATATTTTTCAACTAAACTGCACATATACAGGAGAAGACGAGAGATTAAACATAGGGCCAAAAGGGTTCACAGGCGAAAAATATGGAGGAAGCACTTATTGGGATACCGAAGCATACTGCCTTCCCTTTTATCAAGCTACCGCAGACCAAGACGTAGCACGCAACTTACTAATCTACAGATACAAACACTTAGATAAGGCCATAGAAA
>JAOLBX010000032.1 GCA_028339355.1 Bacteroidia bacterium
AACAACACTTGTATAGATAAGTCCGGAAATTTATTAGTGCTCCATAGAAGCAAATATTCTGGAAAAGATATGGATCCTCATCAAGGTATACGCAAAATATGGACCAATTAATAGAACTGGGGCCGTAATCAATAAATTTGATGACAGAGGGAACTATCTCTAGGCACACGTTATGACAGATAGTTTAAAATCTGGGATTTTGAATTTAGCCGCTTCATCAGATTATGTATATGCGAGTGGCACGGTAAACGGATCGTTCATTCCTAACAATTTAGACACCCCTTCTACAATATATCCTCAAAATGGCAGAGGTAATGTAATTGTAAAATACAAGAGTTAAGATGGAAGTTTGAAAAATGTGCTACAGTTGGACACGAAAATGTATACCACAGGCCTAAAGGTAGATGAAGACAATAACCTATGGGTCATAGGCACATACTTGGGGCAGGCAGATTTGGACCCTTCCAATGGAAAGACTGTTATGTCAACAGGCAAACAAGGACTGTTTTTAAGTTGTTTTTAACTCTGAGGATTCATTGATATACAGCTGGCACAAAGAGGTTTTAACCTTGCCACCTTCACATATGAACATAGGAGATAATAATATTATTTTCAAAGCCCCAATAAGAGGTGCTAGTAATCAGGATACGGCTATCTTTGGTAGTGACACCATTTTTCTTGGCACAGGTACAGAGTTCGTGTATTTACTTTTTGATAAAGAGGCAAAAGTACAAGGGACTATATCCACCAACTATTGGCCTGGCAATGGTGAGGTAGAAGTGGTATTGGATAAAACTGAGATTCACGTTTCTACACCTCTCCTGCATCGTATTCGAGGATTGATTGACACTACATTGAATCAGGGGTTCTATGAATCTACTTATTGGATTTATGATTTGAACACTAAAAAATATCGACTGAGAAAACTGATTGGAATACAAAGAGAATACCCTGTTGGAATTTGGGATAAAGGATATTTCGTATTGACTGATTCACTGATATAAAAATTGATACAGACGGGATAATTTATGCGATTAGTCAAAACGGTCTTCTAATCTCATCTAATAATGGGAGCAATTGGGTTTCAAAAACATTTACGGGAGTCTCTTGGGGTAAGGATTTGACATCGGCCACTACCATGAACATAAGTGTGAATAATGGTAAAATGTTAGTCTTTAGAAATTGGGGAAACTACCCTGGCAATCATGTTTTTTATTCAGCAGATTTTGGGACCTCATTTTCCAAAGTTTTCACATCGAATGTACAAGAAAATCGAGGCACAGTTGTTTCTGACGATTTGTTCTATATCACCACCCTATTTACCGAAATATTAAGTTCTTCAGATGCTAGAGATTGGACTTCCATATACCAAGGAGAAGAAATAGGTGGAGTGTATATTGATCATACTGACAATCAACTGTTTATCAGTTATGATGGAATTGGCCAAAAATCTGCTGATTTTGGAAAGTCGTGGACTACTCTCCCGTCTAGTAATATCCCTTTTGTCAAGATGTCAAATGGGGATTATCTTAGCTATTTCCAGGCCAAAGGAATATACCGATCAAATGACAAAGGGACATCATGGCTACCTTTATCGTTTATAAAAAATGGTACTGATGCTATCGTAGAACATAAGGACAGACTCATAATAAATGACGGTACTGGACTGTACATCCTAGAATATGGCAAAACATATATGAATTATGTTCCTAAAAATGAACCTGTCAATGGCTATTATAATTATAGAGCAAAGAATTTATATTCTTTCAATGGACAATTATTCATAAGAGAAGATAAAAACAGCCCTTGGAGACTAACTATGAGTTTCCCCGCTGATCAAAAAGTAGCCTACTATACAAGAACCTATTACAATAGGATCTATGTAGTTACTCAAAATAGTTTTGGAGGAAATACCATTCTTCATCAAATAAATTCTGCTGGCAACTATATAGAAAAGAGTACAAGTTTGCCTTGGACCGGAGGTGTAACCCATTTTATTTCAAATCCAGGATACATTGCCGCCATATTCAAAGGAAATGGGAATGAGAGAGACTACATAGCTTACGCAAAATATGGCAGAGGAGACTGGACAGCAATAAACCTTCCAACAGATTACCAAAAGATACACTTTATCGAAATGAAATATGCAGAAGTACTAGGGATAGGATATGAAGGGAAACAATCAAAGAATTATCAGGAGTACGCTGTAGTTCGCTGATAGAAGAGCAAAAAGCCCCTACTAGTCTCAATTTTGTAGGTGCAGGTTGGCCAGGATTTTATGAATATGAAGCCCTTCATAGAATGGTGTCCACCGGTAAGTTTACGCTTGCCTTTTTAGATGATGATATTTTCGTAGCAGACGCTCAGGCGACGACTTGGACGAAATCTACAGTCTATGAGTCAATGGACGCAAACAAAAAAAATGTGTTGAGGTATAGTGACTTCACCGAAGATGGGAAGCCCATTAATTCGCAAGGTCAATATAGCACACCTATAAAACTTATTGTAAAATAATAGCCCTACCTCTTTCATAAGGCCATGAAAATTAAAGCGGAAGATATAGCCCCAATACTATTGATTTTTCACTCCTAGTCATCTGCTATCAGCACATTCAAGAGCTTCTTTACTAGCTCCAACTTTTTGTGCTTATTTTCTTTTGTAAAGGATGTTTCTAGATTTCTAAGCACCCGCATTAAGATATCTTTATTGCTACATACCTTGAAGTAATCATCTTTTGGCTCTAGTTTTAGATGCTTCAAGAATTTATCGATATTCTCTCTATTAAATATTAATCCATTGTTGAACGGGTTAATATAAAACAAAATATCGCTTCCTGCCTTGTCATTTAGAGACGACTCATCATTAAAACGAAGCAAAGGAATCAAATCAAAATCTTGAACAAAACCTAATATGAAATGCTGAGGTAAATTGACACCGTAGATTGGGATATTTAAACGCTGAGCAACCAATGAGTATACAATAGCAAGGCTTATCGGATTGCCTTCTTTACTTTCCAAAACAAAACTCAAAAAGGAGTTTTTACTATGATGATAGTCTTCGGTATCACCTTTAAACTTATGTACTTCAAAAATGATATGATTTAATATTTTCACCTTTTCGAAAGAGGTCAGATCATAGTTCAACTCCAGCCAGGCGTCAAGTTTTATCTTATCCAGCTGAATATCTATTTGTTGTCTATCAATAGATGGATCGGCTATCTTGTTAATTATCACCAAGCCGTCCAGAAGATCCGCAGACTCTGCACTCAACCAATCCTTTAAATCACTGACAAGAGAATTTTGTTTAATCTCTTTAATCAGATCAATTATTCTTTCCTGCCGCTTCACGTTCTGCTCATCAGGCCAAGACTTCTCCAAAAAAACTATCACACTATTTCCTAAAGCTGCAATTTCTCCTTCTATTTGCTCCACGACCCTATCATCTGAGTCGTCTAACAAGTACAGCATGGATTCTAGTTCTTTCTCGCTCTTCATTAAGTACGTACCAAAGATAGATAAGCAATTGAAAACCAAAATTATTTGGACAATTTTGTATGAACAATCGCATATGCAATGTTGACACCTAAGAAAAATTTGACCCTATGCCTTATTTAATAATGATAAATGGTGGTTCAATTCCGCACAAAATTGATGCAGCCTCTAATAATGACGATCTAACTACTTCTTTTTTGCAGGAGCTCGCTTGCCTTTTGCTGGTTGATTTTCCATAATATGCTTCACTTCCTCGTATGTGAGCTTTTTTGGGTCTTCAAGGTCTTTTGGCAGTTTGAAATTTTTCTTGTTTGACTTGATGTATGGACCCCATCTTCCATTCAAAATCTGGGTATTCTCATCCTCTTCAAATTCCTTTATCAGGCGATTGGCATCAACGATACGTTTCGCTTCTATTAGTTCAATGGCTCTAGGAAGCTCGATAGTCATAACATCTTCCTCTTTTGGTATAGATACAAACATTTTTAAGTGTTGTACATAAGGACCAAACCTTCCGATGTTTGCTTTAACATCTTTCTCCTCAAATTGACCAAGGACTCTTGGCATTTTGAATAAGTCCAATGCTTCTTCTAAAGTAATACTATCTATATTTTGGCCTTTGGTAAGACTCGCAAATCGAGGTTTCTCCTCGTCGTCTTGCTCACCTATCTGCACCATAGGACCAAACCTACCAATACGTGCCTTTATTACTTTTCCAGTCTTAGGATCATCTCCCAGTACTCTTTCCCCTGAAGCTCTTTCTGCTGTTTCTAAAGTTTTTTCTACGTCCTTGTGAAATGGCTTATAAAAAGTATCAATCATTTCTGACCAATTCTTCATTCCATCGGCTATTTCATCAAATTCCTTTTCTACAGAAGCTGTAAAACCATAATCCATGATTTCACCAAAATGTTGAATTAAAAATTCGGTTACCACTTTACCTATATCACTAGGATGCATTTTGTTTTTGTCCGCACCATAGTTTTCTGAGTTGGTCACTTTAGAGACTTCATCATTTTTCAGGAGGAGAAAATCAAAATCTCTTTTCTTTCCTTCTATCTCATCTTTTACTACGTAACCTCTTTTTTGTACTGTGCTAATGGTAGGTGCGTACGTACTTGGTCTTCCTATACCTAGCTCTTCTAGCCTCTTCACCAAACTAGCCTCAGTGTACCTAGCAGGTGGTCTAGTATATCGTTGAGTTGCAGATATTTCTATAACTCCAAGCTGCTCACCTTCAGAAACTCTAGGCAGTAAGCCACTTTCATCCTCTTCATCTTCGTCGTCAGTTCCCTCTAGATAAACCTTAAGAAAACCATCAAACTTTATCACCTCACCTTTAGCTTTGAAAACATCACTGTTTTTGTCATTAACAATATCAATGGTAGTGCGCTCCAACTGAGCGTCACTCATTTGTGAGGCAATCGCTCGTTTCCATATTAGTTGGTACAAACGTTTCTGACCGTCATCAGCTCCTGCTGCACTAATATCAAAACTGGTAGGGCGGATAGCCTCGTGAGCTTCTTGAGCACTACCACTTTTAGTTGTGTAATTTCTTGGTTTAGAATATTCCTGCCCGTATTCTTTTACTATGCTATCTTTGGCATTGTCTCTAGCAAACTCTGACAGGTTTACAGAGTCAGTTCTCATATAAGTAATGTGTCCATTCTCATACAATCTTTGAGCTAGGAGCATGGTCTTTGAAACATTGTAACCTAGTTTTCTACTGGCCTCTTGTTGCAAGGTCGAAGTTGTAAATGGAGCTGCAGAACTTCTTTTTGCTGGTGTTACATTTATCTTACCTACACTAAAGTTAGCCCCTTTGCAACTTTCTAAGAACGCGTTGGCTTCTTCTACGGTTGCAGGTCTTTTAGATAAGTCTCCTTTTATTCCTTTCTTCGATGCTTCAAATAAGCCTTGTATTTTGAATGAAGAGGATGAAGTAAATGCTTGGACTTCCTTTTCACGTTCTACGATAAGACGCACTGCCACACTCTGCACCCTTCCTGCACTAAGCGATGGCTTTACTTTTCTCCATAATACTGGAGACAATTGGAATCCAACCAACCTATCTAATACTCTACGAGCTTGTTGAGCATTCACAAGATTTACATCAATATCTCGCGGATTTTCAATTGCATTTAAAATAGCTGTTTTCGTAATCTCATGAAAAACAATCCTCTTGGTATTACTCGCCTTAAGCTTTAGAACCTCAGACAAATGCCATGAGATGGCTTCTCCCTCACGGTCCTCATCCGATGCTAACCACACCATGTCTGCGTCTTTAGCTAGCTTCTTGAGTTCCGAAACAATTTTCTTTTTATCGGGTGAAATTATATAATTAGGCAAATAGCCTTTTTCTATATCTATAGCACCATCTCCTTTTGCCAAGTCTCTAATATGACCAAAGCTTGATTTTACAGTAAAATCTTTTCCAAGGTATTTTTCTATGGTTTTGGCTTTTGCAGGTGACTCTACTATTACTAGATTTTTTGACATTATTTACTGATTATTAGCTTTTTAGACCATCTTTTTCCTTCGGAATAGACCAACACAGAATAAACGCCATTGACCAAGTCTGCTGTGTTCAACTCTGAATTAGAATGATCCAAATTTTGCTGCAAAAGTAATCGTCCTGTTATATCCACAATGGAAACAGTAGCATCATTTACATTTTCCATGATTAGTGTCACACTATTTTGAGCAGGGTTGGGAACAAGAGATAATTCAAAATCACTCTCATAAGCGGGAATAGAGAGTGCAAACTCTCCGATATTTATATCATCCAAAAATACTGAATTACCACTCTGACTTATTACGTCAAAGCGAACAAATAGATTTGTACTCTCGCTATAGTTTGACAAGTCTAAACTATTACTTAACCAATCTTCAGGTTGTGAAGGTTGCCAACCAGCTGAGGGAGTACTATTCGTAACAAGTTTATCTCCATTGTACGCTTTTATTGTTCTCCAGCCCTCTCCACAGTCGTCTGATGCTAAAATTAACAGAATTTCCGAAGCGGTGCTTACTCTGCGTGCATAGGCATATTTGTAATGCAACGATATAGGTGCTTTATAAGCGGTCAAATCTACTGGTGGCATTATTGCAGAGTAACGAGTAGAGGCTGGTGTGCTGGCATCTATATCCATTTCCAACGACTGACTTCCTGAGTATCCTAATCCAGTATTGCGTTTCCAACCATTTCCAGAAATATCTGTTTGCAATTCCCAATCATACGCAGATGTAGCTGCTGAAAAATCTTGGCTGTATGGAGCTTTATTTGCAGATATCGCTGGCAGTACAGTGACAAAAAGGTTCCTTGTTATCTTGTCTGAGCCTTCGCTGTTAGAAACTTCTAGAGCTACCTTATACACTCCTGGTTGATCATATCTTACAGTAGGATCTTCCACCGAAGATGTACCTGGGGTGCCACCTTCAAATGTCCAGTTTCTATTAGTTATGGCAGCATTATAACTCATCCCATCGTATGATATGGTTTGCCCTGCACATATGGTGGTTTTATCCTGTCCGTACCAAAAATCGGCTATAGGACCACAATTAGGATTGGTATTGACTCCTGTGGCAAGAATTGTAGATGAAGCTATATTCCTACCCCTAAATGTATTACTACTTAGATATCCTTCTACTCTTGCTTTTTGACCATTTGTGAACATATTCATACATCCGCCATTCGCATAATCCATGAAATTTTCTACGTTATCTACTTCATTCGGAAAATCATTGCTACAAGTGTTTGGGTTTTGACTAGCAGTACATCCGTAGGATGCAGATGATACTGGAGGAGTATCGTCTACTCTATCCGTCCTATTATTATTATTCGTGCAGCCACCTTGAAAAGGATGATATAATCCAAGCCAATGACCTATTTCGTGGGTAAGTGTTCTTCCTGCATCAGCCGCACTCGCTGTACCAATTGTTCCGATTCTATCGTGTATTACGACTACACCGTCAGTATTTGCATCATCCCCAGGAAACTGTGCATAACCAAGAATAGTACCTGTACCTGAACTTAAAATTTCGCTTACTACCCAAATATTGAGATACTTGTCTCTGTCCCATGGTCGTACCGAAACTTTCACTTCATTATCATTGTCACCGTAATCTTCTATGGTATTTATAGGGTCATATGTACGCGTAATCCCTTCAGTACAGGATCCATCTGGAGCTACTCTGGCAAGCTTAAACTCTAATTCCATATTTGCTGCCCTATCTTTAAAAACAGCTCTAGTTTTTGACGCATCGGCATTCAATCGCTGAAAATCTTCATTTATAATTCTCATTTGATCTTCGATTTGAGCTTTAGATATATTCTCCGCTCCATACGCATGAACAATATGAAAAACTACGGGTATGGTTCTCACAGCCTTTTTAGTTTTTACATTATATCCATTGCCATATTCAAAATCTCGTTGCTTTTCGAAATAGTCGATATAATTTTCCCCTGGTTCAAGTTTATCCTGCACAAGTTTTCTATTATACTCATCCGTTCCACATTGAGCCATCCCAGCATTAGTAAATGCCAACCCAAATAATATATATAGTATTTTCTTCATTTAATCGATTTTACAAATAGAACTCTTATGCTCTATTCTTGTCTTATATAACAAGACATATTACAGTAAAGTTTGATTCCAATTCTGAAGCTTTAAAAACTTTCTTCCTCTTTGATACTTCTTTCCTCAGTAGCAGAAACGATGCTTGCTACAGTAGCATCTCCTGTCACATTTACCACGGTACGGCACATATCCAAAATTCTATCTACTGGGAGTATTATAGCAATCCAAGCAGGATTTAAACCCACACTTTCTAGTACCACAATCATAAGTACCAGTCCTGCACTCGGCACTGCAGCAGCACCTATACTCGCTAACGTTGCAGTTAAGACTATCACCATCTGTTGAGTAAAGTCTAAATCTATCATATGAAACTGAGCAAGAGCCACTACAGCCACCGCTTGGTACAAGCTCGTTCCATCCATATTTACCGTAGCACCTATAGGCAAAACAAAGCTTGAAATGCTTTTTGGCACGTCTAAATTATCATGCACACAGTCCATGGTAACAGGCAGTGTTGCCATGCTACTACTAGTAGAGAAAGCTGTCAACTGAGCTTTGCTGATCCCTTTTAAGAATTTTTTTGGATTTAAACCCTTGGCAAATAGGGTAATAAGTGTAGGATAAAATACAAAAGCTACTAAAACCAGTGCCAAAAGTACCACCCATGAATAATGTCCAAGGAACATTAATTGATCTTTTAATTTATCAAGATTTTGTCCAGCAGATTTCACCAAACTACCTGCCATAAGTGCAAATACAAATATGGGCATGACATTAATGACCGCATTTATCATTCCTATAAATACCTCATTGAGACCATTAATGAGTTTATCTACCGGCTTAGAATGTTTTTTAGGCAATTGCACCAAAATAACTCCAAAGAACATAGCAAAGAAGATAACTTGAAGCATATTCGACTTACCACCGTCACCTGACATTGCGTACAAGATGTTGGGAGGAAAAATGTCTACTAACGGAGCTAAAGGACCACTGGATTTCTTAGCCGCTGCCTTATCAAGTTTATCTTGGACTTCAGGACTAATTTTTTCCATAGCCATTCTTCCTCTAATTTGATTAGCCAATTCAAAGTTTTCCGGCACTTGGATTATATGGACATCGTCCAATCGAGTAACATTAGAGTTATTTTCCAACCACAGCTCATACTCTATTCTTTTTTCTAGTCTAGAATTATCAGAAGGAAATGTTCCTGGCTTGATTAAATTAACGAGAAGCAAACCTATAATAATAGCACTCATTGTGGTAGTCATATAAATTAGCAGAGTTTTTATACCTACTCTACCGAGCTGCTTTATGTTTTTGAGGCTACCTATTCCAGATATAATACTGAAGAGTACCATTGGAACTGCTATTAGTTTAAGTACCCTAATAAAGATCTCCCCAAATGGAGCTACATAATCTGCTGTAAATCCAGCCCAACCTTGCTGCACAGCAATAATTGAATAGATCACACCTATTATTAGTGCTATGATAACCTGCCAATGCAGAGCCATTTTTTTCATAGGGTCAATGTTAAGGAAAATTTAATGAAGATAGGACACAATGAAACTGTGACACATAAAAATGCCAAATACGTCTTTGTATTTGGCATCCTATTGTGATATGGAAAAGCCCTTATCCTAGATGTAATGCTGCCATCACTGCTCCCGAAAGTGCTAGGAAACATACGAGATAGCCTGCATCCATCAAAAAAAGTTTTATTGACTTCTTTTGGTATAGATAGTTGATCGCTACGGCAGGAACACCATACATAAGTGCTGCTAATCCACCATGAAAAGCTCCGTGTGCTAAAGTCTGATATTCAACACCGTGATAACCAATGATCTGATTAACTCCATAGGACAAAATTATCATCATTAGTAAAGAAATACCGTGTGTAAGCACCACTCCTTTTTTGGCTTCGTCATCTGACAAGCCTGTTTCTGCTTGCCATTGTTTCCCGAAAAGTACTGTGTACCATAAAACTCCTAATAAAAAGGCAGCTATACCGCCTAAAACTGGTTCTAAAAATTGCATAATATTATAATTTGATTTGATTTATTAACGAACTAATATACACAAATATTTGAACTAGCGGAGTAGATCCGATCAGCCAAAAAACGAAATAACACGATCAACCACCTTCACATCTCGAAGTTTATGACCAAGGCCTTTCGTTGTCATGAGTTCAGAATTTGGCCAAACTTCGTGCACCTTAAACGCATGGGCATAAGGTGCTTCTCTATCATCCAAATCATGTATTAAGAGGCATTTAGCTCGTTGTGCAGCAGCAAATCGGATAGTGGAATAATAACTGAGGTCTTTGCCAGCGTATGCTTTGAAATAACATATTAAATTGGTCATCACCTTATCACTGCTTCCCAATATTCTAGCGTATTCTTCTACAAACTCCAAGGCTTCACCTGGAGTCCCCAATAATGCCATTTTCTTTGGACTCAGCTCTGGTTTCTCGTAAAACAAACACATGCTACTGAATGCTCCAATACTATGTGCTAAAATAAAATCAGCCTTAAACTTGACCATAAGTTGCTCTATGAGACGAGCATACATTGGCACATTTGTTATGCTTCCTTCAGATTTGCCATGTGCTGGTGCATCTATGGCTATGATTGTATATTTTTTCTTGTCGAGTAGTTCAACAAATTTCTTCCATCTATAACTTTGGCTCTGCCAACCGTGTAAACATAAAATAGTGCTAGGGCCACTCCCCCATTCATAAACTGCTATTTTCTTTCCTTCGAATTCCTCAAATGACTCTTTGCTAGTTTTAAAAAACCTCATTTGAGCTGGCTTTAGTTTAAGCGGGAAAGGATAACAAAACAATAAAAATGCAAGCTTACCACCTATCCTTTTGGAAATCAGGTTTATAAAATTGAGGTGCTTTCCGAGGATGAAGATTATTAGCTTTTGCATTGCTAGTGCAATTTTAAGGATTAATGAATGAACATTGTCATATATGTATAGCATACCTCAATGTTAGGACATAATCAAATCTACGTTTCCAAAAAAGTATTATCTATTTTTGAAATGAAGTAATCAATGCATAAAACACTAACACTATCAAAAAGCATCCAACGGTTATCCATTGTTGGACTAATCATTGGAGCTCTACTAATGATATTGCATTGGCCGTTTGGAAGAGAAATTGCATACTACGCAAAAATTACGCTCATCGCATCCTGTTTCATACACTTACTAGTAACTCCCTCTATATCATACGGACATTGGGCTGGAATTGTCGCATTATCATCCTACTCTATTTACTTTTATGGTTTTGAGAGTCTATTATTTGCTGACAATTACCTTTTGATACTTGCAGGCATTAGTAGTCTAATTTGGTATTGGGATGTTGGCATAGAAGAAAACAAATTTTAAATTTTTAGACCTATTTTCGGATTTCCATTTGCTAAAAAAGACTTTGTTTATTTTTTAGCAGCTGCCGTTATTCTAATTGGAGCATTATTTAAAATAATGCATTATCCATTGGCAGACACTCTCCTAATTATTGGTCTGGGATTAATCGTTTTACAGATGATTCGAATGGTAGTTAAAAAAGAAGCAGATGACTAAACAAAAAAATCTCCGACTACCAATGCAGCCATTGCCTCTACAATAGGCACTGCTCTAGGCACCACACATGGGTCATGACGACCAGTAGCTTCTAGCTTTACTTCCTTACCAGAAGTATTTACAGTGTCCTGTGCTACTCCTATCGTGGCTGTAGGTTTGAATGCTACTCTAAATACGATATCCATTCCATTGCTTATACCTCCTTGTATTCCACCAGAGTTGTTGGATTTTGTTTGAGGTTTTCCATCTACTAGTTCAAATTCATCATTCACCTCAGAGCCTCTCTTGCCGCTCATCTCAAAACCACCACCCAGTTCAAATCCTTTGACAGCATTAACACTCAGCATGGCATGCCCAAGTGCCGCACTCAATTTATCAAAAACAGGATTGCCTATTCCAGCGGGAACACCAGTAATAACACATTCGATTATTCCTCCAAGGCTATCTTTTTCTGCTTTTGCTTGCTCTATTGCTGCTATCATTTGTGAAGCAATTTCTTTATTCGGACATCGTACTATCTCTGCATCTACTTCTCCTTGCGAATAGAATTTTGGTTCGCTTTTAAGTTTTATCAAACCAATCTGTTTTATATACGCTCCAAATTGTATAGCCTTCTTTTTTAGTAGATAATCTTGCACCAAAGCACCTCCTGCTACCCAGCCGGAAGTCACTCTTGCACTGCTTCTACCTCCACCTCTATAATCCCTTGTTCCGTATCTTGCCTCATAGCTGTAGTCTGCATGGCTTGGTCTATATACATCCTTGAGATGCGAATAATCCTTGGGCTTGGCATTGTTGTTCTTTATCTGAAAATGAATGGGTGCTCCCGTCGTTTTCCCTTCAAAAACTCCACTATTGATTATAACCTCATCGTCTTCTTTTCTGGGTGTAGACAAAGATGATTGCCCGGGTTTTCTGCGTGACAATTGTGTCTGAATAAAGTCTTTATCTAGCTCAAACCCAGCTGGAAAACCATCCAATACTGCTCCTATTACTTCTCCATGAGATTCTCCGTAGCTAGTTAGTCTTAAATTTTTACCAAGTGTATTCAATGCGTTCAAAGATATTCAATTTCAAATCCTACTGACTTTAGATCTCCCCAAAAATGTGGATACGATTTGTTAACTACGCTTTCATTTTCAATACGTATAGGCTCTACAAGTGAAAGTGGAGCTGCACACATCGCCATTCTATGATCGTCAAACGACTCAAAGAGGGTGTCACTTTTCATTGAAAAATATTCAGCATTTATTGCCCACAAATTATCAGCTTTTTTGATTCTGACATTCATTTTAAGAAGATGAGAAGTTATTGCTTCTTCTCTATCACACTCCTTAAATTTGAGACTTTCAAGTCCTTTCAGCGTAGCATGTGCACAACCTATGGCAGGTAAAAGCATTGCAAAAGTCATGGCTGAATCCGGAAACTGTGTGAAATTCAAAATAGGTTTCACATCAATCTGCCCCTTAGACTTCTTGACAAGCCTAAGACCTCCATTAATCTCTTCAAATTGCATAGCACTATTGCCTACATCGTATAGGATATTGCGTTCCTTATGCATGTTGTCTAAGCGTAAACCAGGAAAAAACAAATCTACCTCATTGGCTATATGAGCCATACTTAACCAATAGAAGAACGATGTCCAATCTGGTTCAATTAGAAAATATTCTCCGTCAAATTTCTGCTGTTTGCTTACGCTGATGTATTGCCCTTTCACATGCACTGCGTACCCCATTCTACGCAAGCATGCTATGGTGAGCAGCACATACGAATAGGAAGACATTTTAGTGTTTACCTTTAGGTTAAACTCTCCACGCACCTTTGGAGCAATCAGCAAAAGAGCTGAGATAAACTGGCTACTCTTCACATGAGTCAGATCGATGAGAGTATTTTCTGCTTGTAATTGTTTGCCTCTTATACGCAATGGAGCCTTACCTTCTTCAGCTAAATATTCGATATCTGCACCAAGGACTTTTAAGGCATCCACCAGCTGATTTATAGGCCGTTCGTTTAGTCTATTAGTGCCTTGCACTGTCCATTCTCCAGGCGTAACTGAGCAATAAGCCGTCAAAAAACGAAAGGCTGTACCTGCATCTTGCACATAAATAGTGTGATCGTCGGCTTCTAGTATTTTCTCTAAAAGCTGAGTGTCATTAGCCACAGAAAGGTTATCAAGCTTCAGTTCAGGCTCATACAATTTTTGAAGCAGCAACATTCTGTTGCTTATACTCTTAGAACTCGGCAGTTTTATTTCGCCTATGAGTATACCGGAAGGATGTGATACTCTTATCATCTCAACTCTTGTAAAAAATCTATACCCTCTCTAATTGTATCTTCACCTATGTAAAAATCATGGTGCGACTCCCCTATTTTATTTAGCAATGAAAAATTTATCTGATCATTCCTGTTTTTCTTATCCTTAATCAAGTATGGCTCAAGACTCTCGTAAGTAGGGATATCCTCAACACTACTCACTATTCGCTGCAGCACTGTAGTAATCTCTTGCAACTCAGACTCGGGCAAACCGTTTTTCTTCGCACTTATGTAGCTCTCTACCACTATGCCCAATGCGACCGATATGCCGTGAGACAACTCACAATTTTCTTCACTATGGGCCAGACTATACGATTCTATTGCGTGACCAATGGTGTGACCAAAATTGAGTCTTTTTCGAATGCCATTGTCCCTGAAATCTGCCGATACATGCTCTTGCTTAATGGAAATGGAGTCAAGTATCAATTGCTCATTTAAGGTTTCATTGTCTTTAAGAAACAGGTATTTCACTCTATTGAAATGGTCTGCATTAGATATCAGCCCGTGTTTCAGCATTTCCACATAGCCATTTACCTTTTCTTTGTATGGCAAGGTTTTCAGAAACTCAGTACAAATAAAAGTGTAATCTGCCTCTCTAAGTGTGCCTATATAATTTTTGAACCCAAGAAAATTGACACCGTTTTTTCCTCCTGTAGATGCATCTACCATTGCAAGCAGTGATGTAGGAACTAATGCTGTACGTATTCCCCTAAGAAAACACCCCGCAGCAAATGCACCCATATCGCACAGCACTCCACCTCCAAGACAAAGTAAAATAGTTTGTCTATCTGCTCCCATTTCAGTCAGTTTCTTCCAGATATACTCACAACTATTTAGATTTTTATACCCTTCTCCGTAGGGTACAATAAAGTGCAGCAGTTCCTCTTCTAATAGTGGGTAACAATCTTGCAGCGTGTGCTTATCCGCCAATACGATAATATTTGACCGATGTTCGTGAACAAAATCTTGAAGTTTTGAAATGCCGTTAATCACAGTTCAAATGTAGGGCAACGATGATAAATTTATTCATTATAGCAGCTATCATTATTATTTTCCCTAAAAAATGCTTTGCTTAGTTAAACACTGAAAACAACAAATATTTATAAGAACTAACATATGAATTCAGAATGGTGGTCATCACTTGACACAATTGCTAAAGTATATTGGATTATTGCGATTCCTTCGGGTTTTGCATTTCTATTACAACTAATACTTACTTTTAATGGCGGAGATGTAAATACATACTTAGATATAGACGCAGAAATAGATGGAGATACAGGAATTGGATTCCAATTTTTCACATCAAAAAATCTCGTTGTGTTTTTTGCGATTTTTAGCTGGGTCGGTATTGCTTGT
>JAOLBX010000033.1 GCA_028339355.1 Bacteroidia bacterium
ATTTTGGGTTCTAAGTTTTCTTTTGATAAATTTAGCCTACCGAAGTTAGTGAAAAATTAAACTATATCACCACGTACTTATTGAAGTCAACTTATTATTAGTGAAAACTAGTTTTTTGTGAAGGTTCGGGTCAATTTTTCCTTTTACATGAAAGATTTTTATATTACCTGAAGCATTTTGATATGTAACTTCAAAAAACTTATCGACAATAACACTAGCTAAATCTATATGCATGCCATTTATAAATTGAGCATTATAAGCAGCGTCAACGTATTTTTTACCATATTTTGAAATCAACTTGTCTTTAGTCTTTTTTGCTTCTAATTCTTGTTGTTTATCATAATCTTTGATGATTTTATCAGCATTATCTTCCCACTTTAATTTATACTGAACATGGTCGATTGCAATGGTTGTTAATTGAGATTTATCGAAAGAACATACGCAATCTGTGCAAATTTCAATGAATCCAGATGGTGTACCTTTATCTGAAAATCCCTTACGATTTATAATCTCTTTTGAATTATCATAGTTGAATTCGTGTTCAAATTGAGCATCATCGCCATAGTAGAAATTTGATACAGATTGAATTAATTGACCCTTATATTTACCATTGACAGACATTGCTTGGGCTAATAAATTATCATCTATTAAGTCTTCCTGTTTAAGACTCTTTAGCTTATTAATACAAAAAATATCAGCCAGGCTTATTGTTAAATTTATGTTGCCCCAATCAACAGAATATTTTATAGCACCATAGGCTGGAGCTATTCCGCCACTTTTTTTGTATTTTAATTTTGGGATAACTGCAGAGACAGAAGCGGATCTTGTTTCGAGCGAATCAATTCTATCTCCCTCGTTAAAACTAACAAATATTTTTTTTCCGGTTAAAGCATTTTGTTTTGAATAAGTAGAATCACTATGGTCAATATAAAAGCTGAATGCTGATTTTATATTTGGATAACTGTTAGCATTATAACGAGAGTTATAACCTAAATATTTTACATTTTTCAAGCTCATTAAATATTTAGGTTTGGATATGTTGTTATAAGAATTTATCAATTTTTCATTGATAGCTTTTGTTAAATACGGCAAAATAACTTCAAAAGAATCTACTGAGTATTTTTTAATAAATGCCTTAGGAGTAATTTGGAATTTTTTCACATCATCTAATGTTTCAAGATAAATTTTGTATTCTCTCCTTCTCTCTTCTTTTCTCTTTCTCACTATTTCATCAACTAATATCCTTGTTTTTTTAAATTGATAATCCTTCATGATATTCTGTGCGTCTGTCAATCCTACCATATTAACAAAATCTGAACTATCTGCTTGCCTTATTATGTCGTTCTTTCTTTTTAATTCTAAAGCTTCTTTTCTTGTTTCTACCTTATCGTAATCCATCATGATTCTGTTGGTTTCTAAAAGCCCAATCATTCTGATAAAATCCAAACTATCCTGTTCTCTGTTTTCTTTATCAATGATATTAGAGACAAAAATTAAATCGCTTTTTGGGAGGAAGTACAGATTAGAAGTGTTAGCGCAGCTTTTTGACATTAGGAATCCATTTCCTACTTCTTCAATTTCAACGTAGTTCAGACAATAGCAATTTGGCGAGGATTTTTGAAGTTTCACAAAACGTTTATGATCAAGGGGTGGGTTAAACAAATTTTCTTTTCCGTCGTGTAAGTAGATTTTCGACTTTGTTATTTTAGAAATTGGTTTACCTTCAACTAGTCGATTCCATGTTTTAGATAACAGTTGCAAAGTGGGCTCATCTGCAAGTGAACTAGTATAGCTGAATTTGTTACTTTTAGAAGTCCTTGTAGGGATCGTCTTACTTGATAAATAAGCTACGTCGATATTTGTAACTTTTGGTGTCGTATATTGAGAGAACGCATGAATGTTAACAAAAAATAGGGTTACAATGATTAGTTTTAAACGCATTCCGCGAATATAATATATACTAGAACTTATATATGGTACATATTTGGTACATATTGAATTATATAACTTTAATTAATATTCTAAAAATAGCGCGTATACTGAAGGGTATGCATTATACACTATGTTGCAGCTATTTTCGCTACTTATCTACAACTAATATGATTAATTATGAAGAAATAGCCTACTTCTTATTATCCAATGCGGCTTTTACAAATCGTACAAATAGTGGATGAGGTGCATCCACTGTGCTCTTTAACTCCGGGTGGTACTGAACAGCCACAAACCAAGGATGTGAAGGGATTTCAACAACTTCGACAAGGTCATTATCTGGGTTTATACCAACAGCTTTCATTCCTTTTTTTTCAAACTGTGATAGATACTTGCCATTGAACTCATATCTGTGTCTGTGCCGTTCAGAAATAAGTTGTTTACCGTATGCTGTATAGGATTTCGAACCTTTTTCTAGCTTACATTTATAAGCTCCTAGTCTCATGGTTCCACCTTTTTTGCTTACTCCTTTTTGACTTTCCATAAGATCAATGACTGCATCTTTGGTTTTTGTCATCTCAGAACTATGTGCATTTTTTAAGTCCTATTACATTGCGTGCAAATTCAATAACTGCACACTGCATACCTAGACATATTCCAAAGAATGGGATATTGTTTTCTCTAAGGTATTGAATTGTATTTATTTTTCCTTCTATTCCTCTGTCACCAAATCCTGGTGCTACAAGTACACCGTCTAGACTTCGAAGTCTATCTGTAACATTGTCTTCGTTTATGTTTTCTGAAGGTAAAAGACTTAGGTTAACCTTACATTCATTTACTGCTCCAGCATGTACAAAGGCTTCTATTATGGATTTATATGCATCTGGAAGTTCTACGTATTTACCAACAAGCCCTATGTTTACTTCATTTTTTGGGTGTTTTAGCTTGAAAAGAAAATCTTTCCAATTGTCTAAATCTGCATCACTGTTGGCTGGCAGTCTGAGTTTGGCCAAAACTACCCTGTCTAGTTTCTCTTTTTCCATGAGAAGTGGTACCTCATAGATAGTTGACGCGTCTATACTTTCTATTACCGCATTTTGATTTACGTTACAGAATAAGGAAATTTTATTTCGGACTTCTTTACTAAGTTTATGCTCAGTTCTACAAACTAAAATATCAGGTTGAACTCCTGCTTCTAGTAATTTTTGGACCGAATGTTGGGTAGGTTTGGTCTTTAATTCACCGGCTGCTTTTAGATAAGGCACTAGTGTTAAATGTATAACTACCGAATCATCGCTACCTAGTTTTCTTTTTAATTGTCGCACAGATTCTACATATGGTAATGATTCAATGTCACCTACTGTTCCACCCAATTCAGTTATAACTATATCGTAATCTCCACTGTCACCTAGAATTTTCATTCTTCGCTGTATCTCATCTGTTACATGAGGTATAATCTGTACGGTCTTCCCTAGATATTTTCCTTCACGCTCATTATCAATAACTGTCTGATAGACTCTTCCTGTGGTCACATTATTGGCCTGTGAGGTAGGAACATTTAAAAATCGCTCGTAGTGACCGAGGTCCAAATCCGTTTCCGCACCATCATCGGTCACATAGCATTCTCCGTGTTCATACGGATTCATTGTTCCTGGATCTACATTGAGATATGGGTCAAATTTTTGAATAGTAACTCTATATCCTCTTTTTTGAAGGAGTTTGGCCAGAGAAGCAGAAATGATTCCTTTTCCCAATGAAGATGTAACTCCGCCTGTGACGAATACGTATTTTGTGTCCATAAATTAATGTTTTTTGGTGTCCAAAAGGGGAAAAAAGACCGTCTATATAAGACGAAAGACTCTCCGTATCTGTACGGCTAACAAATGTAAGCTAAAGGTCATAAGAAAAGACTTAAACCTATTTTTTGGATTTCAATATGTTTTCAACAGCTACTAAATCCTTAGGTGTATCAACACCTATTAGAACGCTATCTGTAACCATTGCAGAGACTACTATATGGTTTTGAACCCAACGTAATTGTTCTAGTCGTTCTAGTTCTTCAAGCAATGAAGCGTCTAGATTCTTTATTTCTTCGAAAGCCGTCGCTGTAAATCCGTAAATTCCAATATGCTTGAAAGCCACTTTTTCTCTAAACTCATTCATATGAGGAATGGGAGAACGGCTGAAATAGCATACATCACAAAAACCTTCATCAAAGGAAGTAGGCACTGCTTTTACTATGTTTGGATTATTAAAGTCTTCCTCATTATCAATAGGTTGAATAAACGTAAGGACATCTACATCTTCTTCTTCGAAGAGGTCGAGCATTCTATTGATATCCATAGGAGATATAAGTGGTTCGTCTCCTTGTATGTTAATAATTACATCATACTCTGTTCCGTCTGAAGCTAATATTTCCATAGCCTCTTCACATCTTTCCGTCCCATTTTCAGGTGCATCAGAGGTTAGTATAGCTTGACCATCGAACGCTTCAACTGCTTTTACTATTTCTTCACTATCTGTGATTATAAATACTTCGCTAGCATCACTTTTTTCTGCTGCTTCGTATACCCACTGTATCATAGGTTTACCTAAGAGGTCCGCAAGAGGTTTATTTGGGAATCGGATAGATTCTAGTCTACAAGGTATGAGAATTACGCTGTTCATGATTTATACTTTTCGAATAATTAGTTTTGTAAAGTTATGCTTTACACCTCTCTGTTCACATCCCATTGCTCCAAATAATCAGCAACTCTTCTCACGAACATTCCTCCTAAAGCTCCGTCAACAACTCTGTGGTCATACGAATGAGAAAGGAACATCTTGTGGCGTATACCGATCATATCTCCATGCTCTGTTTCTATTACAGCTGGTTTTTTAACAATAGCACCCATTGCCATTATAGCTACCTGAGGCTGATTGATGATTGGTGTGCCAAGAATATTTCCAAATGTTCCTACATTGGTCACTGTGTAGGTTCCTCCTTGTATATCATCCGGCGATAGTTTGTTGTTTCTTGCTCTATTTGCTAAGTCGTTTACCGTTTTAGCTAAGCCAGTAAGATTCATAAAATCCGCATTCTTGATTACAGGAACAATAAGGTTACCGCTTGGCAATGCGGCTGCCATTCCTATATTGATATTTTTTCGTTTGATAATATTATCACCACTTACTGATATGTTTATTAACGGGAAGTCTTTAATAGCTTTTACAATAGCCTCTATGAAAACAGGAGTGAAGGTGAAATTCTCTCCTTCTCTTTGTTTGAAATCTCCTTTTATCTTATTTCGCCAGTTCACAAGATTAGTAACGTCAGCTTCTACAAATGACGTAACGTGAGGAGATGTGTGTTTACTCATCACCATATGGTCAGCGATAAGCTTACGCATACGATCCATCTCTATAATCTCATCACCTGGGTTTAGGCTTACGGCTGGAGCACTTCTAGTGATGGTTTTTGTTTCATCTTGCTTGTCAGGAGTCACTCGTTCTCTAGATGACGGAGCTGGAGTAGCACTCACTTTTAGATTACTATGTCCTCCGTTTTTGATGTATGCTAAAATATCTCTTTTAGTAACTCTGTCGTCCTTTCCTGTACCTTCTAAAGCTTCTAGCTGATTCATTGAGATACCTTCTGTGCGAGCAATATTCATAACCAGCGGTGAGTAAAATCTATTTGCTTCTCCATTAGATATCGATGGAGCTGAGGCAACTTCTTGGGCTTGATCTATGCTGTTTTCAATAACTTCCGCAGGGGCCTCCTTTTGTGTTTCCACTTGAGGTTGAGCAGATGCGGTGGCACCTTCTGCACTTATGATAGCAATGGCTTCTCCTACTTTAACCACATCACCTTCGTTGTACAGTTTTTTTGTAAGGGTACCTGCTTCCATACTAGGTACTTCGCTATCTACTTTATCTGTAGCTATTTCGAGTACAGCTTCGTCTATATCTATAGAGTCTCCCTCATTTTTTAACCAAGATATTATAGTAGCTTCCGCAATACTTTCACCCATTTTGGGCATTATAAGTTTGTATTCTGACATAGCTTTAAGTTGGTGCAAAAGTACAAATTTAGATGGTCCTAAATGTATTTTAATATTCATAATAATAACAAATAAGATAGACCACAATTTCGACAAATCGCTTTATGTATCGGAGTAGCTTATTTGGTAAATGGGTCATCTCCTTTATCTTGCGACCATAAAATAATTGTATGAATATTAGAATATCAGCCCTCTTGCTACTTGCCTTTGCCTCACTATCCATTTTCGCACAAAAAGCAGAAAGTAAAAAGGATAAAAATGGGAATAATTATACTAGCTATACGAATGATCCTAGCAACTCTAGATGGTATATATTAGAAAACGGTCTTACCGTAATTTTAGCTCAAAATAGTAAGAAGCCAAGAGTCCAAACTCTTATTGCGACTAAAGCGGGGAGTAGCAGTGATCCTGCTGATAATACAGGCTTGGCTCATTACCTTGAACACATGTTATTTAAAGGTACAGATAAATACGGCAGCCTAGATTACGTAAAAGAAAAGGTTCTACTTGCAGAAATTGATAAATTATACGAGAAATATAATCAGACGACTGATGATACAGAACGTAAAAACACATATGCAGAAATAGACCGAGTTAGTGGCGAGGCAGCTAAGTATGCTATAGCTAATGAATATGATAAAATGCTACAGGCGATTGGTGCACAAGGTACCAACGCATTTACTTCTTTCGAAAGAACGGTGTACGTGAATGATGTGCCAAGTAATCAGGTTACTACTTGGTTAGATATAGAGGCTGAGCGTTTTAGAAATCCGATACTTCGTTTATTTCATACGGAGTTAGAAGCTGTGTATGAAGAGAAAAATAGAGGGCTAGACAATGATGGAAGACAGGTGTATGAGAAGCTACTGGCTGAATCTTTTCCAAATCATAATTACGGAAGGCAAACAACGATAGGTACTATCGAGCATTTGAAAAATCCTAGCTTAGTAAAAATAAGAAATTACTACAATACGTATTATGTGCCTAACAATATGGCTGTCATAATGGTAGGAGATATCAATTTGGATAATACGTTTGAGGATGTTAAAAGGAGGTTTGCATATATGAAGCGTAAGGAAGTTCCTAAAATGACATTTGAAAATGAAGTGCCACTTGCTGAAACAAAAAAAATAGAAGTAGTAGGCCCTAGCCAAGAGTCTATGATGATGGGTTACCGAGTTCCTAGTGGTAACAACGAACAGGCTGATTTAGTTAACCTAGTTGATTTAATTTTGGCAAATTCTAGTGTGGGTTTGATAGACCTTAATTTGGTAAAGGCACAAAAATGTATTCAAGCATACTGTTCTCCTATGATGCTAAAAGACAGAGGGCTGCATTATTTTGCAGGTTCACCTTTAGAGGGCCAGACCTTAGAAGAGTTAGAAGGTCTTTTTTATGATCAAATTAATAAATTGAAAACTGGTGATTTTGATATGGAGTTAGTAAAAAGCATAGTCCTGAATCAAAAAGTGAACAAAATAAAAGAATATGATTCGTATAGATCAACTGCATACTCGCTAATGGATGCATTTGTAATGAACAACAGGTGGTCTAAAGAGCTGGGTACGCTGGATAAGATGCTTACCTACACCAAGAAAGACGTGATAGATTTTGCAAAGAAGTATTACGCGGATGGACACGTAGTTGTGTATAAAAGAAAAGGGGAAAAGAAAGAAACCATAAAAGTAGAAAAGCCTCAAATTACCAAGGTGGAAGTGAATAGAGGAGAAATCTCGGATTTTGTAAGTAGCATAATGGCTAGAGAAATTAAGCCTATTACGGCCCAAGTCTTGGATTATAATAATGAAATAGAATTTGGAGAGGCCGATGGGAGTATTCCTCTATGGAAAGTAAAGAAAGGCGATGAGCAATTGTTCTCACTGTATTATGTACTAGATTTGGGATCAAGACATGATCAAAAACTAGCTTTAGCGGTGGAGTACCTTAAGTTTTTAGGAACCAACAAGTACAGTGCAGATGAAATAAGCACAGAGTTTTATAAACTGGCCTGTAATTTTGGGGTGTCTACAGGTGCTGATCAAAGCTACGTGTATCTCAATGGTTTGGCATCTAGTTTTGATGAAGCAATAAAGCTATTTGAACACCTGCTTGCCAATGCAGTAGCTGATGAATCTAAGTTGGAGCAGCTCGTAGCTCAAAAGCTAAAAAGTAGAGCTGATGCAAAATTGAGTAAAGGTGCAATAATGAGCAAGTTGAGAAATTATGCTTTGTATGGAGAAGAAAATCCTTCTACCTATTTTATTTCTGCTGATGAACTTCGCTCGATATCTGGAAAAGAACTGGAGCAGTATATCCATCAACTAACATCTAATACGCACAAAGTTTGGTATAGTGGTCCTCTTACACTCTCTTCTTTAACAAGTAGTATCAATAAATATCACAAGATTCCAGAAACTTTTATTCCAACTCCGGTTAAGAAAGAATTCAAGATGTTGGATACAGAAGGTAATTCTGTATTGTTTGCTCACTACGATATGGTTCAAGCAGAGGTAATGTGGTTAAAGAAATCAACGGAGCTAAATGTAGAGGAATCTGCAGACATTCAAATGTTTAACGAATATTTTGGAGGAGGAATGAGCAGCATAGTTTTTCAAGAAATTAGAGAAGCTAAGGCTTTGGCATATTCTACCTATAGTTATTACTCTCCAGCTCGAAAACTGGGCGAGAACAATACTGTAATCGCTTATGTAGGGACACAATCAGATAAAATGAAAGATGGTATAGAGGCAATGAACATATTGCTATCAGATCTTCCTTTGGATGAAAAAACATTCGAGAATGGGAAGCAGGCATTGAAACAAAACTTGGAAACTAGCAGAATTTTAAAAACATCCATATTGTTTGATTACGATAGTGCATTGAAACTTGGCTTAAAAGAGGATAAGAGAAAAATGACTAGTGAACGATTAAATAACATTCAAATGGAGGACATACAGCAGTTTTATGAAGAAAAAATAAAGGGTGAGTTTACCTATATTATTTTAGGAGATAAAAATAAAATTGACTTTGATTACTTGTCTAAATATGGAGACCTAACAGAATTGAATCTAGAACAATTATTTGGTTACTAATTCATTGAAACTGCTTAATAAAATAGTCGTAATAACAGGAGTGAGCCGGGGAATAGGGAATGCTTTGGTGCATCAATTCCTCGACAAGGGATGTGTAGTAGGGGGGATGGGGATTAGAGACCCTAATATTGATAATCCTAATTTCACGTTTTACAAGACGGATATAAGGAATTCGGACAATGTAATTCGTTCTTTTAGTTCGTTTTATGATAGTAATGCAAGCGGGATTGACATATTAGTGAACAATGCGGGTCTTGGATATTTTGGGAAGGTAGAAGAGTATAGCAATGAGCAAATTGCTGAGATGTTTGAAACAAATGTTTACGGGACCTTGTACACATGCAAGGAGGCAGTCCCTTCGATGAAAAAAGCGGGAGCAGGACATATAATTAATATCGCATCTACTGCCGCATTAGAAGGATATCCTGAGGTCTCTGTCTATTGTGCGACTAAACACGCGGTGAAGGCAATTTCCGAAAGTATGTACAAAGAGCTCAGAGAATACGGTGTAAAGGTAACGTGCGTCTATCCTGGGAGTGTGAAGACGGATTTTTTTAGAAATGTAGATAGTATCCAACCACATGACTATATGCTTATGCCCAATGATGTGGCGACAATGATTGTTCAAACTACAGAAATGCCAGACAATTTTCATCAAGTAAATCTAGAAGTGCGACCACTTCAACCTAAAGGACCTAAAAAATAATCTAGTTACCCAAAGAATTAAAGTGGAATTACTTCAGTTATCCGTTGAAGGTTAAACTCAGACTGGGTCAATCTAGGATATCTTGCGGTCGGCTCACAACTTACGTAGGTTTTCCCTGCATAACCAAAAGAACCTGATGGAGCATAGCCTGGAATCTCAATACCGAGACTCAAATGCTCATCTTCCTTAAAGAACAGCCCGACGGTGTTGATGTCTAACACTTCCTTACATAAATATGCAAGTAGCATAGCCTTATCTTCACAATCTGCAGATTTAGCCATTATAGTCTCTTCTGGGTAGTAGAAGCGTTCTTCCCCATATTTCGCATAGTCACTTCCATACGGTACCACTTGTTGTACAAATGCAAGTAAAAAACGCACTGCATCTAAAGTTTCTCTGTCCTCTACTTGACCACTTAAGTATTCTATAGTGCTAGTGTTCATCTCATCAGACATACTAATATCCGTAAACTCATGGCCTACTTCAAATAATGGCAAGTCTCCTAAAAATTCAGTTAAAGATGCATTTGATTCTGCGTTGAAGCTATGCTTTTCTACTCCAAAACTAAAACTCACGGGTTTACTAGCTATGTTAGCATTGATTCGTGGTGCACTGTGTGTGTTTCTTCCGATTCTTCTTTTTGTTATTTTTTTATCTCTAAAAATAAGGTGCTTACCTTGATTTTTTCTGTTGGCAAAATTTAAATCCTTGTACAATTTATCAGCGTACCTAATGTAAATATATCTCCCAGGAGTAAATGAGAGGTTTCCCATACAATTGAGTCTACTCCCCGTTTTAGAGAGTATTACATCATACTCTAACTCTTTCATTACCAGGTACTTTACGAAAGTATGTTGGTTGGAACGGCTACTGCTCGTAATCCGAGAAGCATATTTGTCTATGAGAATACTAGTAGCTGCGTCATCCAAGGCATAATGTCTAATGTGGTTCTTTAAATTAGATATACTAGCATGTAGATTAGCGTTTCTGTAATAATCTAGTTTATGTGTAACTTCTTTCTGGTCTAGATTATAAAATTTTAAACTAGCCAATTGCTGATCATAGGATACATTGAGATGATGGCCATAGAAATCTACAGAATTGGTATAGGAAGAACCCGCATTAATATATATTACGGTAGAACTTAGTGTGATTAATAATAGTACTTTTGTAAAATTCATATTTTGCTTCCTCCTTTCTTACTTGATATAACTCAACAGGTGTTCTAAATAGTATATTTACTTATAGAATACTTCTGCACGAAGAAAACCGTTTTTTATAGTGCTCTTATTCAGTGTTTTATAGCCGGTTTTATCAAAAGCATTAAATATCAAAGGCAAGTTTCTAGTTTTATGCTGGGTGCTCAGTACGAAGAATGTTATAGACAGTTTAATTTGAAATTTACGAATCCATACATTTTTGCTGATGTCGCTAAGATCAAAATCAGCTATAAACCATCTTATTCCGTTGGTGCAGTTGCAGTTGTCTTCTAAAGAGTGGATGATACTTCTTATCTTCTCTTCATCAAAAAGGTCAAAAAAGAAGGCTGCAAAGATGAAATCAATTTGTTGTTCGTCAACTGAAAAGTCATCATTGTGATAAAAAGTAATTTGTTGACCAGAATTAGTCTTTTTGCTAGCCAATTCTATCATCTGAGAACTTGACTCTACATAACTAATGGATAGGAGTGGAGCGTGTTTGAATAAATATGGCAGTACAGCCCCATCTCCACCTCCTAGTATGAGGATATTTCCTTCTTTAGGCAGGTAGGAAACTAGTTTTTCTTGAATGTGGATGAGTGATTTGCCATAGACTATGCGAGATAGAATAGAATAAAAAGGAGCAATACGATTATATGAATTTAGCAAATCGAAATCTTTATAAAAGTAAAAGCCTCAGCACCTTGTACTGAGGCTTTAGATTGGCTTTCTGACTTTTAAGTCAATTCAAATATATAACCTATATTCAAGTAGATTATCGATATAATTCAATCTGACAGTCAAATGACGATTAGATTACAAAAGTGCTATGAAGCGCCTGCTATCATCATTGGCATGATTAGCATAAGTAAATCTTCATCATCTATATTTTGATTAGGCAATATTATACCTGCACGATTTGGTGTAGATAGTTCTATTACTATTTCGGGAGTGTTGATGTTTTGTAGCATTTCTATAAGGAGCTTAGAGTTGAATCCTATCTCCATATCTTCTCCTGCGTAATCGCATCCTAGACGTTCAACAGCCTCATTGCTAAGGTCTATGTCTTCCGCTGAAATAGTAAGCTCACTACCTGTTATTTTAATGTTGATTTGGTTTGTTGTTTTATTACCAAATATACTGATACGCTTTACGGAATTTAAAAAGTCCTGTCTATTCAGTGATAATTTATTCGGGTTCTCAGTAGGTATAACTGCTTTGTAGTCGGGATAGCGTTCGTCTATTAGTCTACAAATAAGTCTAATATCTCCAAAAGTGAAAAATGCATTGCTTTCGTTGAAATCTACTTTGGTGTCGGTATCATCCTGCGGAAGATTTGCTTTAAGTAGGTTCAATGCTTTTTTAGGCAGAATGAAATTCGTTTCTACGCCGGGTTTTACATCTTTACGTTCTATTTTAACGAGTCTGTTGGCATCTGTGGCGACAAATACAGCATTATCTTGAAAAAGCTGTACGTACACACCTGTAAGACTGAGTCTTAGTTCATCATTTCCTGACGCAAAAATAGTCTGAGCAATGCTGGAAGAAAGTACTCCTGCAGACATATTGAAACTATTTTCTGATGTGGTTTCTGGAATTTTAGGGAAATCATTGGCATTTTGTCCAATCAATTTGTACCTACCAAACTCCGATTTGATTTCTATTGTATTTTTATCTGCAACCAGGGTAAACGTAACTGGCTGGTTAGGAAGAGCCTTGAGCGTATCCATACACATTTTAGAAGGTACAGCCATTTGTACATCTTCATCAGACTGCACATCGAGCGAAGTACTCATAGAGGTTTCCAAATCTGTACCCGTAATGGTAAGTTTACCATCTTTTAGATCAAATAGAAAGTGGTCCAATATTGGAATTACTGGCTTAGAGACTATAGTTCCACTAATTGCCTGAAGCTTGTTGAGCAGTTGATTTGTATTTACAATAAATTTCATTTCAGAATTCAGATTTTTAAAGATGCCAAATAAAATCTAAATCTACACGTATTGACAAATTTTATAGCTAAAACTTATCAATATATTAAGTGGTTTTTTACCCAAAATCGTGGGTAACTGAATTATTCTTCAGATAAAATTTCTAAAAACTCTTTTTGAAGTTCTTGTCCTTTATCTTTTGAATACTTGGTATGTACTGTTTTTGATATTTCTGAGTATGCTAGGCCTTCTCTCCGAAGATCAAAAAAAGTTTTTTGCAAATCATTTGGCCTTGGTCCCCAGTCAAACAATACTTCGTTAGATTCATTTAGGGCGATTAGTTTTGGAATGCTGCGGCCACCATTGGTAAGAAATGCATCTATAATGTCTATGTTATCATCTCTTAGTACTATGGACAACTCAATTTTTGAATTTAATTCGCTCATTTTGACCAACCAGGGTAAATTCTGAGCAGCGTCACCGCACCAAGCTTCAGAGATTACAAGCCATTTTTGCGGAGGAAGTGCAGCTATCACACTGGATAAATTATCATTTATCTCAGCTTTTTTATCTAATCGATTCATGCGAGCTACATTCATATAGGTATACCCTATCATTTCTTCAGAGTGGTTATTGCCAGTGGTTTTTCCTTCGGCCAATAAGTTTTCTATCATATCTCTGTACTCTAGATATGTATTTTCAGTTCTTGATGTTAAATCAAAGTTGAATTTCATAAATAAGTGCTTAAACGATGATAGCAATTTTGCTTACTTTATTCTCCATTTGATCTTCTTATAGGCTCATTACAAAAATCAATTCTCTTTTCTAATTAAATAAATAGCTATAAGAATAAACCCTAAACCGCTCATTTGATTGATGGAAATGACTTCATTGTCTAAAAATCCCCAAAAGAGTGCAACAATAGGAATAAGGTAGGTAACAGATGCCGCAAACACAGCAGTCGTGCTTTTTATAAGTTTATTGAACATGACTAGACTAATGGCTGTACCAACAACGGATAGTAATAGCATGGCTATAGAAGATTTTACAAACTGATCGTTCGCAAAATGGAAAGTAATCCCTGTAAAACTGAGAACTATGAGACTAATGATTGCTAAAAATGCTAGAGGTAAAGCAGCAACTAACATAGATGGATAGTTCCCTAGTTTGTGCTTTATAATATTTACATTGATACCATAACACAATGTAGCAAAGAGAACCAAGATTGAGTATGTGTTGAAGCTAATCCCCTCGTTACTAGACAATAAAAATGCACCAACTAAACCAAAAATCACTCCAGCAAATTTGAATTTATTAAATTTTACGTTAAGGAATACAACACCTACTAGTAATGCAAAAAGCGGTGTGAGTCCGTTGAGGGCCCCGGCTAATGAGCTAGATATATGCTGCTGAGCTATAGTGAAAAGTATAGCTGGAATACCGCTACCCAAAAGGCCAGAAAAAAGAAAATAGTGCCATTTTCCTTTGGCTTGTTTGAGGTCATTTTTTTTAATAAAAGGCAATAGACAAACTCCCGCTATAAACATACGAATGGCCGCTACCTGCACACTCGAAAAGACCTTTAAGCCTTCTTTCATAAGTATGAAAGAACTTCCCCAGAAAATAGCGAGAATAAGGAGTATTAGGTATTGAGTTCTAAGTCTCATAAGTAGGGCTTTTGGTAAAAAGAATATCTGATAATAAGCTTACTTAGATCTACACGACCAGTTATACTTGAATGTAGCCACTAAATCACCATTCTCATTAGTTACCTCGACAGGAAGTGTTATAGTTGCTCCCTCAGTTGTCTCTTGCACTTCTTGTACAAAAGAATCTACTTCGGGACCTTTAGTGCAGCTAAATTTAATTTTTCCAACAGCTTTTTTGTGAAACTGAGCTTCTGTTTCTACCAAAAGCATTGAAAAACGTGTTTTCTTATCAATGTACTGAAACAAGAGTGAACCCGTAGAGAATTCTGCCGCCATATGCATAGCGGCGAAATATA
>JAOLBX010000034.1 GCA_028339355.1 Bacteroidia bacterium
GCTAGAGGATATGGAGAATCGCAACTAGTTACTAATTGCCCGTGTGAAGGACCTGTAAAATCAGATTGTACTGAGGATGAGCACCAAAAAAATAGACGTACCACAGTAAAAGTGGTTAATTGTAACTTCGATGTGCTTTCTATAGGTGTGGACTATGCTCAACGAAATGATGAAGCTTTGAATGGTCAAGGGTCTGTTTATAGTTCCTACCTTCTCGAACAGCAAAGAGCTTTCTTAACTAAAACTAAAGGCGACATTGATAGTTTCTTGAGATCAAAAGCACTAGAGGATAGTCTTATCCTTGTGAAACAAGCTGAGGAAGAATTATTAGCTAAATACGATTTCATTCCTTTAACAAAGGGCAGAGGTGATAATTATACAATATACGGTTATGTGGGTCGTAAAAAGATAAAATTTGAGTACAACGGTGAGGAAAGAAGGACACTTATGCCCCAATCCTTAGTTGAGCAACTAATTAAATCAGGAGCATTGAAACCAGATGATTTTAGAGATTCTGGAGATAAAATTAAACTCTCTGATGGTACGAAAATATTTGGCAAATCATTCACATTGAAAGAGCTTAAAATTAACGGCAAAATTTATAAGAAAGTGAAGTGTAAAATGGTGGACACCAAAGCGACTGTCTTGGGCTATAATATTTTTGATAAAGAATACGTAGATTTTGAAATCAAAGACAATAAAATCTGGCTTCTAAAAGATACCGACGAGTAAAATTGAACGAACATATCCATTGAGTAGATACGAAAAAAGAGGTGTCTCGTCTCAAAAAGAAGACGTACATAAAGCTATTTCTAATATTGATAAAGGCATTTTTCCTAATGCATTTTGTAAAATAGTAGAAGACTACATAGGCGGGGACGATGACTACTGTAACATAGTACATGCTGATGGAGCTGGCACAAAATCATCGCTTGCATACTTGTATTGGAAAGAAACCGGGGATTCTTCTGTATGGAGAGGAATAGCTCAAGATGCAATAGTCATGAACTTGGATGATATAATTTGTACAGGAGCTACAGGTCCTTTTTTACTCTCTAATACCATAGGAAGAAACAAACATCTGATTAATGGTACCGTAATAAAGGAAGTCATAGATGGGTTTGAATCATGTATAGCTACAATGGCTACATATGGTGTAGATATTAAATTCACTGGCGGAGAAACAGCTGATGTAGGAGACTTAGTGAAAACTTTGATTGTAGATAGCACGGTTGCGTGCAGGCCAAAAAGAGAAGAAATTCTAGAAATAGACATCCAAGAAGGTGATGTAATAGTAGGATTTGCATCCTATGGCAAGGCTACCTATGAGACTGAGTATAATTCAGGAATGGGGTCTAATGGACTAACTTCGGGAAGACATGATTTACTTTCACACGAATATTTCTCTAATTACCCGGAGTCTTTCGATATAAATACAGACGAAGAATATATTTATTCAGGTCAATTTAAACTAACGGACCCTTTAGCTGGAACTCCTTTAGATATAGGAAGAGCTTTGCTATCATCGACTAGAACATACGCTCCTATTCTAAATAAAATAGTAGAAAATCCAGAGCTTAAAAAAGCTATTAACGGCATTATACACTGTACAGGAGGTGCACAAACCAAGGTTATGAAATTCTTGGATAAACCAATGCATATTATCAAGGATAATATGCTACCTATTCCTCCCTTGTTCAAAGCGATACACGAAACAACAGGAACATCACTGAAAGAAATGTATGAGGTCTTTAACATGGGCCATAGATTAGAGATTTATTGTAAGAAGGAAATAGCAGATAAATTAATCTCTATTTCTCAATCGTTTGATATAGATGCACAAGTAATTGGTAGATGCGAAGCTTCAGAATCGAAAAAACTAGCCATAGGGGATATCCAATATTAGGTCTTTCTTTTTGGGGATAACACTCCCCTAATCTATACGGTTGTGATTTTCAATAGTACCTTTGCCAAAGTGAAAGACATTCGTTCCCTATCTAAAGAACAACTAATTGCCGAATGTGAGGCAATGGGTGAAAAGAAATTTAGAGCAAATCAACTCTGGGAATGGATATGGCTCAAAAGTGCACGATCATTTGATGAAATGACCAACTTGTCATTATCATTTAGAGCAAAACTTAACGAATCATATGCTATACTCGGGATGACTATAGCCAATTCACAGAAGAGTGCAGACGGAACAATTAAATATGCATTTAGATTAAACGACGGCTTTTTGGTAGAAGGAGTTCTGATACCAACAAGTGAGCGAGTTACCGCATGTATCTCTTCTCAAGTAGGGTGTAGTCTAAGTTGTACTTTCTGTGCAACTGGTTTCTTGAAAAGAGAAAGAAACCTCAGGGCAGATGAAATATATGACCAAGCAGCCATACTTAAAAAAGAAGCTCAAAAAGAGTACGGAATAAATTTATCTAATGTAGTATTAATGGGTATGGGAGAACCATTACTTAACTATGCCAATGTAATGAGTGGCATAGAACGCATAACTTCTCCAGACGGCCTAGGAATGTCCCCACAGCGTATTACGCTATCCACGGCGGGTATTGCCAAGATGATAAAAAAATTAGGCGATGATGGTGCTCGTTTTAACCTAGCATTATCTCTACATTCTGCTAATAATGAGCAAAGAAGCAAAATAATGCCAATCACCGACAGTAATTCGTTAGAAGATCTAATAGAAGCACTAAATTATTTCTATGATAAAACAGGCACTAGGGTTACTTTGGAATATTGTGTTATCAATGATATAAATGACGACCCATTCGAAGCGGAAGAGCTTGTGGCCTTTTGTAGAAGAATAAAATGTAAGGTAAACCTAATCGAGTATAACCCTATAGACTTGGCAGAGTTTATATCGAGCTCGGCAGAAAAAATTCAAAGATTTGCTGATTACCTTGAGAAAAACAAAGTCATAGTAAACATAAGACGAAGTAGAGGTAAAGATATAGATGCTGCCTGTGGGCAGCTAGCCAATAAGCTAACCTAAAAACTTAGCTCTTTCTTCAGGTGTCGGAACGCGACACGATTCTTTTTTACCAAACCATCTGTACCTGTTTGCAGCAATTAAATCATAAAAAACATCCAAAAAAGCACTTGGAATCACCTGAAATATTCTGACCCAGCTAAAGGGTGATTTCAAAAATCCAGACACTTCCAAAACAGCTTTAGATTTAAAACTCAATTTACCATCTTTATAAAACAATATGCTATCAGGTACTTCGTCCAGTTTTGCTCTCTCTATAATTTGCCTTCCTATATCAGATTGTAACGAAGCAAATTTCAATTCATTACCTGACTCATTTCTAATGATCAAATCTACTGAGCTATTGCATAGGTTGCAAACACCATCAAAAAGAACAATGTTATTTAAATTTGAGAGACCTATCATACAACAGTGTAAATAATTATTGACAAATTTATATTTCCAATTTGGATTCATAGCTATTAGAATAAATACCTTTGTGCAATGGCAAAAATTTCTATAAATCTAACCTCAGGTACCATAACTAAAAGTGCCACAGTTATAGGAATAGACTTGGGAACCACCAACAGTCTTATCGCAAGTATAAATGAGCAAGATCGCACACCTTTTTGCCTTACCAAAGATGATGAAAGCATAGTGCCAAGTGCTATACATTTTGACACGGAAAACATAATAGTAGGTAAGAAAGCCATTTCACAGTTAGTAAGTAAGCCAGAAAACACAATATACTCTGTAAAAAGACTATTGGGAAAAAGCTATAAAGACCTGCTAACTTCTAATCATAAGCTAAATTATGAGATCATAGATGATAATGAGCAAGGACTTGTTAAGATTAAAGCCAATGGAAAACAATATTCTCCTATAGAGCTTTCATCCTATATACTGCAAGAGCTAAAATCTATCGCTGAAAATCAGTTAAAATCTGAAGTCAATAAGGTGGTAATAACAGTTCCTGCATATTTCAACGATTCGCAACGACAAGCCACAAGAGATGCAGGTAAATTGGCGGGTATGGATGTCCTCCGAATTATTAATGAACCTACTGCAGCAAGCTTAGCCTATGGAATAGGACAAAACACTGAAGAGCCTAAAACAGTAGCAGTCTACGATCTAGGAGGTGGCACTTTTGATATCTCTATACTTAACATTCAAGACGGTGTGTTCGAAGTACTATCTACCAATGGAGACACCTACCTAGGTGGAGATGATATAGACAGAGAAATACAACTATACTGGGCAAGTAAATATAATTTCAAAACGCTAAACACCAACGACGAACAACTTATACGTATAACAGCTGAAGAAGCCAAAAAATCACTCAGCATATCCAATGAGTTCAATACTCAATTAACTGTTGCCGGAATATCATACGATATTTCCCTTACTGTGGAGCAACTTAATACGTTGATCCAGCCTCTAGTAGAGAGGACAATGCAAAAATGTAAGAATGCTTTGAAGGATGCAGATCTATCACAACGTGAGATTAATGAGGTGGTTCTAGTAGGAGGTAGTACACGTACACCACTCGTTAAAAAAACTGTTGCTCAGCTTTTTCAGAGTGCTAAAATAAATGATACTATTGACCCCGATGAGGTGGTAGCACTGGGAGCCGCTATAGAAGCAGATATACTTGCAGGTAATAGAAAAGATATGCTATTACTAGACATCACTCCACTTTCCCTAGGTATAGAAACACTTGGCGGATTGATGGATGTACTTATCCCTAGAAACAATAAAATACCAACTAAGCTCCGCAAAGAATATACTACTTCTGTAGATGGGCAAGTGAATCTAAAAATTGCAGTATACCAAGGTGAGCGAGAGTTAGCTGCAGACAATAGAAAGCTTGGAGAATTTGTTCTAAAGAATATTCCGGCTATGCCTGCAGGTCTTCCAAAAATTGAAATGACTTTTATGCTCAATGCAGACGGAATATTGGAGGTAAGTGCAGAGGAAAAACGATCAGGTACCAAACAGGTAGTGGAGATGAAGCCTCAGTATGGTTTATCTGACACAGATATAAAACAAATGCTCCAAGATAGTATAGATAATGCACAGGAAGATATGGCTAAACGATCTATTGCAGAATCCATTACAGAAGCAGAGCAACTAATCTATGCAACTGATAAATTTATACGAGATAACCCCAATCTTCTTGTAGATGCGGAAATTGCTGAAATTACTACATTAAAAAATAAATTACAGGCATCCATAAATGCTAAAGCTAAAGATGATATCGTTAGTACTATGGACCACTTGAATGACTACAGCAGACAATTCGCAGAACGAGCAATGGATATAAATATAAGCAAGGCACTTCAGGGAAAAGATATTACTAAATGAGACCGGTACTGTATGTAGCCATATCATTTTTTTATCTATGCTCTATAGCTCAAGAAGTACCAATAGATAAACATAAACTTGGAGTAAAGACCAGTATCAATATTTCCTCCATTCTGGGATCTGAACTTCAAAACCCAAGACCAAAATTCGGATATACCGCTGGAGCTTTTTTCATCTATCAAACAGATAACAAATGGAATCTATATACCGAACTATTAGGTAATTTTAAAGGTGCTAATTTCAGTAATGGAGACACCGGTTATTCCAGAATAGCCTTGTTTTATGTAGATTTAGCCATTATGCCAATGTATAAATTTAACGAGGGTAAAACCTCAGTATGCCTAGGACCATATGCATCATACTTAGGATTATCTTCGTTGTTCATAGGCGACAAAAAGAAAGCCGAGCTTAATGACCTTGACTTTAAAAATTATGATATTGGAGTCGGTGCCTATTATCAGATTTCTGGAAAAAATATGAGCTTTCAGGTCGGAACAAAAATGGGACTAACCAATGTAAATGAAGATGTAAATTTTGTAGGTTATTTTCCAAAAACAGGTACAAACGGTATCATCAGAAATGTCAGCCTTGAAATAGGAATGTTGTTCTAAAAATTATGAAACTAAAAAACGTATCAATACCAATCATTTTTGCACTCTTTCTTGTAGTAATATCAAGTAAAGACTCTGAGCAAAAACAACAAGAAGATAGAATAAAGCTTGGCCAAAAAATTTATCCAGCTCCTATTCCTTCTCATCTCAGTTTTGCAGGAGAATCAGTACCTCTTGAAAAATTTGAAGTATCAGAACGACTAGATAGAGAACTTTTAGTCAACACTTATTGGCAGAGCAATACAATGCTCATTCTAAAAAGAACTAAAAAGGTCTTTTTGGTTATTGAACCAATTTTAGAAAAATATGGTGTTCCAAATGATTTTAAATACTTGGCGGTAGCCGAAAGCAGTCTAATAAACGCTACTTCTAGTGCTGGAGCAAAAGGTGTATGGCAATTCATGAAGTCATCAGGACGTTCCTACGGCCTTCAAATAGATGAAGGGGTAGATGAACGTTATAATCTTATTAGAAGTACGGAGGCGGCTTGCCTATACCTCAAGGAGGCATATACGCGTTATGGCAACTGGACTTTGGCTGCAGCATCCTACAATAGAGGAATGAGCGGTATCACCAGAGATTTAAACAAGCAATTGGTCAATGACTATTTTGATCTTCACCTTAATACTGAGACTTCCCGGTACATATTAAGAATCATTGCTCTCAAGACCATTATAAAAAACCCTAAAAACTACGGTTTTATGATAGAAGACAAAGACTACTATGCCAGTATACCTTCTCGAGAAATATATGTTGATACTACAATAATGAACATCTCTGAATATGCTCAAAGTTTAGGGTCAAATTATCATATAATTAAATCTATGAATCCATGGATCATAAAGAACGAACTGAAAGTAGCTAGCAGACCTTATACAATAAAAGCCCCACTAAACTAATAGTGAGGCTTGGTAATAATCTAAGGTCGTTAAAATATTATAGTTCGTCTTGGTTAAAAAAGTAATCATCCGTGGACGGGTACTCTGACCAAATTTCTTCAATCGTTTCAAATGGTTCACCATCATCTTCAAGCTCCTGTAGGTTTTCTACTACCTCCAATGGAGCTCCAGTTCTAATGGCAAAATCAATTAGTTCATCCTTGGTCGCAGGCCAAGGTGCGTCATCTAAGTAAGATGCTAGTTCTAAAGTCCAATACATTCAGTTAAAATTTAATTATTTATACTAATTTTAGTTAAGCAAAAAATGTGCCCGCTAACCTGCTGCGAAAATATATTTTTAAAGTAAAGAAACAAATTTTAAGCAAACAAACAGTAAAACGCTGACTACCTTGAAGTTAAGGTGTGCAATACTATTCCTGTAGCCACTGATACATTCAAAGAATCAATTTCTCCCGGCATATTTATACATATAGTTTTGTCCATTAATGCCATTCTTTCTCTAGACAGACCACTATCTTCATTACCCATCCACAGTACCCACGAGTCCAAATCCTTAAATGAATCTGATGATAAAACAACGTCTGATTTTTCTGTAGCTGCTATTTGAGTTAGTCCCCAGCTCTTGAGATAAGTCAATGTGCTAGCAAGACTACTTACCCTAGCCACAGGTAGTTTAAGCAATGCTCCGGCAGATGATTTAATTGCTCCTTCTCCTATTTCCGCATTTGCTTTCACACCTACTATCATAAGATCTATACCAAAAGCTAGGCACGAGCGGGAAATCGCACCGATGTTACGAATATCTTGAATACCATCCGCTACCAATATTTTCGGAGGTTTTCCCTCTTCATACATACGTGTAATCGTTTCCTCGAGAGGAACAAAATCAATAGGACTTTTGATTGCAATCACTCCTTGGTGGTTTGCTCTCGTTATCCTATTCAGTTTTTCAAGTGGAACCATCTGAAAAGGGGTGTCATTGACTTTAGCTAGCTGTCGGAGTGCTCCTATCTTGTGTCTATCGGCTTGGCTATTGACATATACTTTACCTATAGTAACTCCACTTTGGAGCAGCTCTTCTACTGCATGGTACCCTATTACTACTCCTTCCCTACTCATAATATTGCGACTACTACTAGTACGCCGTATTTACCTGATTAAACAAGTCTGTATACTTTTTAGAGATCTCTTCTCTACCATATTGTTTAGCCAAAGGACCCACATTTCTTAGCACTTCTAAATTTTCATTCTTTTCTCCATCAGCACTCTGCATTCCTTTAGTTTTAAACTTATTGTAGTGATTCACTAATTCGAAAGCATCATCCCCTACCTGTTGTAAGAATTTATCTCCTTTGTCCATTTGTCCAGCTTTATAATAAATATCTGCACTGGCAGCTTTCAATCTTAGGTTTATTGGCAACATACTTTCAGGCATAGAACTGTAGCATTTATCCAGTACAGCTGCTGCTGTATCCGTTTGACCAGATCGGCTATAATAATCCGCTACTTGTATAAACATAGAACGAAGGTTTTGAGGAACTAGTTGTGCCTTATCATCAAGATACATGTCTCCTTTTTCCATACCTCCCCACTCGTATACATTCATCAATTTATCATACAATAAATCCATATCATCCATGCCCCTCATTCTTCTATTAGCCTCCACAGGTAACAGTTGATAAGTAAGTCCATTGTTGCGTAAGTACTTATCCAAGTTTAGATACACAGAAGATCCAGTAGTGGTGGTCCAATAAATTGGTCTTTTCCATCCTTGTTTGGCATTAGTAGCAATAATATCTAGCACAACAAGTTCACCCTTATTAAGTCCATTTTTTCCAATGTTCCAGTACATTTTATCTACGATCTTACCTGTGTCTCTTGCTGGCAAATAACCCATATCAATCACAGCTTGCTTATCCACTGCCAGACTAAAGTTTTTCACTGGGAATACGCTTACTTGACTTCCATCATTAGTTCTTTGCTTATTTTTATCATTGGCTACATAGTTCATTACCTGACCAAGAGGATAAAATTTATTCTGGTCTAAAGACTTATCCTCAAAGAATCGAACATAATCTCTTTCCCCTGAAACCATTTTCTCAGCAGGTATACTTAGAGGTAAGGCTTCTGAATCAAACACTTTTCTACGTAAAGCACTACTATACCATTCCGTAGGTAATAAACTTAGGTTAATAATACGAACATCAGTACGTATTCCTTCTACGTTTTGAGCATACCAAAGTGGGTAAGTATCATTATCACCATTGGTAAATAGTATTGCATTTTCCTCACAGCTATTCAAATAGTTTTTTGCAAAAGAGATACCTAAATACCTGTCAGATCTATCGTGATCATCCCAATTTTGCGTACCCATCAAAACAGGTGCAGCAAGTAGTGCAATCGCTGTAGCACCTATTGAAGCAGGAGCCTTGCCCACAAACTTCTTAACTAGGTCTGCTATAAACAAAACACTTAATCCGATCCAAATACAAAAAACCTGATATGACCCTACGTTTGTATAATCTCTTTCTCTTGGTTCCATAGGAGGTTGATTCAAATAAATTACAACTAAAATACCTGTGAAAACAAACATTACTAGAACGGCAAAAAAGTCCATTTTACTTCGTTTATACATTACTATCATACCCAATAACCCTAAAATTAGCGGGAGAAAGTAATACGTGTTTCTTGCCTTGTTATAACTCAAGTGATTTGGTATATCCTGTGGGGCATTTAGTCTCCACTCATCAAAACCTTTGACGCCTGATATCCAATTTCCTTGTTGACTATTTCCTGTTACATTTTGCAGATCATTCTGACGTCCCACGAAATTCCACATAAAATATCTCCAATACATCCAGCCTAACTGATATTTAAACAGGAAGGTCATATTGTTTTTGAAAGTAGGTTTTTTCGCCTTTGCAGCAGCCAATTTTTCTTTTAACTCTTGGTTAGTCGGATCTGCTTTGATGCGTTGTTCTAAGCTATTTATCTCAAAAAATGTCTTTTCCATACCACACCAAATGTGGTAGTAATTTGACTTCTCTGACATATCACCCATACGTGGTAAAACAGTAGAATATTTCGGATCATAAACAGGTACTTGCTTAGTTCCCACTTCTTGGTATTCTGAATTTCCTTCTTCATCTACTCCTCTTCTATAAGTAGTTCCTCCTTCATCTATTGCAGTTAGTCTGGCATTCCAATACGGTCCTTTTACTAACGGTCTTGATCCATACTGTTCACGATTGATATAACTAAGTAGACTCTGAGCATCTTGAGGATCATTCATATCAATCGCTGGTTCAGCAATAGAACGTATAACTACCATGGAATATGAAGAAAATCCTAACATAATAAAGGCGTAACACAATAGGACTAAATTAGCCATTGGCTTGTTATTTTTTATGGTATACTGAATACCAAAAATAATAAGACCAGTAAGCAAGGCCAAAAAGAATAGTACACCTGAATTGAAAGGTAAACCAAAGCTATTAACAAATATTCTATCAAAAAATGCTGCCACTGCTGGAGTCATTGGTATTATTATCCATTGTAACAAAGCTATAGATCCAAGACCGACAGCTGAGGCTTTTATCAAGTTAGCTCGACTAGCCCCAAATTTATTGATGAAGTAGTAAAGAATAATAGCTGGAACTACAAGTAAGTTCAAAAGGTGGAGACCTATACCTAGACCAACTACATATGCTATAAAAACTATCCATCTGTCTGATGTAGGTTCTTCTTTTATTCTCTCCCATCTAAGAATAGCCCAAAAAGCCAATGCCATAAAGCACGAAGAAGCCGCATATACCTCAGCTTCTACTGCACTAAACCAGAATGTATCCATAAACGTAACCGAAAGTGCAGCAACTACGCCCGAACCCAGGATAGCAATGGCATTTCCAATATCTACAGATCCTGCATTAATATCTACTTTAAGTATTTTTTTTGCGAAATGAACTGTAATCCAAAATGTAAACATCACAGTAGCAGCACTCGCTACAGCACTTACCATATTTACTGCTATGGCTACCTCATTGGTCCCTGGTGCAGCAAAAATAGAAAACAATCTACCTAACATTAAGAACAAAGGAGCCCCTGGAGGGTGCACTACTTGCAGTCTGTACGATGCAGAGATAAACTCTCCGCAGTCCCATAAACTAACAGATGGCTCTAACGTAAGGATATAAACAACTAAGGAAGCTAAGAACATTAGCCAGCCTACAATTGTGTTGGTTCTTTTAAAATTATTCATATAGAATCTGAATCTTGGTTTTACTTAAACGGCGAAAATAAAGATTTATGTCGTTCTGCTTCTTAAAAAATATTTTAGATTTTTAACAAGTAGATAAACTGTGTACTTTTGACCTAGTTTAATACACTAAAACAATGCAAATAGGTGATTATAAAATACTGAACAGAAACTATGATGAACTCTTGGAGTATGCGAGTTCTCACAAAGATGCGTATAAAAATGCAGATCCATTTCCAAGTATTTATTTTGACGACTTTATTAACCCAGAATTTTTAAACGAAGTCTTGGAAGAATTTCCAGAGTTAGGGGATAAAAACGACATCCAATATAAAAACCCCAATGAGATAAAACTAGCAAGTAGAGGCGAACAGAAGTTTGGTCCAAAAACCAAAGTTTTGATGCACTTTCTTAACTCTGAACCTTTTCTAAACTTCCTTAGCGAACTGTCTGGGATAAATAATCTAATAGCAGACCCCTATTTTGAAGGGGGGGGATGCCATCAAATAAAACCGGGGGGAATGCTCAAAATACACGCAGATTTCAATAAGCATAGAACCTTAGGGTTAGATAGAAGACTAAATTTTTTGATCTATCTTAATAAATATTGGAAGGACGAATATGGTGGTCATTTCGAACTTTGGAACAAAGACATGTCTGAACAAAAAGCTAAAATATCACCCATTTTCAATAGAGTTGCAATGTTTTCTACCACTGACTTTAGTTTTCACGGATTGCCAGATAGATTGACATGTCCAGAGGGTAGAAGCAGAAAATCGTTAGCATTATATTACTATACCAATGGAAGACCACAAGAAGAAGTAAATGATGGTTTAGAAGACCACACAACTTTATTTAAGGAACGAAAAGATGTAGCCTCAGAAAACAAAATGAAAACATACAACAGGGTAGTCAATCTAGCAATAGACCTAATGCCCCCATTGCTTTACAGAACCATTCGCAACATTAGAAAAAAATAGAATTGAGTAACAGAATAGAATTTTCAAGCTGTATCGTTTGTGGAGCTACTAGTTTCACTGATGAACTAGTTGTAACCGACTGGTTAGTTTCTAATGAAGATTTTTTGGTGAAAGAATGCAATGCTTGCTCATTTAGATTCACATCTAATCCGCCGGCTGCAGAACATGCAGGACCTTACTATGAAACCGAAGAGTATGTAGAGCATAGTGATAATGCTGAAGGATTAATAAACGTAGTATATCATAAAGCAAGAACGTGGATGCTAAAGTATAAGCTCAGACTTATTCGCAAGCATTCTGATGGGAAACGTCTACTAGACTTAGGATCTGGTTCAGGTTATTTTCTAAATTCCATGAAAAACAATGGTTACGATGTAAATGGAGTAGAAATAAGTGATAAGGCAGTAGCTCTTTGTCAAAACAAATTTCGGATAAAAGCCTATTCACCAACTGAATTTTTAGCCAATGAAATTCCTGGAGAATTTGATGTTGCCACTATGTGGCATGTATTCGAACATGTTTATAGTTATAACGAATACTTCGATATGCTTCACAAAAAACTCACTAAGAATGGAACACTTATTATAGCAATGCCCAACTATTATTGTTTAGAAGAAAAAACCTATAAAAAATATTGGAATGGCTATGATACACCACGACATATTTGGCACTTTACTCCAAGTACTTTTCCAAGATTCGCAAAAGACAGAGGGTTTGAGATGGTTAAAATGACAAGTCTACCTTTAGATATGTTTTATAATTCAATGATAAGTGCTTCGTACAAAAAGTCTTTTACATTTTTACCCATCACCGTATTTGTTGGACTATGCTCATTGATGTTGTCCATTTTTTCTTTTAAACGTACTAGCTCTGTAGTATATGTAATGAAAAAAGTCGAATTATAGTTTCACAAACTTCTTGGTTATTGTAACATCGTCATCTGTAAGCTTCAAAAAGTACTCTCCGGGAGCAAGTTTGCTAATCTGTATCTCCTTCTCGAAGGTCGAAGAATAGACTATATCTCCAAGAGCATTAAATATACATACATTAGAACTTTGACTATAAGATTTAAGGATTTTAAGTGTATTACTTGCAGGATTAGGATAAATTGTAAAGTCTAGATTGACAATATACTCTAAACTTGAAAGCTCACTTTCTGGTACTATTAGAGTATCCACCAAAACAACATCCCCACCTGTATTTCCATTGCCATTTGCTGCCAAGCAAGCAGTATAAAATGAGACCTTACCAGACCCTATTGCGGGAGCTTTCCACTGAACAACCCAAGTCCTACCCCCGTTGCCATCTGAACTGGCAAACTTGTGTGTTATCCTGCTCGAATTGTTGTTAATCAAATTGGCATCAGAACCGTTCATAAACTCGCCAATTGCTTTACCACTCGAATCCTCTGCCATCATTTCAAAACCCCATACGTTCGTATTTGATTTAACAGGACTGATTGTCAAATTGTAGGTTTTACCAGGTTCATAACCTGAAGAAGGTATATCGCTA
>JAOLBX010000035.1 GCA_028339355.1 Bacteroidia bacterium
TAGATAAGGGTACCAATAACAAATAAAATTACAATAGCCATGAAAAAAATCCTCGCTTTCCTAATAGTATCATTGCTCTCTAGCTCCTCATTTGCTCAAAGACTCTTGGTGCAGTATGATTTTCAAAAAGATAACTTCACATATTACAATGTGGGGAGAAATGGAATTAAAAAAGAAATAAACAGACCTGTAGTTACTAAAAATCACAATGTAAAAGTGGAAGTGATTAATTTTAATCCTTTTATTTACACAGCTGTCTCTTCGTATAGCTCAGAGAAGTTCGAAGAGAATGCAAATTTTAATTTTATGAATTTAATAAGTCCACTCGGTTTACCGATGGGTGGGAGTAATTTTTTATCTGAGCTTACCTCCGCAGAAAGCTCGAGAGGAGGGCTGTTTTCTGACCCTAAAACTGTGCAAGCATTAAACAAGGTGCAAGCTACATATCAGACATTGTACAAAGCAGAACAAATGTCAAATACAATTGATTTTGTCTTGTATAAGGTAAACAGTCTAAAGTATAATTCTTATCTGCCTGGAGATTCTATTAAGTCATTTGCTAGTGGATTAGTGACTGACTTACTTGGACAAAACAACGTGAGTTCACAAGATTTTATGGTTATAGCCAGTGACATCAATAATGTAGTAAATAGTGAGACTGCAAAACTTAATAGCTATACCCAAAATTTTAAGTCGGCATATCAAAACTTTGCCGATACGCGAGGAAAAGGTGGAGGATTTGAAGGAGAAGGGTATGATGCTGTGGTCCAAGAATGGAGTGATGACGCATCATCATTTGCTGAGTCATTTAGCAGCAAAAAATTACTGGATAAACTAAATTTATTGGAAATGGAGTATCAAAGTATTATGAATACTCCATTCAGTTTTAATACATCTGAGATAGCAAAAGATGATCAGATTACTATAACCTTAGATGTATATAAAAATCCTGAGGAAGGCAGTAAGTATGAGTCTGCTGATATAGCGAACCTATCAGGATTAAAAAAAGTAAAAACAAAAGACATAGAGATAACAGTAAAAGGAGACTTAAAGATAAATTCTAGCGTGGGTCTTGCTTTTCCAGCCTACGGTAACAATAATGAGTTCATCAATAAGGATAGTCTAATTACCTCTATATCGGGAAATAATTTTACACCGAACATAGCGGCGTATCTAAACTTTTATCCTTATACAGGGCGAAATGTTTCCATTGGAGGGACATTTGGTGTCGGTGTTCCGATAAGTATAGATAACAAAAACTTTAATTTTCTCTTGGGAGGAAGTGCGTTATTCGGTTCGGAAAACAGGCTGGTATTGCACTATGGAGCTACTCTGGGGCAAGTGAATGCCCTAGATAAGGGATTTGCCGTTGGAGACAAGCTCACAGATGAAGCAGCAGAAGTTCCTGTACGAAAATCATATCAGTGGGGCGGTTTTGTAGGAGTAAGCTTTTCTCTTGCTAAAGTTAGTAAATAATAAGAATCTAAGAATATTAGCGGTAAGTTCTTAAGGGCCTTCTATTCCAAGGCTTCCCGCTTTTTATTGACCTCTTGAAAAAGCCAAATAGCGGACCATATTCCTGCAAAGATTTCCCCAATAGGAATTGCAGCCCATACACCATCTAGGCCAATTATACGTGCTAGGATATACATAAGTGGTATCATAAAGAGTCCTTGCCGAGCAAGAGTGAGTACCAGGGCAGGTATAGGCTTACCCACTGCTTGGAAATATCCCCCACCTATGAACCCTACTCCCATGATAGGAAGTGAAATAAAAATTAATCTTAACACTCGGGGAGTGTGAGCTAAAAGATCTTTGTCTTCCGTGAAGATACCAATTAGTTGTTCTGGGAAAATCACAATGACACTTAAAAGTACCAAAGAAATTAAAGTGGTCCATTTAATAGCGAGCCAAACAGAGTCTTTCACTCTATCCCAGTTTTTTGCACCGTAGTTATAGCTAATTATGGGCATAAGCCCTTGCATTATCCCAATAATAGGGAAAGCGATGAATAAGGTATAACCCCTGATGAGTCCATAAATGGCTATAGAGTGTGAGCCGCCAGCAGCACCTAAGGTGTCTGCATATTCTACCTGCCCCCACTTATTCAGCTGGCTATAGAGAACAATAGCAAGAAGACTAAACATGCTTTGACGTACAAGAGTGATCGAACCAATAGACGCTATTTCTTTACTAATTAGCTTGTCTATTCGCAATGTACTTTTTGTTAATGATAATTCGCTCTTACCAGAGAGTAAGAACCACAACGTGTAGACTCCACTTAGAATGTATCCTATGCTAGTTGCCCAAGCTGCACCTTCTATTCCCATATCCATTTTGTAGATAAATACGTAGTCCAATATTATATTGGAGAATGCAGGAATAATCAAAGTAAACATTGCCATTTTAGGTTTTCCCTCGGCTCGTATTACATTGTTACTCATCATTGCCCAGCCAAGAAAAGGAAGACCTAGAAGTAAAATATTAAAGTACTTTTTAGCATAGGGCAAGATTTGCTCATTAGCACCAAAGAGCATAAGGAATTTGTCTTGGAATAAGTACCCAATGACAACGAAAATTCCAACAAGGAGTAACGTTAGGGTTACCTGATTGCCAAAAGTTTTTTGAGCTTTTTCGTTATTTCCCTCACCCAATGCTCTGGAAAGAACGGAGGCTCCGCCTATTCCTATAGCCATTCCAAAGGAGGAAATAAGAAAAGTGATGGGGAGTACTACTGTAATTGCAGCAATGGCTATCTCACCTTCTGCATATCTGCTTACAAACCAAACATCTATCATTTGATAAACAGACATCACCAAGAAGCCTATAGCTGCTGGCAATGATTGTTTTAGCAACAAAGGCGAGATGGAGTCTGTGCCTAATTTGTCAGATGTTTTATTGTTTTTTTGCAGACGGCAAAAGTACAGTTTTAGCCTAAGCTAAGTATGCCCTAAACATCCAAATTTCTTTTTCTTGTAAAGTTATATAATCACTCATCAGAGAAGCTGTACCTTCATCACCTATGTCAGTCGCCATCTCTAGAATGATACGCTGCATTCCGACGACTTTTTTGTATCCATCAAGTACACTATTTAATGCAACTGTTCCATTAGTGATGTTCGTTTCTTCCTTTATTTCAGATAGTTTTAGGTTTTCAGTAAAAGAATGAACAGGTATTCCTTCGAGTGTTAGTATTCTTTCTGCTATCTCATCGATACGCAATATAAGAGCATCATATACCTCTCTAAATTTAAGATGCAACTCGAAGAATTCTTTTCCTTTTAGGTTCCAGTCAAACCCTCGGTTGTTCATGTAGAGTCCAGAGTAAGAAGCAAGTAGTGTATTCATCTTCTTAGTTATTTGAACTGTTTCCTGTTTTGGTAAGCCTATGCTATTCATGTTAAGAAGCTATCTCTTGCATTACGGTTTTGGGTATCTGAAAAACAGATAGTCCTATTTTTTTTAGTGAGAGTGTCCGTAATAAACCAAGTGGTGTATTAATAGAATGTTATTTATTGCCTACAATTTATTTTCTTTGCAGAAGTGAATTATTTAAGTCATTACTATTTCGATAAAGATGAGGACAATAAGTATTACAACATAGGTTTAATACTTCCTGATCTTGCCAGAGCTCATATTCCTAAACTTAGGATTAATCCTTATAAAAATATTACGTTTACTACAAAGGAAATCTCGTCCATGAATGATGGAACGAATAAGCACTTTGCTAGTGATAGAAAGTTTCATAATTGGATGATGTTTGTAGATCTAACAAACAGAGCTACGGATATGATTAGAGAGAGTGGCGATAAGGATATCAACAGAGACTATTTTATCACTCATATTATGGTAGAGGTCCTCTTAGACAAAATATTGCTTGATAAGAACCCTTCACTCGCAGAAGATTTTTATAACATGGTAGATAGCGTTGAGATGGACTGGATACTTAAGTTCATGCGATATGCAGGTCTGCAAGACGATGAATTATGGAAAGGACAACATCGTAGGTTTATGAAAGCTGGATTCTTGAGGTCTTATACCAGTTTGGAGAATGTAGTGGCAGCAGTAGAGGGAGTTTGTGCCAGATTGGATATGATAGAACTAAACGATGATCAGCGTCAATTGTTAATTGATATATGTGAGACAATAGAACCTGAATTGGCACGTTCTATTGATGCATTGGAAATACAATTATTATAATTCTATATAAATGACACTGACCAAGTTAAAATCTACAGTACTACTTGTGATTGCCGTTTTGGCTCTCGATTTAGATACTTTAGCTCAATCTACGCCCAAGTATAGTAACGAATATTTATCGATAGGTGTGGGTGGTAGAGCACTTGGTATGTCTAATTCTGTGATAGCATCAGCAGACGATGTGACAGCTGGATACTGGAATCCTGCAGGAGTCGTGAAGCAAGAAGACAAACTTCAGCTTTCATTTATGCATTCCAACTTGTACTCAGGGATAGCTAATTATGATTATCTTGGACTAAGTACTAAGGTTAAAGAAAATGCTGCAATAAGCTTTTCGATGGTAAGACTGGGAGTTGATAATATTCCTAATACTATAGATTTAATTCGTAATGGTCAGATAAACTACGACCGTGTTACTTCTTTTAGTTCGGTAGATTATGGTTTTTATGTGAGTTATGCTCAGAAAGCTTTGAAGGATGGATTGAGCTTTGGCGGTAGTGCCAAGATAATAAGAAGAAAAGGTGGCGAATTTGCTACAGCTTGGGGCTTTGGTATAGATGCAAGTGCTCAGTACGAGACAGATAATAACTGGCAGTTTGCCATAGTAGGAAGAGATATCACCACCACATTCAATGCTTGGAAATACACTTTCACAGAAGCAGAAGAACAAGTTTTTGTTCAAACTGGAAATGAAATCCCAATCAATTCTTTGGAGCTTACGTTACCAAAGCTTCTATTGGGAGTGGCTAAGAAATTTGATGTGAATGATGACTTTAGTGTGCTCACTGAGCTGAACCTTGATTTGAATACTGACGGGAAGAGGAACACGCTTATAAAGTCAAATTTTATTAGTGGAGATCCACATTTTGGTTTGGAAGCAGGGTATAAAGAGAGAATGTTTTTACGTGGAGGTATCGGAAATGTACAACAAGTAAAAGATTTGCAGTATGTGCAGCAATGGACTATGCAGCCTAATATGGGTGTAGGTCTTAGCCTGAAAAATTTTGTAGTGGATTATGCCCTTACTAACATGGGTAACTTAGGTGCAGGAACTTTATCTCATGTATTTAGTGTGCGTGCAGTTATCAATCCGATAGCTACAACAAAGTAGTTTTATTTTCTTGGTCTTTGAAGAGTACTATAGAGCGTACCGCCTTGTCATGAATTGCTCTACCTTTATTTTCTTTAGAAATACTAAATAAGGAAATGATACCTAAAAGGAGTTTTACTGCAAATCTCACTAAAGCAGCGAAAATGTTAATTTTTCTCGAATGATCAGATTCTCTTACTACATGCATATTCCCTGATAGGTGACCTATGCTACCGCCAAATAGCGATACAAATAATGGTTCATACAGAAATACAGAAAAAATGTATGCTCCTATTTTGATGCTTTCGGATACGTGATCGAAAGCAGAGAATATCATAGAAAACAGAAACCAACAGCCAATCATCACTATTCCATCTATAAATGCAGCTTTGTATCTGTCTGATACGAGCGGGTAGTTTGAGATTTCTATTTTGCTCTCCATTATTCAAATATCACAAAAAAATAAGATTGATTAGCTTTGGACCTATAAAGGATGTCATTTGCTAAAGGAATAATAATGCGATGTGAGGAGCAACGTGATTCAACGGCAGCGAAAAAGATGTCTGCCTATGTAAAAGGAAAATTTCCGTTTTATGGATTGACTAGCTCACAACTAAAACAACTATGTAAGGAGGTTTATAGCGAGGAAGGTATCCCGGAGAATGGTTTGGAGATAGCAAAGTACTTGTTTAGTCAGCCAAAGCGTGAGCTTCATTATATAGGTCAAGAGTTGCTTCTGAAAACGAAGAAACAATGGCAAGAACATTACATAGAAGACGTCGAATGGTTCATTACTAACAATAGTTGGTGGGATACGGTGGATTTCTTGGCAAGTAATGTGGTGGGGGAATATTTCAAAAAATGGCCAGAAGGCAAACGAGAGATAATTATGAAATGGAATAGCAGCGACAATATGTGGCTTGTCCGTGCGAGTATTATCTTTCAATTAAAATATAAGGACCACGTGGATACAGCATTACTTTCTGATTGTATTCTACCTCATGTTGCGGGTAAAGAGTTTTTTATTCGAAAAGCAATTGGATGGGCACTACGCCAATATTCAAGGTTTGATAAGCAATGGGTCGAGGATTTTATGGCTAAGACAGAACTTCAACCATTGAGTAAAAAAGAGGCACTTAGGTTAGTAATTGGTTAGCCGTTTACCCAGTTTTTCTTCTTAGGAGCTAGCAATGCACCAGACCAACCAAAAAAACCTGCCACTAATCCTCCTAGTAAAGCTGCAATAAATGGGGTGAAAAATGCATTTACTTTAAATAGCTTTCCCAAGAGTATGTTTACTGCACCCGTATCAACAAAGTAGATACTCAGAAGCCACGCTAGAGCAATGGCTCCGAATGATATCAAAAATCCAGATGCAGGAGTGAGCTTGCTAAAGTATGCAAAGACAAATGTCAAAGGAGCAATTATCCACCAAGGCAAGAACAAGGAAAGTGCTATTGTGCACACTATAAGAAGTAAATATACTAGACTATTTTTCATTTGAAACTGTTATGCTAAAAAGTGCTGTTTTTATGTCCGATTCTTTTGGAGCGAGTAAAATGTGATCGTAATTTCCACTAGCCCATGTCGCTATTCTGTTTTTGTAAAACGGGCTAGCAGGGTTTCCGCTTTGTCCACCTGGGTAGGTAACATGTGCTTCTGGAGTGTCCCCTAGTTCTACTATCATTCGCCAACTTGGACCAAAGGTTTGCTGCATAGCATTCAAACTGTGTTTTGTGCCTCCTAGCAACAGCAGGTTTTCAGAAAACGCAGGTAACTTCGTAAGGTGCAGTATCTGAGCATTTTTCACCTCACCAAAAGTAGCAGGTTCAGGCAATAGAGATGTAGCAAAAGACTTATTGACCAGCTCTTGAAGTGTTTCTATATTTGGTGTAGCTTCTATATCGTAAAATTTGCTTCTTTCTACTGATTCTACCATGTTCACAGTCACCCAAACATCAGGAGCAGGTAGAGCAACATCTGTTTGTTTGGTGTATACCTCATCCCATAGCATTTCGTGAAAGGTCTTGAACCAATGGTCAAACCAAACTGGGTAAATAGAGCTGGCATTGTATTCAAAATTCCAAGAGCGTAAACCCAAAGCTTGCGGATGAAGCGAATTACTCGAGTCCAAGAGTGGCAGCATTACAGCGAGTGCTTCTTCGGCTAAGATGCTGTAGTTACTGTTTTGCATGGCTTTAAAATCGGTTACGTTAAATGAATCCCGACTACTTAGTAGCCTATTCGTCATACGACCTCTATATGGCTCAAAATTTCCGTTGTAGTAAAAGGGATAGTCTTCATTAGCACTGTACTGATTACAGCTACTCACAAATCCTTTAGTTGGATTCCGTTCTTGTGGATTGTTCTCTCGTAAGATGAATCCTTTCCAGCCGTCATCAGAGCTAGTGCCAGGACTTATCATAACTCCTTGTCTATGTTTTTTAATGGGTAGAGCTCCGTTCACACGTATCCCTATTTCTCCCTTATTGTCAGCATATATGAAGTTTTGGGCAGGAGAATTAAATACTGCTGTTGCTTTCAAATAATCATCGTAGTTATTACAAGCCATGCCATCTACAAATGCCATAAATTCAGGAGTAGGAGCAGGGTCATGTGCAATCCATCTCAGAGCTAAGTCTGTCGCATCTTCCACAATAGGGCCCCAGTGCGTGTATCTTACTGTATCCAAAACTTCTCCTAGACCTTTCACTTGAAAAGATTCTATCTTAATATCTGCATCTACTATAGAGCTGTCAAAATGGTACTTTGTTTTCTTCTCATTGGTCCATTGGATATGGTGATAATCCATCATGTCATGACCTACATTAGTTTCTCCCCAAGCTATATGTTCATTAAAACCTATCATAATACCAGGCATACCCAGGAGGGTAACTCCCTGTGCAGAAAATTCTGGTGTAGTAATGGCTATTTCATACCAGGTAGACGGAAGAGACAATCCTAGGTGAGGGTCATTGGCGAGTATAGGCTTTCCCGTTGCACTTTTACTACTGCTGATTGCCCAGTTATTACTTCCCACTCCATCCGGAGAGCGTGGCCTAGATGTGGATGGAAGGTTAAGCTCCGTTTGTAGTAATGCAGCATGAGTTTGATAGCTAGTATTCGCAACGTCATATGGGCCTTGAGTCACAGCAGTATCTTTTGGATTTCTATCTGGATAGATAAGGTTGAAATCTTCTGCCCCAAATATTCTATAGGCATTGCTCATTTCGATGTCCTCCTCATATCCTGCCAATGTTTGAGTCATTGCCTTTAGTAATAGTGCACTGTGCCTATTTGTCCATTCTGTAGGTTCAAAATCTAATAGTTTATACTCTATTGGATAATCTTTAGGTTTAAGATTGGTTATAAAATGATTGACACCTGCTGTGTAGCTTTCTACGTTTTTGAGTTGATCGGAAAATTTGGACCATCCCTTTACAGCATTATCTGCGGCATATCCTAGCCCAAGTCTGCGTTGTTTTTTATCGTAATCTAAAAGTTTTTCACCCAGAACCTCAGAGAGTCTGCCGTCAGGAGATCGAGTAGAAATGTCCATCTGAAAGAGACGGTGATATGCTTCTACATATCCTTGAGCAAACAGAGCATCTTGCAAGTTTTGAGCATATATATGCGGTACCATGCGATCATCGAATACTATTTTCACATCTTCCTTTACTTGGTTAGAATTTAGGTTGAAGCTAGTATATTGAGATGGGTCTTCTGCATTTTGCCAAGCACCACTATAAGGGTTTAATAGCTTACCTAACGGTGGTATTGGATTGCCAGAAACAGTATGTGGCTTTTGTAGAAAATAGAGAAGAACGAGCCCTATCGATAATGTAATAAGTCCAAGATATTTTCGCATTGTGTATTCACGAAATTAGCAAAATTATAATGGATAAAATAGCCAAGTATGTTAAGTGATTGGAAGCTACTCCGGCTTCACTTTTTTTCTTCGGAGTCTGAATCTGTCAAACTGGTACCGGTAGAATAAACCTACACCCGTAGTTGTAACGTTGTTAATATTACCCAATGTTGGATCGTTGGCTTGTTTTTGGAATCCTCGCACCTTTAGATTTCCTTCTTCAGTTATGTCGTATTTCAAACTAATGTCATAAGGTCTAGACCCTTGTGCAGCAGCATCTACGGAGCCCGAGAGTTCTAGTCTATCATTCAGAAATTTACGTCGTAAGCTCACTACAAGTTCAGCATTCTGATCTAGCGATGTTTGGTAGTCTACACCCACCTGTAGTCGAGAATCAAGCTGACTTAGCCAATTGTTAAGCTGGCTGCTAGCAAAGTCGCTTAAGCTATTTATTCCTGTATTTGCTGCACCTATTGCAAGGCCTCCTTGCTCTGAACTTGTAGCGAAACTTGGGGGTATAAATGTACCCAGCACTAACAGAGCAAATACTTGTCTGTTTAGTTCTTCTTGATCTATTTTAATTCGTTCTATTACCGTGTTTAGCGTGCTGTTTGCTGTTCCACTTAGCGAAGTTTGATAAGGAAATTCTAAATCAAAAGAAACTTCAGGATTAAAGAGTAACCCCGATAATTTGAGATAACAGTCTGCGGGTATAGCGGTTTGGTATGGAGTTCTATCTGCGGTGGGAGGAAGAGAGCCTTCTACTAATGTGAGAGGCACAGGATACTCACGTGTTATTGCATCCAAGTTTATTTTGGCATTGTATGGGTTGCCATCCCAGAAAAGTGTACCCCCTGGTTTCACCTTAAATTGTTTAGATAATAAGTCTAGGGCAGTGAAAAGATAACTGCCGTTGTCTATGGTTAGACCTCCGTACATATTGAAATCACCATAGGTGTTTATTTCCATTCGCAGATTTCCGTGACCTGCTGCCTCTATTTTATCACCCAGAAGTTCATCAAAAATTAAGGTAATATTGGCGTCATTGGTCACCTCAAAATTGAAATCCATTCGCACACCTGCTATGGATTTAAAAGTTTTTGTTTGTTGATTATTATCTTCTTTTAGGTTTACAAAATCTACATAGCTTAGTTTTCCGCTAGCCTCAGAATTGTCTAGAGGTATAAAGATCTCAGTACCTTTCCTACTTTTTGCTTTTATCTGCAGTAAAATGTCATCTAATTGACCAGATACTAGCATACTTCCATCTACAAATGCGGTTCCGTAGAAAAGCTCATTATCTTCTCTCCCCGTATTCATGATTTCAAAATTGTTGAGTTGCTCAATTTTTATATCAAATAAGAAATCGTTGAAATTTTTATGACTAACCATTCCATTTACTACTCCTATTTGACCAAACTGGTCAGTAAGAATAGCTTCAGTGATACTGAATGAGCTGTGGTCAATTGATAAAGCCGCATTTGCCTTGTAGCTAGTTTGTAAGTAATCTATCTGGAAGTCCATGCTGTCCAGCTGCATGGTGCCATCAAGATTTGGGCTGAGAAGTGGTCCGGAAATTTTAATGTCTGTAGTGGAGAATCCCGAAATGTTTGATGCAAGACCTTTAAGATATTTTTCAAAAGGTTTGATGCTGCTTCTGTACGTAGTCAGGTTCAGGTTTAGAGGAGATGTTCTATTTTTAAAATCAATGTCACCCAGTATCTTCATGTCATTGAGTAATCCTCCTTCTATTTGGCCATCTATAGCTACTGCCAAGAGATTATTTTTGTTTCTGCTTATTAGTTTTAATGTACCTAGGGTGTCCTTGTCCAATTGGAGGTCAGCTATCTCTAAATCAGCCTCTATGATGGGGAATCCTTCTCTATCAGAAACATCTATAAATCCGTTTGTGATACCTTGAAGCTGAATATCAAAGCCTGTCGTAAACGGAGTCAGGTTTTCGAGTTTAAAATCAATTACAGTAGCATTTATCTTGTCGGCATTGTCCCCTAGTGACGCGTCAAGGAACAATATTTCATCTCCATTTTCAAAGAAGAAGTACCTAAACTCTGTTACCCCTTTAGTATAGATAATGTTAGGTGTTTCTGACTTGCGTAGATTCCATGGTTTGTCATAGATATCTACTTTTGATTGCTCTAGGTATACTTTTACACTATCCTGCTCATAGTTGAGTTTTCCTGCCAGTACTATATCTAGGATGCTATCTTTTTGTGATGTCGTTTCAAAATTTACAATTCCATCTTTTATAAATCCATTGGCGTTCAAAACTCCAAAAAGAGAACTGTCATTTTGATTTAAACCGCCTGTATTTATTCCAAAATTTAATGGAGTTTGGTTACCACCATTTTTAAGTTTTAGGTCAATGAATGGTGTAGATATGGCATCATATTTAAATTCAGAAACAAACCCAGTACTTTCTATTTTGCCTGTTGTATGGTCGTATGCTAAATTGGCATATGCACTATCAAAGAGTGCTGAGCCAAAAACTTCTGAAAGTATAGGCTTATAATCATCTACACTAATTACTGCCTTTATCGTTTTTGTCTCTAATTGTGTTTCAGGTTTTATAAATTGAGATGGGTAAATGGTATATTGTATATATGCAATTATCTCTTTAAGTTCACTAGGCAGAAAATCGCCGCTTATTGCTATATCTGTTATATCAGACTTGAGTGTGTAATTCTTGTTTTCATCTGTTTGTTCAGCTTTTAACTTTACATCTCGTAGCACATAGTTTCTACCTTCTCTGCTGACGCTAAAACTATCCAGTATAGCATCACCTTCTATCTCGTTGATATCACTGCTTCGCAAATTTACATCTCCATTGAAGCTGATGTAAGAGTCAATCGTGTCTATTCCTAAAGTTTTGAGATTGATAGATGCAACATTGGCAGATATTGCTATTAATGGTTCTTCTTTTCGCAGATCTAGCTTTCCGTCAAAATCAAATCTATAATTCGGGTCAGCTATTTTAAATTTTCCAGCAAATAATCCCTCATTTACATTTCCGTTTAAAGTAATGTTTTGATAGTTGTAGTTGCTATATTCAAAGCTTTCGATAGAGCCAGTGACCACCGAGGATAGATTACTTGTACTAATTCCTGTGCCGTCTATAGCTAAGTCAAAAAGAGCATTACCAAAATTATTGTCACCTAAGATCGAACCTATGTTAAGCCCATTGCTACGAATAGTTCCTAAGTAACGTGGCGGTTCATTTTTTGGTTGGGAGTATCTCAAATCGCCAATAACAGGTCCAACATCTGAAGTGATTTCTGCTTTTGTGGTGAAATCTGTAATTAGGCCTTTAAAAGTTCCAACGAATCTTATTTTACCTAAGTTTAGAAATTCTTTTGGAGCAGGTTTTAGGTCTATTAACCTAGCAAGGTCTTTAGTTTTCGTTGATATTTTTTTTGCGTTTACATCAAAACGAGTTGTGTTAATATTAGGGAGACCTTTAAGGTGTGCACTTCCATCAAAATTGGTGTGATTACCGACCATCAGTTGAAGGTCCGTGCTTTTTAAATTATCAATGGTGCCGCTTACTTCTCCATTCGCTTGTATTAGCTCATTGTACTTGTTTAGGTAATTGCTAAAAAGAGCAAGGT
>JAOLBX010000036.1 GCA_028339355.1 Bacteroidia bacterium
GCGTAGTGAAAGTATATGATGGATTAGCGGTATTATCACTATAATCTCCTGCAAAATCCCAATCGTAAACTATAGTTCCGGTAATTCCAGCTGGTAGCTTAGTGTTATCTGTGACAGTAATAGGAGCTCCTTCACAAGCATTCAACACTTTAAAGTCTACAATAGGCTTAGGAGTAACGTCAACATTTTTTGTAAGAGAATACTCAAACTTAGGGTATGCTCCATTCGCAACAGTCATTTCTGCAGCTACATTACTACCGTAGGTCGTGTATTCCCAAAAACCATCTTTGATATCAGAAAAATCATCGGTAACCGAAGCATCTGGGTCATTAAATTCCCAATGAGTGATTATATAATCTGTACCACCTAAAGTAGATGTATTTTTAAATTGAGCAACATCTCCTAAACAAATATTTGAAGCATCAAAAGATGGAACTGGTGTATGCGGTACATACATCCATCTACCAAAAGTTGTATCACAACCAGTACCATTATCAAGTACTGTTATTTCCATATAAATGTTTTCTCCTGCTAATGATACAGCTGGATTTGCTACTAATGTCTTAGTTCCATTTGTCAATGAAAAACCACTGCTAGTAACATCAGTACCACCATCTGTGGTAGCCATCATTGTAGTTGTATAATTAGTTACAACTGTAGGATCTAAAATATTGTACTCATTCTCGAAACCAAAAACTGCGTTGTCTTCACTACCCGTTGTTCCGTCATTAAAGTAACCTTTAAATACACTTCCCATTGTCAAATCTCCACCTGTCGGAGAAGTTAATGTACCTATAGTGTGCATCGCAGAACTGTTTGCTGGTGCATCATCATCTCCGTCCACTGCAGCAGTAATTACGTGAGTATTGCTACCGTTAAGAACTACGTCCTTATCAAAAACAAAAGTTGCAGTTGTTCCAGCGGCAATAGATGTAGCAGAAACCTCTTTAACCTCAGTACCACCATTTATAGAATATTTCAAAGGAATATCAACTACATCGAAAGCACTATTGTTTTTTACGCTAATAGATACAGACTCCGTGTATGGAGCACATTCTGTTAAAGTACCTGTCATATTTACACTAACTATTTCAACATCTACAAAATATTCAAGGGCCCCGATATCTGGAGTAGTACCTCTAGTAACACCATTGTAGTCTGTAGTAAATACAGACACGGCACCTTTATTAGCCATAGCTATACTTCTTGGAGAATAATCACCTGTAGCTGGATCTTTAAATATAGGGTCAGCCCAAACCGAATTGGCTTCTGAAGTATATGATATCCAATCTTCAAATGTGGTTTCGTCATCAGTATTAGCTGAACGACCCACGTGAATTTTTGAACCTACAGAGCTACCTGTTGCTTTTGAGTAATTATAAACGTTGTTATCGTAATTATTATTGTTCGCACCATAACCTTCATAAATCAACCAAGAATTTCCAGTGAAATTCTGAGACTCTTCAACCAAGATGTTGTTTTTAACATTAACTCCAGAAGCATAATATAAATATATGCCGTAGTGTCTGTTTCCTGATCCATCACTATTCAACCTGAAAGTGTTTCCCATAATATTACAGTCTCCAGAATAATTATAACTGTACCCAAATTGAATTGAATACTGATAGCTATTATCTGATGAAACAAATATATTGTTTACAATATTAACATCACTAGAAGAATAGTACATATACATATAAATACCTCTTTCACCTTGATTTGTTCTACCACCTGTCACTTCGTGAATGTAATTTTCCGAAATATTCACAGGCTTTGTCCCGCCATAGAAATATTGGTCCAAATAAATTCCGTAACTGTAAATAGGGTCTGTATTGTACATGTTGTGCATATCGTTTCCAGTAACATCGATTCCACTTACGTTAACAAGATTAAGACCTCTCCATCCGAAATCACTAATCTCGTTATTTGAGATGTCAATGTTTTGGTCTCCAGTGAAAGATGAAGGGTTCATCATAACAATACCAAAGTTTTTGCCCTTGTTGCCTGGAGTTGTAGTCCCTTGCCAAAGCTTACAGTTTGTAATGGTGATGTTTGAAGTTTTATCAGTAGGATCTTGGTAATAAAAGTTAGAATTACCGAACCACATATAAGAACCAGTATAGTATGCTGGGTAATTTGTGTATGTTTCAGATGCACTTGACACTACTTCACAACCATCAAAAGTTATGTACTCTACTTCATCATAACAAAGAACAACTTTGGTAGCTGAACTAGTACCATCGTCCTCTATTACAAGTTCATTGAATGTAATATGGTCTGTTCCTTCAAGTTCAATTACGGTACCGGCATTACTCAATGTCTCACCATTACCATTAATAGTAATAGTGTTTGAAGCAGAAGAACCAGTTAGCTCCTCTAGATAAAAGTCTTCATCATAAGGTCCTGAATTAGGAACAACGTTTACTGTAACCGATCCGGAAACACCATTTGTGTTCAAGTCTGTTGCAAGAGCTGAAAAGCTTTTATAGTTAGAGCCCGACGTCGCAGAAGCCGAGTTGATGGTATAAGTACCACTTAGTTGAGCCATAGCAGATCCTGCAAAAAGCATGGAGCCGAATACAGCTAAAGATTTTAATTTGAAAAGCCAATTTCGTTTGTAAATTTTTTTCATACGCTTTGATTGTTATTACGTTTCTTAAATATTAAGTGCCTCAAATTTATACAAAAAATTGAATATTCAATGTTTACCATAAAAAAATGACTGCTTATCTAATTCAAAATGACACAACCTTTGGATTGTATGACTGAATTATTGCTTTTATCCTCCGCTTTTAACTCCTCCATTCTCCAATTATCGAGAATAATAGTTTTTTTTGAATTGATTAGCGGTAATACTTTGCTTATATACTGGGAATTTTTCTCTTTTCCAATGATTACATAATCTGTGTTTATGGTGTCGTTCACATAGTCTTTCAGCTTGTCCAAAAAGAGATAGGACTTATTATCAAAACATACCATTCCCTTTCCTAATATTGAGAGTCTGCCATGTTTCTGCTCATTAGCTATACACTGCAATGGGACCACACTGTAGCTTTCGGTTAATCGCTCTTTTACTAAATAAGGTGTAATTATAAAATCCACCTTTGATACATCCTGAAAGACTCCCTCACTCGCTATGAAGGTTATTGCGTTTTCTTCTTTGAATCCGATTAATGTTTCGTTTCTCACATCGAAACAGACGACCTGTACACTGGCCATTGATCTGTCGTATTTATAGTCTGAGAATAAAAATGCTGCAACTGCGAGCAATGACCACATAAATCCGTACGACCATTTGTGAACCAATGAAATAGTGAGGGTAATAATAAAAACATATATGAGTAGCATCTGAGAAAAGCTAATGTGTACATTTTCAAAAAAAGCATACGGAACGTCTTGTATATAGTGAACTATTCTGGATATGAAAGTGATGTATACTTCTGATATTCTGGCAAAAAACTCTGCAATACTCTCTGAAATCCATCCAAAAGCAATAAAGAATATACCTGAGTACAGTATAACTGTGATACATGGTATTACGATAAGGTTCGAAAACATAAAGAGGTTTGGGTACTGATGGAAATAATAGAGGCCAATAGGGAATGTATTAATCTGTGCTGCTATACTCACAGATAATAACGTAATTACCTTGTCTCCGATCCAAGTGTACTGAGGCCAAAGAGCTCTGAAATAATCTTTGTAATACACAATTCCTATAACGGCCAAAAAAGAAAATTGAAAACCAACATTGTACAAGTTCATTGGGTTTATGATGAGCAATACAAATGCTGCAAAGGTGAGTGTGTTATAAATGTTGGAGTTTCTTTTGAATGCTTTTACAATGATGACAGTGCCAAACATCAATGAAGCTCTAGATACAGATGGAGAAAACCCTGTAACCAAGCAATACAGAAAAAGGACTAACATTGCTACTACTGACTTGATAATTAATGACCTCCCCTTGCTTCCCTTGAGTCTCAGCAAAAAACTCAACATTATAAATATGATACCTACGTGCAGTCCAGAAACTGCTAGTACGTGGATGGTACCCGTTTTTGAAAATGCATCCATCCACTCATCATCTAGATCTTCTTTGTACCCAAACACTATTGCCTGAGCTACTCCTTTTATAGACTCGTTTTCAAAATATTTATCAAACTGTGTTTTTAAACTCTCTTGCCAACGAAAACTCAAAGCGTATAGAGGGTTGCTCTTATTCTTGCCTGTAGCTATCCAAGTACCTGACTTGAAATATCCCTGTACGTATATGTTCTTATTGTTGTAATAGTTTTTAAAATCGAATTGATAAGGATTTTTGCTTCTGAAATTTCCTTCAGTTCGTTTTCTAAGATAAGGTAGTCGCCATATCTCACATTTTTGCTCAAGCTATCATTTTCCAAATATATCTGTGCTAGACCTTTTACTGGTCTAAAATTAGAGCTTTCCCTTATTTCTAGTAGAGAGATTTGACAACCTATTGAGTTTTTCTTCTTTTCTGGATTACTGACAACTCTGGTTAGCACGAACTGGCCCTTGTTGTCATTGACAAAGTGGCCGTCATAGTTTATGGATCGGTACGCCTGAGTAAGTAGCATGCCACTCACTAGTACTAGAACTAGGGTGCTTATAGAAAGTGCTTGTTGTAGACGTAGGTTTACTTTTTTCTTTAATCTATAGCTTCCCCAAACAATAAATGATAAGATAATAAGGTATGGTAATACCAAGTAACTTGATTTTTCTCCTAAATAATTGGATAAATAAATCCCGAATATAAATGGTATAAAATATCGGAGCAATGGTATGTGCCTCCACACATACATTTTGCTATGCGGAGTACTTTCTATATATCAATGCTTTTAATTCGTCCTTCAGATCTTCGTTATCCCACTCCAATTTAATTTTGTATTCGTGATAGATTTTGAAGGCAGCTTCTCGCTCATCTGCATTATCTAAGCTGCTCATAAATTGGTTGTACTCTTTTGCTTCTCCATCAAAAAATGCACTTTGAAACTCAAAACGCTTGGCAACGGACAATGCTTTTGGGATACTCTTTATAGATGTACTGCTAAATTTCTCGAATAATGATAGCATCTCATCATCTACCTTAGGTTTAGGTACTTGCTTACTAGGCTTAGTCTCTGCAGTAGGAGTAGGTTCTACTGCTACCACTATAGGTTCCGGTATTTTTTCTACTTCCACCGGTTTGGGTTCTATAGGTTTCTCTACACGAGGAGTTGATAGTGGAGCTTCTACTTCTACAGGCTTTGCTTCCTGAACAGATTGTTTTGCGGTTCTAATTTTTCCTTGCAACGCTAACTTATTTACTTCGTCATACAAGTCTATACATTGCTTGCGTAACACATCTATATCTAGGTGCGAGATTTTTTCGGCATGCAAGCTCAATCTACTATTATGAATACTCAATAGTCCTAAAAGCTCATCTATTTTGATATGGATGTTTTCTCTACTCATAATATTGCTACGAATAAAATCAAATAATATTACTTTCGGCAGCGATTATCAACACATCATGTTTATCGAACCTAAAAACAGCAAAGGCTGGATAGAAGTAATCTGTGGCTCCATGTTCTCAGGAAAAACAGAAGAACTCATCCGAAGAGTGAAGCGTGCTAAAATTGCCAAGCAGGACGTTCGAATATTTAAACCGAAAATGGAAACCAGATACGACAAGGTAAAAGTAGTGTCTCATGACGATAATTATGTAGATTCATTTCCGGTAGATACTTCTGATGAAATACTCAGGTGGGTGGATGACGTACAAGTAGTAGGCATAGACGAAGCTCAATTTTTTGATGAGAAACTACCCGAAATATGTAATATACTAGCCAATAATAATAAGCGTGTAGTGATCGCTGGTCTTGATATGGATTTTTTAGCAAAACCATTTGGGGTGATGCCTCAGCTTATGGCTATGGCAGAGTACGTGACCAAAGTGCACGCTATCTGTATGCAATGTGGCTCAGTGGCTCAATACTCTTATCGATTTTCAAAAAGTGGCGGCCAAGTGCAACTTGGAGAAAAAGACCAGTATGAACCTAGATGCAGAGCCTGCTACATCACAGGAATGGAAGAGCAAAAAGTGGATACAGATAAATAAGGTCTCCGTAAAAACGGAATCTATCATTGATCCTGAAATATGCAGGAAACTGGCTGATAACAAACAACGTAAGTTGCATACAAAGTATTACTGTAAAAGCTACCGTAGAAATACAGCTGCACCCAAGGTATAAAACCAGTGCATATCCTAATGAAATCAACAAGCTAAGTGCTATAAAAAACTGTAAAGTCCTGTTGCTATAAAACCTAGCTATAGACAGGGTCGAGGACAATTTATCTGCATCTTTATCGAATAATGAGAATAAGATCAGATTGGCAAGGTTTATAAAAAAGATAAATACGAGGTAGTTACCAATAAGCCCAAAGGTGTATTTATCCTCTAATTCAAGAAAAGGTGTATAAGCAAATCCTAATGTTACGACAAAAGCAATAAAAACCTCCTTTAAAAATATCCTTCTCTTTACACTCTCCGAAACAAGGTAGTTCATTGCGAAATGAAGACCGGTAAGGAGCACCAACACCCCAATAAACCTATAATATTCTTGTGGTATTAAAAACGCAATTGTAAGCAGAACAAACGCCACAAGAACTAGTAAGGTCTTTAAAGCTTTCTTATTATCAAAATGTTCTTTGTGCCTAATGCTTACTGCTCTTTCTTTGAGCGTGACGCCATCTAAAAGATGGTCTAAGGTGTATATGAACCATACCCCAAGTGCTAGTCCTAGAGCAATAAGGTAGTTTGGATTTGCTTTGTAAATCTTGCTAAAAAACAGATAAGTACTAAAAGATCCTAATGCCACCCAGATACTGTAAGTGTTTACAAATTGAATGAATTTTGAATAAGTACTTTTTCGCTCCATAAACGAAAATAGATACTACTCCACTGCCAGTACTTCTTCAACCTCCGGAAGTAGCCTTTTTATACTTTCTTCCACACCAGCCTTCATTGTGAGGTGGCTTATGTCACAGGTTTTGCAGGCACCAAGCAAACGCAGTTTAACTACTTTGTCTTCGTAAGAAATTAGCTCCACATCGCCTCCATCCTTTTTTAGAAATGGTCTAATGCTATCTAAAGCTTCCTGTATCTTAGTTTCTGATGCTGTCATACTATCCTTGTTCAAAGTTATCTATTTTTATCTATTGGCAGCAAGTACCGATAGTTTTTGGACCACTTTGCCTACTATCGGGAGATAGCTTGAGTGCATATTCTCAAATGATTTATTTTCCTTGACTGGAATTTGTCCTAGCAAATCCAGTTTCCATTCACTACAAAGCTCTTCTCCTCCACCTTTACCAAATAGATAGTACTTCTCTCCATCTATCCCTGGTTGGAAAAAACTCATGTTTTCTACTACCCCAAGCACTTCCTGTTTTAAGTGAGGATTCGTGAACATATCTATCGCTTTGTGTGTGTCTGCTACCGCTACATCCTCTGGTGTGGATACTATTACTACACCACTTAGTGGAATGTGCTGTATGATGCTAAGATGTGCATCTCCTGTACCTGGTGGTAAGTCTACAAACAAGTAATCTAGCTCTCCCCATTTTACATCACTACAAAACTGTGTGATCGCCTTACTGAGCATGGGTCCTCGCCAAACTAGAGCTTGGTTACCTTCTACCAAGTAGCCTATACTCATTGTTTTTAGTCCATCTTTCTCTATAGGAAGCATTAGGTTTCCTTCCATTTCTGGTTTTTGTCCTTGAGTCCCCATCAGAGTAGGAATAGAAGGGCCATGAATGTCTGCATCTAGCAGCCCCACTTTGGCACCTGCCCTACTTAGTGTTTTTGCCAAATTGATGGCTACTGTACTCTTACCCACTCCTCCCTTTCCTGAGGCTACCGCTATAATGTTTTTTACAGATGATAATACCGTATTATTATCTCTACTCACTTGCACATTAGATGTTATATTGATATTAACTAGAGCATCCTTGGCTACCATTGTATGAATAGCTGTTTTACAAGCGTTTGCTATGCTATCTTTCATAGGACAAGCAGGTGTAGTAAGTACCAAATCGAAGGCAATCTCTTTTCCTTCTATCTTGACTTTCTGAATCATGTTAAGTGTTACCAAATCCTTATTAAGATCCGGGTCATCGACATAACTCAATGCCTTAAGTACTTGTTCTGTAGATATCATTATTTACTTTTTAAAAATGGAAACATTCGTTTATTCATTTTGAGTACAAACCACTTTACAAACTTATATTCGCCTAGCAAGGTACCGATTGTAAAGAGTAGAATTTGATATACAAAATACACTATGACAATGGTAATTATCAACTCATACCAATTCAATTCTCCATATTTTGATTTTTGGAATAAAAACTGAGTAATGGGCCTACGAACAAATCCAATACTACTGCCTGTAATAGCGAAAACGACAAAAATCCATGCCAATCGTCTATCTGACTCTATGTTCCATTTTTCTTTTAATTTATTCCAGATAGACTTCATTTGGTTTGCAAAGCTATTTTTATTCCTAAAACGAGTGAAGAAACAATATTGTTTTTAGTCTCTCCGTTCTCACAGAGTATTCCAACAAGTATGTTTATGAAATATGTAGAAAAGTACTTGTCTTTGTTTTAATAATTGGGTGTCTATTTTTGACTTACAGATTTGTGAAATATAACTACAAAGTAGGAGTAAATGGTTTCTCAAAGTATGAAAGAGCCGAAGTATATATACAGGCTGGTCATGAAGGCAGAGTAAAAGGATCTACAGGCACTTCTAGTGTATACGGCAAAGAAATAGAATGGACACCAATAGTGGCTGATGAAGCTACGCGTATACTAGAGGAGACCGGAATTACGGTAATATGAAGTAATGCAGATAGAAGAAAGTACTGTGTCGTAGACTTAGCACTTTCTATACATTTTGACGGCTGTGCAAAACAATGTGCAAGTGGTGCCTCTATCGGATATGATGATGCTACAGATAAGCCTGCTGCCGTTGAATGGAAGTCTTACTATTCAAAGTTTTTTAAACACAAATGGCATGAGGACAATTTTACAAAAAATCTAAGGTACTATTATAACTACAAGTACACTATAACCAAAGATGCAGAACTCGTGCTAGAACTGGGTGATCTTACCTGCCCAACTCAGGCAAAATGGATGAAAGAAAACTTAAAAATCTAGGCCACGTGGTTGCCTATTTTGCTGCTAAAAGGATAGGTAAAGAGCACTTGATTACAAAGCCATACACCACTTAAAAACTGGTTACTTTTTGATCTAGAATTTCAATCTTTGTCATAGCAATGATATATGAAGATTAAAATATAGATGTAGATTTGGATGGTGACTTTTACTAGGTAGAAATTGATTAATCTTTCAATTTTTAACTCATGCTCGTTTTATTGCTTTACTTCTCTTGGAAGCTTTTTTTGAATGAACAGCTTATAGATTAACCAAAGTATTACAAAGCCAGCCAAAATGGGCAAGAATATGCTTATGATGCTCATTACAATTGCGAATATTGCCTCCAAGGTGCTTATTACCGGGTTGCCTAGTCCTGCTGTAAAACCTGTGCTGGCTGCTCTCACTGTGGTGGTGCCTGATTGTATAGTCGTAGCTAGTCCTCCACCTGCTATTATCGATATCGGCCATTTGATAAGTGGGTCAATCTCCATAATGGTAGAACCCATTAATACTGTACCACATACCGCAGCTGCCGGTGTAGCGATAGTATCAAGCACGTTGTCTAGCACCGGAACATAGTAGGCTATTATTTCTAATACAGTAGCTACTCCTAGCGTTACCATCGCTGGTATACTACTCATCCATTGCATAGAATCTGCAAGTTCTAAATAATTGAAATGTACTCCGACCGAAGTGATAAGGGCAGGCACGAATATTCTAAAACCAACTGCAGAACTGAGCCCTAGTCCTAGTATGATACTCAGAATTAATTGAAAGTCCATTTCTCCAAAAATAAAGAAAGGGGAGCAAATGCTCCCCTTTCTTGTTAAACTTAGCTTTTAGTTTTTGGTATATTTTCTAGTATACTAGTTTAAAGTCTACTCTACGATTTAGTGCTCTTCCTTCTGCAGAACCATTGTCTGCTAATGGTTGAATCTCACCATATCCTATAGAAGTCATTCTCTCAGCAACAATACCATGAGATGCTAAATAACGCTTTACAGCATCAGCTCGTTTTTGAGAAAGTTCTAAATTAGCAGCGTCTTCACCTTGACTATCCGTATGACCTTCAATTATTACTTTAGCTTTATCGTATTCTTGAAGAATTTTAGATAATTTATCAAGGTTTGCAAAAGACTCGTTCTTAATAATGTCTTTTTCACTCTCGAAGTAAATACCTTTTGCCGCTAAAGCGATTTGCTCCTTAACTTCTTCCTTAATCTCTGGGCAACCTTTGTTTGTTGCAGGACCTGCAGTAGCAGGACAAAAATCTTTATGATCATAAACTCCGTCACCATCACTATCTGGACAACCTTCTCCTTCTTTTGTTCCAGCTTTTAATGGGCACTTATCTTCACTATCCTGTATACCATCTTTGTCACTATCTGGGCAACCGTTGAATGCTTTCAAACCAGGTACATCCGGACACTTATCATCTGCATCTACAATACCATCGCCATCTGTATCTGGACAACCGTTGCTTGCCACTGTTCCTGGCACTGTAGGGCACTTATCTTCCTCATCTACCACACCGTCTTTATCTGTATCTAGTGGACAACCTACTGTATCTACAGCATAACCTTCTGGTGTATTCGGGCAGATATCAAACTTATCACTTATACCATCATTGTCAGAATCTTTGATTTTATAACCGCTGTTTCCATTATCACCAAAGTTGAAGGCAAATCCTAGTGAATGAGTCAAATAAATATCGTGTAGAGGCTTGTTACCGTCTTGAGCATTATTCAACTGTGCACCAGCTATTACATATGGAGCACCATCGTAGTTGTCATCAAATGTATAATTTGCTTGCTCGTTAAGGACTAAATCAAGTCCATCAGTTAGTTTAATCTTAAAACCTAACCCTGCATTCCAGTGAGAAGCTAACCACGTTCTACTGTTTGTATAACCTTCTTTGTTGTGAGATATATTAGAAACTGACTGCATAACCCCCCAACCTGCTTTTAAGAAAGGTTTAACCCGTGCATCTTCATTCAGGATATATCCATTATTGAATTTATAAGTAACTCCTAACATTGCGTCAGTAATTCTTGTTCTAAAACCTTGTCGGTAATAATCTGCTTTTACCTCATCCCAAGTCTGCTTATAATAACCTAAGTCTCCTACAGAACCATAAAGATTAACATCAAATGAAGGATTTAAATACATTCCAAAAGATCCACCTATTTGTTGATAGTCCGGTCTATAAGTTAGATATGCTGCTGAACCAAGATCTCCATGATATTCTCTAATACCTCCATTAACCTCAAAACCAAATTTCTTGGAAACTGATTGTGCTTCAGCCATAAAGCCGAAAATAACAAGGGTTAAAAGTAGTGTGAGTAAATTTTTATTCATAATAATGTTTGCCTAATTGTTGTTTGTCGTAAGCAATATTACGTTAATTTGACAAAACTCAAAAATATTTTTAACTACTTAATTCCAAACTTTGGTGCCTTCAGAGCAATTTTTGCAAATATCAATG
>JAOLBX010000037.1 GCA_028339355.1 Bacteroidia bacterium
CAAATAACTAGAATGACTTCCTGCCGAGAGCAATACACTCCCGCCACATTGTGAAGTATCCGGTCCTAGATTAATACTCGGTAATGCATTCACAGTAACGGTTATCGTATCTTTAGATGTACAGCCATTTCCATCAGAGACAGTTACGGTGTAATCACCCGAAGAAGTAACCGATAAACTACTACTATTTGAGTTATTATTCCACAAATACGAATCGTGACTCTCTGCATTTAGAATCATCCCACCACATACGGTTGTATCATTTCCCAGGTCTAAGCCAAGATTGCAAGAAGAGGGTATTATCTTTAATCCAAAATCCTCTGCCTCTCCATAACTTAGATTCCCACAGGGGGCATTTATCATACTTGAACCGTAGTCCACCATTATTCTCATTCGAATAAACTTTCCTTTTCTGGCACTTGAAGGGATAAAAACGCTATCACTTCTAAAATTAATTGTGTCTTTGCTATACCAAGCCATTTCTGTTGCCGTATCAAACTGGCCATCATTATTATAATCAATAAAAGCACGCACTCTACTATTATATGTAGTGCCACCATTCACTTCCAATACGAAGCCTAAATCACTTACTGTAAAGGTATCTGTACATACATTATCCCTAAAAGGACCATCCACATTAACTCCAGAAGATGAGTATTGCACACCAGATATTTTGACCCCACGCACCCCAATGTCATAAGTTGTGTTATTTGTAGATGAGAAACATTGACTTGTCTTAATCTTCTCACAGTAGTCTTGACTATATTTAAACGAAAGCTCATCTATGGCAATATCCGAATCCCAATTTGTTCCTCTTGTACTCTCCAATCTGAGTCTCGCCACTTTATTATTAAGATTAGCCAAATCATAACTTATCACCTTCCATGGTGCTGAATCTGAAGGTTGATGTGCACCGCTCAATTGAGTTAGTGGCACCCAACCGCTGCCAGTATCTGCTTGAAGCTCCAAACTACCGACAGTACTTCCGTACAAGTGATACGCAAAATTTACATAACCCGTATCTGGCATTTCTATACATACCGACTCAATATATGCTAAGTCTCCGGCAATCGCTGGAGTAGATGCTTCTGCAAACAAATAATTACCAGACCCAGAATAATCTTCTGATGGACCAGTTGTGCTACTTAATGTATGGTTGGAGTCTATTTCCCAATGGTAATCAGAATCATGTTCTAATGACCAAACTGAGTCCAAAGCATTTCCTGAAATCGCATTGATTGTGTCAAAATCCTGCTTCCATAACCCAAATGGTCGTGATTGGGCAACCTGTATTGCATTGTTGATGCTAAAGGAATCTATATCTGTACCTAGAGAGTCGGAACAAACCAATTTCATAGTATATTGACCTGAAGCATTGAGCTGTACGATTGGTGATTCAGAAGCTGAATCTGTCCCATTCGTATAAGTTATCGTCGCTGGCGAAAAACTCCATTTATAATATTTTATATTGCCTATACTTTCATTTATCGGAGCTACTTTATAGCCTTTACAAAGATACGAAGAATCGATACTAAACTGTGAAACAATGGTAGTGTCGTAAAAAACATCTGTAGTAAACACCCCTCTGCCATGCGTAGCTATTGCCACTATATTATCTGAGGATCTAATTTGTAGCATATCACAACGTACATTAGCCAACCCGTTATTTGAAGGGTCCCAGTCTACTGCAGTCGCGGCTAAATCATTCGTACTCCAAACTCCCACTTCGGTAGCTAATAAAACCTGATTACGATCATTTGGATTGTACAATGCCCACCTCACTGGCATATTTGGCAAATTACCTTCTTTGCTTGTCCATAGTCCTCCACCATTTGTAGTTTCCCAAACAGAGTTCACCCCATAGTTAGAATAGGTAACTAACATCTGGCTGTCTGAAGCACCCAGTTCTATACAAGAAATATAGCCAGTGGGCAGGTAGTTATTCGGGTCAATATCTGTAGAAGTAGGCGAAGAATGTGCATTTATCACTTTATATATACCTCCACTACTTGTACCTACAAAAAGTACATTATTACTGTAAGGTGAGCACCTAATATGAGAAGCCTGAACACCTCCTAAACCACTACCTCCTATTGTAAGCGTGCTAGATGCAATAGTACCTGTAATACCAATAACCCTAAATAGTTGATTTGCGGCGGCTGCAGAATAAAGAATATTAGCATCATCGTCGTAGTCCGCAGGATTTATAAAACGTCCGCTAGTGCTACTGGAAATACTACTAAAGGTATTGCCTCCATTAATCGATCTATAAAACCTATTGCGTGTGTAAGCCGTGATTTGGTAAGTGGGGTTATCTTGATCTACAAAACAAAACCCTCCATCACCTCCAGTCACTTCTGAAGTAGAATTAACTCCGTCAGATGTAAATTTGTGACTGCCGTTATCTTGAGCTCCTGCAAGCATATAGTGACTACCTATAGAATCTTTCATCGCTACAGAATAAAATTGTGTAACGTTATACCCTTTTGCCCTCGTATAAAAACTAGGTGAAGAGTTACTTCCTGCATTGGGTGAATAAGATACACCACCGTCATTACTAAAAATAGCTGCACTATCGTTCCCTGGCCTAAACGCGATAGAATGCTGATCCGCATGAACGTATGGCTTACTGTAGCCTCCATACCAATGAGAGATGGAAGACCAAGAGGTCCCCGAATTCGTGCTTTTGTGTAAGTCAATCCCTCCAGCAATAACTTCTGCAGAATTAGCTGGACTTACTGCTAGACTTAGGTCATACCACGCTTGCCCTCTTGTAAAATCTTGAGATGTATTATTCTGATATACAGGTATTGCTATATTTGACCAAGAACTCCCGCCATTTGTTGTCTTTTTTATCCAAGCTACACCATACGAAGTATTGCCAGCTATAGCATATACAACATTAGAATCTGAAGGGGCACAAGCTATTTCTACCCTTCTTATAGTTCCCGCACCAGAGGGCAAAACAGAAGACCATGAAGTCCCGTTATTGGTAGATTTGAGTATATCACCACTAGAACCAAGATTACCTTTAGAACAGTAAAGATCACCATTTGATGCCTGTTCTATATCCGAAAAAGCACCAGAAGCAGCATTAGTCCATGACGCACCCCCATTATCCGAGTACACTAGATTAGTACGAGTGGCTACAATTACTCTGCCCGAAGAGGTAACTAGAATTTTTTGAATGTAGTAATAAGTACTAGAATTTGTAGAAGACAACTGAGTCCAAGTTTGTCCTGCATTTGTAGATTTCCAAACTCCTTGCCCACGAACGGCGTCTGAATTATACCATCCTTCACCAGTCCCTACATAGAAGGTAGAATCATCACTTGGGTCAAACGCTATAGTCGTCACAGCCAAGTTAGGCCAAAAATCGTCGACCTTAGACCATGCCGTGCTTGAACTAGTAATGTCTCCGTTATACCATAAGCCACCAGCTACACCTCCTGCCCATACTTTCTTATAACCGTTTGCTGAATCTGTAGGGTCAAACATAAGTGCTCTTGTTCTACCTCCAAAATTATCAGGACCTCTCTCTTCCCAAGTCACACCGGTAATAGCAGTATAAGTACTACTCGAAGCATTATTAACACTATCAACGTGCTGCATTATTTCATATTTTTTTTGAGATGGAACAGAAAGTGTATTCGGGTCTATTGTCATATAATAATCCTGCTCTGCTGCTAAATCCGGCCTATCATATTTAGGCAGTTTTTTTAAATCTTTTTTAGTTAGTCCATCATGCTGTGATGATGGATGCTGCTTTAAAAAACTGTCCAATCTAGTCCTCAAATAGTCTTGTGATGGATTTTGACCATATGTATGAACATAGAAAAATGAAAGTGCGAGGAGGGAAAATGACTTGAGAAATATTTTTTTCATAACCGATATAGTTCCAAATGGTTACTTTCAAAAGTATCAAATAATTATATAAACCGCTAATCTGCCAAAACGATAAAAACCTAATTTCAGATTTCAACCGAACCATTATAGCTACCTTTGCCTCTGAAATGATGGAATCATTCGAAGAATTAAACATAAGCAGACAACTGCTCAACGCCATAGAAGACTTAGGTTTTGTGAAACCTACACCCATACAGGAAGAAGCTTTTCCAGTGGTAATGTCTGGTAAAAATATAGTCGGGATAGCACAAACTGGGACTGGTAAAACATTGGGTTACATGTTACCTATACTTCAGCAATTCAAATTCTCTAAAGATTATAAACCTCGAGTAATAATACTCGTACCTACCAGAGAATTGGTAATACAAGTGGTAGAGCAAATAGAACTCTTTACGAAGTACATGAGCACCAGAGTGCTTGGTGTATTTGGTGGTGTAAATATAAAAACACAGATGGGTGCCCTTACTCAAGGAGTAGACATAGTAGTAGGTACACCAGGTAGATTGTATGATCTTGCTGTAAACCGCTCCCTACTTCTACAAGAAGTAAAAAAACTAGTGATAGACGAAGTAGATGTTATGCTTGACCTTGGTTTTAGGTTTCAGCTCAATAATATTTTTGAGCTATTACCGCCAAAAAGACAAAACATTATGTTTTCTGCTACGATGACTGAAGATGTAGAAATACTGATCAATGAAAATTTCATCGCTCCTGAGCTTATTGCAATTTCTTTGAGTGGTACACCTTTAGACAATATTGCTCAAAGCTGCTATAACGTTGAAAACTTCTATACCAAAGTAAACTTACTTATTCATCTCTTAAAAGATAAAGATACCTATCAAAAAGTATTGGTGTTTATTGATAGTAAAAGAAATGCAGATCGACTGTTTGAGGCTCTAGAGGAGGATTTCTGGAATTGCCTAGGAGTGATCCATTCCAACAAAAGCCAAAACAACAGAATGGCTACGATAGAACGCTTCAATGACAACGCTACCCGTATACTTGTAGCAACAGACGTAATTGCTCGTGGGATAGACTTAGATGACATTACCCACGTTATAAATTTTGACACACCAAAATTTCCTGAGAACTACATGCACCGCATAGGAAGAACGGGTAGAGCAGAAAAACAGGGACAATCCATACTCATGTACACCGAAAATGAAGAAAAATGGAAAGAGTCTATCGAAGAATTGATGGAGTATGTCATACCATCGCACCCATTTCCAGAAGAGGTAAAAGTATCCAAACAACTAACCATAGATGAGCAGCCTCGCATCATTGAAAAGAACCCGCACAGGCAGACGAAGCACCAAGCTGGGCCTAGCTTTCACGAGAAAAAAGAAAAAAACACCAAGACCCAAAATCTAGGTGGCGGACAGAAGATAAAACTAAAGAAAGCTAAGAAGTACAAGAAGCCCAAAACACGAGGAAGCAAACAAATGAATATGAAGAAAAGAAAATAAAAGCACCAATCAACTAAATACGGACTACCTTTGCACTTTAATATAATAATACAATGAATAAAGGAACAGTAAAATTCTTCAACGATGAGAAAGGCTTTGGTTTTATCACTCCAGAAGATGGAAGTAAAGATGTTTTTGTACACAAAACAGGAACTAGAACTAGAATCAACGAAGGGGATCAAGTATCTTACGACGTAGAAGATGGTCAAAAAGGACCTAGTGCAGTAAATGTAAACTTAGTATAAGCATTTACTTATAGAAAATTTACAACTGAAAGGCTCTCGCATAGCGAGGGCCTTTTTTTTATGTTTAATTTTGTCATAATTTGAAACGAAACGAAGGTAAAGAAGAGGAACAGCCAAACAATCCTTTGCACGGTATGAAACTTAAAGAGGTTTTAGAATTTCTAGTCTCATATTATGGATGGGAAACGCTTGGCGAACACATAAAAATAAATTGTTTCACGAGTAATCCAAGTATGGGCAGTAGTCTAAAGTTTCTAAGACGTGCACCATGGGCACGCGAAAAAGTAGAAAAACTCTATCTAAAATCTATCCCGAAGTTCGATAAATAATGGCATCCGTATTTGGACATTCACTCGCTGCGTTAGCCTTAGGTAAGGCATTTTCCAAGGAATTACGCAAACCAAAACTATGGATACTTGGCATACTCTGCTCTATAGCTCCAGATGCTGATGTGCTGGGATTTAAATTTGGCATAGCATACAAATCGTTTTGGGGCCACAGAGGTTTTACTCATTCTTTCTTTTTCGCAATACTCTTTGGTTTTTTGATAGCCTACCTTTTTTATAAGAGTAGGAGAAATATTATTGCTCTTTATTTTATTCTATGTACTGCTTCTCACAGTATTCTTGATGCTATGACTACTGGAGGAAAAGGAGTTGCTTTTTTATCTCCATTCGAAAATTCGAGATACTTCCTACCTTGGAGACCCATCAAGGTGTCACCTATGAGTGCTAGTAAGTTTTTTAGCGAATGGGGACTAGAGGTCATCAAAAGTGAGTTGCTTTGGATAGGAGTGCCATTTATAATTCTCTTAGCAGGCATTAAACTTATTAAATACATAACAAGATGAAAGCTGTATCAATAACTCGTATAAAAAAAGAAGTACAGCACCTGACTCAAGAAGAACTGGCTGAGATACTTCTACGCGTCGGCAAATACAAAGTGGAGAACAAGGAGCTTTTGACTTATCTACTCTTTGAAGAACACGACGAAGACAGTTTTATAGCAACAATAAAAGAAGAAATGGATGATCAGTTTGAATTAATAAACACGACCAGCTATCATTTCATCAAAAAAAGTGTTCGTAAGATTCTAAGAGGGGTAAAAAAACATGTTCGATATTCTAAAAAAATAGAAACTGAAGCGGCCCTTACCCTTCATTTTTGCCGTAAGCTCAAGCAAATGGAACCAAGCTATCGTTACAATACAGTACTTACCAATATGTTTGACAGGCAACTAGGACTAGTGGAGAAGACAATTGCTAAACTACACGAAGACTTACAGTATGACTACAAACTGGAGATGGACGAGCTATTTTAATCTGCTGACCAAAACTTTCCGAATCTAATCCCCAATTGGAACCGAGGTCCAGTAACGTCATTATTTGTCACACTTTTATAGTCAAAACCCAGCGGAGCTATGGCGTATGTCAAACCACCATTTAGTCTCCATTTTCGAGCAAGATTTACTTCTACTTTCACTGCAGTCTCTCTATAAAAATAGAACTCCTCCTCATAAGGAAAAGATGCTGCACCATTAGGATCTAGGTCTCGCCAATCGTAATATACATTACCCACTCCTGCTGCTAGTGGGAATGTAAGATGAACCTTTTTACCGGGCTTCATTGTATACTCATAGTAAAAACCAATCAATGCATTTTTAAGGTACACAGAACTATCTGGCTCAAAAGCAGGAGCAAATTTATTGATGGTGTTTCCGTACGTAAATCCTATGGCATTATTGGCATTCCTAGTAACCGCACCTTTTATGCCAAGACCTAATGCCACTTCTTGAGCTATAATCTGATACGCTCCATTAACTTCTGCATAAAAAGACAAATCAGGGACATTACTAAATGGATGCCATTTCTCTTTTTTTTTGCTGTGCTAAAGAAGCCTGAGCCACTACAACTTAAAATAAAATAAGTATTGCTTTTTTCATTTAAGCTTTAAAAGTAAAGAAGTGTTTAAGATTTATTCGGCTTGAGCTCTGCTATTTTGATTTTAAACGCTGCAAAGAGCAGCGTCATAAAAGGGCTGATATAATTAAATATAGCATACGCAAAATACTCTCCTACTCCCACTCCGAGGGTCGCACTTTGATATGCCCCACACGTATTCCAAGGTATCAATACTGAGGTTACAGTACCACTATCTTCGAGCGTCCTACTTAAATTTTCTGGTGCTAAGCCTTTTTCTTGATATGCTTTTTCGAACATTTTACCCGGCACCACTATGGCAAGATACTGATCACTCGCAGTGATATTAAGAGCCAAGCAGCTCGCAACTGTACTAGCAAACAATCCAAATATCGAAGTTGCTATGCTTAACAATGCTTGACTGATTCTAGCTAAGGCTCCGATGGAATCCATAATGCCTCCAAAAATCATAGCACAAATTATCAGTAAGATTGTGCCAAACATTCCTAAGATACCTTTTGCCTCTAATAAACCTTGCAGTTGCACATTGGACGCGGACAAGCCAATACCGTTATACGTAGAGTTTAATAAAAACGACCATTTATTCGACACTTCAGCTAGGAGCTGAGGCTGAAAAAAATGTGATGTAATAAGACCGAGTACCACTCCTACGGAGAGAGCCACAATTGGATTCGCTTTTTTTATAATTAGCACAACCACCGCCAACGGAACCAAAAAGAGCCAAGGCGATATCACAAACTTTTCGGTAACAGCTATTAATAGATCTTCCGTGCCACTTATTATTTGTGATTCTTTTGTGAAGCTAAGTACTAGAAACACAAGTATTGTAATGATAATACTCGGTGCGGTAGTATAAAGCATATATTTTATATGGGTAAATAGCTTAGTTCCAGCCATTGCTGCGGCCAAGTTTGTGGTGTCACTCAATGGGCTCATTTTATCTCCAAAATAGGCTCCACTAATCACTGCTCCCGCTACCATTCCAGCAGGAAGACCTATGGCTCTTCCGATGGCAATAAGAGCTACTCCTATAGTAGCAGAAGTAGTCCAAGAGCTACCCGTAGCTAATGACACAATAGATGCTATAACGATAGCTGAGGGCAAAAAAACATCCGGATTTATAAGTTTGATTCCATAATAAATCATAGCCGGAATGATACCGCTGAGCAACCAAGAAGCACTCAAGGCTCCTACTAGAAGTAAAATAAAAATAGGCACAAAAACGGACTTCAAGTTAGACTTAATTCCTTTTACCATATGCCTAAAGGACACTTTGTTAAAGAAACCCATAACTAATGCAACCGCAGCGGAAATAAGGAGTATTAACTGATTATTATAAGCTCCAGCATCATCACCTAGATAAAACATATTAAACGCCAACATGCCTATTAATGCGATTACTGGGATGAGGGCTTCCCAGATATTTAGCTCTTTATTACTAATTATTTTATGTTCATCCATTGGTTTGCCAAAGAAAAAGAAAAAAGTGGAACACTTACTATTTTATATCGTGCAATAGAATCTGCTTTTTCTCTATAGCCTTATTGTAGGTATGCCAAAACGAAAGATAATGAAATCGACAGGGTGAATACTCATTGTACGAAAACCTAGTTCCAAGATTATATAAATAGCACCAACTAAGAAATCAGAATACTACTTCCCTACTTTGACATCCTTATCAAAAGGCACTTTGAGTTGATAACTAAGGTTCTCAGATTTGTCATCATTAAGCACATCAAGCCCGTAAGTAACTTTGGTGACATCTCCATACACAAATGTTCCAAATATTCTATCCCAAATACTAAGGATGTTTCCAAAGTTAGAATCTGTCCATGGTTGTTCAAAATGGTGATGAAACTTGTGCATGTTTGGAGTTACAATGACATTACTCAGCAGCTTATCTAACTTATCAGGCAAAGCAATATTGGAATGAGTAAAATAAGTACACAATACGGTAAGGATTCTATACACCATATAAAATGCAAATGGTATACCTCCAATAACCACAGCTAGCAATGAAAATATTTCTCTAAAAACATAATCGCCTGGATGATGCCGTGTACCTGTAGTAACATCTACATGTGTATCACTGTGGTGTATCATATGAAATCTCCAAAGCGGTCCAAACTTATGTAGTAAGTAGTGGACTCCGTATTGAGCTACAAAATCTAGAAGCATCAAACCCATAACGAGCTCTGCCCAAACTGGTAATTCTATCATACCGAGTAAACCTACTTGTTCAGTTACCACCCATTGGAAAACACCTAAAGCCAGTATTCCAAATAATACATTTATAAGTATAGTAGTACCTAACAAAACAAAATTAGTTCGTGAATGCTGCCATTTTTTATAGTTATGTTTAAAAGCTGGGAAAGCCCCTTCCAGTATCCAAAAAAAAGTCATAGTCCCAACTATCCAACCTAGTTTTTGGAGACTATTGAGATGCTCAAAATAGTGCAGAAATTGATCCATAAAGCAATTATTACTTCTTCGAATATAGGTGATAAAGAAATAATACGATAAATTTCCAGTCCTATCAAATCTGACAAAACTGCATATAGCGTGGGATTTGGACTAATTTTTGCAATTCTTACATCACAATAACAAAATGAATAAAATAATCAAATTTTTAGCCCTCGGCGGCATAGTATGGCTTTGTGCAGAATATATGGATGGTATTTCTATCATAGGAGGATATAAATACGCTCTTATAGCGGCTATCGTCTTGGCTATAGTAAACACCTTCATAAGACCAATTCTTGCCATTCTATCGTTTCCTATAACCATAGTAACCTTTGGTCTCTTCAGTTTTGTGCTGACCGCCGGTAGCGTAATGATAATGGACTACTTTGTAGATAGTATAAGTATTGCTTCTTTTTGGTGGGCTCTTGCTCTCGGAGTTATAATCTCATTTGCAGGATCTACATTAGACAAAATACTCAATGCAGACCGAAAACTAGACCACAATAGAACACGGGGACCACAAATAAATCGCCCTCATAAAAAGAATGAAGAGTTTAGCGATTATCAGGAAGTCGACTAACTCAAATGAAAAACTGTCCAATTTGCAATTCTGTACTTACGGATAGAATTGTAACTCCATGTATGGATTGTGGAGGAGACGAATTTGAATTGGACCATTATTTGAAGCATCGATACACCAAGTATAAAACATATTTTGGTTCTCTACTCACTCTTTGCAATTACTGCGAAACAGACTTCGGATCTTATAAACCCACTTATTTTGGCTTCCCCGTGTACAAAAGACTCGGCATACAAGACTTTAACTTCATAAGAGAACTTAAGGACGTAAAACTCTCAACGGACAAGTTTTGTTTGACCTGTAATCAGAGACTAGCATTCCTAAAATTCACTAAACACTGTCGAACCAATAACTTAGAATAGTTGCAAAGCTATATTGTCATTATTTTCATCACTTGTTCTTCTTTCATTACAC
>JAOLBX010000038.1 GCA_028339355.1 Bacteroidia bacterium
TTACAAAACTTGAAAAAACTGCTGATAGACCTTTTGTAAGAAACAAAGATTTATTCATTCACGAATTTTGGAAAATATTTAAGAAGAACTACGAATTTGGTGTGCAAGGTTTCACTTTTACAGGTACCAGCAAAAAAGGAAAAACGATAAACTATGGATATGTAGATGCTCCGGACATTGCAAACCTTTTGAGTACTGAATACATTCCTTGCAATGCAAATGGATCATCTCAGCTTACATACTGGGATGCTCTGCATAGCAAAACCTACCAGTTCAATTTGATACAATTTGGTAATGACAATTTTAAAACCAACCCTAGAAAATCTACTGACTTGCAATATCAAGCTGTTCATGATCCGAAGATTTTAAGGGAATTGACCTCAATAAAGTCTAAGAAAGAGATAGTATATAGAGTGCTACCACCATCGATAAACTCAAATTCTGAGAATAAGAGCTTCTATTTGATAATGCAGGATTATCTTAATAAAAACAAACAGACTATCTTGAATGCAGGGGGAGCGGAATACTTCAAAGAAAACTTATATAAGCCCTGGAAAATCGAAAACATTACTATGACTGAGGTTTGGACGAAGTATAAGAACATACCATTTCAGGAGTTTAGTAGTATTGAGTTTTTCATAGACCAACGTGCTATTAAACTGACAAACAAACAACTGGAAGAAATGGATGTAAGAATTAACTTACAAGGTTTTGCAGAGTATGTCAGTGAAAAAAGATTTAGTTTTCTGATAGAAAAAATAAACGATCAAGAAATGGCCGCTCAAAATTCTGATCAATTATATAACGCACTTCTAAGAAATCCTTGGAATAAAGTAAGATAAAAATACATGACAAAAATTAAATTTGGAACTGACGGCTGGAGAGCTATCATAGCAAAAGAGTATACCACAGATAACGTAGCAAGAGTAGCATATGCCACTGCTCAATGGATAAAGAATACAAGTGATAATCATACAGCCGTAGTAGGTCATGATTGTAGATTTGGAGGTAAGCTATTTACTGAAACTACTATTTCTGTATTCATAAAAGAGGGAATAAAAGTTTATACATCAAAAGACTTTGTTTCTACTCCTATGGTATCACTATCTACCCTCATACATAAAGCGTATGCTGGAATAGTACTTACTGCAAGTCATAACCCGTATACATACAATGGATTTAAAATCAAAGCTCACTATGGTGGACCAGCTATACAAGATGAAATAGATGCGGTGGAAGCTCTCATACCAGAGAGTCATGCGGTAGATATTATTCCATTCGACAAACTAATACAAGATAGTATGGTGGAAGTGATAGATATGGAGCAGGAGTATATCGATCATGTACATGCTAACTTTGATATTGAAGCCATTAAAAATAGTGGAATAAAATTTGGATATGATGCTATGTACGGAGCAGGACAGAATGTGGTAAGAAGACTAATTCCTGATACTAGCTTGTTACATTGTGACTACAACCCTAGTTTTATGGGCCAGGCTCCGGAGCCTATTGCTAGAAACCTAAAACCTTTTGCGGAACTGATAAAAAATAGCAATATATCTTGTGGACTGGCAACAGACGGAGATGCTGATAGAATAGGTCTTTTTGATGAAAATGGCGATTTTGTAGATTCTCATCATATCATTCTACTTCTCATAAAGTATTTGGTGGAGTTTAAGGGTGTCAAAGGAAGCGTTTACACAAGCTTTAGCTGCACATCAAAAATTGCGAATCTGTGCAAGCACTATGGCTTAGAACATCACGTGACCAAAATTGGGTTTAAGTATATCTGTAAAGAAATGATCGAGAACCAGTCATTGCTCGGAGGTGAAGAAAGCGGTGGTATAGCTGTGAGTACGCATATACCAGAAAGAGACGGAATTTGGATGGGTCTTATCCTTTGGGAATTCATGGCTAAAACAGGAAAATCTTTGAACGAACTTATCCAGGATGTGTATGAAATAACTGGCTCCTTTGCAATGGACCGTTATGACTTACACGTTCCTGAAGATGATAAATGGGCTATCATAGATAAATGTAAGGCAAAACAATACGCAGCTTTTGGCGATTATAGTGTCACTGGACACGAAACTATTGATGGATACAAATTTTTGCTAAATGATGATAACTGGGTAATGATACGACCAAGTGGTACAGAACCATTACTTCGTGTATATGCTCAAGCTCCTACTAGTGAAGAAGTAATTAAGATTTTGGATGCTACCAAAGCTACCATATTGGCCTAAAATTGCCACTACTCTCCTATTGTGCCTTTGTATTACCGCACAGGCACAAGAAGACAGCACTAACTATGCACTTCGTAAAAAAGTATTAATAGGTGGCAATGCAATAGCCTACACTTCCCTTATGACTGGGCTGTATTCTCTTTGGTACAAGGATTATCCTCTCGAAGGTTTTCATTTTTTCAATGACAATAAGGAATGGCTACAAATGGACAAAGTGGGTCACTCTTTCTCTTGCTACTACGAGGGCGTAGCAGGAATAGAAATGATGAAGTGGGCTGGATATTCTAAAAAGCAATACTCGCTTATCGGTGGATCGTATGGTTTTCTCATACAAACTAGCGTAGAGGTATTGGACGGGTTTTCTGCAGGATGGGGAGCAAGTATGGGCGATTTAGCTGCCAATACGATTGGTTCCGGATTAGCAATATATCAAAGTCTGGCGTGGGATGAGCAACGTGTATGGATGAAATACGCCTACTCCCACTCGCCATATGCTAGAATACGACCCAATGCATTGGGCAGTTCGGTGCCTGAGCGTATGCTCAAAGACTACAACGGACAAACTTATTGGCTAAGTGCCAATATAAGCTCCTTCTTGAAAGAATATACGAAATGGCCCAAATGGCTAAATATAGCTGCAGGATATGGTACAGATGGAATGGTGGGCGGACATGATAACACCTATGAGAGTGAAGGCATACAATATGACAGAACTGACATTCTAAGAAGTAGACAATTTTACTTATCTCCAGATATAGACCTTACTTGTTTTAAAACAAAACGAAAAGGAATACGCACTCTTCTGATAATGGCGAACTGCATTAAGATTCCTATGCCTACACTAGAGTATCAAACCAACGATGGTCTAAAAGGACATTGGTTACATTTTTAGTATTTTTGGCTTATGAAGATGCCGAAAAGTCTAGAAGAGTTTTGGGAAGCAAATAAAAAGTACAATAAACAACTGAAAGCCTTGCGTCAAGTAACGCTTGATTGTGGGCTATCAGAGACCTTTAAATGGTCATTTCCTACCTACACCTGCAAAGGAGCCAACCTTATAAATATCGCGGGTTTTAAAAATCATTATGGCATATGGTTTTTTCAAGGATTTTTTCTCTCAGATGAAGCCAAAGTTCTCACCAATTCCCAGAAGGGAAAAACTAAAGCCATGCGTCAGTGAAAGTGTGACACAACAGAGGAAATAGATTATGATCTTGTAAGAACTTATGTTTTAGAAGCTATAGAGAATCAAAAGCTTGACAAAGTGGTAAAAGTGACCATAGATACAAGCTACGATATGCCTACTATACTATCTGATGCATTGGCAAAGAATACTGAGTTCAGTAAAAAATTCTATGCACTTACTCTAGGAAGGCAAAAAGAATATGCTAACTATATAGCCGATGCCAAGCAGGAATTGACCAAACTAAAGCGAATAGATACAATTACTCCTCTAGTAATAGCAGGTAAGGGGTTGAATGATAGATATAGGTAAATGAAATATTAATATATGTTCATCGACATCTCCGCTAATGCCAGCTTTTAGCTGGTAGTTCATCCTATCAAACATAATTCTATTTGACTCCGCTGATGCCAGCTTTTAGCTAGTATTAATCCTATCAAACATAGTTCTTTTGATCCTAGCTACATGCTACGACTGCCGGAGATTTAGGAAAATAGTAGATTACGAAATAAAAAGATTTAGAACCTTACCATTTTATCAAGTCGCCACCGTGCTTCCTCCGATTATTGAAGACCATCTTGTATCTACGCCATATCCCTTTTTCGAATTTAAGATAATCATAGGTGCCGTCTGGAATATAGTTTTCGTATTTCCCTGTAAGCATGGGGCTCATAGGTACTAGGTTCGCAAACACAATGGCTTCTTCGTCTAGATCGTACCTGCATGTCATAGCTGCTCTATCATTAAACTCGAATACAAGCCTAGACTGCAAATCTCCCTCAAAGTCAAATATTTCTTCACCAAACTGAGGCTTCCCTGCTTCGTCAAACCACAATACGTCTATTATTTTTTTATTGGACCGACTATCTTGACCATCCCAACCAAAGGTGATGTAGTAGTCTTTTTTCTTCCACTTATAATGATGTATCTGATAACAAAGTGAACCCATCCAATGACGATTATCAAACTGGCCATACGGTATGTCTTTATTGTACTCCGAACTATCATACAACCCATAAAGCTCTAGGCTGTCTGCATTATTCATTTGTATTGCTCCGAAGTACATGTACTTCCCACTATCTAGTAGCAGGTTCCATGTAAATAGTCTAAATTTATCGTCATCTGACCTTAGCGTAGATACTGTTCTGATAGTACTAAAATCGTAATCAAATGAATTGGGAACTTTTAGGGCTTCTTTGAGCGTTTGGATAAAATAGTAGCAGCTAGTTATTCGCTCCACTTTATCTGCTGCATTTATGATATTATAACTTAGTCCCTCGAGCTGGTACTCATAGTTTCTCAAAGAATCTAAGTATGTAGAGTCTTCCGCTTTCACCTTTTGCCGTTGACCAAAAGATACAAAGCACAAAACTGATAGTATGAGACTTATGTTAAAACGCATTGCTAGTATAACTGATAACCATTCAATTTTCGTGCCTTGTTATTAGACAACTTAAATATTTTTGATCACCATGGCACTGGCACCGCCTCCGCCATTGCATATACCCGCTGCTCCTATCTTGCCTCCATTTTGTTTGAGTACATGGATAAGAGTCACTAGAATTCTAGCTCCTGAAGCACCTAGCGGATGTCCCAAAGCTACAGCTCCACCGTTTATATTCAATTTAGCTGCATCTATATTTAGCATTTTAGTATTTACTATACCTACCACAGAGAATGCTTCATTTAACTCAAAAGCATCAACATCTGCCAATGTGCATCCTGCACGTTCCAATGCTACAGGTACTGCTTTTGCAGGTGCTGTAGTGAAAAACTCTGGCTCATGAGCTGCATCAGCAAACGATGCTACTTCAGCTATAGGCGTAAGACCAAGTTCTTTTACTTTATCTTCACTTGCCAATATGATACAAGCTGCTCCGTCGTTTATTGTACTTGCATTTGCCGCTGTTACAGTTCCTTCTTTGTCAAATACAGGTCTCAGACTCGGTATTTTTTCGAAACGGACATTCTTGTACTCTTCATCTTCATCCATTATAAGAGGCTCTCCCCTACGCTGTGGAATCTCCACAGGTACTATTTCATCTTTAAATTTACCTGCTTCCCAACTTGCTGCAGATGTTTTGTATGAGTTGATAGCAAAGGCGTCTTGTTCTTCCCTAGTGATGCCGTGTACCTTAGCTGTATTATCAGCTGCACTACCCATCATATATTCATTGTACACGTCTCTTAGTCCGTCGTGAGCTAGTCCATCTATCGCTGTGAAATTCCCGTATTTGTATCCTGCTCTGCTTCCAGGCAGGTAATGAGGCACTTGACTCATATTTTCCATACCACCAGTTACCACTATATCATTATGTCCGAGCATGATAGACGTAGCTCCGAGTGCTACAGACTTCATACCGCTGGCACAGACTTTATTTACCGTAGTACACGGTGTAGTATTGGGCAAACCGGCAAAAATAGCTGCTTGACGAGCTGGGGCCTGTCCTACTCCTGCTTGTAGTACATTACCAAAATATACTTCATCTACATCCGTAGGATTTACACTTGCTTTTTCTAATGCTCCTTTGATTGCAGTAGCTCCTAGTTTGGGTGCTGCAATACCACTTAGTTTTCCATTAAAACTCCCCATTGGAGTTCTCACTGCGGCTACTATATATACTCGTTTCATTTCCTACAAAAGTAATCCAATACATCCGTATTGGTTAGCCCCATACTGCTAGCGAATTTGATGCTTCAAACCTAGCCTAAGTCCCGTCGAGTATTGGTTTTGCTCTACCGGATAGGGCTTCTTAAATGTAGAATTTAGATTGATTTTAAAATGAGGGTTAACAAACATTTCCAACCGTTCCCCTACAAATTGGGAAAGTGTGACACCGCCCATTGTTCCTACGCCAAATTTTCTAAACACCTCCTCTTTACTGTTCATCCAGTAGTAATAATCTGTTTCAAAATCATAGACCAACGCATTTACATGATCCAGTTTTTGAAGCGTTACTGCAACATCTGCTGTGACCTTTGATTTATTTAGTTTCAAAAAATCCATTGAAATTCCAAGTGGAACTTCTAAGTAAGAATATTTGTTTTTATATGGAATATTTTTGGATCCATCTTCCGTATCATATAATGCGTATTGAGGTTTGTGCCCCATAAATTCCGATCCTTCATAATTTGGATTATGTAAATCAGCAAGGCTTACTAATATTTGCTCACCGTAATGAGCGTAGTGAAAACCACTAAATATACTGAACTTCTTCGTTATTCTTCTTCCAATATCAATACCCACAGTATATGAAGTAATGGACTTATCTGAAACATTTCTCTGATTCTCAGTGAGACCAAAGGTATACCTGTAGTTACCCTCTATTGCAACGCCACTCACATAGCTCGGATCATAGCTAAAAGTCCGGTAATTTAATGTAGGAGCAAAACTAAAGCCAATATACCACTTGCCTTTTCTTGGCACGATATAAGGATTTATAAGATAGTCACTCTCAAGCTTATTGAAATACTTAATGAGTTGTTTGCCTTTCAGAATAGTATTGATACTAACTTCATCTATTTTATCAACCTCGAAAATTTCATTTCCCAATTTATCCTCCGTAACACGTTGCACTTCACTTGGAGTAAATAATCGTGCTTTTTTTACCTTAATTCTTGGGACTATAAAATCGTGTCTGACAACTGAATTAGTTCTTACTTCTTGCTGATTTTTTACCAAGTTAGCTTGATAGGCTCTAATGCTATTGGAGACCTCTTCATTTATGGAAACAACATCACTTGTTTCCCAAAGTTTTTCAATATTAAAATCTAAATCATTGAAGGATTTACCAGTTATTAAACTATATGTTTGAAAGATAAGCAAACCCAGACCTGCAATAACCGCAGGTACTAAAGCCAAAGAAGCCAAGTTAGTCTTTCGTTTAACTAGATTTTTGATATTACTTAGATATGATTCCAAATACTGAAATTTACACAAATTTACAGATTGTAACTGTTGGTTTTACTCACAGTTGCGTGTTTTACACAAATATGAGATACTCAACATTCTTTTTCAAGGCTGCAGCCTTGATATTTTCCATTCGTTATTCTCATAAGAATAAACAATTCTGTCATGAAGTCTGTTCTCTCTTCCTTGCCAAAATTCGATCTGAAGAGGCGTTACTTCATAACCACCCCAATTTTCTGGTTTCGTTAGTTTGTTTGTAGAATAGAAAGTAGTCAATTTCTCTAATCGGCTTTCCAAATCCATTCGTGAAGATACAGGTTTACTCTGTTCTGAAACCCAAGCTCCCAATTGGCTACTCACTGGTCTAGACGCAAAATACTCGATCGACTCAGATTCACTCACCTTTGCAGCTTCACCCCGTATTATTATTTGTCGTTGCAGCTCTACCCACGGAAATAATAGGTTACAGTGCGGATTCTTTTCTAGCTGTGTACCTTTATGACTCGTGTAGTTACTGTAAAACACAAATTGCTTTTCTCGTAGGTCTTTGAGCAGCACAATTCTTGAATCTACTTTGTTATCTGCACAAGTGGACAATACCATTGCATTGGGTTCCAGTATTTTGTCAGAGGACATAGCCTCTTCAAACCACGCTTGGAACAAATCAAAGGGGCTACTCGGTAAATTCTCCTCTAGCAGGCTTCCTAGCGTATAGTTTTGTCTTAAATCCTTCACTATCTTATAAATGGCATCTTACCCGGCTTCATTCCCTTCCCACTATTCATAGACTTCATCATTTTTTTCATTTCGTCAAACTGTTTTATCAGTTTATTAACTTCAGTGGTAGAAGTTCCACTCCCTTTGGCTATCCTTTGTTTTCTGCTACCATCGAGTATATGAGGATTTTGACGTTCATTAGAAGTCATACTCTTTATGATGGCCTCTATGCCTTTGAAACTATCATCATCTATGTCTACGTCTTTTATGGCTTTTCCTACACCAGGTATCATTCCCATCAAGTCTTTGATGTTACCCATTTTTTTAATTTGGTTGAGTTGCTTTAAGAAGTCATCAAAATCAAACTGATTTTTTCGCATCTTCTTCTGCAATGCAGCTGCTTCATCCTTATCAAAGGTATCTTGAGCACGCTCCACAAAAGAAACAATGTCACCCATTCCAAGAATACGACTTGCCATTCTGTCTGGATGGAATACATCCAAAGCATCCATTTTTTCACCTGTACTTACAAACTTAATAGGTTTGTTCACCACAGATTTAATAGAAATAGCTGCACCACCTCTGGTATCTCCATCTAGTTTGGTAAGAACTACTCCAGAGAAATCAAGTTTATCGTTAAAAGCTTTCGCTGTATTAACTGCATCTTGACCCGTCATAGAATCTACTACAAATAGAATTTCCTGAGGCTTCAACTCTGTCTTCAGATTTCCTATTTCAGTCATCATCGCCTCGTCTATACTCAAACGACCCGCAGTATCCACAATCACTACGTTATGATTGTGAGCCTTGGCATGTTTTATTGCGTCTTGAGCTATGCTTACAGGATTCTTATTTTTCTCATTCGCAAATACATTGACACCCACTTGCTCTCCTAGCACTTTTATCTGATTGATAGCAGCAGGACGATAGACATCACAAGCTACAAGTAAAGGATTTCTGCCTTTGGATTTCAGGTGCATAGCGAGCTTCCCAGAGAATGTAGTTTTACCAGAACCTTGCAGCCCTGCAATAAGAATTACAGTAGGTGTTCCAGAAAGATTTAGGGGTTGGGTTTCTCCACCTAATAATTCTACGAGTTCATCATTAACTATTTTGGTCATCAACTGACCCGGAGATACACTAGTTAAAACATCTCCTCCTATTGCCTTGTCTTTTACCTTACCAGTAAAATCTTTAGCTATCTTGTAGCTAACGTCAGCATCTACAAGAGCTCTACGTATTTCTTTTACAGTTTCAGCTATATTCAGCTCAGTAAGTGTAGAATGACCTTTGAGCGTCTGAAATGCCTTGTCTAGCCTAGATGATAAATTTTCGAACATCGTATATTTTTATAAGCTACAAATTTACCAAAAAAAAGAGGTCGCCAAAGAAGTTTGACGACCCATTTTAACCATTACTGCCCTCTCTCCTTTCGGAGAGATTATCTTAATAGGGTAATAGACCCATTTAAATATATTTTCTTATGGTTTAGTCCCGTTATTGTTGTCTGATACATATAAGCTACTTCTGGACAATCTACATTTTTATAGCTACCGTCCCAGCTAATTGTAGCATCATCCGATTCATAGACTTTTTCACCCCCATCTGTTGAATATTTTCAGACTAAAAGTATTCACCTCGTCTAACTCTCCTGATAAAATAAATCGGGTAAT
>JAOLBX010000039.1 GCA_028339355.1 Bacteroidia bacterium
GAGAGGCAACTTTTTATGGGGCTAATGACAATGCCAGTGGAATAGCAATGTTGCTAGATATGGCAAGTTATTTTGTTAAACATCCTCAAAATTACAGCATTGCTTTTATTGCATTTGGGGCAGAAGAGGCAGGATTAGTGGGCTCATACAATTATGTCAAGAAACCTCTTGTACCACTGAAAAAGACGAAGTTTGTTTTCAATATGGATTTGATGGGAAGTGGAGAAGAAGGTGCAACGATTGTAAATGGTAGTGTTTTTAAAGAGGAGTTTGACGAATTGGTATCCATTAATACTGCAAACAATTATTTACCTAAAATAAAATCGAGAGGAAAAGCAGCCAATAGTGATCATTATTTTTTTACTGAGGAGGGTGTTCATTCATTTTTTATTTATCTCATGGGAGACTACAAGCACTATCACAACCCAGCAGACAATCCAAAAAATCTTATCTTAGGAGAATATTATGATAAAAGTTTTTTATTGATAAGGGACTTTATAATATCTCAAACCGAATAAATAGTATGCTTGCTTTCGTAAATTCATTTATGTCTTGGTATCTAAAAAAACGGATATCTGTTTTAGATTATAATCTAAAAAACGGAAGTAAGGTACAGTTGGAAGTTTTCAAAAAGTTGTTGAGCGAGGCGAAAAAAACGTCATTTGGAAGAGACCATAGACTAACCGAAGTAAATACAATAGAAGAGTACCAGAATCGTGTACCGCTTTTTGAATATGATCAGATAAAGCCGTACATAGAGCGAGTAATGCATGGAGAGCAAAAGGTGCTTTGGCCAGGTGAGATAAATTGGTTTGCAAAATCAAGTGGTACAACATCGGATAAAAGCAAGTTTATACCTGTTAGTTATGATGCACTGGAAGAATGTCAGTTTAGAGGAAGCAGAGATGTATTGGCTTGTTATTATAATGAAAACCCAGAAGCAAAAGTTTTTCAAGGCAAAGGGCTAATTATAGGAGGTAGCCATCAAGTAAATGCTCTTGCAGACAATTCGTATTATGGTGACCTTAGTGCAGTCATGATGAATAACATGCCGTTCATCGCAAACTATTTGGCTACTCCTAGAATGGATATAGCACTCCTTCCAGATTGGGAAACTAAGATGTCGAAGATGATAGAGTCTACATGTACCGAGAATGTAACGAATATATCCGGTGTACCTTCTTGGACATTACTATTGTTACAGGGTATCCTCCAACAAACAGGAGCACGAAACATTCTTGATGTTTGGCCAAACCTTGAATTATATATTCATGGAGGTGTCAATTTTGAGCCATATAAACCACAGTTTGAAAAACTTATAGGGGGCAAAATAGCATATAGAGAAACGTATAATGCATCGGAAGGATTTTTGGGACTCCAAGATACAGACAGTGAGGACATGGCTCTAATGCTTGATTATGGGATATTTTATGAGTTTATCCCTATGGATGTTTATGGCACAGATAACCCGGCCACTTTCTGGCTGGAAGATATAGAACTTGGAGTAAATTATGCGGTGGTAATGAGCACAAATGCGGGCTTGTGGCGTTATGTAATAGGAGACACGATAGTTTTCACGAGCAAAGACCCTTATAGATTCAAAATTACAGGACGCACCAAAAGTTTCATTAATGCCTTCGGGGAAGAACTTATGGTACACAATGCAGAAAAAGCCCTAGCTCAAGCACAAAAAGAATGTGAGTGCACAGTGTCAGAATTTACTGTAGCACCTGTTTATTTAGAACACCGTCAGAAAGGTAAACACCAATGGGCGATTGAATTTTTGGTAAAACCAGATTCTATCAACGAATTTGGAAAGTTATTGGACTTTGAATTACAAAAAACCAATTCCGATTATGAAGCAAAAAGGAAAGGGAATATGGCATTAGTAGAATTAGAGATAATAGACTGTAAAAGCGGCACCTTTTATAGTTGGCTGAAAGGCAAACAAAAATTAGGAGGTCAACACAAGATTCCTAAACTTTGCAATGACAGAAATATAATAGAAGAAATAATAGAAATAAGTAATGATAAATAAAGTGAAATTGGGAATGTTGAGTCTTCTGTTAGTAGTGTTATCGGCTTGCGGTGCCTCAAACGATGGTACTACATCTAACGAAAATACTCTTTTAAGTGCTCAAGAGTTTGGAGATAAAATAAACACTTTAAAAACGTTTAATTTGATTGATGTTCGATCTCCTGAAGAATACACAATGAGTCATATTGTAAAAGCTCAGAACATTAATGTAAACGGACAAGATTTTAACTTAAAGGCTGATCTTTTGGATAAAGAGATTCCTGTTCTTGTTTATTGTAAGTCTGGAGGCCGTAGCCAAACTGCTGCTAGTATTTTAAGAAAAAAGGGCTTAACGGTGTACGAATTGGACGGAGGAATAATGAAATGGCAAGGGGATGGCCTAGAAGTAGAGACAAATGTAAAAAAATCAAATTCCAGCTACACAATGGCTTTATATAACGAAGCAGTCAGCAGTAAAGGCCTAGTGTTGGTTGATTTTTATGCTACATGGTGTGGTCCTTGTAAGATGATGGCCCCACACATTGATTCACTTAAAACTAAGTATAAAAACACCTTAAAGGTGTTAAAAGTAGATACAGACAAAAGCCAAGAGGTATCCAGACATTTCAAGATAAACGCAATACCAATGGTTAAACTATACAAAGACGGCAAAGAAGTTTATAACAAAGTGGGGTATCACTCTAAGGAAGAACTTCAAGCTTTGCTAGATAAACACTCCTAGTCTTCCTCAGGTTTATAGTTTTCCCAACCTTGTGCTTCAAGAGGCACAACGTTTCCAGATTTACTAATTAGCTCTTTGCCCTCATGAGCTGCAGTGCAATAGCCTATGATGGTAACGTCTAACGAATTTTTAATTTTGTCATAGTCACTTTGGGGTAGAGTAAACAGTAGTTCATAATCTTCCCCTCCATTCATAGCTGCAGTAGTAGGCGGCATGTTAAACTCTATAGCAGTGTCATACGTATTTTGGTCTATTGGAAGTTTATCTTCATATATTTTCATTCCTACATTAGAATGTTTGCAGATATGAAAGATCTCGCTTGCTAAGCCGTCAGAAATGTCTATGAGCGAAGTAGGAACGATTTTAAGCTCTTCAAACATTTCAACTATATCTATACGTGCCTCTGGTCTCAATTGTCTCCCTACGATGTAATCTTTGCCTTCTAGGTCTGGCTGCATGTCCTTTTGGTCTATAAAAACTTGTTTTTCTCTTTCTAGAACTTGCAAACCCATGTATGCCCCACCTAAATCACCAGACACACAGACCAAGTCACCTTCTTTGGCACCTGATCGTTTTACTATATTTTTTTCTTCTGCATACCCCATTGCAGTAACAGATATCATAAGCCCACTTACAGAGCTACTGGTATCTCCCCCTACTAGGTCTACACCATATTTATCGCAAGCGGCCTTTATTCCGTCGTATATTTCCTCTAAAGCTTCTAGTGGGTATTTACTAGAGATAGCTATAGACACTAATACCTGGCTGGCATCTGCATTCATCGCACAGATATCGCTGATACTCGCTGTTATACATTTGTATCCGAGATGCATAAGAGGTACATACATTATATCAAAGTGTACATTTTCTATATACAAATCTGTACTGATAATCTGATGCATATTATTCTGATTAATAATAGCTGCATCATCTCCTATGCCTAATGTTGTATGCTCATTTTTAATTTCAAATTTTTTAGTTAAGTGGTCAATTAAACCAAACTCTCCTAATTTGCTGATTTCAGTTTTCTCTTTATTCTCAAACATATACAGTTGCAAAGGTCTTCTATTTCCGTTAATTTGTGCTGCAAATGAAAAAATTGTTACAGTCTATTGCTCAAATGATATTCCCAAACCTATGTGTTTGTTGTGATGGATGTTTGAGTCACCAGGAAGGGGCTGTTTGTGATTTGTGTTATTACACCTTGCCAAAATTTGAAGAGTTTAATCAAAAAGAAAGTGATTTAGCAAAGAAGTTTTGGGGCAGATTAAATGTATAATTTGTTTCAGGATATCTCAGGTACAAAAGCGGAACCGGAGTTCGTAAAATATTGCATCAAATAAAATATCGGGGTAATTTGGAATTAGGTGTTGAGATGGGAGAAGCTCTTGGCCGTTGGCTAGTGAAATCTAAATGTTTTGAGACCATAGATTATATTATCCCTATACCACTGCACCCTAAGAGACAAAACATACGCGGATACAATCAGAGTGACTTACTGGTACGTGGCTTGAGCGGAGTAATGCTAAAAAGTGCGGTTTATGACAGTGTGGTGAGAGCAAAATACAACGCCACTCAGACCAAGAAAAAGCGGTATGAACGACTCATTAATTCTAAAGAAATATTCAGAGTGGTACAACCTGAGTTGTTAGAAAATAAACATGTTTTATTGGTAGATGATGTGATAACAACCGGGGCAACTATTGAAGCCTGTGGAGATGCATTGTTAGAAGTAAAAGGATTAAAACTGAGTATTGCTACTCTTGCTGTGGCTACTTAGCGTAGCATGAATTTCTTAGCAAAAACACCATTTGTATAAATGAAGTAAATACCAGAATCAAATGAGGTAAGATCTAAGTCTAAACTCTTAAAAGATTTAATATCAACAGTATTTACTGTTTGGCCAAGTGTATTTACGATTTCTATCTTAAAACTTTCGTGGCCTTTATTATCAAAATGTAAAAAATTGGTTACTGGATTCGGCCCTATGAACAAATTCTTTTGAAATGAAGATACTACGATTCCGTTTGTCTCATTCTTTTCTACAGCCAATACTTCGCCTACTACGCTGCATACTTCATTGGTTACTATTGGCTCATTGTAGTAAGTGGCTTCGCCATTTGCATTTTTGGAATAGCTAAAATAGATTTTAGCTGTATTGCATATTTCTGAACCTTTTTCTAGGGGTTTTAGTGTAATGTTATAATCTACAAAGCCTTTAGATTGTTCATCTTCTGATGTGCTAGGAATTCTAACATTATCAATAGAAGTAATAATTTTGTGTCTCCAAGTACCGTCCGGTGCTAAGTGCAATTCCACCAATGTTTTGGCATTTGGATGATGACTGGTAGAGTATACCAACTTTCTCATCGCGATATCTGCATCTAGTATATCGACTACCTTCAAACCAAGTGCTGTATTGCCGGTAGTGTTTTTGAACCCAATTTTATAACTCATATTGTCTGTGCTTGGTGCTATGAAAGCTCCGTTTGCACAGTGTTTGTAATTATCGGGTGAATCTCCTGTTTTGTATTTTATTGTTGATTCGTTATTTGACTCATCATTATCTCTTATGCCAGTTGCAGGTAAAATGGAAGCTTTTATAGTACTGTTTTCCTGATCAAGTACGGTGTATGACACGGTAAAACATTGATTTTTATTAGCATCAAGGTTAATGATCCAAGTCGCTTCTTTACCGCTATAAGTGTCAAAAGGCAATTCAGATTGTAGATTATCGATACCGCTGGCTAGTTCTAGTTTAAGCAGAGCATTGGAAAGAAACTTACTACCAATATTATCTACACAAACGTATGCAGTTTTTCTCTCATTCACAGTACTATTAAAACTATTGTTATCTGTGATATTAACAGTAACATCAAATATATCAGACTGTTGTTTTACGCCAAGAACCGCACCATAATAGGTTTTATATTCATTTACATCTACTACGAAATCAGGACAAGTAGGGGCGTAGTAATTGTCCTCTTTTGCATTGATAGCGTGGTTATCTTTAAATACAGGAAGATACAATTGTCCTTTTTGATCTGAATAGAAACTAGTGCTTGTGCCGCTCAGGGTTATCGGGTAATTTGCAAGCCAATCTTCATTGCCGTCTTTTATGCAATTACTGTTTTTATCCTCATATACTTTAGCAACTATTTGAGCCCTATCCGAGTATACTACACCTATTCCATTAAGCCTGGAATTATCAGAGAAATCTCCAGACATTAATATATTCTTGTCATCAGAATATACTTGATCTATGCTAATAACGTTTAGATTAGTTGGTGCCCATTTATCTCCATCAAACATCATTAAATTGGATGATGCGTTATTGGTTTTATTTACAAATTCACCTACGGCAAAAAGACTGTTGTTGATTTCAGCAAATTGGTGAATAGAGTTGACATCATAATTTTCTAGACCTTTAGACATTCCTCTCCAATTACCGCTTATGCTTATCTGTACAGACTCGGTATTGAATTCGGATTTACCGTATACGACTAAGTTATCTTGAAACTTACCTAAAGCTATGTTTTCGCCTAAGAAAGGAGGATGTGCAGTAGCTTGCCATTGGTGTCCATTCCACTCGGCTAGCGATATTCTATTAGCTACAGGATTAGTAAACACTCCTGTAGCAATCAATTTACTTCCGCTTTGAGTAATAGAAGCAAATTTATCATTGTCAAAATTTGAGGTAATTACGTTACCTTCAGGTATCCAAAGACCGTTAGTGTATTTTACTATATTGTAGTTTTCGTTTTGGTTCTTGAATTTTCCAACACACTTCAGTACACCATTCTCCTCAAATAGTTTATCAATTGCAATACTATTGGATATAATGTCAGTGGAAATGTCTACCCAAGAATTCCCATCCCATTTGCTAATAAAATTTGATTTATCAGCTGGTCGTGTTTCATAAGAGGATGCAAGATAGATGCTACTATTAAAAGAGTATAAATCGGCAATTTTAAACTTTTCTGTTGTTGGTGGAATATTGATAGGACCTGTTGAGTTCCAGAAGTCTCCGTTCCACATTTTAACTTCGATTACATTGTCCCTATTATCATATGCCACGACAACGCCGTTTCCATGTTTAGCTATTTTATCAGGAGCCGCGGGCAATCCTTCACCCATAGGGGCAAGTATCTGTGCAGGAAGCTGGAGTACAAATAATAAGGCGACGATATGTATCAATAATCGCTTCATTTCTTGATTAGCTTAAAATTAGTCGAAATGTTGATGCCGTAGTTGTACGGTTTCACTTTAATAGGAGAAGTTGTTTTGTCAGATAAAGAATTTAGGTTTAATCCAAAAATAGGTTCTATCCCAATAGCAAATCTTAATGTGTTGTAATACAACCCTGATTTTATACTGGTAGCGATATTTTGGGTTTCTAGATTCAAATCTTGTACATTATTAAGTTCAAGTGTGGAGTAATCTCCTTTTTTACCGGAAGCATCGAGCAAACCTAGGTATGACAAACCAACTTGAGTCCTAGACTCAAAGTTACGAGAAATTGGAGTCTTAAATCCTATATTTAATGGGATTTCGATAAAATGATATGAATTTGACCCTTTGTAAGTGATTTGTTCATGGTCAGAGGGTAACCTATCAAAATACGAGTCAATTTTAGTTTTATCTGAGTTATAGATTGGTCCTTCGGTGATGGTATATTGATAGTCAATCAGTTCTGTTCTTTGAGCGACAAATATTCCGGAAGAAATATAGAATTTCGTTGAATTATGGTATTGTAGATTTATACCGTAGTTATTTGAAAATGCCACCTTCTCATTATCGCCAACAAAATCATAGTAGTTTTTATTTATAAGACCAGAGAGTGAATTGTTTTCAGACACAATTTTACTAGATAAACTGGGTGTAAAGGCAAATCCTACTTCCCAATAACCATTTGTTCTACCCTTTACTTCTTGGTTTTTATATACTTTATTTAATAATGAGATTAAGCTAAGCTCTTTCAGTAAACTCCTATTAATTTCTTTATCAGTTAATATAATGGGCAACCCCACTTTACACAAAGAGTTACCATCTAGTTTCCTAACAGGGTTAATGTCAGATATGGAGTTTTCTCGATTAATGTATTGTTCTAAAGGTTGTTGTATGGTATTAGTATTAAATGACGGCACGTCTACAGTTGTAACGTTTTGTACTTGTAAGTCAGACTGGTATTCATCAGGCCCTTGTATTTCTTTATTTATCTGTTCAAGGGAAGTTATTTCTTCATTTTGAACATCTTTTTCTTTGTTAATTGGTGAATCAGTGATTGCTGTAGGATTGGTAGGTTGGGAATTATGGAGCAATAGTCCTAAACCAACGGATACAGAAACTAAAGCTAGAAAGAACCACATAGCGTAAATGCGATTCTTTCTGTGCCTCAATTTTTTCTCGATAACTATCCAATCAGAGTCACTTACCAAGGCATTGGCGGGCTCTTGGGATGCTCTTTTTAGCAGTTGGTCGATATGTTGTAATTTATCCAATCTAAAGCCTCTATTAGCGTTTTAACAAAGCGTTTAGCAAAACTCTTCCCCTTGAAAGTCTACTTTTAGATGATCCAACAGAAATTCCTAATTGTTTAGCAATTTCTTTGTGAGACAAATTGTCTATGGCATACATATTTAGAACTACCTTATATATTTCTGGCAGCTCATTGAGTGCTTTTAATACAGTTTTTGGTTCTATATCTTCACGAGAAGGTTCATAGTCTGTTTCCGCTTGTTCAAACTTAGTGTCGAACTCGTAGTGATCATATTTAAACCGTCCTTGTCTTTTTTTATTGAGAGCTAGATTAATAAATATTCTGGTCATCCATGTATCTATTTTACTACCCCCTTTAAAAGACTTAATGTTAATATAGATCTTGTAATAACCTTCTTGAAGCAAATCTTTAGCGTCATCTTGATTTTTACAGTATCTCATACATATTGCCATCATCTTATTGGCATACTTTTCAAAGAGCAATTTTTGAGCGGATTGATCTTTATCCTTACATCTCCGTATTAGTTCCTCGTCACTAATCAATTCGCTCTTGTTTTATGTTAGACACTGTTTATAACAAAGGTTGCAAAAAAAATGACAAAAAAAGAGGCTCTACGTTAGTAGAGCCTCTTAATCAGACGTTTCGAGTGTCTAGATATTATTTATTAAGCATTACTTTTTTAGTGATAATGTTACCATTAACGGTCATTTTCACATAGTACATACCGTTAGCTTGGTTATCAAGGTTTACAGTATAAGAGCTATTGCTTACAGTACCATTTTCTACAAGAACAACTTGTTGTCCCACAGTGTTAAACACAGCGATGTTTATTTCTTCATTTTCAGGAAGATTAACATTGATGTTTAATTTACCGCTAGTTGGGTTAGGAGACACAGCAAGCATATCTTCTAATGACAAGTCAGTTACACTGTTAGTCTGTGTACTGTAGTTGTATCGTACATCTATTATTAAGGTAAATTCATCAGAT